>NZ_BAYD01000313.1 GCF_000685075.1 Paraburkholderia oxyphila NBRC 105797
CCAGCCAGAAGGCTGGCGCATGTCGCGCGGTGGTGGTTCTGTGCGCCAATTGCCGTTCGAGATACACGCCCGATGCGATACCGCGCCCGTCAACCGGTTTCCGCGTGCTCACAGGACGCCGGCGCAGGCCGTTACCGCCGGTCGCCGAAATCGGCAACGGTCAGCACAACGCGCTCACCCGCATGGACGAGCATCTTGCGGCTTGCCGCCGCCTCGATGCGCTTGCGGCCGTCGGTGAACGCCTGGAGAACGCGCGCCTCGCCGGCTCCAGGGGGTAGCCAGAAATACTGTTCGAGCGCCTCGCGGGTGATGACGCACTCCACGGAGCCGCCCCGTCCCGACAGTGTAAAAACTACGCCTTTGCCGTCCGGCGCGAGGCGGGATTCGAGTCCGATGGTTTCCACAATAAACCCCGTCCGGGTAGTCATCTTGTTCTGTCCTTGAATCGTACAGGGCGTGCGACCCGGAACTCAACGTGCATCCCGGCGAAACTCTGCTGGCC
>NZ_BAYD01000312.1 GCF_000685075.1 Paraburkholderia oxyphila NBRC 105797
TGCTTTCTTCGCTGGCCAACGGCACGCTGGACTGGTCGTATCTGGAGAACCGGCAACTTTTTGGCGCCAGCGCGAATTTCGGTATCGGCGACTGGGCGATCGGCACCGAGCTTTCGTACCGGCCGCGTGATGCGGTAGCGCTGTCGAGCTGCTATGGCGCGGGCGGCCCGCTCGACCTGAACACCAATGGCGTGGCCGGGGTGAACTGCCAGCAATGGGCCGACGAGAAGAAGTTCCAGTACGACCTCAACGGCCTGCTTGCGCTCACGCGCAGCGAATACCCGTTCCTCAAGCTGCTGGGTGCGGACGCTGCGGCGCTGACCTGGGAACTCACCTGGATCTACTACCCCGGTCTGAGCACGCACGGCATCACGCGCACGGTCGATGGCCAGACCGTCACGCAGGTGCCCCAGGCGGGCTATTACCCGTGGCTGAACAACAACTCGGGCCTGGGTTACCCGATCGGCATGGCGCAGGGCACCTCGAGCTCCGTGGGCGCGACC
>NZ_BAYD01000311.1 GCF_000685075.1 Paraburkholderia oxyphila NBRC 105797
CGGTGAAGCTGGAAGACTTCGTGCCGGCCGATCACCCGTTGCGGCCGCTTCGGCTGCTGGTCAATCAGGCACTGAAGCGGCTCAATGGACTGTTCAGCACGATCTATGCAGACAGCGGCCGAGCATCGATTGCGCCCGAGAAACTGCTGCGCGCGCTGCTGTTGCAAGTGTTTTACTCGGTGCGTAGCGAACGCATGCTGATGGAGCAAATGCGCTACAACCTGCTGTTCCGCTGGTTCGTCGGGCTGGCGATTGAAGACGCCGTCTGGGACCACTCGGTATTCTCGAAGAACCGCGATCGTCTGCTCGAGCACGAAGTGGTGGAAGCGTTCTTTACCGAAGTCATGAGCTTGGCCGACAAGCAAGGGCTGCTGTCCAGAGAGCACTTCTCGGTCGATGGCACGCTGATCCAGGCATGGGCCAGCCACAAGAGCTTCCGACCCAAGGATGGCTCGGACGATCCGCCGGCCGGCGGTGGCCGCAATGTCGACACCGACTGGAAG
>NZ_BAYD01000310.1 GCF_000685075.1 Paraburkholderia oxyphila NBRC 105797
ATTTTCGAACGATCGTTCGTTTTGTGATTTCAGCCGCCTAGTTGGCCAAATCAGCAAGCCGTTCGGCCCCACGCGGCATATTCCACGACCTGCATTGAGTCTTTATCTTGCGGCACGAGGAAACGCCTTTGCCACTGTGGGCTGGGCCAGGCCCGCCGTCAGGGCAAACCACTCTTGCGGCTGGCGAACAGACAGTGATTGGGTCAGGAGGTCCTGATTGTCTGCAAGGGTCGATTTGACTGCCCGCAAATTCAGTTCAGCGAGCTTTTCGATGCTCTCGACGGTCCTCGTCGCGAGACCAAAGAATCTCTCCAAACCGGCTTTCTGCGCGGTGACCAACTGTTCGGGAATAGGCGTGCTCATCACTGCCCCATGGAGGTGAGACCGTGGATATCAGGAGGGAACCTGGCGGAGATACGGACGGCCCGCTCGGGCCAATCGCCATTGCTGCGATGCAGCGAATTCATTGTACGGCAGAGGCACGACACGCGTACGCGGGAAAAC
>NZ_BAYD01000309.1 GCF_000685075.1 Paraburkholderia oxyphila NBRC 105797
TACGACGAGCGCGTGCGGATGCTCAGCCACTTCCGGGTCCAGATTATTCTGGATCATGCGGTAGGCGGCTTCGGCCAGCCAGGTCTTGCACACCTTCTCGCTGCCGCGCGGCGCGCGGATCGTGCGGGACGGGTCGAGGCGGGGATCGGTGAAGTTGGGATGGTTCATGGCGTTCGTTCGTCTCGGGATGGGGTTTCTTGCGCGGCGCGGCCTGTCTGCCCATACCGGGCGGTGACCTGAAGCGGTGTCGCTGCAACGTGAGAGCTAGTCTACCTCTGGCAAGTTGTATATACAACTCGTTTTGATGGATTGAGCCTAGGGAATTACCCTGGCGGGCTTTTTCTGGCGAAAATAAAGGGAAACGATGGGGTCGAACACCAAATGGTGCTCTTGTTGACTAGACAAGAATGTCCACGGCGCGTGGGTGATGCTCATTGGTGTGCCGCATGAGGCACAAATGAGTGTTTCGGTGGCGTCGTGGGCTTGCGTGCTTGGCGTGCCTTACGCGCTTTA
>NZ_BAYD01000308.1 GCF_000685075.1 Paraburkholderia oxyphila NBRC 105797
CCGATCAGGTCAAGGTGATCTTCGGCTGCTACATGTCGAGCACGCGCAAGGCGGTGATCCCCGTCGTCGAGCGCTGGAACCGCATTCTGTTCTACTCGACGCTGTACGAGGGGTTCGAGTATTCGAACAACTTGATCTACACCGGCGCGGCACCAAACCAGAATGCCGTGCAGGTCGCCGAG
Source organism: Paraburkholderia oxyphila NBRC 105797 (assembly GCF_000685075.1). Classification (GTDB taxonomy): domain Bacteria; phylum Pseudomonadota; class Gammaproteobacteria; order Burkholderiales; family Burkholderiaceae; genus Paraburkholderia; species Paraburkholderia oxyphila. Next base: position 183 of record NZ_BAYD01000308.1, read on the forward strand.
TTCATGACATCGACGTTTGGTCCGCGCGTGTACATGATCGGCTCCGATTACATCTATCCATACGAATCCAACCGCATCATGTCGGAGCTCGTAATGCAGCGGCAAGGCGGTGCGGTACTCGCCGATCGCTATGTTCCGCTGAACGCGACCGGGGCCGAATTCATGGAGATCGTCTCGGACATCAAGAAAAAAGCACCCGATTTCATCTTTTCGACGGTGGTCGGCAACGCCACCCAGGATTTCTATCGCGCCTATGCCGAGGCGGGCCTCGATCCGAAGAAAATGCCGATCGCGAGCCTCACGACATCGGAAGTCGAGGTCTCCCAGATGGGCGCCGATATCGCGG
>NZ_BAYD01000307.1 GCF_000685075.1 Paraburkholderia oxyphila NBRC 105797
GTTGATTGCGCTGCTCGCCGGGATCGGTTTCACGATGTCCGGATGGATCGCGATGCGGACCTTCGACGATCCAGACAAGCTCGTCATGGACGAATGAGGGTGCTTGCGGGTTTATTCGTGGCCGGCATTCTTGGCCGCGGCTGGACACGCTTGTGCGGTGCAGCACCGCCTGCTGAGATGGTGCCTGAACTCATTGAGGAAGGTCGCCGCATCCTGCTCTTCCCGCAGTTCACCAGCATGCTCGATCTCATCGCTTCCGCACTCGACAGGGCCGGGATTCCCTACGTTGTCCTGACCGGCGAGACAGTCGATCGTGCGGCCCCGGTCCGCCGCTTCCAGCAGGGCGAGGTGCCGCTCTTCCTCATCAGCCTGAAGGCTGGAGGCGTGGGGCTGAACCTGACCGCGGCCGACACCGTCATCCAATATGATCCGTGGTGGAATCCGGCCGTCGAGAACCAGGCCACCGACCGCGCACACCGTCTTGGACAGGACAAGCCCGTGTTCGTCTACAAGCTGATCACGGCCGGCAGCGTGGAAGAAAAAATCGTCGCCATGCAGGAACGGAAGGCCGCGCTCGCCGACGCGATCCTGTCCGGGGATGCCGGGGG
>NZ_BAYD01000306.1 GCF_000685075.1 Paraburkholderia oxyphila NBRC 105797
GGGCACCCGTGTACTGGTTCAGCGCATTCGCCGTGTACGTAGTGCTCGACGCCGCCGGCATCCACCCGTACCGGTTGTTCGTCACCTTCGCCTGCTTGATGTCACCAAGCTGGTTGCGCGTGAACGTCGACAGCCAGTCTTCCGTGCTGCTCGTGAACCGGTGGTTCAGGTTCGACACCCAGCCCTGCGGATCGTACGTCACCTCCGTACGCGTGCCGTTGCCCAGGTCCACCTGCGTGCGCCGGTTCATCGCATCGTACGTGTACTTCGCCAGGTTCACCGTGCCGTTTTCCAGCAACTGCGTCGGCCGGCGATACGTGTCGTAGCTCGTGCCGACATGGAAGCCGTCTGGCCACGCGATATCCGTCACGTTGTCCGCCGCGTCGTACGTGTAGCGCAGCGCCCGGCCCGCCGCACTGGTCTGCGTCAGACGCCCGAGTCCATCGTAGCTGTTCGTCACCGTGTGACTGCCGTCGCTGTACTGCGACGCCGTCTTCAGCCCGCGCAGATCGTAGCTGTACTGAACGTTGCCCGTGGAACCCGGGAACGTGCGCGTCGCGAGCCGGTCAAGCGCGTCGAAGGTCTGGTTGATGGTCTGGCCATCGCGCTTCCTCAAGGCGGTCAC
>NZ_BAYD01000305.1 GCF_000685075.1 Paraburkholderia oxyphila NBRC 105797
CCTGAATCCGGAGATGAATGCACTCGCGACCCTCTTCATCAGCGCGGTGACGATTGGCGTGGTCGCAGCCAACTACATCATGTCGGCCCGCGAACGCAAGCGCATGCGCGACATGCAGATGGCCTTCGTGCAGCCCGGTCCGGCTGACACACCCGTGGGTGCCATTGCGCCGGCAGCTAACCGCTCCTTCGGGCGTGGCACGGCGACCTGAGGACGACCTGCCCCGTCCAGGGGCTTTTGCAACAATGACTGGAAGAGACAACTCGATGAGGAAGAAGTTAATCTGCCTGCTGGTGGCCGGGGCACTACCAGGGCTCGCTTTTGCGGACTCGACCAGCGATCAGATCAAGGCCCTGCAGCAGCAGCTCAACGCGCTGCAAAAAGAGGTGAAATCGCTCAAGAACGCGCTTGCAACGTCGAACACGGGCGCGAAGGGCACGGCGAAGAGCGCCGCCGCCTCCACGGGCGCGGCTGCCACGGTTGCCGCGGCGGCGCCTGCGCAGGAAGTGGACATGTCCTCGCCCGACTACGGCAAGCAGCCTGCGCACCTGACCAACGACGAAGTCGACGCGATGAAGCAGCAGATCGCGGGACAGCAGCTGAAGGTGGACTCGCTCTCCGACGCGGCCAACACCGGCCCGATCGCGGGCCTCTCGGTCACGGGCTATATCGACCCGACCTATATTT
>NZ_BAYD01000304.1 GCF_000685075.1 Paraburkholderia oxyphila NBRC 105797
CTGCCGCCCAGCTCGCGCTGGTCGTCGACGAGAATCACGCGCGCGCCGGCCAGGCCCGCCGTATGCGCGGCCAAGAGGCCCGTGGGGCCGCCGCCGATCACCAGCACGTCGCAATGGGCGAAGCACTTGTCGTAGCGGTCGCCGTCGCGCACTTCGGGCGCCTTGCCCAGACCCGCGGCCTCGCGAATCTTCTCTTCATACTTCGGCCACCATTTGCGCGGCCACATGAAGGTCTTGTAGTAGAAGCCGGCGGGCAGGAAGCGCGAGAACTTCTGGTTCACCGCCATGCGGTCGTGCTCGAGGCTCGGCTCCGCGTTCACGCTGGTCGCGATGAGCCCCTGATAGAGCTCGATTTCGGTGGCGCGCGCGTTCGGCACGGTGTAGGCGCCGCGCTCGAGCTGCACCACGGCATTCGGCTCGGCCACGTCGGCCGTCACGATGCCGCGCGGACGGTGGTACTTGAAGCTGCGCGCGACGAAGTGCACGTCGTTGGCGAGCAGCGCCGAGGCGAGCGTGTCGCCCTGATAGCCCTGATACGTGCGCCCGTTGAACGTGAAGGTCAGCGGAATCGCGCGGTTGATGCGCCCGCCGGCGCCGAGTCGGTTCTTCTGGCTCATCGCTGCTTGCTCCCTTGCGTGCTCTTTTGCGTCCCGTTTTGTGCGCCGTTTTGTGTCCTGGCCTGTGCGTTCACC
>NZ_BAYD01000303.1 GCF_000685075.1 Paraburkholderia oxyphila NBRC 105797
GGCGGCGGCGAGAGGGCAGTCCTTACACGGCGGCAATCGCTTGGCGAGCGGAAGCGAGCGCCGCGCTCGCTGCGTCCGCGCCCATCGCCAGGCCTTCAGCGTGGATGAAGCTCACATCGGTCATGCCGAGGAAGCCGAGGAACGACTTCAGGTACGGCGTCTGACTGTCGTGCGGAGTGCCGTGATATTTGCCGCCGCGCGCCGTGACAACGTAAACCTTCTTGCCCGTAACGAGGCCTTCGGGGCCGTTTGCGGTGTACTGGAACGTGATGCCGGCTCGCGCGATGAAGTCGAAGTACGTCTTCAGTTGCGACGAGATGCCGAAGTTGTACATCGGCGCGCCGATCACGATAACGTCCGCGGCTTGCAGTTCTGCGATGAGCGCTTCACTGCGCGCGGCGATCGCCTGTTGCTCCGGCGTGCGCTGCTCGGCCGGCGTGAAGAACGCGCCAAGAATGGCGTCGTCGAGGTGCGGCAGCGGCTCGGCCTGCAGATTGCGCGTGACGACTTGCGCACCCGGATTCGATTGTTGCAACTTCTCCGTCAGTTCGTTGACGAGGAGCGTCGACTGGGCGCCTTGCGAGCGGGCGGCGGAATTGATTTGCAGGATTGTGGTCATCGTGGTCTCAGGCTTTAGTTGGGGCGCACAGTGTGGCGCGAGTGAGGCCATTCTCCGGGGTAATCGGGACTGGATAAATCC
>NZ_BAYD01000302.1 GCF_000685075.1 Paraburkholderia oxyphila NBRC 105797
TTGCCGCCCAGCTCGCGCTGGTCGTCGACGAGAATCACACGCGCGCCGGCCAGGCCCGCCGTATGCGCGGCCAAGAGGCCCGTGGGGCCGCCGCCGATCACCAGCACGTCGCAATGCGCGAAGCACTTGTCGTAGCGGTCGCCGTCGCGCACTTCGGGCGCCTTGCCCAGACCCGCGGCCTCGCGAATCTTCTCTTCATACTTCGGCCACCATTTGCGCGGCCACATGAAGGTCTTGTAGTAGAAGCCGGCGGGCAGGAAACGCGAGAACTTCTGGTTCACCGCCATGCGGTCGTGCTCGAGGCTCGGCTCCGCGTTCACGCTGGTCGCGATGAGCCCCTGATAGAGCTCGATTTCGGTGGCGCGCGCGTTCGGCACGGTGTAGGCGCCGCGCTCGAGCTGGACCACGGCATTCGGCTCGGCCACGTCGGCCGTCACGATGCCGCGCGGGCGGTGGTACTTGAAGCTGCGCGCGACGAAGTGCACGTCGTTGGCGAGCAGCGCCGAGGCGAGCGTGTCGCCCTGATAGCCCTGGTACGTGCGCCCGTTGAACGTGAAGGTCAGCGGAATCGCGCGGTTGATGCGCCCGCCGGCGCCGAGTCGGTTCTTCTGGCTCATCGCTGCTTGCTCCCTTGCGTGCTCTTTTGCGTCCCGTTTTGTGCGCCGTTTTGCGTGCCGTTCTGTGCGCCGTTTTGCGTGCCGTTGTGTATCCTGGCCTGTGCATTCACA
>NZ_BAYD01000301.1 GCF_000685075.1 Paraburkholderia oxyphila NBRC 105797
TCCCGACGCCAGGCGACCAGCTTTTGAATGCGTCCGCAACGGTCGTCTGGCCACCCGCATCGGCCGCCTGTCCGCCGTGCTGCCCGGCATAGTCGCCCAGCGCCTTGAACAGCTCCATGCATTCGCCAAGCAACTGCAGCAGCTCCTGCCGGTCGAGCTGATCACCGCCCGCCTGCATATACGCGTAAGTCGTCAGCATCATGCCCTGCGCGGCCCTCAGCGCCGCAGCGGCATCCGTGGCCAGCTCCGCGCCCTCGCCCCGCTTCACGCCTTGCCCATTCTCGCGTGGGTGCGTGAGATACCCCAGGTTCAGCTGCGACGCCGCATGCTCGCTCGCCAGCTGCGCACTGATCTGCGCGGGCGTATCGTCCAGGCGCAGCTGGTTGTACCGCCGGCCGCTGATTTCGCGTGAGCGCATGCCCGATAGGTAGCGGTTGCCCGGCAGACTGCCAGTACCGCTGAACGTCGCCGGCATGTTGTGGCCATTGCTTAGCACTCCCGCGATATACATCTTGTCGGGATCGCCGTTCGCAAAGTCCAGCAGGACCTCCATGCCCGCTCGCAGCGGCATCTGCTGGCCGAAGCAGTCGCCCGCCCAGCCCGACAGCATCCGCACCCACGCGCTGTCCGCCGGCGTGCCGCTCGTGCCTGCGCCGCTGGCGTGCGCATGGTCGGCGCTGGCGAGCCCCTGGATCTGCACCTTGTGCCTCCCGTATTCGTCGGTGTAGACCTGCTCCCCTT
>NZ_BAYD01000300.1 GCF_000685075.1 Paraburkholderia oxyphila NBRC 105797
TTTTTTTTCGTGTGTGCCGAGCATGCACAACAGCTTGGGGGTGAAAGTCCCCTATCCAGCCTGATGGTGGTGAAGGATTAGCGAAACGCAAGGGCGTCGTCGTGAGGCGGGGTCTGAAGGAAGCGTGTAGCAAAGCCACGACCTGACGAACAGAAACCAGATATGAGGCCTACCAGGCCGGACGAGCAAGCACGTGATTGCGAAGTCCATGACCATCAAGGGCCTGGGTGGTAGATCTGGCGGGTGTGTGGTGAAGGCGGCTGTGCTTACCTCGGGAGGCCTGCCCGGCGTCCTGGAATCGGGACTGAACAGCTCGCAAGGGTTGTTGATCGCCGTGCAGGAGTCAGCAGAAGGCATAGTAGGGCGGTGGTTACGTCTGAAGGCCTGAACGGAAAGGAGCGGCGAGTAAGCCGGAGAACTCGACATGGGAGCGCAGCAGAAAACGCATCGCGTCCTCGGCAGCGGAGGCAGGGGTGAAGCCCCGATAGCCGCAGATCGAGGGGCTGAACCTGTGGCGGCGAACCCCGAGCCCGAAAGCCCGTCGGCGTGTGACCGACTGATGGAAGAAGTCTGCGAAAGGGAGAACCTGAAGCAGGCGTTGAAGCGTGTGAAAGCGAACAAGGGTGCACCGGGCGTGGACGGCATGACAGTTCAGGCATTACCGGCGTACCTGCGGGAGCATTGGCCGACGATACGGGCCTCACTGCTGGAAGGCACCTACCAGCCCCAACCTGTGAGACGGGTCGAGATACCCAAGCCGGATGGAGGG
>NZ_BAYD01000299.1 GCF_000685075.1 Paraburkholderia oxyphila NBRC 105797
TCTGAATCCGGAGATGAATGCACTCGCGACCCTCTTCATCAGCGCGGTGACGATTGGCGTGGTCGCAGCCAACTACATCATGTCGGCCCGCGAACGCAAGCGCATGCGCGACATGCAGATGGCCTTCGTGCAGCCCGATCCCTCGGAAGCGGTGCAGGGCGCCGTGCAGGGCGCACCGGCGGGTGCGGTCGGCGCTCCGCTTGGCCGGCGCGCAGCCTGATCGCCGGGTCGCAGTCCACAGAACGCAGTCCACTTGAAGCGGCGCGCGCGGCTCGCAGGCTGCGGCGCGCGCCGCGTGCAACGCCCAGCGGCACAGGGGAAAGACACGCCGGGGCGCTTGCCATAACGATCCATAAGGAGAATCCTGATGAAGAAGAAGTTAATCTGTCTGCTGGTGGCCGGGGCACTGCCAGGGCTCGCTTTTGCGGACTCGACCAGCGATCAGATCAAGGCCCTGCAGCAGCAGCTCAACGCGCTGCAAAAAGAGGTGAAATCGCTCAAGAACGAGCTTGCGCATCGAACACGGGCGCGAAGGGCACGGCGAAGAGCGCGGGCGCCTCCACGGGCGCAGCCGCCACGGTTGCCGCGGCAGCGCCTGCGCAGGAAGTGGACATGTCCTCGCCCGACTACGGCAAGCAGCCTGCGCACCTGACCAACGACGACGTCGACTCGATGAAGCAGCAGATCGCGAGCCAGCAGCTGAAGGTGGATTCGCTCTCCGACGCGGCCAACACCGGCCCGATCGCGGGCCTCTCGGTCACGGGCTATATCGACCCGACCTATATCT
>NZ_BAYD01000298.1 GCF_000685075.1 Paraburkholderia oxyphila NBRC 105797
AAAAAGCTACCGAACAGGGGCGTTCCGGGCGCGTCAGCGGTAATTGATGCTTCCCGGCAATGTTGAATCCAGATAAATCGGAGACACTTCGATGCTGAGCCCTCACGAATTCGCGACACTGATGCTGGTCAAGTCCGCGCCCGAGCAGATTGACCTGAACCGCGAAGAGCTTGACACCCTGCTGGAACGGCAACTGGTCGCCCTGGAACAGCATGTGAACGGCGCCCAGCGCCCCCGCCTCACCCGCGACGGCGATTCGGTGCTTCGGGCCTTTGCCCGAAAACACTGAGCGATAACGGTCTGGACTGCCCCGGGATCGACTGTCTCAATGCAGTCACGTCATGCGCACCGTGACAGGTTGCGCTGACGGCTGATTCCGACGACATCACCGCAGGCCGGATTCCCCTGAATTCACCGCCTGCAGCCCACCGGTCATGCGCTTGCCACGACTTGCGCGCATCATCGATTCACTCTGCGATCCCGCTGTCCCATGTCACCTGGCCCGAGTTGGACGGTGCCTGCGCCGGATCGCCCATACAGGAGTCTCACCATGCTGACTCAGGAACAGGTGACTGAAATCCGGAATGCCAGTCTTGAGCGCTTTTTTGACCTGAGCAACAAGACGGTCGAGGGTATCGAAAAGCTGGCTGCACTGAACGTGCAGACGATCCGGGCGACACTCACGGAGACGTTCGATCTTGCGCAGAAGTCGTTGTCGGTGAAGGAGCCGCAAGACTGGCTCGCACTGCAGAACAGCCTCGCCGCGCCGGTGGCAGACAAGATGCAGACCTATGGCCGTCAGGCCATCGACATCATGCTGGACACGCAAGCCGAGTTCGCG
>NZ_BAYD01000297.1 GCF_000685075.1 Paraburkholderia oxyphila NBRC 105797
AGGGTGTTAGGCACTTTCAGTCGGACCTGGTATCCTGGTGTGATGACACCACGAAAGCCATACCCGACGGACGTGACGGACGAAGAGTGGAGCTTCGCCGTTGCGTATCTGACCTTGATGAACGAAGACGCACCGCAACGCCGATACGGACTTCGCGAAATGTTCAACGCTCTGCGCTGGATGGCGCGAGCCGGTGCTTCGTGGCGTATGCTGCCGACCAACTTTCCGCCGTGGGAACTGGTCTATCAGCAAACACAACGGTGGCTGAACGCGGGTTGTTTCGAGGCGATGGTCAACGACTTGCGTTCCGTGCTGCGTGTGGCTCAAGAGCGTCAGGGGCAACCGAGCGCGGTTATCCTGGATGGACGCACGTTGCAGTCCACGTGCGAAAGCGGCCCGCGTTCGGGCTACGACGGTTATAAGCGCAAGCGTGGCAGCAAGGTTCACATGGCCGTCGATACGCTGGGCAATCTGCTGGCTGTGCACATTACGCCGGCCAACGAGCAGGAGCGCGCGCAGGTGGCCGAGCTTGCCCGTCAGGTTCAGCAGGTAACGGGCCAGACAGTGAAGCTGGCATTCGCTGACCAAGGCTATACAGGCGAGGATGCGGCGCAGGCCGCGCGTGACGAAGGCATCGAACTGCAGGTCATCAAGCTGCCCGAGGCGAAAAAGGGCTTCGTGCTGCTGCCGCGTCGCTGGGTGGTCGAGCGCAGTTTCGGTTGGCTCAACCGGTTCCGGCGACTGGCTCGCGACTACGAGCGCCTGCCCGAAACCTTGGCAGGTCTGCACTTCGTCGTCTTCGCCATGTTGATGCTCGTTCATGCTGCGCCGATTATCCAAAGTTCCTAACACGC
>NZ_BAYD01000296.1 GCF_000685075.1 Paraburkholderia oxyphila NBRC 105797
ACAACCGCGCCCCCGGCACCTCGTCGTTCCTGTTCGCGAACCACGAAAGTTCGTACAACTACTTTAACAGCACGTTCGGCGACCTCTACCTCGACATCAAGAAGACCTTCGGTGTCGGCCCGATGGCGCCTTCGGCCGAAATCACGCTCATGCCCAACCGCGGCAACGGCATCACGCTGCTGGCCAACGAGCATGGCGACATCGGCAACAACATCCTGAACACGGCGGTCATCACGGTGCCGGTGACCGCCACGGGCACGTTCGTGGCCGGTCTCATGCCGAGCTTCGGCGGCTATGAGGTGCAGCAGTCGAACCAGATGCTCACCCTCACGCACAACCTGCTCTACGACTTCTCGGATCCGGGCAGCTATGTGGGCGTGGGCTGGAACTACTCGCCCGACAGCAGCCAGTGGGCGTTCAAGTTCATGGTCGGCAACGAGCAGTACCGCACCTACGGCGCGGTCACGCAGACGGGCACGAACGCGCTGGGCGACCCCATCACGACGAGCAACAAGATCCCGACCTTCACGGCGCGCGCCGACTACACGTGGTCGAGCGCACTCGATATCGGTGGATCGTTCAACGTGGGCCGCCAGACGCTGTCGAGCGCGACCGACCCGACCACGGGCCAGATCGTCTACGGTCCGGGCGGCCAGGCGACGAGCTCGGGCGGCTACTTCTTCTTCGGCGAAATGGATGCGACCTACACGCTCGCGGACATCCAGTACAACGCCGAACTCGACTACGGCCAGCAGCAGCGCGCCGCGTTCAACGGCGGCAATGCGCAGTGGTACGGCCTCTCGCTGCTCGCGCACCGCAAGTTCAACGCGCCGGTGGTGGGCCGCATGGGCGTGACCGC
>NZ_BAYD01000295.1 GCF_000685075.1 Paraburkholderia oxyphila NBRC 105797
CTTGAAGCTGCTGGGCTTCGGACTGGATCCGCTCGCGGTGCTGGTGCCTTTCCTCGTCTTCGCGATTGGCGTCTCGCATGGCGTGCAGCAGGTCAATTTCATTGTGCGCGAGATCGCGCATGGCCACAGCGCGTTCGACGCGGCGCGCCATAGCTTCAGCGGCTTGCTGATTCCTGGCGTGCTGGCGCTCGTGACGGCATTCGTGTCGTTCATCACGCTGCTGCTGATTCCGATTCCGATGGTGCGCGAGCTGGCCATCACGGCCTCGCTCGGCGTGGCCTACAAGATCGTGACGAATCTCGTGCTGCTGCCGGTCGCGGCTTCGTGCTTCAACTTCACGAAAGCCTATGCGGACAGCGCGCTGAAGCGCAGCGAACAGCGCTCCACGTGGCTGCGCGGGCTCGCGCGCATTGCCGAGCCGAAGTATGCGGGCCTCACCGTGGCATTGACGCTGGTGGTGTTCGCACTGGCCGCATGGCAGAGCCGTGACCGCGTGATCGGCACGCTCCAGCCCGGAGCGCCGGAGCTGCGTGCGGATGCGCGCTTCAACCGCGATGCCACGTCGATCGCGTCGAGCTACGACATCGGCCTCGACTGGCTCACGGTGGCGATCGAATCGACGGGCAAGGCGTGCGACAACCCCGCGGTCGGCCTCTACGAGGACGACTTCACGAGCGCGATGCGCACCGAGCCGGGTGTGGTGTCGGTGCAGTCGTACTCCGGGATGCTGCGCCGCTACAACCAGGGCTACAACGAGGACTATCCGAAGATGAATGTCGTGCCGATCGACCCCGAGAACTACGGCGCGGTGTCGGTGGACACGGGCCGCGTGAAGGGCTTCATGAAGGCGGATTGCAGCATGACAGCTGTGCACCTGTTCCTGACCGACCAT
>NZ_BAYD01000294.1 GCF_000685075.1 Paraburkholderia oxyphila NBRC 105797
GCTGAAGCTGCTGGGTTTCGGTCTGGATCCGCTCGCGGTGCTGGTGCCCTTCCTCGTGTTCGCGATTGGCGTCTCGCATGGCGTGCAGCAGGTCAATTTCATTGTGCGCGAGATCGCGCATGGCCACAGCGCATTCGACGCGGCGCGCCACAGCTTCAGTGGTCTGCTGATTCCGGGCGTGCTGGCGCTCGTGACGGCATTCGTCTCGTTCATCACGCTGCTGCTGATCCCGATCCAGATGGTGCGCGAGCTGGCCATCACGGCCTCGCTCGGCGTGGCCTACAAGATCGTGACGAATCTCGTGCTGCTGCCGGTCGCGGCTTCGTGCTTCAACTTCACGAAAGCCTATGCGGACAGCGCGCTGAAGCGCAGCGAACAGCGCTCCACGTGGCTGCGCGGGCTCGCACGCATTGCCGAGCCGAAGTATGCGGGCCTCACCGTGGCATTGACGCTGGTGGTGTTCGCACTGGCCGCATGGCAAAGCCGTGACCGAGTGATCGGCACGCTCCAGCCCGGAGCGCCGGAGCTGCGTGCGGATGCGCGCTTCAACCGCGATGCCACGTCGATTGCGTCGAGCTACGACATCGGCCTCGACTGGCTTACGGTGGCGATCGAATCGACGGGCAAGGCGTGCGACAACCCCGCGGTCGGCCTCTACGAGGACGACTTCACGAGCGCGATGCGCACCGAGCCGGGTGTGGTGTCGGTGCAGTCGTACTCCGGGATGCTGCGCCGCTACAACCAGGGCTACAACGAGGACTATCCGAAGATGAATGTCGTGCCGATCGACCCCGAAAACTATGGCGCGGTGTCGGTGGACACGGGGCGCGTGAAGGGCTTCATGAAGGTGGATTGCAGCATGACGGCCGTGCACCTGTTTCTCACCGATCAC
>NZ_BAYD01000293.1 GCF_000685075.1 Paraburkholderia oxyphila NBRC 105797
ATCGGGATAGGGGCAGGCCTCACGGCCCGACCCCTCCCACGCCACCGTGCGTACGGGTCCGTACACGGCGGCTCGGATTGGTTGATCGGCTATGGTCGCAACGATGGAAGGCCGAGGGCACCAAGATAGCGGTTGGTGAGTGCACGTTTCAGGGCCGGACTATTACTCAGGCGCCATGCATCGTGGGGAGAGCCGACCGTCTGGGCGGCCAGTTCCCGGTCAACTCCGCGACCCGTCAACTCCCGGAACCTGTTGCGGTTGTTGCCCCACTGTTTCCAGAAGATGCAGCGAACGCGTCGACGTACCCACTCATCCAGTCGCTGTAACGTACTGGGCGTCTCGCAGAAGCCGAAGTAGCCGCGCCACCCGGTGAGGTAGCGTTTTAGCCGCTCCATCAACTGCTCGATGCTGTTGCCTCGGTTGCGCTGAGTCAGTTCCCGGATGCGCTCCTTGAAGCGGGCCAGTGCCTTGGGCGCAATGCGCCTTTTGGTCTGTTTTCCGCCCGAGAGAGTGAATCCCAGAAACTTCCGCGTGCGAGGCCGTGCGACCGCGCTCTTCGCCTCGTTGACCGTCAGCTTGAGCTTGCCAGTGAGGAAGGCTTTGAGGCCCATCATCACTCGCTGGCCCGCACGTTCGCTACGTACATAGACGTTACAGTCGTCGGCGTACCTCACGAACCGCAGTCCGCGTTGCTCAAGCAGCTTGTCAAGGTCGTCGAGCATCAGATTGGATAACAGCGGCGACAGGGGACCGCCTTGTGGCGTGCCTTCGTCTGTTGCACCAACCAGCCCGTGCTCCATCACGCCTGCCGTCAGGAACGCACGGATCAGCTTCAGCAGACGCTTGTCGCTGATCCGGCTTGCCACCCGGCTCATCAGGATATCGTGGTTCACGC
>NZ_BAYD01000292.1 GCF_000685075.1 Paraburkholderia oxyphila NBRC 105797
TCAACGAAACGCCGGAATGACCTTGTCGCCGTAGGTCTCGATGATCTGCGCCTCGTTGCCGTTGTCGAGATAGATGTTGAACTGCGTCACGCCGGCCGCCTTGAGCTTGCCGATCTTCTCGATGTGCTGCTCGGGCGTGCCCAGCACGCAGAAGCTCTCCACCACGTCCGGCGTGATGAAGTCCAGGTACGGGTTGTCGCTCTGGCCATGCTTGGAGTAGTCGTAGCCACGGCGCTTCTCGATGTACGAGGTCAGGCTCCTCGGCACCAGCTTCGAGTCCTTGCCATACTTGTCCACGATGTCCGCCACGTGGTTGCCGACCATCGCCGGGAACCATTTGGTGGCCTCGATGCACTCGTCCATGTTGCCGAAGTACGCCGGCGCGGCCGCCTGAACCTGGTATTTCGACATGTCTCGCCCGGCCTCCTTGCCCGCCGACACCGCCTGGTCCGTGAACCACTTGCACAGCCCCGGATCGGCGAGCTGCAGGATCACGCCGTCGCCATGCTCGCCCGCGCACTTGAGCGCGAGCGGACCATACGCCGCGATCCACACCGGCAGTTCGTAGCCATTGGCCCACGGAAACTTGACCGGCGCCTGCGCGTCTTCATACATCACCTCGTCGCCGCGCACCATGCCCTTGACGGCCTGCGTGAAGGCCGCCACGCGATCCATCGACGCCGGCTTCTTGCCCATCACGCGGCGCGAGCTGTCGCCGCGACCCAGGCCGATATCGATGCGGCCGTTCGATTGCGCGGCGAGGCTCCCGTACAGCGAGGCGGCAAGCGACCACTCGCGCACGTCCGGATTGGTCACGCACGGCGCGAAGCGCATCTTGGTGGTGTGCTCCATGCACATGGCCATCGCCACGAACGACTCGCGCCACAGAATGTGCGAGTCGTAGAACCAGCAGTAGTCAAAGCCCT
>NZ_BAYD01000291.1 GCF_000685075.1 Paraburkholderia oxyphila NBRC 105797
CCGTGATCAGCCGCTCGGCGAGCACCCGGTGGGTTTGCGGGTCGGACTGCGGATCGTAGCGCACGGGGATCACCTCCCGGCCATCGATGCCGCCCGCCCGGTTCACTTCTTCGATTGCAAACAGCGTCCCGTACAACTGGGACGTTTCGATCGCTGACGTCACGCCGGTTTCCGAATACAGGACGCCAACCTTGATGGGTTCGGTTGATGCCACTTGGTTGCCACCTTTGCAGTCTGGTTATCGAGTGAGCGCTGCCCAATTCCGTATCATGTTAAATCAACCTCGCGCTATAGAGAACGTGTGACCTCCTTCGTCAGCGGCCTGCCACGCGCGCGAGCCAGTTGCACAGGAAGAACCGCCGGATCTTCGACGATCAGGCAACCACGCGCCCCGAAAACGGCGTGCTCGCAAGTGCCCGGCGCCGTGTCCAATGTGAGGCACAACGTGTCGTTCCCCGCCGCTCTGGCGGAGATCGTTCGCCAGAACCTTCGCGGCGCCTTCAAATGGTGCCTGATCGTCGAGCCGATCGACACTGGCTTCAAAGCGGGTGCGCCCTTTATTGACACGATAGTTATCGGTCATGTATCGGGTGTCGTGCAACGCCCGCTCCAGACGGGCCGATAGCGCGTCAAACCCGAGGCCGTCCGCATCCGGGGCATGGAAGGGTGCCCGCACGTCGCACAGGCCCGGGTAGCTGCGCGGCATCAGGCGCTCGACACGCGCGTCCTCGATCAGCAAGATCATCGCGATCAACATGGGCTTGGGCCGGGCCGCCGGCCCGGCGCTCAATCGCGCTCAGCGGTGCGCGGCGGTGTCATCCGGAATGCCCTCGATCGGACATTCCGGCGTACCGGGCGTCGACCGCGTCAGCGCCTCGACCTGCTTGCGCGTGCCTTCGGGATCGTTGATCCACTTCGCGTAGAACTCGTACGGACAGGCAGCCACACCATGCGCCTCCTCGCCCGAGTTGATCTTGCCCGTATAGCCGC
>NZ_BAYD01000290.1 GCF_000685075.1 Paraburkholderia oxyphila NBRC 105797
GAAAAGCGATGATTTTCTCCAGTTATGCTCCGTCTCAGCGGAGAGGATTACTTGATCGCCATCGACGCCGGATGCGGGCTGAATCAACGCTCCCTGCGGAGTCCGCTCCGTGCCCGGCGAGGGCACGCTAGAGCACCTTCCGCGCCTCAGGGCTCGAAGCGTTGACGGTCAGGGCGTGACCCGCGTTATTCTTTCGCCGTCTGCGCCTGAGGGCGTTGAAAACACCGCGTGAAGCGTCGTTATGGATGAAGACGCGTCGGCACCGCGCGCAGCATATACTTCGCGAGCATGGCGTTAGTCGGACGTTGGCCTTGTTGACATGGAGGCGGTGCATATGAAATCCCTACCGTTTGCAGTCGCGCTTCTCGCCGCCATCAGCATGAGCGGCTGTGAAACGTCGTGCAGCACGGCGTCGGCAGCGTCGGGCACGTCGGTGAGCAGTTCGTCGACGTCCGGCAGGAGCGAGGCGACCCTGATGGGGACGAATGGCCAGGCACAGGTCGCGGGCGATACGGTCGTGCTGAGAGACGGCACCGTGTTCGTCAACGGCACGTCGTACGGCGCCGTGTCGGCTACCCAGCGGGTGCAGTACATCGTGATGGGCAACACGAAGACGCTGCTGGTCGACGGCAAGCAGCGCGCGCCGGCACCGTGACAGGCGAGGCCGCGCGAGCGGCGACTGGTGACGGTCCGCTGGGACCAGGCGTTGCCCGGGACAGTGCCGGTCATCACCGCCAGCAGGAACGCGGCGGCTAGCAATGACCGCTACGTGGCCGACTTGATTGAGCTCCACGGCCAGCCTGTCTTTGCTGGCGATACGCGAGTCGGGCTCTCCTGCGAGTGAAGGATGTTCACTGAGGTCGCAGTACTGGCGGCCGTGTCGGGAAGGTCGACCGCAAACCAGTCTACCTTCTGCCGTATCCAGGCAGCGTACGATGCCCAGCCTTCGGGATGGTCGTCAAACAGTTCACGCCGGACAGAAGAGGCGAGTCCGATACGATCCAGTT
>NZ_BAYD01000289.1 GCF_000685075.1 Paraburkholderia oxyphila NBRC 105797
TTATGTGCTGTTCAACCAGAACCCGACCGTGTGGCAGGCGGGGATCAACTACACGCTGTTCTGGGGTGGACACAACACGGTCGGCCAGCCGTACGCAGACCGAAATTTCGTCGGGATGTTCGTCACCCGGAACTTCTGATGGCGGGTTCCGTACGTCATTGAATCGCCTGAAGTCACCTGAAGGGAAATCGCCGTGTTAAATCGTCTGGTCAAATATCTGGAACGGTGCTTCTTCGGCCACCGCGCGGCGGTGCTCGTAAGCATCGGCCTGTTCACCGCCGTGATGGCCTTCTTCGCCGTGCAGTTGCGCATGGATGCGGGCTTCGAAAAGCAGATGCCCATTGGCCATGAATACATCCAGACCTTCCAGAAGTACCGCTCCGACCTGCTCGGTGCGAACCGCATCACCGTGGTCGTGCGTGCGCGCAAGGGCTCGATCTGGACGAAGGAAGGGCTCACGCGTCTGTACAGGGTGACCCAGGCGGTCACGTATCTGCCGAACGTGGACCGTGTCGGCGTGCAGTCGCTCTGGACGTCGAACGCCTATGTGAACGAGATCACCGACGAAGGCTTTCGCGCCGAGCCGATCATCTCCGGCACGATCACGCCCGACCAGCTCACGCCAGACATTGTCGCGAAGATCCGCCATGCGACCACGCTGGGC
>NZ_BAYD01000288.1 GCF_000685075.1 Paraburkholderia oxyphila NBRC 105797
CCGACGGTACGGCCACCTTCGCGGATTGCGAAGCGCAGACCTTCTTCCATCGCGATCGGAGCGATCAGCTTCACCGTGATCGACACGTTGTCGCCCGGCATGACCATTTCCTTGTCCTTCGGCAGCTCGATCGAGCCCGTCACGTCCGTCGTACGGAAGTAGAACTGCGGACGGTAGTTGTTGAAGAACGGCGTGTGACGGCCGCCTTCGTCCTTGCTCAGCACGTACACTTCAGCCGTGAAGTGCGTGTGCGGCGTGATCGAACCCGGCTTGGCCAGAACCTGGCCGCGCTCCACGTCTTCACGCTTCGTGCCGCGCAGCAGGATACCGACGTTGTCGCCTGCCTGACCCTGGTCGAGCAGCTTGCGGAACATTTCCACGCCCGTGCAGGTCGTCTTCACCGTCGGCTTGATACCGACGATTTCGATTTCCTCGCCGACCTTGACGATGCCGCGCTCGACGCGCCCCGTCACCACCGTGCCGCGACCCGAGATCGAGAACACGTCTTCCACCGGCATCAGGAACGCGCCGTCAACTGCACGCTCCGGCGTCGGGATGTACGTGTCCAGTGCGTCGGCCAGGTTCATGATCGCCACTTCACCCAGTTCGCCCTTGTCGCCTTCCAGCGCCAGCTTGGCCGAACCCTTGATGATCGGCGTGTCGTCGCCCGGGAAGTCGTACTTCGACAGGAGCTCGCGCACTTCCATTTCGACCAGCTCGAGCAGCTCGGCGTCGTCGACCATGTCGCACTTGTTCAGGAACACGATGATGTAAGGCACGCCAACCTGACGGGCGAGCAGGATGTGCTCACGCGTTTGCGGCATCGGGCCGTCAGCGGCCGAGCACACCAGGATTGCGCCGTCCATCTGTGCCGCGCCCGTGATCATGTTCTTCACGTAGTCAGCGTGGCCCGGGCAGTCGACGTGTGCGTAGTGGCGGTTAGCCGTTTCGTACTCGACGTGCGCGGTGTTGATGGTAATACCACGTGCCTTTTCTTCCGGCGCTGCGTCGATCTGGTCGTA
>NZ_BAYD01000287.1 GCF_000685075.1 Paraburkholderia oxyphila NBRC 105797
CCACCGTCGAGGTCGTGCAGGCCGGCGAATCCTATAGCGACGCCTACGCGCACGCCGTGCGCCTGCAGGAGGAACGCGGGCTGACCTTCGTGCATCCGTTTGACGATCCGCATGTGATCGCCGGCCAGGGCACGGTGGCGATGGAAGTGCTCAGCAAGCATCAGGCCCCGATTCATGCGATCTTTGTGCCGATCGGCGGCGGCGGGCTGGCCGCGGGCGTGGCCGCCTACGTCAAGGCGGTGCGCCCCGAGATCCGCGTGATCGGCGTGCAAACCGACGATTCGTGCGCGATGGCGCAGTCGATGAAGGCGGGCCAGCGCGTCGAGCTGAGCGAAGTCGGCCTGTTCTCGGACGGCACGGCGGTCAAGCTCGTGGGCGCGGAAACCTTCCGCCTGTGCCAGCAATATCTGGACGACGTGCTCACCGTCGACACCGACGCGCTGTGCGCCGCCATCAAGGACGTCTTCCAGGACACGCGCAGCGTGCTGGAACCAGCGGGCGCGCTGGCCGTGGCGGGCGCCAAGCAGTACGCCGAGCGCGAAGGCATCGAGGGCAAGACGCTGGTGGCGGTCACCTCGGGCGCGAACATGAACTTCGACCGCATGCGCTTCGTGGCCGAGCGCGCGGAGGTGGGCGAGGCGCGCGAGGCGGTGTTCGCGGTGACGATCCCCGAGGAACGCGGCAGCTTCAAGCGATTTTGCGAGCTGGTGGGCACGCGCAGCGTGACCGAATTCAACTACCGCATCGACGACGCCGAGCGCGCGCACATCTTCGTGGGCGTGCAGATCCGCAACCGCGGCGAGTCGCAGACCATCGCGCAGGCCTTCGTCGATCACGGTTTCCCGTGCGTCGATCTCACTGGCGACGAGCTCTCCAAGCAGCACATCCGCTACATGGTGGGCGGGCGCTCGCCGCTCGCGCACGACGAGCGCCTGTTCCGCTTCGAGTTCCCGGAGCGCCCGGGCGCGCTGATGCGCTTCCTCTCGTCGATGGCGCCGAACTGGAACATCAGCCTGTTCCACTA
>NZ_BAYD01000286.1 GCF_000685075.1 Paraburkholderia oxyphila NBRC 105797
TATCGATTGGAGGAGGGCATCATCGTACCCCGGCGGCGCCACGAAGCGCTTCTTCCTGCGGCCATCTTTCACGGAACTCACAACCATGAACGGTGCAGACCGGTCGTCCACGCAGGACCAGCGCGACAGGATGAGCAAAGGGCACATGAGTTATGACGACTATGCCCAGGAACTGGCGCACATTCGAGCCATGATCCTGCAAGTCGAGCGCCTGATTCACGACCATGATTCCGGGCAGGGAACGCCGGTGACATCGTCGGACTACTGGCGCGCTCGGGTCAATGCGCTCCTGGAGGCGGACCTGCCACGTCCCCTCGAACTGCAGGCCCGCGCGCTGCTGGCCCGGCTGGACGCACTGCGCGCCGCGTCGCGCACCCGTGCGTAGCGTGATCGCCATCAAATATCGAACGGCGGGGCGCGACGCACGCGGGGATGAAGCCGTCGTCGATGGTTCATGGTGCGATACCGGAAAGGAGTTCGTGCTGACCCTGCCGGTCCGTTCGGGCGCCGGTGACCCGGGCAGCCGCCCGACAGCGATGATTGATGAACCCCTGGCCCCTTTCCCTGGGACCTGCCCGTTCTCCATTCTCAGGTTCCGGCGCGCCTGAATTTGTTCGGATCACTATCCAAACGGTGTTGCGGGTCAAAGATGACCAAGCCTGAGGATGCAGGGCTGTTTTTTCGGATTGCGGCTCTGGCGAGAGAGCGACGCCGATAACTGTTGTTGCTCGCGCCTTCCGCATCCGAAATAAAAAACTTGATCTTGATGGTAACGTCGTGCGTTACATTTGTGCTGAAACTGGCGCCGGCAACAAGCACGTCGTACCGGCATGCTTGCATCGCCCCTGCATTACGACCGGCTGTGGACCGGCTGTGGACTGGCAGCGGCAACGCGGAGCGTCTCACGTTCGATCTGTCGTCGAACGTGGCGACCGTGTCGAACGACAGGGGCCCCGAATGCGGCGCGCGTCTGTGACATCCGCGCCCGGTGCGTGAAACGCGGCAGTTCACGGAGGCCACGCAGCAGAGGAATTTTAAGGTGATGGGTGCTTCGTGCGCTTAACGC
>NZ_BAYD01000285.1 GCF_000685075.1 Paraburkholderia oxyphila NBRC 105797
GTTGCCGTTCGCATCGCGCGTGTACTGCTCGTAGTTGTTCGCTTCGGCGTAGCCGGGCCGGCCCTCCAGCGGATAGTACGTGCGGTAGAGGCGGTCGTGGCCGTCGTACTGGTTGACGGTCGTGTTGCCCTTCGCGTCGGTCGTCAGCGCCACCGTTCCGTTCGGGTTGTACGTGTAGGTCACGTAGCCCTGTTCGAGCCCTGTACCCACGGCCTTGCGTACACTCTTGACGTGGTCGTCCTCGTAGTAGCTCGTGTCCGTCACCCGGTTGCCGCCGTCCGCTGCCACCAGATAGCGGGTCACCCGGCTCGGCCTGTGATGGTCGTCGTACGCCGTATCGGTAATCGGCGTCGGCGCTGCCTCGGCCGGGCACGTCGTCACGCCAGCAGTCTTTGCCGGACCCCATACGCGCACCACGTCGCCCATCGCGTTGTAGCGCCGGCACGTCACCATCGCTCCGCCAGTAATCGCCACACCGCGGCTGATCTCACGACTGTCCGCGTCATAGGCAATCACTTCGTCGGCGCCCAGCAGGCTCGCGTTCGTCTTCGTCACGTTGCCGCGCTTGTCATAGACATTCGTCGCCTGAGCGACGCCGTCGCGCTTGCTCGTGAGCAACCGGCCTTCGCTGTCGAAAGTCGTGACCGTCTTGACCTTGATACCGTCTGCGTCCTGCGTCGTAGTGGATGGCGTGTAGTCCGCGGCGTAGTTGATCGTTGTCGCGGTACTACGCGTCGCGTCGATCTTCTCCGTCACGCGCGTCGGCCGGTAGAACGCGGATTTGCCAGCAGGCGAGACAGTCTCGTACGTAATCGTCGTAACCGGAGCAATGCCATTCACTGCAGGCTTCGTGATGCTCGTCACGAGGCCAACGCCGTTATACGCCGTTTGCGTGACCTGCCCGCGTGCATCAGTCGCCGTGGCCACCTTGCCGGATGCAAGGTCATAGGTGAAGCGCTGCGTCAACACCGCATCGCCGGTACCCGAGACGGGATACCGCGATATGCTCGACACGTTGTGCGTGCAGCCACGCACGTAGCCGCTCGACGTCTGAGCGCAGGTCGCATCGTCATAGGTATATTCAGTACGGTTGCC
>NZ_BAYD01000284.1 GCF_000685075.1 Paraburkholderia oxyphila NBRC 105797
CCGCATCGAAAACGTCGTC
The DNA here is from genome assembly GCF_000685075.1 of Paraburkholderia oxyphila NBRC 105797. Taxonomy (GTDB): domain Bacteria; phylum Pseudomonadota; class Gammaproteobacteria; order Burkholderiales; family Burkholderiaceae; genus Paraburkholderia; species Paraburkholderia oxyphila. Next base: position 20 of record NZ_BAYD01000284.1, read on the forward strand.
AAGAAGTTCGGCGACAGCGTCGCCGTCAACAACGTGAGCCTGAACATCGCGAAGAACGAGCTCTTCGCGCTGCTCGGCAGCTCGGGTTGCGGCAAGTCCACGCTGCTGCGCATGCTCGCCGGCTTCGAGACCGCCACCTCGGGCAAGATCTTCGTCGACGGCGAAGACCTCGCGACGCTCCCCCCGTATCGCCGCCCCGTCAACATGATGTTCCAGTCGTACGCGCTCTTCCCGCACATGAGCGTGGAGTCGAACGTCGCGTTCGGCCTGAAGCAGGAAGGCGTGCCCAGGAACGAGATCAAGGAGCGCGTGGCCGATGCGCTGAACCTCGTGCAGATGGGCCGCTATGCCAAGCGCAAGCCGCATCAGCTTTCGGGCGGCCAGCAGCAGCGCGTCGCGCTCGCCCGCTCGCTCGTCAAGCGTCCCAAGCTGCTCCTGCTCGACGAGCCGATGTCCGCGCTCGACAAGAAGATCCGCCAGAAGACCCAGCTCGAACTCGTGAACATCATCGAGAAGGTCGATGTCACCTGCGTGATGGTCACGCACGATCAGGAAGAGGCGATGACGATGGCCAACCGCCTCGCCGTCATGAGCGAAGGCCGCATCGTGCAGATCGGCTCGCCCAACGACGTCTACGAATTCCCCAACAGCCGCTTCTCCGCCGAGTTCATCGGCTCGACCAACCTCTTCGAAGGCAAGGTCGTCGAAGACGAGCCCGATCACATCTACGTCGAAAGCGAAGACCTCGAAGCGCGCATGTACGTGAGCCACGGCATCACCGGGCCGCTCGGCATGCCGGTGGGCATCTCCGTGCGCCCCGAGCGCGTGCGCGTCACGCGCGAGAAGCCGTCCACGCCGCACAACTGGGCGCGCGGCGTGGTCAAGGACGTCGCCTACATGGGCAGCTACTCGCTCTATCACGTGCGCCTGCCCGGCGGCAAGGTGGTCGTCTCGAACCTCTCCAGCTCGCACCTCATGAACGAGGGCGCGCCGGCCTGGAACGACGATGTCTATGTCTCGTGGTCGCCCGCCAGCGGCGTCGTGCTCACGCAATAAGGGAGATGCCGACATGAGTACGACTTTACCTTCCACGACGG
>NZ_BAYD01000283.1 GCF_000685075.1 Paraburkholderia oxyphila NBRC 105797
ATTGCCGTTCGCATCACGCGTGTACTGCTCGTAGTTGTTCGCGTCGGCGTAGCACCGAACGCTTTGTCACCATCCAGCAGTCATGGCGCTATCAGAAACCGGCTCGACTACCCTTCCGTCTGCGCGCCGTCCCGCCGCTTTATCAGTGGATGAAGCTCTCCGGACGCTGGCTCGAGACCGCCGGCTTTGCGCCACGCTCCCGCGTGCGCATTACCGTCGAGCACCAGCGGCTCATCATTACCCCGGCATCGGCATAGGGGGTAGCCATCAGGCTACGCCCCTGCCACACCACCCGGCATGCGGGACCGCACCGGGCGGTTCGGGAAGTTGAGGTCAGGAGAGACGGGGTAAGCCGAGCCGGTCAAACCATGCAATAGGCAGCACACTATTGAGCAGTTTGCTGCCACTGTTGCGCCACCAGCGACGGCTGTTCGCCGCCACCTGTCGCGCAACATCATGCGTCGCGCCGAGTGCGCGCAGCTCGCGATACATGGTCGGACCGCGTTTCCAGTGCTTCAGCTGGATCGCGCGCAGGCGGTGACGTACCCATTTGTCCAGTTCGCGCATCACGCCCGGCGTCTGCGCCAGACGGAAGTAGCCTTTCCAGCCCAGCAGGTAGGGGCGCAGCTTCTCCACCACCTGCGTCAGACTACGTCCGCCCCGGCGCGTCAGTTCCCGCACGCGCTGCCTGAACGTGGCCAATGGTTTGACTGCCACCTTGCGCTTGACCGCGCCACCCGCAGCTACCCACAGGCTGTAGCCCAGGAACTTGCGACCGAACACGCTTGCCACCGCGCTTTTGGCTTCGTTGACCTTCAGGCGTAACCGCCCGTACTGCCGCCGCAACAGTGCCATCACCCGTTCGCCCGCACGGCGCGAGCGAACGTACACGTTCGCATCGTCGGCGTAGCGCACAAAGCAATGACCCCGTCGCTCCAGTTCCTTGTCCACTTCATCGAGCAGCACGTTCGCCAGTAACGGTGAGAGCGGACCGCCCTGGGGCGCCCCCTCGTGCCGCTCCTGCACCACGCCATCGCTCATCACGCCCGCATTCAGGTACGCCCGGATCAGCCGGATCACTCCCGTGTCTCCGATACGCTTGTGCAGCCGGTCGATGAGAATGTCGTGATTGACCC
>NZ_BAYD01000282.1 GCF_000685075.1 Paraburkholderia oxyphila NBRC 105797
GGCGTTGTTGCATAAATCGATCGTAAGGGCGAAGTGATCTCCATGTTTTCGATCTCAGGCAATACGGACGGACTGCGGGCGAGCGAGTGCCGCCATACGATTGAGCACGCCTGCACGAATCGATACTTCGGTTGCCTGGGAACCGATTTCGCGAGCCCACAGGCAGGAGCCTGTGAGGATCTTGAGCCGGTACATCAGGGTCTCGGCCAGCGAGCGACGATGGTAGCCACTTGCCTGCTTCCATTCACGTCTACTGCTTTGTGCTATCGCGTCGATGGCAGCATTGCGCGAGGCCGCGCCGGGCGTGCTCTCGGGCCACGGCGTCGCGCCTTCACGTGGCGGAATCGACGGGGCCGCTGCGCGCGCAGCAATCCGCGCATGGCACGCCCTGGTGTCGTAGGCGCCGTCGCCACCGATGGTGTCGATTGCCACGTCAGTGGGAATCTGGTCGAGCAAATCGGGCAGCACTTCGCCATCTGCCTCGTCCTGATGCGTCATCAGCGCGGCGCAGATCTGGCCGGTGTTTGCGTCCATTGCCAGATGGACCTTGCGCCAGGTGCGGCGCTTGGACCAGCCATGCTTGCGCACCTTCCACTCGCCTTCGCCATAGACTTTCAGTCCGGTGCTGTCGAGCACGAGGTGCAAGGGTTCATTGGGACGTTGCGCTGGCAGTGCGACCTTGAGGGTCTGCGCTCGACGGCTCAACGTCGTGTAGTTCGGCACGGGCAGGCCCGGGAAGGCAAGTTTGCGCAGACTCTGGGCAAAGCCTTGCAATGCGCGCAGCGGCAGATGAAAGACCTGCTTGAGTTCGAGCAGCATCTGCACGAGCGCATCCGAATAGACGCATGGGCGGCCCCGGGTGCGCGCGTCGAGCTCAGGCGCTGCAGCGAAAAGCTCAGGGTCAATCCACATTGTCACGTCTCCTCGAGCAATGAGTCCCGCGTTGTACTGCGCCCAGTTCTTGACGCGGTATTTGGCTTTGGAACTCGCTTGCTTGCTGGTCGTGTCCTTGCGCATCTTCTCGGCAAAACTAGAGAATGTACGCAGGAACCCGAATCGTTAACAGAGGTGCCGCTGCAGATGTTGCGCGTATACGTCAGCATGTGCACAGTGGGTCCGGATTTATGCAACAACGCC
>NZ_BAYD01000281.1 GCF_000685075.1 Paraburkholderia oxyphila NBRC 105797
ACCGAGCGCCGCGTGAACGCGAACCGCCTGAACGGCGTGGACGCGGAGTTCCTCACGCCCGGGCAGATCAAGGAGATCGAGCCCACCATCAACCTGAACAGCCGCTATCCGGTGCTGGGCGCCTCCATTCAGCGCCGCGCCGGCGTGGCGCGCCACGACGCGGTGGCCTGGGGCTTCGCGCGCGGCGCGGACCAGCACGGCGTGGACATCATCCAGAATTGCCAGGTCACGGGCATCCGCCGTGACGGCGGCCGCGTGACCGGCGTGGATACCGTGAAGGGCTTCATCAAGGCGAAGAAGGTCGCCGTGGTGGCGGCCGGCAACACCACGACGCTCGCCGACATGGCCGGCGTGCGCCTGCCGATCGAAAGCCATCCGCTGCAGGCGCTGGTGTCCGAGCCCATCAAGCCCGTGGTCAACTCGGTCATCATGTCCAACGCGGTGCACGCGTATATCAGCCAGTCCGACAAGGGCGACCTCGTGATCGGCGCGGGTGTCGACCAGTACACGGGCTTCGGCCAGCGCGGCAGCTACCACATCATCGAAGGCACGCTGCAGGCCATCGTCGAAATGTTCCCGGTGTTCTCGCGCGTGCGCATGAACCGCCAGTGGGGCGGCATCGTCGACGTCTCGCCCGACGCCTGCCCGATCATCAGCAAGACCGATGTGAAGGGCCTCTATTTCAACTGCGGCTGGGGCACCGGCGGCTTCAAGGCGACGCCGGGCTCGGGCTGGGTGTTCGCGCACACCATCGCGAACGACGAGCCGCATCCGCTCAATGCGCCGTTCGCGCTGGACCGCTTCTACAGCGGCCATCTGATCGACGAACACGGCGCGGCTGCCGTGGCCCACTGATTACGCACCGAGACCTGGAGAACACCACATGTTGCTGATCGAATGCCCATGGTGCGGGCCGCGCGCCGAAATCGAATTCACCTGCGGAGGCGAAGCGGAAATCGCGCGCCCGCTCGACACCGACGCGCTGAGCGACCGCGAATGGGGCGAGTACCTGTTCATGCGCGATAACCCGCGCGGCGTGCACAAGGAGCAATGGCTGCACACGCAGGGCTGCCGCCGCTGGTTCATGGTGACGCGCGACACGGTCACCTACGAGATTCAGGGATACGAAACGTTTGGCAAGGCCAGTGCGTC
>NZ_BAYD01000280.1 GCF_000685075.1 Paraburkholderia oxyphila NBRC 105797
GTATTCTGTCCCAGAAATACCTTTATGTAAATTCGAAGTGCTCTATGATCAATCGAGGATCTACTGGAGACGATCATGGGACGCAAAGGAATTGAGGTTGTCGTATCCGAATTGGAGCGAGAACAATTGCTGTCGATGAGCCGTTCACGTTCGCTGCCTCACTCCCTCGTGCGCCGGGCAAAGATTGTTTTGATGGCCGCTGACGGCCATACGAGTCAGGAAATTGCAACGCAGTGCGAAGTGACACCACCGGCGATCACGCACTGGAAGAAGCGGTTTGTGGCGCACGGGCTTGCAGGTCTGCATGATGAAGCCCGCCCCGGCCGGCCTCGCACTCACGACGATGAAGCTGTAGCAGAACTGCTGGCGAGGATACTGCGTGAGAAGCCGGACGGGGCAACGCATTGGAGCGTGCGCTCCGCTGCAGCGCAGACAGGGATTTCGAAGAGTTCGGTGGCCCGATATCTATCGTTGTTCGGTGTACAGCCTCATCGTTCGAAAAGCTTCAAGCTGTCGAACGATCCGTACTTCGTGGAGAAGGTGCGAGATATTGTCGGGCTGTACCTGAGCCCGCCAACCAATGCTTTGGTTCTGTGTGTCGACGAGAAGAGCCAGTGCCAGGCGCTGGAACGTACGCAGCCGATGTTGCCGATGGGGCTGGGGTATCTTGAGGGAGTGACGCATGATTACGTTCGGCATGGCACCACCACTCTATTCGCCGCGCTCAATACGGCAACGGGTGAAGTCATTGCACAATGTAAGCCGCGCCACCGACATCAGGAATTCCTGGCGTTTCTCAAGCATGTGGACCTGGCGGTGCCTGCGGATCTCGATGTGCATCTGATAGTCGACAACTACGCGACACACAAGCATCCGAAAGTCAGGGCGTGGCTGGCCAGGCATACGCGCTACCACATGCACTTCACGCCGACCTACTCAAGCTGGCTGAATCAGGTTGAACGCTGGTTTGGCCTGATTACGCAGCAGGCAATCCGTCGAGGCTCATTTAGAAACGTGCGCCAACTCGTTACCAGCATCGAGCGGTATATCGAGCAGTACAACCAACACGGCAGGCCGTTCGTATGGACCGCGACTGCCGATTCAATTCTCCAGAAAGTGGCTCGGCTATGCAAAGTTATTTCTGGGACAGAATA
>NZ_BAYD01000279.1 GCF_000685075.1 Paraburkholderia oxyphila NBRC 105797
CCTAGTGTCCCGAGTTAGAAATTCGTAGACAAAATCGCTTGACGCTGGCGAGGATGTCGTCGGCCGATTTGGTCCAGTTGAAAGGTCTCGGATCAGTGTTGTTGATCTGGATGTATTGGCGAATCGCCTGTTCGAGTTGCCGGGTTGAGCGATGAGTGCCACGGCGGATGTATGTCTCACTGAGCGTGGCAAACCATCGTTCGACCTGGTTAATCCACGAAGCAGAGGTGGGAGTGAAATGCGCATGGAAACGCGGATGGCGAGCCAGCCAGGTATTGATCGAGGAGGTCTTGTGCGTGCCGTAGTTATCCATCACCAGATGGACATCCAGTTGGGGTGGCACGTTGGCCTCGATGGTGCGCAGGAACTGCAGGAATTCACTGCTGCGATGACGCCGATGCAGTTCGCCAATGACTTCGCCCGTGGAGATGTCCAGCGCCGCGAACAGTGTGGTCGTGCCGTGGCGCATATAATCGTGCGTGCGTCGCTCAGGAATGCCCGGGGCCAACGGCAGCATAGGCTGGGTGCGGTCCAGCGCCTGGATCTGGCTCTTCTCGTCCACGCACAACACCATGGCCTTGAGCGGCGGGTCCAGATACAGCCCGACGATATCTCGCACCTTGTCGACGAAAAATGGATCAGTGGAGAGCTTGAAGGTCTCCTGCCGATGCGGCTGCAATCCGAAGGCACGCCAGATCCGCGACACGGCTGTCTGCGACATTCCCATCTCGCGGGCCATTGTTCGCGTGCTCCAGTGAGTCGCGCCCGTGGGCACGGATTCGAGCGTGCGTGCGACGACCGTCTCCACCTGCGCGTCCTCGATCGTCCTCGGTGCGCCCGGGCGCGGTGCATCGAGCAACCCGTCCACGCGGTGACTGATGAATCGTGAACGCCACTTCGAAACCGTATGCGAGGTGACACGTTGTCTTGTCGCGACCGTCTTGTTGTCGATCCCCTCGGCGCAAGCCAGCACAATACGCGCTCTCAGGGCAAGCGCCTGTGCCGTCTTGCGTCGCATCGTCAGCGCTATGAGCTGTTCGCGTTCCGACCCACTCAGAACCAGTGGCGCCTTCGGTCTTCCTCTCATCGTTGCCTCGCTTATCTGCGAACCTTGCAACCCAGGTTAGTACACAACGCAAATAAGGCAATGAATTTCTAACTCAGGACACTAG
>NZ_BAYD01000278.1 GCF_000685075.1 Paraburkholderia oxyphila NBRC 105797
GCCCAACCCCAGGCGACCAGTTTTTGAATGCGTCCAACGGTCGTCTGGCCACCCGCATCGGCCGCCTGTCCGCCGTGCTGCCCGGCATAGTCGCCCAGCGCCTTGAACAGCTCCATGCATTCGCCAAGCAACTGCAGCAGCTCCTGCCGGTCGAGCTGATCACCGCCCGCCTGCATATACGCGTAAGTCGTCAGCATCATGCCCTGCGCGGCCCTCAGCGCCGCAGCGGCATCCGTGGCCAGCTCCGCGCCCTCGCCCCGCTTCACGCCTTGGCCATTCTCGCGTGGGTGCGTGAGATACCCCAGGTTCAGCTGCGACGCCGCATGCTCGCTCGCCAGCTGCGCACTGATCTGCGCGGGCGTATCGTCCAGGCGCAGCTGGTTGTACCGCCGGCCGTTGATTTCGCGTGAGCGCATGCCCGAGAGGTAGCGGTTGCCCGGCAGATTGCCAGTACCGCTGAACGTCGCCGGCATGTTGTGGCCATTGCTTAGCACTCCCGCGATATACATCTTGTCGGGATCGCCGTTCGCGAAGTCCAGCAGGACCTCCATGCCCGCTCGCAGCGGCATCTGCTGGCCGAAGCAGTCGCCCGCCCAGCCCGACAGCATCCGCACCCACGCGCTGTCCGCCGGCGTGCCGCTCGTGCCTGCGCCGCTGGCGTGGGCGTGGTCGGCACTGGCGAGCCCCTGGATCTGCACCTTGTACCGTCCGTATTCGTCGGTGTAGACCTGCTCGCCAT
>NZ_BAYD01000277.1 GCF_000685075.1 Paraburkholderia oxyphila NBRC 105797
CAATGCTGATCAAGCCGTGTAAACGCGACTGATCGCGATTGATCATGCGTAAACTTTCGAATAACCACTGAAGATGGTCATTCCACTTCGTTTTATCGCGCCGCAGGGGTTCTGCGCGGACTTTTCGCCCGCGCTTCGCCCATTACGGGCGCACCTGTCCCGTAAATCGGCCTCGCGACAGGTAAAGGTTTGCCAGCGCGAGTGCAACGAAGGCGCGATTGGCGTTCTTCGCCAGACCCCGATAGCGCACCTTCGTGAAACCCCACAACCGTTTGACCACGGCGAACACATGTTCGACGCGGGCGCGAATCTTCGACTTGTTGCGGTTCTTGCGACGCGCCACTTCATCGACGCTGTCCTTGCGGCGCGTGCGCTGATTCGTGAAGTCGCGGGCTTTTGGGGCCTTGCCATGGATCAGTGTTTTCTGGCTCGCATACGCGCTGTCGCCATAGACCCGCTGCTCCTGGCCATGCAGAAGCTGTGGCAGCGGGTGTTTGTCGTGCACATTGGCGGCCGTGACGACCGCGCTATGCGTCAGTCCGCTCTGGCTATCCACGCCGACATGAATCTTCATGCCGAAATACCACTGCTGTCCTTTACGCGTCTGATGCATTTCAGGGTCCCGCGCTTTCTCCCTGTTCTTCGTCGAAGAAGGCGCGCCGATCAGCGTAGCATCCACAATCGTGCCGCTCTTGAGCTTCGCTCCGCGTGCCTGCAACACCCGGCCGACCTCGGCGAAGATTCGCTCGCCCAGCTTGTGCTCTTCCAGCAGGTGCCGGAATTTGAGCAGCGTCGTCGCATCCGGAACGGTTTCGCTGCCCAGGTCAATGCCCGCAAAACGGCGCAGGCTGAGGCTGTCGTACAACGCTTCTTCGCACGCAAGGTCAGCAAGGTTGAACCAGTGCTGCAAAAAATGAATCCGCAGCATGCGCTCCAGCGCGATCGGCGGCCGACCGTTGCCGCGTTTCGGGTAATACGGCTCGACTACCACGCACAGTTCCGCCCACGGCACGAGCCTATTCATTTCATCGAGGAACACCTCGCGTCGCGTAGGTTTGCGCTGCGCTCCGAATCCCGAGCATTGATCGACCGCCATCGCCAGTGTCAGTTGCTTCATCGTTTCTGCTTTTACCGTTGCATGTCCACGCTATAACGCATGACAGCCATGAGTGGTGGACTTGATCAGCATTGCCTTA
>NZ_BAYD01000276.1 GCF_000685075.1 Paraburkholderia oxyphila NBRC 105797
GCCGTTTCGTACATTTCCTGCGGGTCATACATGATCCCGTGAGTCGAATACTCCGGGAACACCACCAGATCCATGCCGGGCAACCCCCGCTTCATGCCGACCACCATGTCCGCGATCTTGCGGGCGTTCTCGATCACTTCCGCCCTGGTGTGCAGGCGCGGCATCTTGTAGTTCACCACGGCCACGCCGACGCTATCGTTGCTGCTGGAAATGTCACCATGTCTCATCACATACTCCTGGGTTGGTTGGACGGTGCATCAGACCGTCAGATAGGAACGCACGGCCTCGATGTCGAGGTCGTGCTTTTCGGTCTCGCGCACGATCCGGCCGCGGTCGATGACCAGAAGGCGGTCGGCCACGTCGAGTGCGAAGCTCAACACCTGCTCCGACACCAGCACGGCCAGTCCCAATTCCTTGCGCAGATCGTTCAGCGAGCGCGCGATGTCCTTGATGATCGAAGGCTGGATGCCTTCGGTGGGCTCGTCGAGGATCAGCAGCTTCGGCCTGGACACCAGCGCGCGTGCGATGGCAAGCTGTTGCTGCTGCCCGCCCGAGAGATTGCCGCCCTTGCGGTCCTTCATCTCTCGCAGCACGGGGAAAAACTCGTAGATGAAGCCGGGGTATGCCGTATAGCGGCGCGTCTCGAGGCCGGTCAGGATGTTCTCCTCGACGCTCAGCTGGGGAAAGATCATCCGGCCTTGCGGCACGAATCCCAGACCCGCTTTCACGCGCCGGTAGCTCGGCAGGGGATGAGCGGCAGCCGTCGACTCGATCGCGCCGCGCCTGGCCGGCACCATGCCGATCAGTGCTTTGAGGAGCGTGCTCTTGCCCATGCCGTTACGTCCGACGATGGCCACCGCGCTGCCGGGCTCGACGTTCAGCGAAACGTCGTGAAGAACATGGCTCTCGCCGTAATAGACGTTCAGATCGGTTACCTTCAGCATGATCGCCTCAATGTCCCAGATACACTTCGATGACGCGCGGATCGTTCTGAACCTGGTCGACGCTGCCTTCGGCCAGCAGCTTGCCCTGGTGCAGCACGGTCACTTTCTTCGCGATCGACCGGACGAAGTCCATGTCATGCTCGATCACGACCAGTGACTTGCTGGCGGCGATCTCCTTGAGCAGCTCGGCGGTCTGCTCGCGCTCGCGCGGCGACATGCCGGCCACGGGCTCGTCGAGCAACAGCAGCTGCGGATCCTGCATCAGCAGCATGCCGATCTCGAGCCACTG
>NZ_BAYD01000275.1 GCF_000685075.1 Paraburkholderia oxyphila NBRC 105797
TCTAGTGTGGTGAGTTATAAGTTCGTTACATTATTAATCGGTCTTGTTCGGGACGGTGAAATGTTGCTTGAAAAGGCGTTCAGACTCGCGTAACCCCTCGTCGGTAAAGATCACTGATTTCGTCTTGTTGACCGGGTCGCAAATAAAACCCTTTTCGTAGAGCCGATTCAACACGTCCCAGTCGAAGCCTTTCCAGGCGCGGTAGCGATCGTGCAGGGTCAGATAAAGGAGCGCCAGAGCGGCTTCGTCAATGGCATCGGTATTGATAATCATGGCGTTCATCCCGCGGCGTGCTGAACGCGACCGCAAAACCGTTCGAGACTGGTCAGGATGTCGTCGGCCGACTTGCTCCAGGCAAACGGTTGGGGATTGGCGTTATAGACATCGAGGTAGCGGCGGATTGCGTCTTCGAGCTGGCGCGTTGAACGATGCGTGCTGCGCCGAAGGTATCTTTCGGTAAGTGTGGCGAACCAGCGTTCGACCTGATTGAGCCACGAGGCCGAGGTCGGCGTGAAATGGATCTGGAAACGGGGATGACGAGCGAACCACGCCTTGATCGAGGGTGTCTTGTGCGTGCCGTAGTTGTCCATCACCAGATGAACATCCAGTTGAGCCGGCACGCTGGCGTCAATGGTGCGCAGAAAGCGGAGGAATTCGCTGCTGCGATGACGCCGGTGCACCTCGCCGACACTTCGCCCGTGGCGACGTCCAGGGCTGCAAATAGCGTCGTCGTTCCGTGACGCATGTAGTCGTGGGTGCGCCGCTGCGGGATCCCCGGCGCCAGCGGCAGCATCGGTTGCGTGCGATCCAGCGCCTGGATCTGGCTCTTCTCGTCCACACACAACACCATCGCCTTGAGCGGAGGATCCAGGTACAGTCCCACGATATCACGCACCTTCTCGACGAACAGCGGGTCGCTGGAGAGCCTGAAAGTCTCCTGCCGATGCGGCTGCAGGCCGAAGGCACGCCAGATCCGCGTCACTGCCGTCTGCGACAGATTCATCTCACGCGCCATCGTGCGTGTACTCCAGTGAGTCGCGCCCGCAGGCATGGACTCGAGTGTCTTCGCGATGACCGCGTCGACACGCACATCATCGATCGTCCTGGGTGCGCCTGGCCGTGGCGCGTCAAGCAACCCGTCCAGGCGATCCGATACAAATCGCGCACGCCACTTCGAAACCGTTTGCTGCGTGACCTGCAGTTTCGCTGCGACCGCCTTGTTGTCGATCCCATCGGCACAGGCCAGCACGATGCG
>NZ_BAYD01000274.1 GCF_000685075.1 Paraburkholderia oxyphila NBRC 105797
TTCGAACGGTTTGATAAGTATGCTCTAACCGGACGAACGATTGCCTGCCATCAGATTACTGCATGCTCACGCCGTCGAAGCGTGCGTAGCCCAGCGGTTCGATGCGCATGTCGATCACCTTCTTGCTGACCGGTTGATAGACGGTCGAGTGCGCGATCGGCGAGAACGGCAGTTGCTGCGCGAAGATCTGCTGCGCCTGCGTGTAGACCTTGGTGCGCTGCGCCTGGTCCGAGGTCTGACGCGCCTTCTGGATCAGCTCGTCGAACGGCTTGTAGCACCACTTGCCGAAGTTGTTGCCGTTCACGGCCTCGCAGCCGAGCAGCGTGCCGAGCCAGTTGTCCGGGTCGCCGTTGTCGCCCGTCCAGCCAATCAGCATGGAGTCGTCTTCACCCGCGTGCGCACGCTTGATGTACTCGCCCCATTCATACGTGACGATCTTCGCCTTCACGCCAATCTTGGCCCAGTCGGCCTGGATCATCTCGGCCATCAGGCGTGCGTTCGGGTTGTAGGCGCGCTGCACGGGCATCGCCCAGAGCGTCATCTCGAAGCCGTTCGGGAAGCCCGCCTTGGCGAGCAGCGCCTTGGCCCTGGCGGTGTCATACGGCTGCGCCGTGAGGCTCTTGTCGTAGGACCACTGCGTGGGCGGCATCGGGTTGGTCGCCGCCTGGCCCGCGCCCTGGTACACCGACTCGATGATCGCCTTCTTGTTGATTGCCATGTCGAGTGCCTGGCGCACTTCGAGCTTGTCCATCGGCTTGCGCGTCACTGTGTACGAGAGGTAGCCCAGGTTGAAGCCCGGCTGCGACGGCATCGCGAGGTCGGCATCGGCCTTCAGCGGTGCGATATCGGCCGGACGCGGATAGCTCATCACCTGGCACTCGTCGCGCTTGAGTTTCTGCACGCGCACGCTCGCGTCCGGCGTGATCGAGAAGATCAGCTTCGAGAGCTTGACCTCGCCCGGCTTCCAGTAATCAGGATTGCCATCGAAACGGATGGTCGCGTCCTTCGTGTAGCTCTTGAAGATGAAGGGGCCCGTGCCCAGCGGATACTGGTTGATGTCGGCGGCCTTGCCGGCCTTCATCAACTGGTCCGCGTATTCCGCCGACAAGATCGACGCGAATTCCATCGCCATGTTCTGGATGAACGGCGCGTTCGGCTCGTTCAGCGTGAACTTCACGGTGTACGGATCGACCTTCTCGACCTTGGCTATCAGCTTGTCGAGGCCCATGTCGGTGAAGTACGGGAACGACACCGGGTAGGCCTTGCGGAACGCGTTGTTCGGGTTCAGCATGCGGTCGAACGTGAACACGACGTCGTCCGCG
>NZ_BAYD01000273.1 GCF_000685075.1 Paraburkholderia oxyphila NBRC 105797
TGCCGTCAAGTTCTCGGAAGACGACCTCGAGGCGCTTTTTGAGCCGCTCCCGGCTGCGGCCACTGTGGCGCCCCAGCCCAGGGCACGCCCACGGGCCAGATCTGCCACGCGCGCCCGGTGAGTTTCCGGCGTACGCCAGGGGGATCGCGACATGCGCGCCCGGGGCGGGTCTCCGCATCGCTCCTGCGGGCTCCGCGGGGGCGGCGCCCAACGGCCTGGGCGCGCGCGGCGGCAGCCTTTTCGTCAGGACGAACCGGATTTCAGGCGTGGTCGGCGCGCTCCAGTACTTCGCGCGCGGCACGACCAAGCACTTCCTCTGACCACTGGTTGACGCTCTCACCGGAGACAGCCGCCGCAATACCCACGCGGGCATGCACGTCAGGATCAATGCGGAGCATGAGTTTGCCCGACGCGGGTTTCTGCGGCTTGCGGCCGGCCTGCTCGCAGTCCGTCAGGTAATGATCGACCGCCGCATGAAAATCGACGGTGAGCTCGTCAACGGTTGAGCCGTGAAAACTGATCCTGTCGTCAACGCCGAGGACATGCCCGACGAAAATGTTGTCGCGCCCGTCGAAGTCGATGCGGGCGAAATAGCCCTTGTAGGTCATTGCATTGCTCATGGCTTGATTCCCATTTCGCTGAACCAGTCGCGCAAGTCTTCCACCTGATACCGCTTCGCCTCTTTGCCCGGGTGCGGGCGGTGATGGTAGCGGCGCTGGCCGTTCAGCGCGAAGGCGATGCGCGACCCCGAGCCTTCGTGCCTTCGTGGATTTCGCCGCCCAGGGCGACGACGAGCGATTCAATGTCCGAAAACACGATGCCACCCGGAGTCGGTTTCGTGTAGATCGCGGCGAGGGTGCGGGCGTGTTTCGTCTTCATGCCCAATGATAGCAAAAAGTGATATCTAATTGCTATCAAAAAATGATAGCACAAGCGGAATCCTGACTTTGCCCTGGTCTGGCTCGACACCGGGGAAAAGCGCTGGTTACGTGAATCGCATCACGGGGTCGACCTGCCGACCTGGGGCGAGACCCTGGAATCCGATGACCAGACCGTGCTGTGCACGCCGGGGAGCGATCGGCCGTTATGTACGATCAGCGGCCTCATCGTGACGCGACGGCAGGAGATCAGCGCAACACAGGGACAGGCAATCTGGCCGTCCAGCGAATTGCAGACGCCGGGGCCGGGACACTGGCGCCTTCAGGCGGTGGATCGCGAGTGGATATATGCGGCTGATTCCCGGTTTGCCGGTCACCGCGAGCTGTGCTTACGCAGGCACTGAACCCTCGGGCGGCCGGAGCCGGAAGGTCTCCGGTGCAATGGTGA
>NZ_BAYD01000272.1 GCF_000685075.1 Paraburkholderia oxyphila NBRC 105797
ACCCATATCGAAGACCTCAAGGCCAGTGCGTGCTTTGCCCGTACTGACAATGTCGTTACCCGCCCAGCCGTTACACCATCGTCAGGGCGAGCGGTATTTGAAGGGGTCAGTACCGCGGTGCTTTGCGTTGTCCGCCTTGCTCGCTTCGTCCGGCGGACTCACCATCACGATGCTGGCCGTGCCGTTCTCCATCAGGTTCACCGTCGCACTTGCCCCGCCCTCCTGATAGTTCGCGATGGTCGCCAGACAGATCTGCACCAGCGCCGAACTCACACCCATGTTGCCAATCCGGCGGCCGATGTCGTAACCCTCCTTGACTTCGCCGATATCGATGCCTTGTGCGTTTCCATGCAACGCCTGTGTCAGTGGAATGATCCATTCCCGGCTGAGCGTCGTGTCATAGAACACGCGGGTGGGTTTCGCGCCTGCCGGCAACGTCGCCATGGCGTCCTTCCAGCCCGCCTGCAACATCTTGACCTGATCCGCCCGCTTGAGCTGCTTGCCCTGATCGTCCGTCAGTTTGATATTCACCGGGCGATGCAGATAGCCAAGCAACGGCGCTTCATCGAATTCCTCGATCTGCCAGTTTGCCCATCGCACAGGCAGGAACGGACTCGGCTTGAAATCGCCCGGCCCCTTGTTATCGATCTGCTTCCAGAGTTCGGGCAGCTTCGATATCCACCAGTCGGTTTTCACTGTGCTGATGCCATAAAGATCACCAGCGGCTTTCACCGTTTCATCCTGAAACTGCTTACTCTTCTCCCAATAGAAATTCCATAGCTTGATGGTGTCGTATTGCGTCTTGGTCTTGTCGATGTCGCCGGGAACCGGGACCGCATAGGGACGCACGAGACGGTCCACGCGATCCGTACGGGCAACCAGCAACCCGCCCATGCTGTCCGGCACCGGCGGTATAAAAGCACCCGCCGGGTCTTTGGGCATACCGGGTGTATCCAGCCCCCAGCGGTATTGCATCCCGTCCTCGCTCACGATCAGCGCGGCGGGCACATCGGGGTGTTTGTCGAAAAAATCGAAAAGCTCCGTTAGCGCCGGCGCTGCGCTGCTGGTGTTGTGGTCATCCAGCCACAGAAACTCCGTAACGCCAAGTCCTGCATTCTGCCGCGCATCTGCGATCTCGAAAGCAGCTCGGTATGGACTGTCTTTATCCTTCGGGGGGCCCAGAATGATCACCGGCACAGGCCAGTGATCAACTGCTTCGCCGGCTACGTACCGGAAAGCGGCACCCGTTGCAATCGCTGAGAAAATCCTGCGTTCGTCCGAGTTCTCGCCATACCGCTTTGGATCGTCCGACAAAATCGACGAATAGTTTTCCCCTTTA
>NZ_BAYD01000271.1 GCF_000685075.1 Paraburkholderia oxyphila NBRC 105797
TTTCGACAGTTTTCCGTGCAGGTGCTGACTGAGCGAAAGTGAGTTAAACACTACGACACTACGCGACCAACATTACTGCATGCCGACGCCGTCGAAGCGCGCGTAGCCCAGCGGCTCGATGCGCATGTCGATCACCTTCTTGCTGACCGGCTGATAGACGGTCGAGTGGGCGATCGGCGAGAACGGCAGTTGCTGCGCGAAGATCTGCTGCGCCTGCATGTAGTACTTCGTGCGCTGTGCCTGGTCCGAGGTCTGGCGGCCCTTCTGGACCAGCTCGTCGAACGGCTTGTAGCACCACTTGCCGAAGTTGTTGCCGTTCACGGCCTCGCAGCCGAGCAGCGTGCCGAGCCAGTTGTCCGGGTCGCCGTTGTCGCCCGTCCAGCCAATCAGCATGGAGTCGTCTTCACCCGCGTGCGCACGCTTGATGTACTCGCCCCATTCATACGTGACGATCTTGGCCTTCACGCCGATCTTGGCCCAGTCGGCCTGGATCATCTCGGCCATCAGGCGTGCGTTCGGGTTATAGGCGCGCTGCACCGGCATCGCCCAGAGCGTGATCTCGAAGCCGCTCGCGAGGCCCGCCTTCGCGAGCAGCGCCTTCGCCTTCTCGGGGTCGTACGGGTTCGCCTTCAGGCTCTTGTCGTAGGACCATTGCGTGGGCGGCATCGGGTTGGTCGCGGCCTGGCCCGCGCCCTGGTACACCGAGTCGATGATCGCCTTCTTGTTGATCGCCATGTCGAGCGCCTCGCGCACTTCGACCTTGTCGAGCGGCTTGTGCTCGACGTTGTACGACAGATAGCCGAGGTTGAAGCCCGGCTGCGAGGGCATCGCGATGCCCGACTCGGCCTTCAGCGGAGCGATATCCGCGGGGCGCGGATAGGTCATCACCTGGCACTCGTCGCGCTTGATCTTCTGCACGCGCACGCTGGCGTCCGGTGTGATCGAGAAGATCAGCTTCGAGAGCTTCACGGCGCCCGGCTTCCAGTAATCAGGATTGCCATCGAAACGGATGGTCGCGTCCTTCGTGTAGCTCTTGAAGATGAAGGGGCCCGTGCCCAGCGGATACTGGTTGATGTCGGCGGCCTTGCCGGCCTTCATCAACTGGTCCGCGTATTCCGCCGACAAGATCGAGGCGAATTCCATCGCCATGTTCTGGATGAACGGCGCGTTCGGCTCGTTCAGCGTGAACTTCACGGTGTACGGATCGACCTTCTCGACCTTGGCGATCAGCTTGTCGAGGCCCATGTCGGTGAAGTACGGGAACGACACCGGGTAAGCCTTGCGGAACGCGTTGTTCGGGTTCAGCATGCGGTCGAACGTGAACACGACGTCGTCCGCA
>NZ_BAYD01000270.1 GCF_000685075.1 Paraburkholderia oxyphila NBRC 105797
GGCGCGACGCTGCAAGGGGCATCGTGATCATGTGGCCCGATTACGTCTGCACCCTCAGAAACTATCGCAGCCCGGTACGGATGCACGGCCCCGAGTTGCCCGAACGTGTCGTCGTCCTGGAGTGGCGCAGGCAGCAAAAAGAATTCCGGCAGGACGTGCGTTGCCCCAGCGCGTTTGGGGCACCGAGGCAATCGGACAGCTTTTCGAATATCACATCGAGGCATACCGCTCAGTCCACGATCCAAAATATTTCGGCAACGACGACTATGCGATTGATCTCGACGCCATCAAGGGAACCCAGATCACGCTCATCTTCAGCGATGCTTATGAAAAAGAACATCGTCGCTATTGGCCCCTGACGAAGCGCGACCGCACCGGAGAGCGCGAAATCAGCGGCATGGTCGAGTCAGCGGAGATCAGCGGCACCGAGGGCGATGCGCTCGTCTATCAATTCGTGATCCGCCCGTGGTGGTGGCGCGCAACGCTGTGCAAGAACTCGCGTGTCTTTGTTGGCATGGATGCGTGGATCCCCAAAATCCTCCGAGACGTTCTGTCGAAGTACAGCAACGATATCGAGTTCCGTTTCGACCAGGGTCTCGACCTCAGGCACAACGCATTCGAGCGTGACTTTATCCGGCAGGCGTGGGAAACGGATTGGGACTTCTGCATGCGGCTGTGCGAGGAATTCGGTTATGTGGTCTGGTTCGAGCACCACGACGAAAAGCACGTACTCGTCATTGCCGACAACATGCGCGGCTGCCAGGAACAAAGCCTACCCTATGACACGCTGGAGTATCGTCCCCAAGGGCGGCCACCACCAGCGGGTGCACATTGCGGATCTGTCGTGGCGCACGTCGGTCGCGGTCGAAAAGATAACTGTCACCGATCATAGCTACATATCGCCCCGGCTGAGCCGCAACAGTCTGTCCTATCGCGCGCAGTACAGCGTGAAAGGCGAAGACGAAAGTCAAACGAATTTCCATGGGCGCCTCCAGTCCTACGAGCCCGCCGAGTACGCCCAGCCCG
>NZ_BAYD01000269.1 GCF_000685075.1 Paraburkholderia oxyphila NBRC 105797
CTGAGCGCGCTGGACTGCCCCGGGGGATGTAATCCGAGGGAAGGGCAGGCAGCGCGCGTTCAAGGAAGTTTTTTTTACCACGTCCGTCTGATTGCATTCTGAGTCGCTGAGCCATCAGAAACCCGTACGCAGCGATACTCAGTGTGGCGTGATGGTGAAAGCCACGCCAGCCTCGCCCCTCATAATGACCGAGCCCGAACTCCTGCTTCAGGTCCTGATAGTCGCGCTCGATGCGCCAGCGCATTTTGGTCACGAAGACAAGCTGCTCGAGGGTCGCCTCCTCGGGTGCAGTAGTGAGAAAGTATTTGAGCGGCTCCGTATCGCCATCAGGCCATTCAATAAGCAACCATTCTTCGTCGCGAACGGTACTTCGCCAATAGTCGTGATGTGCAGGACGAACCCGTACGGCGGCAAAGCGTGAGGAAAGTGCGGCGTTGCTGCCTTCCCGCCAGGTTACGGTTTGCCAGGCGTTCGTGGGTAATTGCATGGCCAGTTCCTTCACCACGAGCGGTTTATGGCCGGGCGCACGGCGCAACAATTTCGGTGGCTGACCGAGGCCACTCCAGGGTTTGGGCGGCAGCGGCGCCGTACCGGGCGCCCACACAGAGGTGCCCGGCCGGATCCCTACCGCATACAACAAACCCAGTTCAGTTACGCTTTCCCGGAAAGCGGTTTCGTCGCCGTACCCGGCATCGGCAAGCACAATGCCCGGTGCAACGCCGGATGCGATAGCCTCGCGAAGCTGGGCCAGCGCAATCTGTGGCTTGGTCTGAAAAACCAGTTCGTCGGGAATGCCAGCGCGACGAGCACGTTCCCGGTCGTCAATCCATTCCTTGGGGACATACAGCTGCCAGGCAATTGGCAGGCTGCCACGTTGAGTCGTGATCGACAGGCTCACGGCGATCTGGCAGTTGTCCTGTTTGCCGAGTTGCCCACAGTATTGCCGCGCTACGCCGACTGAATGCTTGCCCTTCTTCGGGAAGCCCGTGTCGTCAATAATCCAGTAATAGCCAGCCTCTTCGGCAGGGTGCAGGCCCAACGCGGGCATCACCATTCGCGTACCCGCTGCAGGACCGCCCGGTCAGACCATTCTGCCTTGGCCACAAAATGGTGGAGTGACTGGTGTTTCGCACTCGCGTGAAGGGGGTCAATATGCGCAGCCATCGGCTCGACGCTCTTGCGTGACAACGGCATTACCAAGCCCGAACAGTAACCCTTGAGGCCGGAATGGCGATCGGCGTGCCCCAACGCCTGCGCCAGATGATTCAGATACGCGTCAAATTCGTCGACGTCTTCTTTCATCACGGTCGCCCAAAGTTTGTATTATTCAATACTACCAGGTATCACTTTGCTGCAAACATCTTTTTGTGACACAGTGGTACTA
>NZ_BAYD01000268.1 GCF_000685075.1 Paraburkholderia oxyphila NBRC 105797
ACAGAAAAAGATCAAGATGCAGCTGAGCTTTTCGCCGGAGGGCGCCGAGGAACTGCGCGCGATGCATGCCGCGGTGATCGACAGCTTCCACCGCGCTCAGGCGCTGCTCGTCTCGGGCCGCACGCAGACCGCGGCACAGCTCATCGACGACAAGCAGGCGCTGCGGCAGCTCGAACGCGCGGCGCGCGAGCGTCACCTCGAGCGGCTGCGCGAAGGCCAGCCGGACAGTCTGGCGTCGAGCTCGCTGCACCTGGACGTGCTGCGCGACCTCGTGCGCATTCAGTCACACATCTGTGCGCTCGCCTATCCCTTGCTGGAGCGCGAGCGAGCGGGCCCGAAGGCCACTGAAGCGGACGCTGCACGCGTTCCGGAAATGAATCATTCGATATCCTGATGTAGCTGTTTCCCAAAGAGGCAAGCACGTGCTTTCGAGACACTTTACGGAATAGACATGTCTGCAATTGAATCAGTTCTTCACGAAAACCGCGTGTTTGCGCCTTCCGCGCAGCTCGTCGGGAAGCTGTATCTGGCCGGCGACGGCAGCGTGCGCGACAAGGACACCGGCAACTTCACGATCATGGGCCGCATCGACGACGTGCTGAACGTCTCGGGGCACCGCCTGGGCACGATGGAGATCGAGTCGGCGCTGGTGGCGAACCCGCTCGTGGCCGAAGCCGCCGTGGTGGGCCGCCCCGACGCCACCACCGGCGAGGCCGTGGTGGCGTTCGTGGTGCTCAAGGCGACGCGTCCGCAGGGCGAGGAGGCCGTGAAGCTCGCCGCGGAACTGCGCGCGTGGGTGGGCAAGGAGATCGGGCCGATCGCCAAGCCCAGGGACATCCGCTTTGGCGAGAACCTGCCGAAGACGCGCTCGGGCAAGATCATGCGCCGCTTGCTGCGCTCGCTCGCGAAGGGCGAAGCGATCACGCAGGACACCTCCACGCTGGAGAACCCGGCGATTCTGGATCAGCTCGGCGAGTCGTGCTGACCGCGACGCGATGAACTCAGGTGAGAGACGCATTTCTCGCGTGATTGTGCGCAAGTCGCCGCGCTTGGGTCGCGGGGTATTCGCGAGGCGC
>NZ_BAYD01000267.1 GCF_000685075.1 Paraburkholderia oxyphila NBRC 105797
CGGAGCGCCAGCCTCTGGTGCGATCATGGGGCCGCTGAGCAACCTTCCGCCAAGGAGGAAGTCATGGACACGATCACCCGCGTGGGCGTTGATCTCGCCAAGAACGTCATCCAGATCCACGCGGTCGATGCCGCTGAGCGCGTCGTCACCCGCCGGGCGATTGCGCGAACCCGGCTTCTGAGCTGGTTTGCCAATCTCAAGCCCTGCCTGGTCGCCATGGAAGCCTGCAGCGCTGCCCATTACTGGGCCCGCAAGCTCCGCGCGCTTGGACACGAGGTTCGCCTGATTCCACCGCAGTTTGTCGCGCCCTACCGCAAGGGTGGTGCCCGAGTGAAGAATGACGCGCGTGACGCCGAAGCTATCTGCGAAGCTGCCAGCCGGCCCCAGATGCGCTTTGTGCCGATCAAGTCACCTGCCCAGCAAAGCGTGCTTGTGCTGCATCGGATGCGTACCGGATATGTCGAGGAGCGCACCGCGCTCATTAACCGGTTGCGGGGACTGCTCGCCGAGTTCGGCATCTTTATCCCACAACGTACCAACCAGTTGCACAAATACTTCGTCGACTGCGTCGAAGACGGCAGCAACGAACTCACTGGAGCCGCGCGCGAGGCCCTCATGCGCGCGTGGGCCCATTGGCAAACGCTCGACCAGGAAATCGCCTGGTTCGATCGCCAAATCGATGAACACGCCAATCAGGATATCCAGGCAAAGCGCTGCATGGAGATGTGCGGCGTCGGGCCGCTTACCGCGTCGGCTACGGTCGCGACCGTGGTCGACGCGCGACAGTTCAGCAACGGTCGCCAGCTCGCAGCCTGGATTGGCATAGTGCCAAAACAAAAGAGCAGCGGCGGCAAGCAGCGGCTTGGCCGCATTACCAAACAGGGCAACGACTACCTGCGTACTCTACTAGTCTTGGGCGCACGCTCAGCGATTGCCGCCGCGCCCCGACACAACGACAGGCTCTCACGCTGGATTCTCCAGCTGCAGGCCCGCGTCGGCTACCAGAAGACACTCGTCGCCATCGCCAATAAGCACGCCCGTATCCTGTGGGCAATTCTTGCGAAAGGCGAGCACTTCGATCCGTCCCACGCGCCCGCCCGTCCCCGTCCGACGGCGAGCGCGTGAACTGCATGCAGCATCACGCTGAATACCACTCCCAATATAGGACGCAACAGGCAACGATAGCGACAGGTAAGACCGGCAGCAGGCGAACTCGAACACCCGTCAGGCGACATAGTTTCACGTACTCGCCGCATCCCGAATGGAGTCCTGCTGCGCGGTTACTATCCGGGCCCGGGCGCCGCAATCATATCGCCCAACAAGGCCGTTTATAGGTGCGCAGTCTATCCCGCCGCTACACGCCGCACATGTTCCCATGCTTCAGGAGATCCATTACCGACCAGCACAAGCCCCTTCAACCACTCTTGCTAAAACGGGCAAGTCCTTATAGA
>NZ_BAYD01000266.1 GCF_000685075.1 Paraburkholderia oxyphila NBRC 105797
TACGGCGGCATTGGCCGCGCCGCGCGCAACTGGGAGTGCTACGACCAGATCCTCGCCTCGCTGAAGGACCTGAACGAAGACGAAACGCTGCTGATCCAGTCGGGCAAGCCGGTGGGCGTGTTCCGCACCCACGCCGACGCGCCGCGCGTGCTGCTCGCGAACTCCAACCTCGTGCCGCACTGGGCCACGTGGGAGCACTTCCACGAGCTCGACCGCAAGGGCCTCATGATGTACGGCCAGATGACGGCGGGCAGCTGGATCTACATCGGCTCGCAGGGCATCGTGCAGGGCACCTACGAAACCTTCTTCTCGGTGGCGAACCAGCACTTCAAGGGCGACCCGAGCGGCCGCTGGATCCTCACGGGCGGCCTCGGCGGCATGGGCGGCGCACAGCCGCTGGCCGCGACGATGGCGGGCTTCTCGATGATCGCGGTGGAATGCGACGAGACGCGCATCGACTTCCGCCTGAAGACGCGTTACGTGGACCGCAAGGCGAAGACGCTGGACGAGGCGCTGGCCATCGTCGAGGAAGCGAAGAAGACGGGCAAGCCGGTTTCGGTGGGCCTGCTGGGCAACGCGGCGGACGTGTTCGCAGAATGCGTGGCACGCGGCATCACGCCGGACTGCGTGACGGACCAGACGAGCGCGCACGACCCGATCAACGGCTACCTGCCGCAGGGCTGGACGGTCGAGCAGTGGCGCGAGGCGCAGAAGGTGGCGCCGGAAAGCATCGTGAAGGCTGCCAAGCAGTCGATGGCCCATCAGGTGAAGGCGATGCTCACGCTGCAGGAACGCGGCGCGGCCACGCTCGACTACGGCAACAACATCCGCCAGATGGCGCTGGAAATGGGCGTGGAAAACGCGTTCGACTTCCCGGGCTTCGTGCCGGCGTACATCCGTCCGCTGTTCTGCGAGGGCAAGGGTCCGTTCCGCTGGGTGGCGCTCTCGGGCGATCCTGAGGACATCTACAAGACGGACGCGAAGGTCAAGGAGCTGATCCCCGACGATCCGCACCTGCACAACTGGCTCGATATGGCGCGCGAGCGCATCGCGTTCCAGGGTCTGCCGGCGCGTATTTGCTGGGTGGGCGTGAAGGACCGTTACCGTCTGGGCCAGGCGTTCAACGAGATGGTCAAGAACGGCGAGCTGAAGGCGCCGATCGTGATCGGCCGCGACCACCTGGACACGGGTTCGGTGGCGAGCCCGAACCGCGAGACGGAGTCGATGAAGGACGGCTCGGACGCCGTGAGCGACTGGCCGCTGCTCAACGCGCTGCTGAACACGGCAGGCGGCGCGTCGTGGGTGTCGCTGCACCATGGCGGCGGTGTGGGCATGGGCTTCAGCCAGCACTCGGGCGTGGTGATCGTGGCGGACGGCACGCAGGCGGCGCATGAGCGTCTGGGCCGGGTGCTGCTGAACGATCCGGCGACGGGCGTGATGCGTCACGCGGATG
>NZ_BAYD01000265.1 GCF_000685075.1 Paraburkholderia oxyphila NBRC 105797
CCATCGTCTTATACACAAGTCTGTCCTCCGCAACCGTAGGCCGGAACAAACGGTCGTTGAGCAATGAGATGGACCGGGGCTTGTAAACTTTCGGCGCGTCGCGTTTACTCTCGCTTTTTGCGTGAACGCCTTGGCCCTGGAAGCACCGTGCTGGACGGAAACCGAATTTGCTGACCTCGACCTTGGCGACGCGCGCCTGAACAAGCGAGCGAGGACATTGATGGAACGATTGGCGGCCAAGCCGACGGCTGGCGTGCCGCAGGCGTGTCGGGGCTGGGGCGAGACGATGGCGGCGTACCGCTTCTTCGACAACGGCGAGGTCGAGTGGAGTGCGATTCTGGAGCCGCACTGGCGGCAGACCGAGCAACGAATGGCCGCTCAGTCGGTCGTGTTGTGCCTGCAGGACACCACGGAACTGGATTTCAACGGCCGGCAGGCCACGGGCCTTGGGCCACTGTCTTACGAGATGCAGCGCGGGATGTATTTGCATCCGACCTATGCGGTGACGCCTGAGCGGGTGCCGCTGGGTGTACTCGACGCGTGGATGTGGGCGCGTGAGCCCAGGGACGCGCAGGGCAAGCGCGGCGGCCTCAAGGAAAGCCTGCGCTGGATCGAGGGTTACGAACGGGTGGCGGAAACGGCATCGGGCCTGCCGCACACGCGACTGGTGTACGTCGCTGATCGCGAGGCAGACATGCTCGCGCTGATGGTGCGGGCGCAGGAACTGGGCACGCCGGCGGATTGGCTGATTCGCTCGACCCACGACCGCGCGCTGCCCGAGGGAGCGAGGCTGTGGGCGGCGGCGACAGAAGGTGCACCGCTCGGCGAGATTGCCTTCACGATGGGCTCGCGTCACGGCGTGAAAGCGCGCCCGGTGCGCCAGCACATATGGTTGCGGCGCATCGAACTGCCGGCAGGCGTTGGTCAAAGCGTAGCGGCCACGTGTCTGGTGGCGCGTGAGTTTGATGCACCAGGCGGCGTCAAGCCGATCGAATGGCGCTTGCTGACCAACCGCGAAGCCACGACGCTGCAGGAAGCGATTGAACTGATCGACTGGTATCGGGCGCGCTGGGAAATCGAGATCTTGTTCAACGTGCTGAAGAACGGTTGCCGTGTCGAGGCGCTGCAATTGGGTGCAATCGAACGGCTCGAACGCGCGCTGGCGCTGTTTCTGGTCGTGGCTTGGCGAATCGTCCATCTGATGCATATGGGCCGCAGTTGCCCCAATCTGGATGCCGAACTGTTCTTCGATGTCGATGAAATTCGCGGCGCGTATTTGCTGACCGACGTCAAGCAGCCAGCCAAGCCCAAGCTCAATGAGGTGTTGCGCTTGATTGCGCGCTTGGGCGGATTTCTCGGCCGCAAGGGTGATGGCGAACCCGGCGCGAAAGCTATTTGGCTCGGACTCAAAGAGGTTCATGTCGCTGCCAGGACATTGCAGAAGTTACGTGCCGGCGGTCACGCTGGAAATTGTGTATAAGCCGATG
>NZ_BAYD01000264.1 GCF_000685075.1 Paraburkholderia oxyphila NBRC 105797
GAATGGCACTTACTTAAGGCCGCATGCAGGAGAAGACGCGGATAAGTGCTTGAAGAAAAAGGGAGGGGGCTGATCCAGGGATTGATAGGATGGTTGTTACCAGGCAAACACCGTCTCATTCCAAAGATCAGCCCCCATGGATCGTACTGCACGAAATCATCATAGGCAAACACGAGGCACAGTTCAGAGCCGCTCGCGCAGGACACAGGCTGTGGACTATTTCAACATACTGACGAGCCCGAGGCTGTTGGCCATAACGGAAGCGTATTTGCCAGAGCATCGGGAACGGCTGTATCCGCCGACGGTGACGCTGTCGATGTTCATGCGCCAGGCGCTGGAAGAGGACGCTTCGTGTCAGAAGGCAGTCAACGGGTGGGCCGCGCAGCGAGCTGCCGACGGGCTGCGGCCCATGAGTGTGCGTACGGGAGGCTACTGCCGCGCTCGCCAGAGACTACCACTGACGATGGTCCGGGAGTTGGCGCGCGAGACGGGGCGTCAATTGCATGAACAGGCCGAGCCGGGCTGGAAATGGCGCGGGCGCCCGGTCAAGCTGGTTGACGGCACGGGGATCTCGATGCCCGATACGCCGTCGAACCAGGCCCGCTTCCCGCAGTCCAGTTCCCAGGCCGAAGGAGTGGGCTTCCCATTGGCCTATCTGGTTGCGGTGATCTGTCTGGCAAGCGGCGCAGTACTGGAGTCGGCTGTGGGCACATACGCGGGCAAAGGCAGCGGGGAGCTGACGGCGTTTCGCCTGCTGCAAGGCACGTTTCGCAGCGGTGACGTGATTGTCGCCGATGCCTTGTACTGCCATTACTTTCTAATGGCCTCAATGATTGCCGCCGGGGTAGATGTCGTGATGGAGCAGCATGGGGCGCGCCGCACCGACTTTCGGCGAGGCAAGTCGCTGGGCACGCGCGATCACATTGTGACGTGGCCCAAACCCCGGCATTGCCCAGCCTGGATGACGCGTGAGCAGTACCAAGCCTTCCCGGACGAACTGATGATGCGCGAGTCCAGACTGCATCACCGGGTGCTGGTCACCACGATGCTTGATGCACGCAAGACCAGCAAGGAAGACCTCTCGCAACTGTATGCCAGGCGTTGGAACGTGGAACTGGATCTACGTAACATCAAGACGACGATGGGTATGGATGTGCTGCATTGCCAGACTGCCCACATGAACGAGAAAGAGATCTGGGTCCATCTGCTGGCCTACAATCTGATCCGGCTGCTGATGGCTCAGGCCGCCAACCACTATGCCACTGACCCGAGAACACTGAGTTTCAAGCACACCGTGCAGCTATGGACTGAATGGCTGGCCAGAGGTCTGACGGCAATTCACGACCAGTGTCTCCTGTTCAACCTGATCGCGCAGTCTTGCGTTGGGAATCGCCCCGGTCGCATCGAACCACGAATGCGCAAACGAAGACCGAAGTCTTACCCATGGCTGAAAGATCATCGTCACATCGAACGCGAGCGTGTCCGAAAATATGGGCACGCTCCACGGGCTTAAGTAAGTGCCATTC
>NZ_BAYD01000263.1 GCF_000685075.1 Paraburkholderia oxyphila NBRC 105797
GTTAAGCGCGGCACCCGCCCCCCCTTGTAGTCGTAATCCAGCCCTGTCCGGTTAAATGGCGTCTCTACTATTTTGTATATTTCTGGACGCCCGCTGATCGGTCAGAGCTTCGTGCGCAATCCAACTGCTTACGCCTCGCGTAAAGGTCCGCGTGGCGCCCGGGCAGCAAGCTGTCGCCGATCTTCGATCAGCAGCACGTTGACTGACCCGGTTCCAGGTCGATCACGAGCATCTCCTGCGTCGGGTTAATCGACCGTCAACGATCGCATGCAGAATCAGCGTCGAGCGAGTTCCAGCATCGAATGCAACAAAACATTCGCGCCGGCTTCGAGGTGGCTGGGTTGTGCGTCTTCGATTTCATTGTGGCTGATCCCGTCCTTGCACGGCACGAAAATCATTCCGGCCGGGGCCACTCTTGCGGCATAGATGGCATCATGACCCGCGCCCGAGACCACATCCATGCTCGAGTATCCCAATGCATTCGTGGCACCACGAATCGCTTCGACGCAATCTGGATGAAAATCGCAAGGCGGGTAATACGAAACCTGCTTGAGGCTGATTGGCAGTCCGCTTTCGCTCGACAGCGAATCAATGAACTTCATCAATTCAGCATCCATCTTCTTCAGCAGATCGGCGCTCACGTTTCTCAGATCGACACTGAAATTGACCCGGCCCGGAATCACGTTCCGGCTGTTAGGGAATGTTTGCACAAATCCGACCGTGCCGCGGCCGTACGGTGGGTACCGGTTCGCGATTTCCACGACTTCCTGCATGATGCGCGTGGCGACCTGAAGCGCGTCCTTGCGCAGTTTCATGGGCGTGGGGCCCGCGTGAGCCTCCATGCCCGACACCTCGCAGTCGTACCAGGACAACCCCAGCACCGCCGGCACCACGCCAATAACCTTTTCCGCATCCTCCAGCACGGGGCCCTGTTCGATATGAGCCTCGAGATAGGCGCCGATCGGATGGTCACCCGGCGTCTGATCCCCGAGGTAACCGATGTATTCCAGTTCCGACCGTACACGCTTGCCCTCGATGTCGGTCGCCTCGTAGGCGTGTTGCAGGCTGAACGCGCCGCAAAACACCCCTGAGCCCATCATCACCGGCACGAATCGCGATCCCTCTTCGTTCGTCCAGATTGCGACTTCAATCGGCGCATCGGTTTCTATGCCCGCGTCGTTCAGCGTTCGCACAACCTCGAGGGCAGCCAGGACGCCGTAGTTGCCGTCGAATTTCCCGCCGGTCGGCTGGGTGTCGATATGACTTCCCGATACCACCGGCGGGCGCAACGAATTGCGGCCTTTGCGGCGCATGAAGATGTTGCCGATCTGATCGACCGTCACATCGAGCCCCGCCTGGCGTCCCCACGAAGTGACAAGATCCCGGCCCTGCTTGTCGAGCTCCGTCAAGGCAAGCCGCTTCACGCCGCCCTTTTCCGTCGCGCCGATTCTCGCCAGCTCCATCAGGCTTTTCCAGAGGCGGTCACCGTCTATTTTCAGGCTTTCCATGTCACGCTGCCCTCACGATGTAAAGTGGACGGCGCGCGCCGCGCGCCGTGTCCAGCCG
>NZ_BAYD01000262.1 GCF_000685075.1 Paraburkholderia oxyphila NBRC 105797
TTTTGATGTTAGCAAACCTTTTAATGTCAAAGCCATTTTCAAATGTCCGCTTCCCGGCCAAGTTGAAGTGTCCGCTTTTGCGGGGTTCAGAATTTGTCTTTCACGGGTTGCAGCCACGCAGTGTCGAAGATCGGGTCATGGACGGGCAGGGCTTTCCCGCCTGCTCCATTAGCGCCTGCTGATCGATGACCTGGTTTGCGCTGGGCCTGCGAAGGCTGCTTTTGCTGCGCTAGATCGACGATCACCTGCTCGATGTCGGCCTGTGTGAATTCGCGTTGCTTCTTCTTGCGCGCATGGCTTTGCTTGCGCTCCGTTCGGGTCGAGTCCCCACGGTGCGTTCGGGAAGGGGCTTTACCAATCCGTTCGTTATCGCGTTGCGCCTGAATCACCTGCGAGACCTGAAGCACGTGAGCCAGGCGCTTGTGTTCAACGATGGCCCCCTGATCAACCTCGGTCAGCCGGTCGTACTCGCGGTACGGCAGCAACCGGCCCTCGGCCCGCAACTCGATGCGCCCGTCCGGATACTCCCAGACCTCGACATACCGGCGAATAAGCTTGCGGTTCTCTGGCGTATCGTCGAGCAGGTACATGACACGGTCGTACTGCACCGTCAGCGCCTTCGTCACGATCCTTTGCTCACGCCACGTGAGCACAGTGTCCAGGTTCTCATCAGCCCGTAGTGGACGATGCGCGTCGAAGTCACTCTTGGGCGGCTTCGCAAAGCGTGCGTTATAAGCTGTCGCGAAGGCGAGCGCATACGCATTGGCTTCAGCTATCGTATTGATGCCGCGCAGCCGAAGCTCCTTCACGAGGCGATCCTGCAGCGTCAGGTGCGCACGTTCCACGCGGCCCTTGGCCGAACTGCTGTTGGCGCAGATCGTGTCAATGTTCAACTCGTACATCGCCCGGCCGAACGGCGTCACGCTGCGGCCGGTCCGCTCGGCACTGGTGTTGCGGAATACGCTGGCCTTGTCGCTGTAGAACGCGCCAGGCTTGCCATGGCGCTCGATGTACGCGCGCGTCGCCTCGAAGTAGCTGAAGGTCGACTCCGTCTGCGTGAAGTGCAACTGCATCAGCCGGCTCGTCGCGTCGTCCACGTAGACCAGCAGCGTGCATTGCGGCGCCCGGTCCTCAAACCAGGCGTGTTCGCTGCCGTCGATCTGGATCAGTTCGCCCAGGCACGCCCGGCGCGCGCGTGGCTGATAGACCTTCGGCGGGCGCTGCCGCCGCGGCACCCACAGTCCTGCGTCCACCATAAGCTTCCTGAGCGTTTCCTTCGCCAGCCGGATGCCGTGGCATTCCCGCAGCTTCTCGCAGGCCAGCGTGGGCCCGAAATCGGCGTAGCGCTCGCGGACGATCGACAGCGCCCGGTCTGCCGTTACGCGATCCAGCCGGTTGTTGCTGGGCCTCGAGCGTCGGCGCGAGACAAGGCCTTGTGGCCCTTGCTCACGCAGTCGGCCGACCAGCCGACGAATCTGCCGTGTCGTCAGCTCCAGGCGCTGCGCTGCGCGCCATGGTTTGAGCCTGCCGTCCATCACATCCTGAATGATCTTGAGTCTGTCCAGCT
>NZ_BAYD01000261.1 GCF_000685075.1 Paraburkholderia oxyphila NBRC 105797
CATGCGCTCACTGGCACAACTCCATCCGTAGCGGCGAAAAACGCGGCAATGAGGCCAGAAATTGGCCTTAACCCGCCGACCAAGCGTGAACTTCGCGTTGAAATTGCACAATGCGATAAACCTTGCGACGAGCGCCGCATGAGCGCAGAAAGGCTGCTTCTGTCGGGGTGTATTTCAGCAGCCTGCTAATCTCACTATGTCACAAAAAGATGTTTGCCGCAAAGTGATACCTGGTAGTATTGAATAATACAAACTTTGGGCGACCGTGATGAAAGAAGACGTCGACGAATTTGACGCGTATCTGAATCATCTGGCGCAGGCGTTGGGGCATGCCGATCGCCATGCCGGCCTCAAGGGTTACTGTTCGGGCCTGGTCATGCCGTTGTCACGCAAGAGCGTCGAGCCGATGGCCGCGCATATTGACCCACTTCACGCGAGTGCGAAACACCAGTCACTCCACCATTTTGTGGCCAAGGCAGAATGGTCAGACCGGGCGGTCCTGCAGCGGGTACGCGAATGGGTGATGCCCGCATTGGGCCTGCACGCTGCCGAAGAGTCTGGCTATTACTGGATTATTGACGACACGGGCTTCCCGAAGAAAGGCAAGCATTCGGTCGGCGTAGCGCGGCAATACTGTGGGCAACTGGGGAAACAGGATAACTGCCAGATCGCCGTGAGCCTGTCGATCGCGACGCAACGCGGCAGCCTGCCGATTGCCTGGCAACTGTATGTCCCCAAGGAATGGATTGACGACCGGGAGCGAGCGCGTCGCGCGGGCATTCCTGACGATCTGACCTTCGAGACCAAGCCACAGATTGCGCTGGCCCAACTTCGCGAGGCTATAGCATCCGGCATTGCACCAGGCATTGTGCTTGCCGATGCCGGGTACGGTGACGAAACCGCTTTCCGGGAAAGCGTAACTGAACTGGGTTTGTTGTATGCAGTAGGGATCCGGCCGGGCACCTCTGTGTGGGCGCCCGGTACGGCGCCGCTGCCGCCCAAACCCTGGAGTGGGCGCGGCAAGCCACCGAAATTGTTGCGCCGTACGCCTGGCCATAAACCGCTCGTGGTGAAGGAACTGGCCATGCAATTACCCATGAACGCCTGGCAAACCGTAACCTGGCGGGAAGGCAGCAACGCAGCCCTTTCCTCACGCTTTGCCGCCGTACGGGTTCGTCCCGCACATCACGACACTTGGCGAAGTACCGTTCGCGAAGAAGAATGGCTGCTTATTGAATGGCCTGATGGCGATACGGAGCCGCTCAAATATTTTCTCACTACTGCACCCGAGGAGGCGACCCTCGAGCAGCTTGTATTCGTGACCAAAATGCGCTGGCGCATCGAGCGCGACTATCAGGACCTGAAGCAGGAGTTCGGGCTCGGTCATTATGAAGGGCGAGGCTGGCGTGGCTTTCACCATCACGCCACACTGACTATCGCTGCGTATGGGTTTCTCATGGCTCAGCGACTCAGAATGCAATCAGATGGACGTGGTAAAAAAAGCTTCCTTGAACGCGCGCTGCCTGCCCTTCCCCCGGATTACATCCCCCGGGGCAGTCCAGCGCGCTCAA
>NZ_BAYD01000260.1 GCF_000685075.1 Paraburkholderia oxyphila NBRC 105797
CCGCGAAAACAAGTTAAGGCCACCGCCATAAAAACCGGCAACAAAAAAAGGCGGCCCAAAAGCGCCGCCCGCTTTCACATCATCAAGCACCCGCGCTTACGCGGCGAGCAGCCCATGCGGATCGATCACGAACTTGCGCGGCGCGCCGCCATCGAACTTCTTGTAGCCTTCCGGCGCATCATCCAGCGAGATCACCGAAACATTAACGATCTTCGCGATCGGCAAACGATCAAACAAAATCGCCTGCATGAGATTGCGGTTGTACTTGAGCACAGGCGTCTGCCCCGTATGGAACGTATGCGACTTCGCCCACCCCAGCCCAAAGCGGATGCTGAGGCTACCATGCTGAGCAGCAATATCCTTGGCACCCGGATCATCGGTCACATAAAGCCCCGGAATCCCAATCATGCCCGCAGGGCGCGTAATCTCCATGAGCGAGTTGAGCACCGTAGCCGGAGCCTCTTCCGAGTGCCCCGAAGCACCATGCCCATGCGCCTCGAAGCCCACGCAGTCGACAGCACAATCAATCTCCGGCTTACCCAGAATCTGAGCAATCTGCTCGCCCAGCGAAGCGTCCTTCGAAAGATCCACAACCTCGAACCCCATCGCCTTGGCGTGCGCGAGACGCTCCGCATTCATGTCACCAACAATCGTGCATGCCGCGCCAAGCAGCCGCGCCGAAGCGGCCGCCGCCATCCCCACAGGACCCGCGCCAGCGATATACACCGTCGAGCCCGGCTTGACACCCGCCGTCACCGCGCCGTGATAGCCGGTAGGCAGAATATCGGAAAGGCAAGTCAGGTCGCGGATCTTCGACATCGCCTGATCCTTGTCCGGGAACTTCAGCAGATTGAAATCGGCATACGGCACGAGCACATACTCGGCCTGGCCACCAATCCAGCCGCCCATATCGACATAGCCATACGCGCCGCCCGCGCGCGACGGATTCACGGTCAGGCACACGCCCGTGTGCTGCTCGCGGCACATCGCGCAACGCCCGCACGCAACGTTGAACGGCACCGACACCAGATCGCCAATCTTCAGCGTCTCGACGTCCTTGCCAATCTCGACCACTTCACCCGTGATCTCGTGACCGAGCACGAGGCCGACCGGCGCCGTGGTGCGGCCGCGCACCATATGCTGGTCCGAGCCGCAGATATTCGTGCTGACCACCTTGAGAATCACGCCATGGCCGATCGCGCGCCCGCTCGGATCGACCATCTTCGGATAGTCGATCTTCTGCACTTCGACTTTGCCCGGTCCTTGATACACGACGCCACGATTGCTCATCAGCTTGTCTCCTTCGAGTGAGTTGGCACTGCGCTACGCTTGCAACGCCGCGCACGCAGCGATATCTGGAGCGTAGCCCGCCGCACCTACCCCGCGATGTGCAAAAGCCGACGCGCGCTTGCACGGCGCCGACATCGGCTGGGGCGATCATGCGATGCGGCGCACTACGCGTTATGAACGTCCCGCCGCGCTCCACTGCAGATAATCGGCGCGCGTCCAGTCGAGCGACACGCCGATGCGCCGCGTGCCCGGCCGGATCTTCGGCTTGTGCACTTCGATAGTCAGCGAGTCCAGCGCCGGCCACTCGCGAAACGAGAGCGCCGCGA
>NZ_BAYD01000259.1 GCF_000685075.1 Paraburkholderia oxyphila NBRC 105797
CCGCCTCGCGCGGCACGCTCGCACGCTTCCTCTCGCGCTTCGTGCCCTCGGGCCGCACCACCGTCATCGGGATTCCGTTCCTGTGGCTCACGCTGTTCTTCGCCGTGCCGTTCGTGCTCGTGCTCAAGATCAGCTTCGCCGACCAGATGATGGCCGTGCCGCCCTACTCGAACCTCGTCGAGATGAAGGACGGCATGGTGCACCTGGCGCTGCAGCTCGGCCACTACGTGTTCCTGCTGCAGGACAGCCTCTACGTCGCCACCTATATCAGCTCGCTGAAGATGGCCGCGGTCTCCACCTTCTTCTGTCTGCTGATCGGCTATCCCATCGCCTACTACATCGCGCGCTCGAATCCCGCCACGCGCAACCTGCTCATGATGGGCGTGATGCTGCCGTTCTGGACCTCGTTCCTGATCCGCGTCTACGCGTGGATCGGCATCCTCAAGGACGACGGCCTGCTCAATCACGCGCTCATCGCCATCGGCCTGATCCAGTCGCCGCTGCGCCTCTATCACAGCGATGCGGGCGTCTATATCGGCATGGTCTATTCGTACCTGCCTTCATGGTGATGCCGCTCTACGCGCACCTCGTGAAGATGGACCTCACGCTGCTGGAAGCGGCCTATGACCTGGGCGCCAAGCCCTGGGTCGCGTTCACGCGCATCACGCTGCCGCTCTCGAAGAACGGGATCATCGCCGGCAGCCTGCTCGTGTTCATCCCGGCGGTGGGCGAGTACGTGATTCCCGAACTGCTCGGCGGCGCGGACACGCTCATGATCGGCCGCGTGATGTGGGACGAGTTCTTCAACAACATGGACTGGCCGATGGCATCGGCCGTGACGGTCGCGATGGTGGTGCTGCTGCTCGTGCCGATGGCCCTCTTCCAGCACTACCAGGTCAAGGAAATGGAGGACCGCAAATGATCAAGCCCAATCGCACCCTTTCCACGGGCGTGCTCACGCTCGGGTTCCTGTTCCTCTACATCCCGATCATCAGCCTCGTGGTGTACTCGTTCAACGAATCGAAGCTCGTGACCGTCTGGTCGGGCTTCTCGCTGAAGTGGTACGCCGCGCTGCTGCAGGACGATGAGCTGCTCACCGCCGCGTGGCTCTCGCTGAAGATCGGCCTGATGACGGCGTTCGCGTCGATTGCGATCGGCACGTGGGCCGGCTATGTGCTCGCGCGCATGGGCCGCTTCCGGGGCTTCGCACTGTTCGCGGGCATGATCAACGCGCCGCTCGTGATTCCCGAAGTCATCCAGGGCATCTCGCTGCTGCTGCTGTTCGTCGCGATGGAGCAGTTCCTCGGCTGGCCGAAGGGCCGTGGCGTGCTGACCATGTGGATCGGCCACGTGATGCTGTGCGTCTCGTACGTGGCGATCATCGTGCAGTCGCGTGTGAAGGAGCTGAACCGGTCGCTCGAAGAGGCCGCGCTCGATCTCGGCGCCACGCCCTTCAAGGTGTTCTTCGTGATCACGCTGCCGCTGATCTCGCAGGCGCTCGTGTCTGGCTGGCTGCTGTCGTTCACGCTTTCGATCGACGACCTCGTGCTCTCCGCGTTCCTCTCGGGTCCGGGCTCGACGACGCTGCCGCTGGTGGTGTTCTCGCGTGTGCGTCTGGG
>NZ_BAYD01000258.1 GCF_000685075.1 Paraburkholderia oxyphila NBRC 105797
CCCCGGCGTCATAGTAGTTGTCGCCTCTGAACTTTCTTATCAAGAAGAGTCAGAGGTACAAGTTGAAGACGAAACAAACGTATTCTGTTGAGTTCAAGGAGCAGGCGCTGTCGAAGGTCCTGCAGCGCGGGAGCCGAACGGTTGGCGCCGTGGCTGACGAATTGAACGTGAACGTACTGACATTAAGGAATTGGATGAGAGGCACCGCCGCCGCGAACCGGAGCTCGAGTTCTGGACACGCAAGACGTCCGGAAGACTGGTCGCTGGAAGAACGCCTGATGGCCTTGCAGGAGAGCCACGGCCTGGTGGACGAAGCATTGAACGGCTGGTGTCGGGAGCGCGGCCTGTTTGCGCATCATCTCGCGCAGTGGCGAGCGGATTTTTGCGCCGGCGGCGCAGCCGCTAGCCGACGTGAGAGCGCCCAGGAAGTGAGGGATCTGAAGCAGGTCAATGTGCAACTGCAGCGTGAGCTCAAGCGCAAGGAGCAGGCGCTGGCCGAAGCTGCGGCGCTACTGGTGCTGCAAAAAAAGTACCGCGCGCTCCTCGGGGACGAGGCCGAATGACGGCCCCTGAAGAGCGCAAGGCATTGATCGGCCTCATCAACGAGGCGACCCTGTCCGGGGCTCGGCAGGCGCACGCGTGCAAGATTCTGGGGCTCAGCGCGCGCACAGTTCAGCGCTGGCAGCGCGGCGAACCTGACGCGGTGGACGGGCGCTCGTTACGGCACCACGAGCCGCGCCACAAGCTTTCTGCCGAGGAACGCGCCGAGCTTCTGGCAGTCGCGAACTCGGCCGAGTTTGGTCATCTGCCGCCAAGCCAGATCGTGCCGCGGCTGGCAGACCAGCAACGCTATATCGCCTCGGAATCGACGTTCTACCGGGTACTGAAGGCCGAGAAGCAACTCGCCCACCGGCGCAGCGAACGGCCGGCCCACGCTCGCAGCAAACCGCGTTCGGTTTGCGCCGACGCGCCGAACCAGTTGTATTCCTGGGACATCACGTATTTGCCGACGACGATCCGTGGACAGTATTTTTACCTGTACCTATTTCTGGATGTCTTCAGTCGCAAGATCGTCGGCTGGCAGGTCTATGCCGAGGAAAGCAGCGTATTGGCCAGCGAAGTCCTCAGGGACCTCTGCGCGCGCGAAGCGATACGGCCCAACCAGGTGATTCTGCATTCGGATAACGGCGGCCCGATGAAAGGCGCGACGATGCTCGCCACCCTCCAGGCGCTGGGCGTCATGCCGTCGTTGAGTCGCCCGGGCGTGAGCAACGACAACCCGTATTCTGAGTCGCTGTTCAAGACCCTGAAGTACCGGCCTGCTTACCCGCTCAAGGCGTTCG
>NZ_BAYD01000257.1 GCF_000685075.1 Paraburkholderia oxyphila NBRC 105797
GGCCCAGATTGTGTCAAAACGGCTGGCCACTGGGAATTGACGAAACCTGGCTCGGCGCAGGTCGCGGCTTTTCGATTGCGGCAACCCGAACGTCAAATCACAGCCGAACATATCGCAAAGGCTCAACAACCCCGTACGGGCCTCATGCCCGCATCGCCTTCATAACCGCTTCTGAACCGAGTAGCTTGATCACGCGCTTCATGTTGTACGCCAGCACGTGCAAGCTCATCTCCGTGCTCACCCGCCCGATGGTCCGTGTCAGGAAATGAGTGGCGCCCATCCATGCCTTGATCGTGCCGAACGGGTGCTCGACAGTCTGCCGTCGGATTCGCATCATCTCAGGGGCATGGTCAAGTCGCGCCTGCATCTCGTCCAGAACAGCTTCGTGTTCCCAGCGTGCCACGCGACGTTGAGGGCCCGGCGTGCAGTCCCCTTTTAGCGAACATTGCTGGCAATTGGAACTCCAATACTTACTGAGCTTCAGGCCGCGCTCAACGGTCGAGAATCGCCAGATGAGCCGCTCGCCTGCCGGGCACCGATATTCGTTCGTCTTTGCGTCGTAAATGAAGTCTTCCTTGCCGAAACGGCCATGAGCCGTAGCGCTCGATGTCACCGTCTTTGGAACGAACACGGTTATCCCAGCCTCATGGCATGCGAGTATCTCTTCGCTCTTGTAGTAGCCGCGATCCGCAACCGCGGTGAGCTTGTCGACACCCATCTCTGTACGGGCAAGCTTCGCCATCGACGCTAACTGATCACGGTCGATGCCATCATTAGTCACTGCGTGCGCGACGATCAGATGGTGCTTTGTGTCAACCGCCGTCTGGACGTTGTAGCCGACGACTCCGGTTCCTCGTGTCTTCATCGAACGGGCATCCGGATCCGTGAGCGATATTTGTTTGTCGGGTGCCGCGTTGAGTTGGACCTCGATCTCCTTGAGGCTTCGCATCTGTTCCTTCAAGGCCGCAATCTTGTCCTGCAGTCGCACTGTTCTGGCCTTCGCAATCGTAGGCTCCTGACGATCCGCTGTGTCCATCGCCTCGAGATAGCGAGCGATACTTGACTCGATGTCGCGCATGCGTCGTTCGAGCTTGGCGCTCGTGAAGTTGCGATCGCGATGGTTCACCGCCTTGAACTTGCTGCCGTCGATCGCAACGATCGCCTCGGCGAAGAGGTCCAGACGCTGGCATAGCACGACGAATTGACGGCAGACGCTGCGGATCGCCTTGCCGTTGTCTTTACGGAACCGCGCGATGGTCTTGAAGTCAGGCGCCAGGCGGCCGGTGAGCCACATCAGTTCGACGTTGCGCTGGGCCTCGCGTTCAAGGCGACGGCTGGATTGAATACGGTTCAGGTAACCGTAGATGTAGATCTTGAGCATCACCTCCGGATGATACGAAGGCCGGCCGGTCAGCGCTGGCTCCACACCTTCAAACCCGAGCTTCTGAAGATCGAGCTCATCTACAAAGACATCCACCACCCGCACAGGATTGGTGTCGGTCACGTAGTCATCAAGCGCTTCGGGAAGGAGAAAGCTTTGCGTACGACTATCGCCTTGAACGAACCGCTTCATCTTGCTCATCCTCCACCGTTTGATGAGAAATTTTAGCGCTTCAAAAAGGCGTTTTGACACAGTCTGGGCC
>NZ_BAYD01000256.1 GCF_000685075.1 Paraburkholderia oxyphila NBRC 105797
CTGGGTTGGGGAGGTTTCTGCAGACGGATCCGGTGGGGTATGCGGATGATCTGAATCTGTACGCGTATGTAAAGAACAACCCCATCAATCTGACGGATCCGAGCGGGCTGATTGCGTCGGCGTCGGGGAACTTTGCGAGCAATACGACGGCTCCGGCCACTACACCGAAGCTTGATACGCCAGCGTTCAGCATGCCCGCGACATCGGCAGGGAATCAGGCGGCGGTTCAGGTTGCTGCAGCCGGTGATCTCAAGTGCCAAGGTTTCAGCGCAGGGTGTCAAAATGGGGGGAGTTATGGCAGCACTGGAGCTTATAAGGTGAACGGGTTAATTTTATGTACGAGTTGTGCCGTCAAGATGCTGGGTGTTGAGAATGAATCGCCGGCCGAAAAGGCAATTACGTTGGAACTGTACATAAATAAGGGGAGTAAATGATGCCGGATCGCGAGGAGTTGCTCAGGAGCTTGGTCGTTGGGGATATCTTCCACGCCAGTTTCCCATCCGAAAACCCAGGGGGGCCGAGCTTGGTCTGTTTGGTGGAGGCCATTACCGACACTGGAATTCAAGCAAGGACGGTAACGACTCAGTATCGGTTTCGATTCAACCTTAAAACTGGAGAGGCAGAATCGATTGATGCGGCGATGCTTGCTGTGCGAGAGGGCGAGGAAGTTGTATGCTTGATCGATTCGGTAGTGCCTCTTCCTGTCGACATTCACAACGTAATATTGGGGCTTGATAGGAAATCTAGATTGGAACGATTCGATCGAAATCCGGAGCGGGTCAAACTGAACGACGCTGAGAAGAAGGCAATCATTTTTATGAGCTCGTACTATCCGGCCAATCCGCTATAGGGTTTGGTAGGTGCTGAATGACGAAGGGCCGCAGACGCGGCCCTTCGTTGTTTCATGTGCGCCCGCGCACTCCTGCGGGTGCAAGTCCCGCCATAAGCTGGTCACAGCGAATGAAGTGAAGCGCAACTGCATGAGGGCGACCGAGTGTGGGAAGGAAGCGTGGAGCGTAAATCGCGAGCCGATGAACAAGAACTGCATAGAAGGCGCTGCCGAGCAGGGCGAGCGGGCATGAAACCGCAAAGCTCTCGTGACCAAGGCGAAGCGGCGTAAATGCGGCGGCTGTGCGATGAAGGAGTGCGTTCTTACCTGGGGACGCCTCGCCTCATGCCTGAAAGGGCGACGGTGTCGAACCGGAGCGAGGTCTCAGCAGAGGTCATAGTAGCCACAGGACAGGCCGGCGAGGCTGGAGCGGGTGGCGAAGGACCGAACGGGAAGGAGTGTTTAACGACATGCCGACGCAACAGGCAAGGCGTCAGATGCCCGCGCGAGCGGGGCGAGCGGTGGCAGCGCGCGGTGAAGCTGCGCGTGAAGCCGTGAGCGACGAAGCCTGTGGCTCGCGGCATGAGACGAGAGACACAGGGTCGGCGCTGCTGGAAGCAGCGCTGACGAGAGAGAACCTGCGGCAGGCGCTCAGGCGGGTGCGGGCGAACAAGGGTGCACCGGGTATGGACGGACTGGACATTGACCAGACTGCGCGACATCTGGTGACAGCCTGGCCGGCAATACGTGAGCAACTGCTGCGGGGGACGTAC
Organism: Paraburkholderia oxyphila NBRC 105797; assembly: GCF_000685075.1. Classification (GTDB taxonomy): domain Bacteria; phylum Pseudomonadota; class Gammaproteobacteria; order Burkholderiales; family Burkholderiaceae; genus Paraburkholderia; species Paraburkholderia oxyphila. The sequence continues at coordinate 1,603 of NZ_BAYD01000256.1, forward strand.
CGGCCGATGCCGGTGCGGCGGGTGACGATCCCGAAACCGGACGGTGGCGAGCGCGAGCTGGGCA
>NZ_BAYD01000255.1 GCF_000685075.1 Paraburkholderia oxyphila NBRC 105797
ACGTCAAGCGCACGAGGCACCCATCACCTTAAAATTCCTCAGCTGCGTGGCTTCCGTGAACGGCCGCGTTTCACGCACCGGGCGCGGATGCCACAGACGCGCGCCGCATTCGGGGCCCCTGTCGTTCGACACGGTCGCCACGTTCGACGAGAGATCGAACGTGAGACGCTCCGCGTTGCCGCTGCCAGTTCACAGCCTGTCGTAATGCAGGGCGATGCAAGCATAAATGTAACGCGCGACGTTACCATCAAGATCACGTTTTTTATTTCGGATGCGGAAGGTGTCGAGGAACAACTTATCGGCGTCGCTCTCTCGCCAGAGCTGCAACCCGAAAAACAGACCTGCATCCTCAGGCTTGGTCATCTTTGACCCGCAACACCATTTGGATAGTTATCAGAATAAATTCAGACACGCCGGAACCAGAGAGTGGAGAGCGGGCAGGTCCCAGAGGAAGGGGCCCTGGGTTCATCAATCATCGCAGTGAGACAGGCTGCCCAGGGAACCTGCGCCGATCGTACCGGCAGGGTCAGCACGAACTCCTTTCCGGTCGCACCAGGAACAATCGCCGACGGCTTCATCCCCGCGTGCGTAGCGCCCCGCCGTTCGATATTTGATGGTGATCACGCTACGCACGGGCGCTTGGCGCGCGGAGTGCGTCCAGCCGGGCCAGCAGCGCGCGGGCCTGCAGTTCGAGGGGACGCGCCAGGTCCGCCTCCAGTAGCGCATTGACCCGGGCGCGCCAGTAGTCCGACGATGTCACCGGCGTTCCCTGCCCGGCATCATGGTCGTGAATCAGGCGCTCGACTTGCAGGATCATGGCTCGAATGTGCGCCAGGTCCTGGGCATAGTCGTCATAACTCATGTGCCCTTTGCTCGCCCTGTCGCGCTGATCCTGTGTGGACGACCGGTCTGCACCGTTCATGGTTGTGAGTTCCGTGAAAGATGGCCGCTGGAAGAAGTGCTTCGTAGCACCTCCTCCTGCATCGACCATCGCCCTGCCACGTATTCCATCAGTGGCGGTGCAGGCGCCAGGCCCAACCGGGGGAGGCCGTTCGCCGGAGCATCTGCGCTCGCCGATGTTCGCGTCGATAGTGTTTGACCACGAAAACGACTGCACACAGCAAGACCGCGCCACCTGTCGCCGTGGCTGCCTCGCTGGCGTTCATCGGCATCTCCTTCCAACACCGCGGTTGAGCCAGAAAAGGATTCCTTGACCTATGGCAGCTCTGTCATCGCAGCCTGGGCACCAGGTCTGAGCCGCTATCGTTTCGCTACCTGCGAGACTGGATCGGTTGCGCGCATGACGCGCTTTGAGGCGGCCGCCGCCATCTCGAGGCTGTTACGGGTCGCCTCGAT
>NZ_BAYD01000254.1 GCF_000685075.1 Paraburkholderia oxyphila NBRC 105797
CGCACGAGGTTGTAGGCGGCCATGTTCAACACGAACATCTGGTCCACTTTCTTCAACCCGCGTACCACCACCTGGCGCATGCGCCCCACGGTCTTGGCCCACCCGAAGCCCTGTTCGATCAACTTGCGCTTTTGCTGCGAAATGGCGTAGCCCACGCTCGAGGCAATCGTATCGGGCACGGACGAACGCCGCCCCGAGGTGTTTTGCGCAACGTGCGGTGTGACCTTCATCTGCTGGCACACCTCGATGAATTCCTGTGCGTCGTAACCCTTATCCGCACCCAGTGTGATTTCTGCGCTCGCATCTTCTGCCGCGTGCCGCGCGTCGTTGATCATGACCTTGGCCGCTTCGCGCTCGGCATGCCCGTCAGCGCGCGTCACGCACGCGTTGACCACCAGGCCATGTCGATTGTCGGTCAGCGTGTGGCCCATGTAACGCAATTCGCTGGCCGTCTTGCCTTTGCGATAGAGCCGTGCATCGGGATCGGTCTTGGACTCATGCGTCTCGTTGCTGCGCTTCTCGCCTTTAAAGTCGCTTGCATTGCCGCCGTCGCTGTCCTGATCGTCACTGTCCTTGGGCACGAAGATGGTATGGACGCCTCCCTCCCGCGTCGGTGAGCCGAGGCAGCAGGTACGGCGGAGCCCTCGCTATAGCTGACGGCAGCAAAGTGCCAAACTGGTGGTGTTGAGAACGATCACCAGGGTTAGGAGGACTCGAAATGAAGACTGCGACATTCGGCATGGACTTAGCCAAGCGCGTGTTTCAAGTTCATTGGGTTGACACGGAGACGGGTGAGATCGGTCGCCGCCAACTCAAGCGAGCCCAACTATGTGAATTCTTTGCCCATCGTCCGCCGGCAATCATCGCCATGGAAGCATGCGGCAGCGCCCATTACTGGGCCCGCCAATTAATCAGCCTGGGACATGAAGTCAGGCTCATCGCACCGGAATTTGTCAGACCTTTCGTGAAGCGCAACAAGACGGACGCTGCCGATGCGCAAGCGATCTGGGAAGCGGCCCAACGACCCGAGATGCGGTTCGTGGCGGTAAAGAGCGAGGCTCAACAAAGCGTGCTGACGCTACACCGCGTGCGCGAGCAACTGGTCAAGGTACGCACGATGCAGATAAATCAGATTCATGGGCTACTCTACGAATTTGGCGCGGCTGTGCGGGCGAATCGACACAGCCTGAGCGAGGCGGCGCAAGCGCTCACGCGACTGGCCGACACGATACCGGCGGTCGTGATTGATACGCTGCGCGAGCAATTGCGGCGTGTTGATGCGCTTACGCAGGATATCGCCGAGATTGAGCGCAGGCTTGCCGCTTGGCAACGAGGCCATGAAGCGGCTAAGCGCCTCATGGCGATCCCCGGTGTCGGACTGCTTGGCGCGAGCGCAGCCGTGGCCACGATCGGCGACGCACGCGCGTTTCGCTGCTCTCGCGAATTTGCGGCATTCCTGGGGCTGGTACCGCGACAGAGCGGCACTGGCGGGCGGGTTAAGCTGCTCGGCATCAGCAAGCGCGGTGACGTCTATCTGCGCACCTTGCTGATTCACGGTGCGCGCGCCGTGCTCGCATGCAGCAAACATTTAAGCGAAACGTCGCAACGCCTGCTCGCGCGACGGCCGTTCAACGTTGCGGTGGTCGCGCCCGCCAATAAAATAGCCCGCACGATCTGGGCACTGCTTGCTCACGATCGCGTATACCAACCCGGTTACACGACGCACGCCGCGTAAGTTCATCACTCAACTAACGGAGAGCGGTCGCTAATAGGTTGCGCAGGTAGATGTACGCGTGATGGCAATACAGGTCGGACCGCGGGGAAGTAAACCTGAACAAGAGCATGCCCTTCGAGGGCGCCACAAAGATGAGGTCTTCCCCGGCGAATTCCATCAGGGCCAGCGGACATGCGTCCGCCTCACAGGCC
>NZ_BAYD01000253.1 GCF_000685075.1 Paraburkholderia oxyphila NBRC 105797
GTCTCCTAATGCGTTGAGTTTGCTGTCGCGGGATCCTGCTGGATAGCGGGTCCGGGTAAAGGTCACGCCCCCCATAACCGGTTACCTCGCTTGACGACCGAACACGGCCGCAGCGCGCGACGTAGATGGCGTGCCCTGAACCCGTCTTTTCGTTGTGTCGTCGGGGGCCATCCCGCGCCTGGCACTTAACAAGGCGTTAAGTGGCCTGGAAGCGGATAGGAGAGACAGTCCATCGCCGCCCGCACGATTTTCCGGAAAGCTGCGTCAGATAGGGCATTCGAACCGGTCAGGCCATACCTGAACATCTCCGGAAAGATGATCTTGGCAAATTTTGCCAAAGTCTGATAGACTGGTTCGCATGAGCACGATGAACATTTCCCTTCCCGATTCGCTGAAGGAATACGTCGACGAGCAGGTCGGCGAGTGCGGCTACGGCACGAGCAGCGAATACGTCCGAGAACTTATCCGTAAGGATCAGAATCGCAAGCGCCTGCGCGCAATGATCCTGCAGGGAGCGACTTCGGGCCTCGCGGATCCGGCCGATCCCGACTACTTCGAATCGCTGCGCGCCCGCGTGCGTACTTCGCGCAAATGACGGCCAAGCCCGTCATCCCGACCCGGCTGGCCAGGCAGGACGTAGAAGACGAGCTGACCCACTACCTCGTGGACGAGGGCTCGGAACAGGCAGCGCTCGGGTTCATTGCGGAGCTCGAACAGGCATACGCGCATCTCGCCAAACACCCCAACATTGGCTCTCCCCGTTATGCGTATGAGCTGGACATACCGGGCCTGCGCTCATGGTCCCTCGATCGCTACCCGCATCTGATCTTCTACATTGAGCGCAAGGATCACGTCGAGGTCTGGCGCGTGCTCAACGGCAGGCGTGATATTCCGGCGTGGCTGTTGAGCGATGACGGCGAGTTCCATTGACACCATCTGCACGGCACAAAGCCCGCGAGCCATCCGGCATCGCGGGCTTCATCATTTTCAGACCATGACGAAAGCAAAAGCGTTTGACGCAGCACGCTCCCTGACCGACGAAGGGGCCATCCAGCGCTACCTCGCACAGTCGTTCGAAGCAGGCGACCCAGCGTCGTGCCAGCAAGCGCTCGGCAATGTTGCGCGGGCATTGGGCGTGAAGGACATCGCGCGTAGCGCAGGGATGACGCGCAAGGCCTTCGAGCGGACATTAACTGACAAGCATGTCAGCTTCGATACCATCGCGCGTATCGTCGGCGCGATGGGCTACAAGTTGACCGTCCAGCGAACCACGCAGCCGAAAGCATCGGACATCTGGCAGATTGCAGGCGCACGCTACACCAGGAAAGCGGGTAAGCTGCGCGTCGAATTCACGCTCGGGGTGCGGTATCACATCCCGATCACCCGGTTTCCACAATTCGCCGCGCTTGATCGCCAGCCGACCGCGCGTGACCTGAAAGCGGTCAAAGTATCGCCCAAGGGGCGCAGCGTGCGATTCCCACGGCTCGGTGTAAAGGTCCGCACTGCAGACGTCCGGCAAGCAATCAGCGGCGGGAGCATTTGATGGACCGCGAATATCGTTCGCGGAAACTGGAGCCCCCGACCATTGTCAGCTCGCGAACTCGCCTAAATTGATTAGTTATACGAATTTTCTGCAAGACCGGACTGCCATGGAAGAACCGGCGTAACGATGGCATTTTCATGTGCTACCGAAGAAGCCCATAGTAATTGCAGACTTGTCCGCTCCCCTGCTGTTGCAGGCGCGTGGAAAAATGTTGCTTGGTGGCCTAGAACAGACCGTTAGTCGCAAATATGACCCAGACTGTCTTACGACCGGAATTTGACATAGTCCCGCATTAACGAATTTTCACATCATCATACGCAGTCCTTTCTATCGTCAATGCAAAGTACGATGCACAGGTTTTCGAACGCGTGGGTCTATCTCCTGCCGGCGTGGGTCAGCAACCCACGCCGTTAGTCGTCTTCGTGGACGTTGCCATCAGGATGGCGCCGTCCGGCGCCACGGTGGTGAGCACCCGG
>NZ_BAYD01000252.1 GCF_000685075.1 Paraburkholderia oxyphila NBRC 105797
ATGCCCTATTTTCTGGCTTCTGGGGGTGCCAACAGGCGGAGGCCCGCAACACGATCCGCCAGTCTGAAAAAGGAGCAGGCATGGCGGAGTTCGATCCATTACGGCCCGGTATCACGGGCAGGCAGGCGTATCACTTGCAGATTCCGGGAACGGCCAGCGCGTCGGAACTGTCGGTCGTGTCGTTCACGGCCACCGAAGCGATGGGGGAACCGACCACGGTGATGATCGAGGCAACGCACCCCGAGCAACTGCCCCGCGCGGATTACCTGAACCTCGATGCCGTTTTCACCATCATGGCAGAAGACGGGAGCGTGAAGAAGTTTTCAGGCTACCTCGAACGCGTCTCGGCCATCCAGAAGACGAACGATTCTACGAGCCACCAGTTCGTCCTGAAGTCGCACTTCGGGCGGCTGGCGGCAGTCACCACGACCCAAACCTATCAGCGTCAATCGGCGCCCGACATTATCCGGGCGGTGCTGCGCCGGCACGGCATTCCGGATCACCTGATCTCGTTCCGGCTGCGCCGCCAGTATCCGGTTCATGCGTGGCGCTTCCAGCACCAGATGACCGATCTGGCCTATGTCCAGATGCTGATGCAGAAAGAGGGCATCTACAGCTTCATTGTCGAGACGGAATACGGGGATCAGGTCGTCTTTGCCGACGACATCGACCACTATCTCTACGACGAGCCTCAGCGCCTGGTGCCCTACCGTGAGGCGGCGGGACTGGAGGCGGGGGGCGTGGAAGCGGTCACCGCGCTGAAGACCCACGCGGAGACGGTGCCGCAGTCGTACACGGTGGCCGACTATAACCCGGAAAGCGCCTGGGAGCGTTTCCGGGATAGCGCCAATGTTGCCCCGCAGGACCCGACCACCTATGGTCAGTCGTACGTTTACGGGACGCACCATCTCGACCAGGCCGGGGCAAAGTGGGAAGCGCAGCTTCGCCACGAGGCGGCCCTCGCGCGGCAGATCATCTACGAGGGCGAGAGTAACGTACTGGCGTTGCAGTGCGCAAGCGTGCTGGAGACGGATATTGTCCTGCCCGATGCGCCCAAGGGCCAGGTTCTGATCGAGGTCACGCACAGCGGTGCGCGCGATGTGCCTTATACGAACCGCTTCAGGGCGATTCCCGCCGACCGGCGCTTCCGGCTCCAGCTCAGGCCGGAAACCTGGGCCCGCATCTCCGGTACGCTCAGCGCGCGGATTTGCAGTCCTGACAAATACACCTACGGCTATCTCAATGCTGTCGGCTACTACGTCGTGCGTCTGGATGCGGACTTCGGCACCTGGCCGAAGGGTGGCGAGAGCGTGCCGCTGCGCCTGGCCAAGCCCTTCGCGGGCAGGTTGCAGACCGGCATGCACTTCGTCGCGCTGGACAACGACGAGGCAGTGATCCAGTTTCGGGACGGGGACCCGGACAAGCCGGAAATTTGCGGATTTCATCACCACAGCCAGGCGCGCGACCTCATCACGAACGACCGGCGCTGGCTCTCGCGCAACGTGATCCGCACGCAGAAGAACAACAAGCTGCGCATGGAGGACTGGGCGGGCCAGGAAGGCATCAAGCTCAGCACGGAGCACTCGGGCAAGTCGCAGCTCAATCTCGGTTATCTGGTGAACCAGAAGCTCGAATACCGGGGTGAGGGCTATGAGGTCCGGACATCGGGCTGGGGCGTCAACCGCGCAGGCAAGGGGCTGCTCCTGACGGCATACGACCGCCCAGCCGCCACCGGCAAGCAGCTCGACATGCAGGAGATCATCGCGCAGCTCGAAAGCGCGCTGGAGACCGCGAAGGCGCTGGCCGCGTCCGCCAGCAGCGCGAAGGCCGAGCCCGCAGATACCGACGCGCAGCAGCAAATGAAGGAGGACTTCGACGGCCTGAAGAAGCCGGGGCTGCTCGCGGGCACGCCCGCCTCGGCGGCCATCGTGGCGGGTGGGGGTATCCAGTTCGCGGCCCAGGAGAACATCAACACGGTGGCCGGGAAGAACGCCGACTGGAGCGTGCTGAAACGCTGGAC
>NZ_BAYD01000251.1 GCF_000685075.1 Paraburkholderia oxyphila NBRC 105797
CCGCGAAAACAAGTTAACCGCGAAAGCAAGAGAACCACGAACCCAGAAACTCAGGAAATCGAACAAATTAGCTAACCCAGGCGGACGAACCGCCCCCAACAATCAATCAGGAGCACCAACCTGTGAGCATTACAGTATTCCTCCTTCTCGCCACAACTGTGGCAATTGCAGCCTTCATTCAAGGCGCCGTGGGAGTAGGCTTCGCGCTCATCTGCGCGCCCGTAATCAGCCTGATAGACCCGGGCCTCCTGCCCGTTTCCCTCCTGATCCTGATGCTCCCGCTCAATATCTATCTAGCGTGGCGCGAGCGCCCTGCACTCGATTCAAACGGCACGCTATGGATCACAGTCGGCCGCACAGCGGGCGCGCTGGTCGGCGTGTGGATCATCTCGCGCATCTCGGCACACGATCTGAACCTGTTCATCGGCGCATCAACGATTGCCGCCGCCGTTGCAACGCTGTGCGCGCCAACATTCGCACCGGGCCGCAACGCACTGATCACGGCAGGCGCCGTAACCGGCATCACCGAAACCGCGACCGGCATCGGCGGCCCGGCACTCGCGATGGTGTTCCAGCACTACCGCGCGCCGGCGCTGCGCTCAACCATCGCGCTGTGCTTCGCCATCGGCGAGGCCCTCTCGCTCATGTTGCTCAGCTTCACCGGCCAGATCACCTTGGGCCGCTTCGTTTCCGCCCTGTTGCTCGTGCCGCCCGTCATCCTTGGCGCCTTCATCAGCCAACACGTACACCAGCGCCTGAACAGCAAAGTCTTGCGCGTCAGCGTAATGGGCTTCGCGATCGTTTCGGGCGCGGCAATCCTGTATCAGACATTGAAGTGAACGCAAATGCGTGCCAGCTCAGCCAGGGCCGGCACATCCAATAGAGCATAGCGAGGAGACCCCAATGAAGAAGTGTCTGGCTGCGCCCGCGTGCGCAGCACTTGGTCTTGCCAGTATTTCAGGTGCATATGCACAGAGCAGCATCACGCTATATGGCAGTCTGGATGCGGGTGTTGGCTACGTCAGCAATCTGCATGGCTCGCACTCGTTCTTTGCCGAACAGGGCACGTTTCAGGCCGACCGCTGGGGCCTCACGGGCGCCGAGGATCTGGGCTCGGGACTGAAGACGGTGTTCAAGCTGGAGTCGGGGTTCTCGACGATCAGTGGCGCGATGTCGAGCGCGGGGACGCTCTTCAATCGGCAGGCCTATGTGGGTCTCTCGAAGAACGATATCGGCACTGTGACGCTCGGGCGCCAGACCGACTTCCACTTCGAGATGCTTGGTCCGCTTTCGACTGCGCAGTCGCTTGGCGACTTCTCCGCATTTCATCCGGGCAATGTCGATGGGCTGGCCAATACCGTGCCCGTGGAGTTGTCCAATACCGCCAAGTTTGTCAGCCGGCCGTTCTGGGGGCTCACCGTGGGTGCGCTATACGGCTTTACGAATTCGAGCAGCAGCACGACGGGACGCACGATCAGCCTTGGCGCGAACTATGGGTACGGGCCGCTGAAGCTCGCGGCGGCGTGGTCGGAGTATCACGACCGTACACTCAATCTGGCTGGCGGGCTCGGGCTCGATGCGTTCGAAGGCGTCAATCTCGCCGGCGGCGCGCCGTTCGTGGCGGACAGCGTGCGCAATGCGGGTATCGGGGGTAGTTATCAGTGGGGACGGGTTCAGGTGCATGCGCTCGTTACCGACGTGCGGATCGAGCGGCGTGGTGATGCGCAGAACTATCGCACTATCGATGGAGGTGTCAATTTTCAGGTCACACCTGCGTATATGGTGGGTGCGGGTGCCTGGACCATGACGCTGTCCGGCAAGCGGTGGACGCAAGCTACAGTTGCTAATGTTTATTCGCTTTCCAAGCGGACGCAGGTCTATATGGATGTGATGGTTGAACGGGCTTCTTCTGGGGCCGTTGCCGATACTGTGGGGATTGGGGCTTCGTCTTCTGGCACGCAGACTGCTGTGCTGACGGGGATTCACCATTTCTTTTAGGTCGCCTTGGGCGGCGGTTGGTTTGATTTGATTTG
>NZ_BAYD01000250.1 GCF_000685075.1 Paraburkholderia oxyphila NBRC 105797
GCAGAAAAAGATCAAGATGCAACTGAGCTTTTCGCCGGAGGGCGCCGAGGAACTGCGCGCGATGCACGCCTCGGTGATCGACAGCTTCCACCGTGCCCAGGCGCTGCTCGTCTCGGGGCGCAGGCAAACCGCGGCACAGCTCATCGACGACAAGCAGGCACTGCGGCAGCTCGAACGCGCGGCGCGCGAGCGTCACCTCGAGCGGCTGCGCGAAGGCCAGCCGGACAGTCTGGCGTCGAGCTCGCTGCACCTGGACGTGCTGCGCGACCTCGTGCGCATTCAGTCACACATCTGTGCGCTCGCCTATCCCTTGCTGGAGCGCGAGCGAGCGGGCCCGAAGGCCACTGAAGCGGACGCTGCACGCGTTCCGGAAATGAATCATTCGATATCCTGATGTAGCTGTTTTCCCCACGAATCAAGCAGTTTCCGATAAATAGACGAGACACGGGAAGAGACATGCAACAACACCTGAATTCTTCGCAGACCGGCGGGTCGGCAACACTAGCCGTGGCACCGGGCTCCGAGGGCATGGAGTATCCGGATAGCAGCGACGCCTTCGCAGCGCCCAGCAATCACGCACTCGGCGCGGGCCTGAAGCAGCGCCACGTCGTCATGCTTTCGATCGGCGGATGTATTGGCGCCGGGCTTTTCGTCGGCTCCGGGCACGCCATTGCCGAGGCAGGGCCGGCCTCCATCCTGGCTTACCTGTTCGCCAGCCTGCTCGTCGTGCTCGTCATGCGCATGCTGGGCGAGATGGCCTGCGCGATGCCCGACTCCGGCTCGTTCTCGACCTACGCCGACAAGGCAATCGGCCCGTGGGCCGGCTTCACGATCGGCTGGATGTACTGGTGGTTCTGGGTGCTCGTGGTGCCCATGGAGGCAACGGCCGCGGCCAACATTCTGAATACCTGGTTTCCCACCGTCCCGGTGTGGGAGCTCTGTCTGGGCGTGACACTGCTCATGACCGGCGCGAACCTGGTGAGCGTCAAGCATTATGGCGAGCTCGAATTCTGGTTCGCGGTCATCAAGGTGGTCGCCATCATTGGATTCATTGGATGTGGCGTCGTTGCCTTGTCAGGCATCCTGCCGAAAGTCCATCCGACGCCGGTCCAGACCATCATGGGGCACGGCGGGTTCATGCCGCGCGGTTTCCTGCCGGTTGTGGGCGCGCTGCTCACCACCATGTCGACTTTCCTCGGTACCGAGATCGTGACCATCGCCGCCTCGGAGTCCGCCAATCCCGCGCGGGAAATTTCGCGGGCCATCAAGTCGGTCATCTGGCGCATCTCGTTCTTCTACATCGGCTCGATCGCCGTGATCATTTGCGTGATCCCCTGGAATAATCCCAGTCTGGTGCAGATCGGCTCCTACCAGTCGGTGCTTGAAGCGTTCCGCGTTCCCTACGCGAAGCCGATCATGGACGTGCTCATTCTCACCGCGGTGGGTAGCTGCCTCAACTCTTCGCTCTACACGTGCTCGCGGATGTTGTTCTCGCTTGGCAAGAGAAAGCAGGCGCCCTCGATCGTGACGAATACGAACGCCGCCGGTGTCCCCGTGTACGCCGTGCTCGGATCGACCATCGTGGCCTTCGTCGGCGTTGCCGCCAACTATCTGGCGCCCAAGTACGTTTTCGATGCGCTGCTGTCCACGACCGGCATGATTGCGCTTCTCGTCTACTTCGTCATCGCCATCTGCCAGGTACGGCTGCGTCGCCAGCTCACGGCCGCGCAACTCCGGGTCAAGATGTGGTTTCATCCGTTCCTCGCGCTTGCCGTGATCGTCATGATCGTTGCCGCCAGCGTGGTCATGCTCTGCAGTCCAGATCATCGTCAGGAGGTGGTCGCCACGCTCGGCAGCAGCCTCGCCCTTGCCGTAGTGGGGTACTGGCGACAACGGCGCTCAGCCGTTGCCCGCTATTGAGCGCGTGTGGCAGACAACTGGAGACCCATCATGCGTTTGATTCTGTTGGGCGCCGGCTTACCGCAGGGTCTCGGGACTGGGCTCGATCGGGGAGATCCGCCACTGTGTCGCTGCCGCGTTGAATTGAATGCGACGACCGCGCTTTCGAGACATTTTACGGAATAGACATGTCTGCAA
>NZ_BAYD01000249.1 GCF_000685075.1 Paraburkholderia oxyphila NBRC 105797
CCGCCCCGCACAGGGGCAACGCCTGCGGCCCGCCGCGAAAACAAGTTAAGGCCAACGCTGCCGTGGCAGCCAACCCCGCTGGGGCCACCAGGCCCCACCCACGCTGCACTGCAGCAACCGCACAAAAAAAAGCGCCGCACAGCGCCCCCACCCACTTGCGTTTTTACGCCGCAAACCATCCCCAAACCGCAATTCCAACCCGCCCAGCAGCCCCGCTGGCGGGGCCATCCAACACCAATGGCGTTTTTGTTCTATCAGCCGCCTGCGCCAATTTGTTCTACTAGCGTCTACCGTCAACGGTGCAACTCCACACCATTGCACCCCTAACCCCAGGTGAGGGAAGTCAGATGAACGTCAGCGTCTTCGACCTGTTCAAGATCGGGATCGGTCCATCGAGCTCGCATACGGTCGGCCCGATGGTCGCCGCGTGCCGCTTCGTGTCCCATATCGAGGACGCCAATCTGCTCGCCTTCGTGCGTCGCGTAAAGATCGAGCTCTATGGCTCGCTCGGCGCAACGGGCAAGGGCCACGGCACCGACAAGGCCGTCCTGCTCGGCCTCGAAGGCAACCTGCCCGACACGATCGACCCCGACCGCATCGAGCCGCGCCTCGCCGCCATCCGCGCGGAAAAAACGCTCGTGCTGCTCGGCAAGCAGTCGATCCGCTTCGACGAGAAGGAAGGCATCGGCTTCTATCGCAAGACCATGGGCGGCGCGAATACGCTGCACTCCAACGGCATGCGCTTCCAGGCCTTCGACGAGAACGGCCAGCTGCTGGTCGAGAAAGAGTATTACTCGGTGGGCGGCGGCTTCGTCGTCAACCGCGAGGGCGACCGCGTGAACGGCGTGCGCAGCGGCCGCGAAATGCCGTATCCGTTCCGCACCGGCGACGATCTGCTGCGCGTGTGTCAGGAAAGCGGCCTCTCGATCGCGGAAGTGACCTTCGCCAACGAGTGCGCCACGCGCACGCCCGAAGAAGTACGCGAAGGACTGCTTGGCATCTGGCGCGCGATGGCCGCCTGCGTCGAGCGCGGCTGCAAGATGCACGGCGAGCTGCCCGGCCCGATGGCGGTCAAGCGCCGCGCCGCCGATCTCTCGGTGCACCTGCGCTCGCGCTCCGAGGAGTCGCTGCGCGATCCGCTTTCGATGCTCGACTGGGTCAATCTCTACGCGATGGCCGTGAACGAGGAAAACGCCGCCGGCGGCCGTGTGGTCACGGCACCTACCAATGGCGCGGCCGGCGTGATTCCCGCCGTGCTTCACTACTACGTGAAATTCGTGCCGGGCGCGAACGAGAAGGGCATTGTCGACTTCCTGCTCACGGCCGCCGCCATCGGCATTATCTACAAGGAAACCGCCTCCATCTCCGGCGCCGAAGTGGGCTGCCAGGGCGAGGTGGGCGTGGCCTGCTCGATGGCCGCGGCGGCGCTCGCGGCCGTGATGGGCGGCACGCCCTCGCAGGTGGAGAACGCCGCCGAGATCGGCATGGAGCACAACCTGGGCATGACCTGCGATCCGGTGGGCGGCCTCGTGCAGATTCCCTGCATCGAGCGCAACGCCATGGGTGCGATCAAGGCGCTCAACGCCTCGCGCATGGCGCTCAAGGGCGACGGTCAGCACTACGTCACGCTCGACAACGTCATCAAGACGATGCGCGAGACCGGCGCCGACATGAAAACGAAATACAAGGAGACGTCGCGCGGCGGTTTGGCCGTGAACGTCATCGAATGCTAATCGAAATGAGCAAGGTAACGAGCAAGGGGTCCGCAAGATGAGCCGCTATTCGATATTCAGTCTGTTCCGCAACGGGTTGTCGTATCACGAGAACTGGGAGCGGCAGTGGAGGAGCCCTGAGCCGAAGAAGGAGTACGACGTGGTGATCGTCGGCGGCGGCGGGCATGGTCTCGCCACCGCCTACTACCTCGCGAAGGAGCACGGCGTGAAGAACGTCGCGATTCTGGAGAAGGGCTGGATCGGCGGCGGCAACACGGCGCGCAATACCACCATCGTGCGCTCGAACTATCTGTGGGACGAGTCGGCGGCGCTCTACGAGAAGGCGATGAAGCTCTGGGAAGGGCTCTCGCAGGACCTCAACTACAACGTGATGTTCAGCCAGCGCGGCGTGATGAATCTCGCGCACACGCTGCAGGACGTGCGCGAC
>NZ_BAYD01000248.1 GCF_000685075.1 Paraburkholderia oxyphila NBRC 105797
TTAATGGAATACTTAGGCTCGCCGAGTAGGCAGGCGCGGTGCGGGTCTGGATTCGTCCCGTCTGTGGCGCGTCCCCCGGCGTTGACTGACTGGCGAAATGTTGACGCATCCTTCGCCTGCTTCCCGATGACCAGTCTCCCTGCATAGCCTCATGCGAGATAGCTCGGTCACGGTGTTCCTATCGCGCATCCGTGTTCCTTCCTGTGAGGGCGAAAAGCTTCGTCGGCTCTCCGCACCGGCCGGTCATCGACCCATTGCCCGGCCATCCCGGCGCGTCCAGTCGGTTAAAATCCGTTGGCATTCCGAAGGCCGCAGCAAAGCGGCCTGCAAACCCACCACACTTCGCCATGCCTACAGTTTCCATCGTTGTCCCCTGCTTCAATCAGGAGGCGTTCATCGCTGACGCCCTTGATTCCTTGCTCGCGCAGTCATACAACGACTGGGAGTGCATCGTCGTGAATGACGGCTCGACCGACGGATCCAAGGCCATCGTCGAGGCCTACGCGAAGAAAGACAGCCGCATCCGGTCATTGACCAAGGAAAACGGCGGCGTCGCGGCGGCGCGCAACTTCGGTTTCTTCCAGGCGAGCGGCTCGCTCTTTGTGCCGCTCGATGGTAACGACAAAATCCACCCTGACTATCTCAAGCGCGCCGTCGAGTGTTTCGAGGCGTTCCCCAATACCGTGCTTGTGCATACCGGTACGCAGAGCTTCGGTGAAAACCGCAAGGTCTGGCGGTCGCCGGAGTACAGCTACGAAAAGCTCCTCTGGCAAAACCTGATCGTCAACACGACCATGTACCGCCGCGAGGCGTTCCAGCGCGCGGGGGGCTATGCGCCGGAAATGGTGCATGGGTTCGAGTACTGGGAATTCTATGTGCGCCTGCTCGGCCCGGATGCGCATGTGCAGTACATCAGGGAGCCGCTTTACCTCCACCGCATCAACAAAAGCTCGCGCTCGAGCGAACTGGTGGAACAGGGCAAGGTCGAGGCGTCGCAACGCCTCATTTACGAGCGCAACCGCGAGCGGTATGCCGATCACAATGCGAACCCGATCAGCATATTCGACAAGCGCATGAAAGACTTCGCACCCATGCACGCCGCGCGCTACAAGCGGCAGGCCCGCTATCTGCACGCCGGATACGGCGTGCTCGTCGTGGTCCTGCTTGGCGTTATTGGCTTGCTCGTCGCGGCAGGCTAGAACAACGATTCCCGTGTGGGTGCCACGTCGACGTAGTCAGCATGTGATTGATTGCAAAAAGAGTTTTTATAGGGCCGCAAGGCAAAGGCTCGCCAGGCTTGAGTTGCTGCAACCGGGAAAATGCACGAAAAGCAAAGGAACCCCTTCACTGATTTGCTTCGTCATAGTGTGTGTTCCTCGTCGTGTTGGTTTGGCCTTCGTGGTTATGGAAGGATTCCATGACGAGGTATAGGACGAGCCGCAACGGGAGCCGTTGGAGGCGGGCGTTCGGTTGTTCTGCTGCGTCGACGTGCTGCCCATAAACGTTGACCTTTCCCGCCGACCTTGAGAGCGGCATGCACACGGCATTTCGACGCGGTTGGCTGGAAGAACCGATCGTGAGGTCTCGTGTTGGAGCTCGCCGCCTAGACGAAGTGAAGGGTGTACGTCTATGGTTTTTTTGGAGTGAGGCTCCCACAAGCAATTCGCTCGGGCAGCGCCTCGAAGCGCCAAAAGAACCGCCAGCTACGTGGCGCGCCGGGAACGCCCGCGTTGACGGGGCCGCGTGGTGGGCGCTCGACGCTTGCGGCGGGATGGCTCAACACGCAGCGCTGCGAACATGATGGATGTGGCCGTGACCACAAGCATGGTGCCGCCGAGATAGGGTGCCACACTCATGTGCACCTGGTCGGGCAGCGGTGGCCCAATTGCGTTTGCAACGAAATCCAGACATGTCGGGATCTCCCAGAGCAGAAAGAGCGCGATGCAGTGGATGAGGTATTCGCGCAACGGCGCACGACTCATGAGGTAGAGGGAAATCGTTGCGAGCACTACTAGCGTGTTATCGCCCCAGTGGTCAGTGCGATACCACGCGGGTAGCCATCGTGTTGCCGCTTCGACGCGCAGGCCGAGTATCCATGCGGCGGTATTGCCGGAGGCGAGCGCGAGGGAGGTGAGCAGCAGCGGGGCTTTCATCGACAAAA
>NZ_BAYD01000247.1 GCF_000685075.1 Paraburkholderia oxyphila NBRC 105797
CTGGCTACGAGCTCGCGCAGCAGACGGCGCGCGAAGCTGGGCTCAAACTGCCGATGCTGGGCAAGTAAGGGGTTTGCACGCGCCGCTGGCGGGGCGGTGCGTGCGACACGTGGGAAGGCGCCGTGCGGCTTGAGTGGCCGTGCGGCGCTTTTTTTGTTGGGTGGCTTGACCTGCACCTTCCTTCTATGGTGTGTAGCTAAATTCCCACTGTTGATAGCTTCGCGCGGTCGCGAACGCCTCTTCCCCTGGCGGGAAACCCGCAACCTTGACTGGTGCGCGTGTGGACACGCTATGTACTCCTTTCACACCGCCTCCCGGCGCGGGAATCGTTGCGAATGAACTTCCAGTGATTGGGTCTGGGTATAGCCTGCGAAGATAGCGTCGCGTGACCGGATAACGCGGATCGTGGAGCAAGTCCTCGAGTTGTTCCGGGTAGGGCATCGTGCCATCTGGCGTGCTCTGGGTGTATTGCCGAATCGCATCCTTGTATAGATTGCCGATGTACAGCAAGTCTGCTTCGCGTGCGCGCTGATTCGTCTTTACTACGTTATTGAGCAACCTGCCAATACCGAGCGAAATGCACAGCACCAACATCAACGCCCAGAAATAAGCGGCGCCTCGCTGGTGTCCATGACGGGTGCAGAATCTCACCATGAGCTGTACTGCGTTCCGTCGAGTGCATTGCCCTTTGCACCGCTCTTCACATCGACGATGGTCTTTTCGTCCTCGTCAGTCCCTTCGACGGGGATCCAGCTATCGGAACGGTTCGTCACAGGGTCCACTGGTAGCGCCCGCAAATAGTGGCGTTCGGTCAGTTCGACCAGCTTGTCCGGATATCGGCCCGTATCGCTGTAATATTCATCTATCGCGCGACGCAGGACGGCAAGATTTGCCTTTAGCGCGGCCTCTTTGGCACGGTCGGTCTGGTGAATATAGCGGGGTGCCACGATAGAGAGGAGCGTTGCCACGATCGCAAGTACGACCAATAATTCGATCAGCGTGAAGCCTTGGTGCGCAGTTCTTGAGTTCATTTCCCTTTCACCATTCCCGATACGGAATGCCATTGGTTCCCGTCTTGTCACTCAGTGAATAGACGTCGTATACATCCTCGCCTTCGACCGGGTTGTCGGCCTCGCTCGCATAGCTGCGCTTGCCCCAAGTTTCCTCAGGAGGGCTCGACGGAAGAGAAGCCATCGGGTCGCGTGGGATGCGGCGCAGAAAGTAGATTTTTCGGCCCTTCGGATCGCGCTGGTTGACGACACCCGTCACCAGTTCGTTGAGCGAATGCGGATATCCAGTCGAGTCGGCAGAACGTGCGATAAGACCCTCGTCGCCGGATCGTTTGTAGGCATCGATTGCCGTTCGGATAGCGACTAATGCCGCTTTCAATTCCCGTTCCTTTTCTCTCTGCAAATGCAATTTAATAAATGGCGTTGCGACCGATGCAATGATGGCAACCAACGCAACGGTTACGATCATCTCGATTAGCGTGAACCCGGAATGGGGAGGTCTGCGCTTCATATTACGGAGACAGGGTGACTTGCTTGGGGAGTGTCACAGCGCCGCGAATCTGCTTCTGGTTCTCTTGCTCCACTTTGGGCTGTTGCAGTGACAGATTCAGTATTCCACCGGACGTGCTGTCGGATTGAAACGTGAACATGGCGAGCGATCCGTCAGCAATGGACTTTCCAATTGAAACGTGAACGATATTGCCATCCTGCTTCGCTTCAAGGGCTATTCCGTCGCGCGGTGCGACCTTCGTCAGGCGCAGGCCAGTTTGGTCGAGCACGAGGTCAAGTTCGGCTTTTTCGAAAGCTCGACCACTGGCTAGTAGATTGACGGTAAAGCCTTCCTTGGCGTTTGCCTGGGAAGGCGCGGCAAGGTCGAACCTTACCGAATCCGCGCGCTCGTCTGCTCCGGATGACTGGTTGAGGTCGGGAGAGCCCGGCGGGGGTGAGATTGGCAGGGCGTGTGCAGCCTTCGGTGGGGAGTCCGCACCATCCGCCGATTTGGTTGCGGATGGCGGAGGCAGGTTATCGGTATCGCTATACTGTGCCGCGGGCGTAAGCCGCAGTGGGCTGGTTGACACGTGTTCGGTAGTACCACTCGGAAAAGCCTGTGCATAGGCATTGGGCATTGCCAGAGAGCGTGCAATGTGCGGCGTAATCAGTAGCACGATCTCGGATC
>NZ_BAYD01000246.1 GCF_000685075.1 Paraburkholderia oxyphila NBRC 105797
GCGGCCGCACGGCTGCAGGCTGATCGAGTGCAGGGAGTCCCATGCGCTCGCGCACGATCGGGTCCCGGTACTTCACGTCATCCGATACGCTCGCAAGCGCAGAGATTTCACCCGTGGCCTTTGCAAGCGGCGCTGTCGTGCCCGGGCACAGGTGGCCGGTCGCCTCGACGGCACGACGGTTTGCGTCGCTCTGGCACAGCAGCGCGAGTGCGACGTCCGTCAAGCCCATTGCACGGAATTCACGCGCATCGAGGCGGCGAACGCACGCCTGGTCAACCAGCGTCGAACCGGCGGTCGCACCGAAACCCGGCGCGGAGAAGCCAAAGCTCACGGACCCCATGCACGTATCCGACAGGGTGGTCGTCAGACCAGGCGCCTGGATTGCGGGGTTGGTTTTGATCGTTTGCGTGCCCGAGTAGGCGACGTTCTCCTGCGACTGCGTATTGTATGGACTCGATCCGGGAGAGCCTGCGGCCTGGTTCGCAACCGGCGTCGCCGAAGACCCGTTTGAAGCCGTATTGGCACTGGCAAGCTGGCTTGCTGCAGGAAGCGTCACGCTCACGCTGACCGAGGAATTGCCGCTGCCTCGCAAGCTCGACGTCGCCTGCGAGTTGCCGCTATTGCGCAAGCTCGACGTCGCCTGCGAGTTGCCGCTATTGCGCAGGCTCGAGACGCTGCTATTTTGTGAGTTGCCGCTTCCGCTGATCGAGGAGGTGCCACTCGAGGCTGCTGAATTGCTGTACGACCCGGAGTTTGAATCCGAAGTCGTTTGCGCTTGAGCAATCCCCGCAAGCGCAAACAGCGCGACACACGCCAACATGATTTTGCTGCTGTTCATTTGCTTCTCCCGGATTAGGAATCGTTGAACGACCCTAACAACCAAATAGCCATCGGATTCTTGTAGGTGACGGCTACTGTTTCCCCGCGTTGTCAAACTGCTTCCAACCCTGACCCAGGAGCGACCAGGCATCGACCTTTTCGCCCTGGACAGGCTGACTTTCTGGCCTTCAGCGTGATCCCCCGAAGGTTTCGACTTGTCTGACGGTACGGTTGTTTGGGTTTGATACTGACCGTTTGATGCTTGCAAACTCGATTGCCCGTTACCCGATGCGGGCATTGCCTGCGCCAAGACCGTTGACGTTGCGAATGCAAGAGCAACGGCAATCCACTTCTGTTTCATGCCAACTCCTTGCAGGTGAAGAGTTGAGACGAGGACCAGCATGCTGCGCTGGTCCGTACCCTGTGGCGGCCATTAGCTGCCAGAATTTGCGTTCCCCGAGCTTTGGCTTCCGCCCGCCGCCGACGATTGCCCCGCGCTTCCGGTGCTGCCGGCAGTTGACGAATTTCCCTGACCCGAACCCGAGGTGGCGGTCGAGCCATTGTTTCCGCTGGTTGCAGCCGCGCCCGCACCCGCAGCACCAGCGTCGGTGCCAGAAGTCGCGGTGTAGTGGGTTGCGCCAAGCGTGATCGACGACGTGACCCCACCCGACAGCGCGTTGGTCGTGGTCGACGTTCCCGGCGACGACGACGTTCCTTGAGAAACCCCGATCGCCCCACCCGCAGCGTACGAACCTCCAAGCCCGCTGCCACTGGTGCTCGAGTTGGAGTAGTGCGCCGCGCCGGCAGTCGAGTTGCTACCGCCGGTCGTCGAGGTACTCGTGGAATTGGTCGCTGCCACATTGGTCGAGGAGCTGGAATAGCCTCCCGAACCGATCAGCACCGACCCAGTCGTGCCGCTCGCGGTCGACTGTGTCTGGGATGACGTCGCTGGAGCTCCGGCCCAGGCTGATGCGGATGCCAGGGTCATCACGGCAGCGAAGATCAAGTTCATCTTCATGTTTTGTGCTCCTTATTTCTCCGGCGAGAAGAGCCGAGTCCGATTTTCGTCAGACATTCAGACTCGGCGCCAGCGATCACCTGACGGTGAACCGCTTAGTGCGACGACGCATTTGCGCTTGCGCCCGAGCCGCCGGTCGACGTAGCGCTCGACTCGCCGTGACCCTTGCCGAACGCGGCTGCACCCTCGACGTTTTGGGAGTTCGTGGCCGTGTACGAGCCGTTCAACCAGCGATTGCCGCCTGCGACGGCAACTGCGTTCGCACCTTGCTCACCACCGGCGATTGCGGCTTGAGCGCCGTTCCCGTAAACGCTGGCGCTCGTTTGCGAGCCACCACCGCTCGACGAGCTGGTCGACGTACCAGCGAACGCTGCACCGGACATTGCCAGAACTGCTGCTGCAATGAGAAGCTTCTTCATGGCTAACTCC
>NZ_BAYD01000245.1 GCF_000685075.1 Paraburkholderia oxyphila NBRC 105797
TGCTCTTAACGCCAACGCTTGGGCCGTCTTGCGCCGCATCGTGAGTGCCTTCAGTTGATCGCGTTCCGATCCGCTGAGCACGAGTTCCCTCTTGGGGCGTCCGCTCATCATCGCCTCCTCGCATGAGGTGACACACCGGACACAACTATAGGAGGCGATCAATATTATTCAATGAATTTCTAACTCGGATCACTAGCCTCCTTTATGCACTACGTGCGAGAGCTACTGCGACCGCGCATGCCGATTCCTCGCGTTGTGGAGTGTGCCGCTTCGGCGAGCCGATAGATGTCGGCGCTTTCGAGTACGGTGGCGTCACTCCCGTGACGCGCAACCTGGAGCATGGCCTGCCCCATGCTGACGGTGTCGAGAGCCTTGCCGGGGAATAGCTTTCGTAACCCGACGAAGATCCAACGCAGATATCGATAAAGTAGCCGCAACAGCCGGGTTTGCGATTGTTCACCGTTCATTGGAAGAATGAAGCCGGGACGAAACAGGAAGACCACCCGAAACCCCCGGCGTTGTAGAGCGTTTTCGGTTTTACCATTGACGCGTGCCCACATGACGGGGCCTTGTTCAGTGGCATCAGTGCCGCCGCCGGATACATAGACGAACACCATGCGAGGATTGCGGCGCGCGAGTGCACGGCCGGCGGCCAATGGCAGATCGTGGTCGATGCGGACGCAGCCGGATTCGTCGATCTCGTTTGCGGATACGCCAAGACAGAAAAAGCACGCGTCGTAGCCTTCGAGTTGCGTTTCAGACGAAAGCGGGCTTGTCGCCGTCGGTTCCCGGTTTGTTGACGCCAACGTTGGCGCGCACGAGCTTTTCGGGATGTTTCACGAGGTCTACGACCAGAGCGGCGACACTTTTACGTGAAACCTCGGTGCCCTTGAACGGTTGGTCGCGTGAGGTGACCTCATAGTCCACTTCTTCGTTGTCCTGCAGCTGCTCTATCGAACGACCCGCGACATGTCGCTGACCGAGGAAGGGCATCGGCTCTACGAGGTTTGGTATCCGGCACTCATTGCGCTTGAGCGAACCGTTGACGCGTTGCACGATGAGCGTGACGAACCTTCGGGTTTGATTCGTATGAATACATCGCGCGTCGCCGCCAAAACCCTCATAGAGCCGCATCTGGAGGAGTTCGGTGCCCGCTTTCCCAAATTGGGACTTGAGTTGGTAATGGACGACGGACTCGCGAACATCGTTGCGGATGGCTGTGATGTTGGCATCCGGATAGGCGAGAGCCTCGCACCGCACATGATTGCGGTTCCTGTAACGCCCCCGCTGGAAATGGCCGTGGTTGGAACGCCAACATATTTCGAGCGTTATGGCGAGCCCGCGACGCCAGGCGATCTGATTCGACACAACTGCTTACGCTTCCGGCAGGTCAGCGGAGCGATCCATCCCTGGGAGTTTACGTCGCCAGAGGAGCCGGGCCATAGTTTCATGGTGGAACCGAGAGGAAGCGTTACGACCAACGACGACGACGGGATGATCCGCGCGGCGCTGCAGGGCGTTGGGCTTATCCAGCACATTGACATCGCCGTCCAGCCATATCTGGATTCGGGGGCGTTGAAGCGCGTACTGGGGACATGGTGCAAGCCGTTTGCAGGTTTTTATGTCTACGCGCCAACGCGTGCGCAGATGCCGGCGAAGGTCAGGGCGCTTATCGACTTTCTGGTGGGCAAGCGCGAATTGATGGCCATCCTTTCCGCCGCCAGACAGGGCACGCAGTAAAAGTTGACTGGTGCACGGCCTGGGAATCAGAAAAATGGCTTTGACATGGGTGTAGAGGCTGGAAGCGTTCGCGCTTCAGATATTCGTTGCGAAATTGAGACGACGGGACGAAGCCGCCAAGGGAGCGAGAGAGGTGCGGGACGGTATGTGCCCGCGGATCTTTCGGTCCATTCTGTTCCGCCATCCGATGGGGGTAGATCCGGGGGTAACCGGGCAGCGTGACATTGGCCGTACCCTTACGGGGCGGGCCTCAGCAGCCGCAATGTGAACGCGACCCGGTCCGCCCGAGGACTCATGTATCGCAGCACAAGCTGTCGTATGTAAAAAGCGAAGCGGTTTGAGTGCGACCTGGCCTCGGCATGAAGAACGGAGCCTCGGTCGCGTCGGCCGGCGTACGCAGTTCTTCCATGATGTCCAGTGGCATTCCCACTGCGTAGTCGATTTGCGAATCCATATTAGGTACCCTGATTCTGGTTGGGGTCACTGTCTCTGGTCTCATCTCGTGAGCAATCGGAAGCTCCAACGCCGTAGTCGCCACACGCTTTTGGGTGTCCTGTCTCGCAGCTTTCGACGTCTCGAAGCACCAGGAGTACTTCGCCCTGGGCGCGAAGTCTGATGGCGGCACAAAGCCAGGAGCGAAAGGAGTAAAGCAGTGCTCCAATACTGCTCTTCAATCTGAGGCGACGTAGCACAGGAGCTTCTTCCTGGAGC
>NZ_BAYD01000244.1 GCF_000685075.1 Paraburkholderia oxyphila NBRC 105797
AGTGGCGGCGGGCGAAAAGATTTCGCTGTTCGTGCAAAAGGCTGGCTTCAAGGCTTTTGCGGCGAAGGGTCCCGTCGAGGTGCAGGCGCAGGGTGGCCCGATGTCGCTTGATGCGGACCAGGAGCTGACGATAGCGAGCGTCAACGGCGTGGCGCGCATCGTTGCGAAGACCGAACTTACGCTCGAATCCGGCGGCGCGTTTATCCAGATGAAGGACGGCAGCATTACGCTGGGTGGTCCCAATGACCTGTTCCTGAAAGTCATCACGATCCAGAAGCAGGGCAAGGCCACCCTGAACCAGCCGCTGGACCTGACCCACCCGGCGCTCTCGGGCCCGCCGACCGTGCCGCTCACGTTCAGCACGGGAGCCTCGCCCGCTTCGCGGGCTGCGATCCCCGTCAACATGCCGTACAGCCTGTTTGTGGGCAAAACCCTGGTGAAACAGGGCGTGTTCGATGAAACCGGGCTGCTCCAGGTCGATCATCACCCCACGACGCAGAAGTACACGCTGACGCTCGCCAATGGCGCGAGCTACACCCTTCCCGTTGCGGAGCAGTACCACGGCAAGGCGGACAACGGGGGACTTGCCAACATCGGCTTCCAGTTTCACGAGAACGGCAAGGATCCCGATATTTCGCCCATCGATGACCGGGCCACGCATCGTCAGGACTACAGTGGTTTGCTGGACGATGAACGCAGCAGTGAATCAGGAGAGTAAGCATGGCTGATCCGTCGAACATTGTTGTTCCTATTGCACTAAGCGAAAGACACGGTGCTGATATCTGTCTGCCCTGGTTTGTCGATTTCGCGCCCGAAGGTCCGTCTGAATATCCACCTCGCCCGGCTACCTATGCGCCGCTGGTCAACGGGTTGAAGGCATTTGGTGCGCTCTATGACGCCATCGACAAGGCGACCACGACTATTGATTACGTCTGCTGGGGCTTCCAGCCGTCGATGTACTTTGTTCGCGATGGCAAGTCGTTGCGCATCGGTGATCTGCTCATCAAGAAAGCGAAGGAAGGCCGCAAGGTGCGTATCCTGTGCTGGCTCGATAGTGCCTGGATTGCGCAGTTCAGCGAACAGGAAGTGCCAGGGTGGACCGAGGGCGGGCGGTACGCGGCGCAGAACGAGGACGCCCGGCAGATCGCCTACGACCGCAACTGGTATCGCTGTGCACAGGCTCCGGCCGGCGGACGCCCCTTGAACGTTGCGCCAGCCGGTTCGCAGGCGTACACGGCGTTGAGGCAGGAACCGTACCTGATGTTTGGTACGCAGTCCTTCAAGGACATTGGCATCGAACTGGTGACGCGTGACTTCACGCCAAAGGAACGCCAGGAAATCATGTACCGGGAAAGGCTCCTGCGAAAAGCGGGTGACGGCCCGACAAAAGCGACCATCGCGGCGTATGGCGCGGAGCCGTCCCACCACCAGAAAATGGTGCTGATCGACTACGAGAAGCCGGAAGTGGCCGTCGGGTTCGTGATGGCGCACAACACGCTCGATGCCTATTGGGACGATGACGGGCATAGTTCTATCAAGAAAGCGCCGAATCTTGGGCGCAACGGGGCCACGCCCCGTCAGGATATGTCAGCTATCGTCACAGGGCCGATCCTTGAACATCTGAATGTGAACTTCTGCCGTGCGTGGAAGCGCGACGCGAATGAAGATCTGCTCGCAAAGCGCAAGGGGCTGGAGCAACAACTGAAGCTCCGCAAGGCGTTCGGTACGCCGGTGATGGCGCAGATCAACCGCACACAGTCGCAGGAAGGGGTGCGTAATATCAGGTCGCTTTATCTTCAGGCCGTCAACAACGCGACGAAATTTATTTATATCGAGAACCAGTATTTCCGCTGGCCGGACCTGGCGACTGAGATCAAGGATGCCGTACAGAGACAGATTGCGGCGGGGCGTAGTCCCGACAAGCCGATCCATCTGTTCGTTGTCACCAACGCAAGCAAGGATGGCATGGGCCTGGGTGCGGGCACAACCTACGAAATGATGAACAGCCTGGGGCGGGCGGATACCATGCCCGCAGTCGCGCGGGAAGAGCAGAGCGACGTGCTGGGTCCCGCATTGCTGGATGCACAGAAACAGGTCACGGCGGCGAACACGCAAATGCGAAATGCAGGTAGCCCGCAGGAACAGGCCAGCGCGCAACAGGCTATCGATACTGCGCAGGCGAAGGAAGTGAAACTTCAGCAGCAGTACGACGATAACCTGGACACAAGCAAGGCGATCGTGCCTCAGCCGATTCAGGGCCTGACGGTTCATGTTGGCTCGCTGGTTGCGCCGGATTCGCCGCCTGACAACTGGACGCGGGTGTATGTGCACAGCAAGATCATGATTATCGATGACGTGTTCCTCACGCACGGCTCGGCCAACGTCAACCGGCGCAGCATGGAGGTGGACAGCGAACTGAACATCTGCCATGAGCGGATGGACGTGACGCAGCCGCTGCGCAGGTATCTCTGGAATATCCATACCAACGGAATCAAAAATGCTGCGTCCCTCTCGATTGATGTTGCCGCTCAAGCATGGGACTACATCATCAATCGAAATGCAGGAAAACAGAAGAACGGATTGGCACCGATAGCGTCGCTTATCGGCTTCATGTGGACTTCCGCTAG
>NZ_BAYD01000243.1 GCF_000685075.1 Paraburkholderia oxyphila NBRC 105797
GGTCAAAGGAAACCACGACAGACTACCCCTTCCCACGACGTTCCCGAATCAGTCGTTATCACGCGAACTGGTCACCCTTTCGAAGGCCAGCGCCTCCAGGTCATCAGCTCGCGGCTTCGCGCCGGCAGACCACACCTCCTGCTGCTCCTGCCGGACCAATCGCGCGGACTGATTCCCCTCGACTGGACCGATTTCACCAGCGACATCGCCGCAACGGCCGACGCACCCTGCGTGCTTGGCTCGCTTGCCGACCTGCTCCACGCTCGGCGGATCATTGATGCTTTACTGCGCCAAACGGAACAGGAGAGCAACGATGCAGCTGAACCTGGCCTTCACAGATCTGCCGGACGACGAGAGTCTGTGGGAACAACTCGACGAAGCAACGCGAGATGCGGTGATCGAGCGGCTCGCCCGGGCAATCACAAAGGTCGTAATCGACAGCCACCCGGGCGTGATGGAGAACAACGATGAGTGACACCAACCACAAGATCGGTTCCGGCCATCTGCAGCGTGCCGCATTCGTCTACATCCGCCAGTCCAGCGCCAGTCAGGTAGAGCACAATCGCGAATCGACACAGCGCCAATACGCGCTGGCCCAGCGCGCCGTTGCCCTCGGCTGGCACGAGCAGCAGGTCAGCGTGGTCGACGAGGATCTTGGCCTTTCTGGCGCCAGCGTCGCAAATCGCGGCGGCTTTGCCCGCATGACCGCTGAAGTGGCGCTCGGGCACGTCGGCATCATTCTTGGCCTGGAAGTCTCCCGCCTTGCGCGCAACAATTCCGACTGGTATCGCCTGCTCGATCTGTGCAGCATGACTGATACGCTCATTGGCGACGCCGACGGCGTGTACAACCCGGCACTTTTTAACGACCGGCTACTCCTCGGCCTGAAGGGCACCATGAGCGAAGCCGAACTTCACATCTTGCGCGCACGCCTGGACGGCGGCATTCGTAACAAGGCTGCCCGCGGCGAGCTTCGCCGCGGCCTGCCTACAGGCCTGGTGTGGGGCGAGGCCGATGGTGAAGTGAGGCTCCATCCGGATGAAGCCGTCGTCGGTGCGATACGCGCTGTCTTCGCCCGTTTTAGCGAATTCGGCTCGGCGCGCCGCGTCTGGCTGTGGTTCCGCTCCGAGAATCTGTCGTTCCCCCTGCAGATGCATCATACCGACCGGATCCGCTGGGTCGCTCCGACATACACTGCAATCCACGGCGTCCTCTCCAGTCCGGTTTATGCTGGCGCCTACTGCTATGGCAAGAGCCGGCAGGAGCGATACGTCGATGAACACGGCGTGCTGAAGACGCGACTGCGTCGGCTGCCGCAATCGCAATGGGCCGTGCTCATCAGGGACCACCATGAAGGCTATATCGATTGGGCGACCTATGAAGCGAATCAGGCACGCCTGGGCGCCAATACCAGGCCCATGCCACACCAGGCCGGAGGCGCTGTGAGAGAAGGTACAGCCTTGCTTCAGGGGCTGGCGATCTGTGGTCGCTGTGGGCGTCGGCTCAAGACCCACTATCGCGGCACGAACCAGACGCCGGGATACCATTGTGCCAACAAAGATATTGTGAACGGGCGCGGCGTCTACTGCCTGAATGTTGGCGGCCTGCAGATCGACGCCTCTGTTGCCGAATCCTTCCTGCGTGCCGTCGAGCCGGCTGGTCTGGAAGCCGCTGTGCGTGCCGCGGAACGCCTTGAAGCTGATCACGACGCCGCGCTGGCGCAGTGGCGGCTCGCGGTAGAACGGGCGAGCTATGAAGCGCAACGCGCCGAGCGGAGATACCACGCCGTTGATCCCGAGAACCGGCTGGTGGCACGCGGACTCGAAGCGCAATGGGAGAAACAGCTGCACGAACTTGAACGGGCTCAGCAGGAACTGGCCCGGCGCGAGCAGCTCCGGCCCCGCACCTTGAACGCGCAGGAGCGGCACAGCCTCCTTGCAATCGGCAAGGATCTTCAGCGCCTGTGGCACGCACCAACCCTCACCGTGCGGGACAGGAAACAGTTGCTGCGCACCCTGCTCGAGGAGGTGACGGTTACCGTTCATCGCGAACAATACCGCGCGCAGCTGAAACTGCGCTGGCGAGGCGGCAAGCTCACCGAATGCGACGTCGCGTTGCCGCGCTCTCGACCGGCCACTATCCGTACCGATGAAGACACCATTGATCTGGTACGCCGGCTTGCACAGCACTATCCCGACGCAACCATCGCCGGCATCCTCAACGCGCAAGGCCGGCTAAGCGCACAAGGCATGCGTTTCAACCAGAACCTCGTCGGCAACCTGCGCCGTCACTGGAAGATCCCCTGTTTCGAACGGCCCGCTGAACGGCCCGAGGGAGAACTGCTCAGCATTCGCCAGGCGGCCCGCGTACTGGGCACTGCACCGTCGACACTCCATCGCTGGGTCAATCACGGCTTCATCGCTGGCGAACATCCGACGCCAGGCGCGCCATGGCGCATTCGGATTACCGAAGCGTTGCGCAACCTCTTTGTTGATAGCAGTCCTGATGGATACGTCGCAATGCAGGTTGCTACGCGACGACTCGGTGTTTCTCGTCAGACTGTGTTGCAGCGTGTAAAGCGCGGCGAACTCGACGCAGTCATGGTGCGCCGCGGACGAAGCAAAGGCTTGCGCATCAAGGTCGTCAACGATCAGCCGGACTTCTTCGAACGCACTTCATGAACCTGAGGGCATTGCTATGAGAGATCC
>NZ_BAYD01000242.1 GCF_000685075.1 Paraburkholderia oxyphila NBRC 105797
CCCGCTAGCGTCCAGCACCTGGCCGAGCAGAAAGCCCGCCTCGTGCGAGAGCGCGGCCGCGCGACAAGGTCGAGTATCCTGTGGCTCTGAGCTTGGCGTACCACTGGATGGCCATTGCCGCGAGTGAGGTAGCCACAGCAGTAGCACGGGGCGCGAACGCGCCCATTTCTTCACTTGAGGAAAGCGTGAAATTTATCGATATTGGTGTCAACTTCCACTCGAAACAGTTGCACGGCAAGACAGATGAGGTCGTCTCACGCGCGAAGGCCGCGGGCGTGGTGGCGATTCTCGCAACGGGCACCTCGCTTGAGTCCAGCCGCAGTGAACACTATCTGGCGAGCCGGTTCCCGGGATACCTGTATTCAACGGCCGGGGTGCACCCGCACTCGGCGGACGCGTGGTCTGACGCCATGCGCGAGGCCCTCGAGTTGTTGTGGCATGACCCTGCTGTGGTCGCCATCGGTGAGACAGGCCTGGATTTCAACAGGAATTTCTCCACCCCTGCGAACCAGCGAAAGGCCTTTGAAGCCCAGCTCGATGCCGCCGCGCGCATCAGAAAACCGCTCTTCCTGCACTGTCGCGACGCGTTCGACGTGTTCTATCCGATGGTCAGGGAAGCCGTACAGGCGGGCGCGCATGGCGTGGTCCACTGCTTCACGGGCACGCTCGCTGAAGCAGAAGCCTTCGTCGACCTGGGGCTAGATATCGGCGTGACCGGGTGGGTGACGGACCTCAATCGCGGGCAGGACCTGCGCCAGGCAGTGACGTCCCTCTCCCTTGAACGGCTACACCTCGAAACGGACGCGCCCTATCTCGGTCCAAAGAACGCAGGCAAGCGCAAGCCGTACAACGAACCCGCCAACCTCGTGTGGGTCGCCCGCGCCATCGCCGAACTTCGCGGTATCGATGTCCAGACGGTAGCCGATACGTGCACCCGGAACAGCCAGGCGCTCTTCGGCCTCGCAGATCACTCATGCAAATAGTACGCCGCGTGGGCACAGGCCCCGCCCTACTTTCTGGGCTTCTTGCCTGATGTTCCGGCGAGCGATTCCCGCAGATGAGCCGCCGTGGCCTGCTGAATCCATTCGGCATAGGCCTCATCCTCGATTCGGTAGCGGCCACGCTCAAGCCGTGCCACCAAATTTGCGTCCTGGAGCCTTCGCATGGCGTGGCCCGCGGTGCTGCGGGTTGCCGGACCGCCGAGAACCGCACTGAGATGACGAAGCCCTGTGGCGGAATGCAGGTCCGAGTGCCCACTGGCGACCACGGCGAGCACCGCCGGGTCAGCAGCACTGGCGGCAGTCCACTGCTTCATGAAGTACTCATCGGAGAACACCGTCGTTTTCGTGTGCGTGATCGCGGCATCGACTCCTTCGAGCTGATAGAGTATAAATCGCTCGATGAACCGCCTGAAGAACTCTGGTGTCCGGTGCAGTGCTTCAAACGCGTGCAGGCCGTCAGCGCGTGTCAAGGTGTTCCGCGCGAGGCTGTTGGCTAGCTCAACGGTGGACACAACAAACTTGTCACCGAGCAGCGGAAATGGCTCCAGGAGCGCCCAGTTATAGAAGGGTTCAGAAGACCGTGCAAAAATATCCCGCAGGTTTGTTTCCGAGCTACCGGCAAACAACACCTTGATCCGGTCTTTCCGGATGTCCAGGGATGCGCGCAAGGCGTGTGCGAAGACGCTGTGCTCTTCTTTCGCAAGCACCTGCACTTCGTCCAGGACGAGCAGCAACGACTTTTTCCGACGGTCGAGCTGGCGAAGCACCTCCTGCAGCGGTGCTGCACTGTCGGCCTCGAGGTGCGTCAGTTCGGCTTCGATCGAGCGCCCGGCCCCGCCCGGCAGTTTCGCACTCGCCTTGCGCTTTTTGACTGGATTTCCAACCGCGGCCATCACGGCCCGGCCGCGTTCGCAGACGGGCTGCAGGAAGGCTGGACAGGCCTCTCGCGCGACCCTTCGGCAACAAGGGCGCTTGTCCGGCAGTGGCTCGAGGCGGGCGAGCAACAGTGTCCTCGTTCAGAAGCGCTGGCTCGGCTCGTATTTCGGGTCCGGCTGCTTCTGCGTTTGCCTGAGTACACCCTGCGGGTCGAAATAAAAATTGAAGATCATGTGGTAGAAGTTGCTCTCCATGTATCGATACGACCACACCTCGCGAGCCGTCCGCTTGAAATACGCCGTCTCAAAAGGACGCCCGAACGCGACCAGCACGTCGTCGCGCGTCCACTTGTTGACCTCAGCGCGATAGAACGCGTTTTCCTGCAGCACTTGCCGCACACTGGTCGAATTGCCCGCCGCATCGAGATCGACAGCGGTGGTCGTCGCTCCAATGGGCTGCGTGGGCCACATGAGCCGCTTGCCGCCGTTGGGCAGATCGTACGTCTCCTTCGGCGGACCAAGCTTCGCGATAATCGCCTGCTCACCCATGCCGATCTGCACA
Organism: Paraburkholderia oxyphila NBRC 105797; assembly: GCF_000685075.1. GTDB lineage: Bacteria > Pseudomonadota > Gammaproteobacteria > Burkholderiales > Burkholderiaceae > Paraburkholderia > Paraburkholderia oxyphila. The sequence goes on from NZ_BAYD01000242.1 coordinate 2,439, forward strand.
CGTTGCTCCGGCTGTGCGCAAGCGCCGAGCACGAGCGCCACGGCGCACGCACCATGGGTCAACGCGAATGCAATGCCTTTTCTCATTTGTCGCTCACGATTCTCCTGGCTTGCGGCTATTTCGTCGTGGAAGGTTCCGCGAAAATCGGGAACGTTTCGATATAAACCGCTTTCACCTGATCACCCTACTCTACTCGCTCCAGGTGTCCATGGATGATCCCGCATCGCGGTCGAAGCCCAAAAAGCGGCATCGCCCTTAGGGCACCCTTAGGGCGTATCTCACGCTACTACCGTCCGCGGCAGAAGATCTGTAAAC
>NZ_BAYD01000241.1 GCF_000685075.1 Paraburkholderia oxyphila NBRC 105797
AGGCCAACGATTTCCGGTCCTAAAGACCCGTCGTGTCGCCGGCACCGACACGCTGCTCCTCGGCCATGAGGAACGCGGCAGCTTTAGCATTGCGCGCGAATGGACGGACTGGGGAGCACCATCCGCTCACGACGACGCGAGCATCACCGCATGCCGATTCGATCTCGACATGTTGCTTGAACTGGTCGCGTTGATCGACCTGCTTGCCCCGTCCAGGAAGTCATCGAACAAAGGAGCTTGATCAATGCATCTCCTTCTCCTACTATCAGACCAGTTATCAACGTGGTCCGCCAATGGAAGATATTCCGTCGTCCACTTTACGCAGACGCCGCGCGCAATTGCTCAAGCAAATGCCGGCGTTGGAGACGCTTCTGCGCGGCTCGCTCATCGAGCGCTACAAGCGCTGCGGCAAACCTGGCTGCAAGTGCGCCGAGGGTCCCGGTCACGGTCCCAAGTACTACCTGTCTGTGAGCTTTCCCGGCCGCCGGCCGCAAATGGACTACGTGCCGCAAGCCGACTACGCCGACGTCGTCGAACGCCTGGCGAACTATCACCGCTTCCGCGAGATCATCGAGGAGATCTGCGAGATCAACCGCGAACTATTGCGCCGCCGCGAGGCGCTCTGAGGGGCGCCGGTGAGCCAGTCGCCGCTGTCACTCACCCACATCATCGATCCGCAATCGGCCGGCGTACTCATCGCCAACATGCTCGAGGCCTGGCTCACCGCCGAGTCCGCGCTGGAGCTGACCGAGGAGGCCTTCGATGAACACCAAGATCACCCCGCAACATCAGAGCAAACCGGCGTACATCTATATCCGCCAAAGTACACTGGCCCAGGTACGGCACAATCAGGAGAGCACCGAGCGTCAATACGCGTTGCGCGACAAGGCGCTGGCACTGGGTTGGCCGGAGACGGCGATCCGGATCCTAGACCGCGATCTCGGTCAGTCGGGGGCGCAGATGACGGGCCGCGAGGACTTCAAGACCCTCGTGGCGGACGTCTCGATGGGGAACGTGGGTGCTGTATTCGCATTGGAAGTTTCCCGCCTGGCACGCTCGAATCTGGACTGGCATCGCCTGCTCGAGTTGTGTGCGCTCACACATACCCTCGTGATCGACGCCGATGGTTGCTACGACGCAGGCGACTTCAACGACGGCCTGATACTGGGTCTCAAAGGTACGATGGCACAGGCGGAACTACATTTCTTGCGCGGGCGCCTCCAGGGCGGCAAACTCAACAAGGCGAAGAAAGGTGAGTTGCGCTTTCCACTGCCCGTCGGCTTGTGCTATGACGATGACGGTCGCATCGTCCTGGATCCCGATGACGAGGTACGCGGCGCCGTGCAGCTGGTGTTTCGTCTCTTTCAGGAAACCGGCAGCGCATATGCCGTCGTCAAGCGATTTGCCGAAGAGGGCCTGCGCTTTCCGAAGCGTGCCTATGGCGGTGCCTGGGCAGGACGACTCATCTGGGGGCGCCTGAGCCACGAACGCGTACTCGGTCTGATCAGGAATCCTTCGTATGCGGGCGATTATGTTTTTGGACGATATCAGTATCGTCAACGCATAACCGCACAAGGAGAGATCCAGAAGCGCGTACAGCCGGTACCCAAGGCTGATTGGCGGGTCCATCTTTCCGACCATCACGAAGGGTATATCACCCCGGACGAATTCGAACGCAACCAGGTACGCCTGGCGCGCAACCGGACCAACGGCGAAGGTACCGTGCTCAGCGGTGCGGCGCGCGAAGGTCTGGCGCTGCTTCAAGGGATGCTGATATGCGGCCGCTGTGGCCGGGCGCTGACCGTGCGGTACCAGAGTCACGGTGGCCTTCATCCACTGTACCTGTGCAGCAGACGTCGCCGTGAGGGTCTCGCGACCACCGATTGCATGAGCATGCGCAGCAATCTGCTCGACAACGCGATTGGCGAGGCAGTACTCACCGCGCTACAACCTGCCGAGCTCGAGCTCGCGGTCACTGCCCTGAATGAACTCGAGCAGCGTGATCATGCCATCATGCGTCAGTGGCACATGCACATCGAGCGAGCCGAGTATGAAGTCGCACTCGCCGAACGCCGCTACCAGGAATGCGATCCGGCCAACCGTCTGGTCGCGGGTACCCTCGAGCGGCGTTGGAACGACGCAATGCTTCGGCTCGATGAGATCAAGATGCAAGCCGCCGAATTCCAGAGCCAGAAGGCACACGTCGTCACATCCGAACAGAAGGCCCAGGTCCTCGCACTGGCGCGCAATCTGCCGCGCCTGTGGCGTGCGCCGACGACGTCTGCGAAGGACCGCAAGCGCATGTTGCGACTACTCATTCGGGACATCACGGTCGAGAAACTATCTGCCACGCGACAAGCCGTGCTGCATATCCGCTGGCAGGGTGGCCCGTGCACCGACATCACCGTCGATCTGCCCAGGCCGCGCCCCGAAGCAATACGCTATCCAGCGGAGACCGTCGACCAAGTCCGCAAACTGTCGCAACGCCTGTCCGACCCACAAATCGTTGCGTACCTCAATCAGGAGGGCTTGCGCAGCGCGACCGGCAAATCGTTCACGCTCTCCATGGTCAAATGGATACGCTACCGATACGAGATTGCGGCAACCAGCTTCAACCGGCCCGACGAGCTTACGGTACAGCAACTCGCTGACCGGCTGGGCGTCAGTCCACACATGGTGTATTACTGGATCGAGCGCCAGGTCGTCCAGGCCCGCAAGCTCGATGGACGCGGTCCTTGGTGGATCACGCTCAATCGCACCAAAGAACAACAATTGCGGCGTTGGATACGCACTTCAGGACATCTTCAGCGGTAACATTCCAACACTCAACTGGCAGAGGTGCATTATGAAATCACCGTCGGA
>NZ_BAYD01000240.1 GCF_000685075.1 Paraburkholderia oxyphila NBRC 105797
CTCGAGGCCACCCGTAACAGCCTCGAGATGGCGGCGGCCGCCTCAAAGCGCGCCATGCGCGCAACCGATCCGGTGTCGCAGGTGGCGAAACGATAGCGGCTCAGACCTGGTGCCCAGGCTGCGATGACAGAGCTGCCATATGTCAAGGAATCCTTTTCAAACGCAATCGCGGTCTTGAAAGGAGGTGCTGACTAACGCCAGCCAGGCAGCCATGGCGACAGGTGGCGCGGTCTTGCTGTTTGCAGCCATCTTCGTGGTCGAACACTATCGACGCGAACGTCGGCGGGCCCAACCGGCGAATAGCCTCCCCCGGTTGGGCCCGGCGCCTGCACTGTAACTGATGGCACACGTGGCGGGGCGATGGTCAATGCAGGAGGAGGCGCCACGAAGCGCTTCTTCCTGCGGCCATCTTTCACGGAACTCACAACCATGAACGGTGCAGACCGGTCGTGCACACAGGACCAGCGCGACAGGATGAGCAAAGGGCACATGAGTTATGACGACTATGCCCAGGAACTGGCGCACCTTCGAGCCATGATCCTGCAAGTCGAGCGCCTGATTCACGACCATGATGCCGGGCAGGGAACGCCGGTGACATCGTCGGACTACTGGCGCGCTCGGGTCAATGCGCTACGGGAGGCGGACCTGCCACGTCCCCTCGAACTGCAGGCCCGCGCGCTGCTGGCGCGGCTGGACGCACTGCGCGCCGCGTCGCGCCCCCGAGCGTAGCGTGATCGCCATCAAATATCGAACGGCGGGGCGCGACGCACGCGGGGATGAAGCCGTCGTCGATGGTTCCTGGTGCGACCGGAAAGGCGTTCGTGCTGACCCTGCCGGTCCGTTCGGGCGCCGGTGACCCGGGCAGCCGCCCGACAGCGATGATTGAAGAACCCCTGGCGCCTTTCCCTGGGACCTGCCTGCTCTCCATTCTCTGGTTCTGGCGTGCCTTAATTTATTCGGATCACTATCCAAATGGTGTTGCGGGTCAAAGATGATCAAGCCTGAGGATGCAGGGCTGTTTTTTCGGGTTGCGGCTCTGGCGAGAGAGCGACGCCGATAACCGTTGTTGCTCGCGCCTTCTGCATCCGAAATAAAAAACGTGATCTTGATGGTAACGTCGCGCGTTACATCTGTCCTGAAACTGGCGCCAGCAACAAGCACGTCGTACTGGCATGCGTGCAACGCCCGTGCATTACGACCGGCTGTGGACTGGCAGCGGCAACGCGGAGCGTCTCACGTTCGATCTGTCGTCGAACGTGGCAACCGTGTCGAATGACAGGGGCCCCGAATGCGGCACGCGTCTGTGGCATCTGCGCCCGGTGCGTGAAACGCCGCAGTTCACGAAAGCCACGCAGCAGAGGAATTTAAGGTGATGAGTGCCTCGTGCGCATAATGTGAAAAGCGAAGATTTTCTCCAGTTGTGCTCCGTCTCAGCGGAGAGGATGACTGATCGCCATTGACGCGGGATGCGGCTGAATCAACGCTCCCTGCGGAGTCCGCTCCGTGCCCGGCGAGGGCACGCTAGTGCACCTTCCGCGCCTCGTGGCTCGAAGCGTCGACAGTCAGGGCGTGACCCGCGCTATTCTTTCGCCGTCTGCGCCTGACGGCGTTGAAAACACCGCGTGAAGCGTCGTTATGGATGAAGACGCGTCGGCACCGCGCGCAGCATATACTTCGCGAGCATGGCGTTAGTCGGACGTCGTTGGCTTTCAGACATGGAGGCGGTGCATATGAAATCCCTACCGTTTGCAGTCGCGCTTCTCGCCGCCATCAGCATGAGCGGCTGTGAAACGTCGTGCAGCACGGCGTCGGCGGCGTCGGGCACGTCGGTGAGCAGTTCGTCGACGTCCGGCAAGAGCGAGGCGACCCTGATGGGCACGAACGGCCAGGCACAGGTCGCGGGCGATACGGTCGTGCTGAGAGACGGCACCGTGTTCGTCAACGGCACGTCGTACGGCGCCGTGTCGGCTACCCAGCGGGTGCAGTACATCGTGACGGGCAACACGAAGACGCTGCTGGTCGACGGCAAGCAGCGCGCGCCGGCACCGTGACAGGCGAGGCCGCGAGAGCGGCGACGGGTGACGGTCCGCTGGAACCAGGCGTTAGAACTGCGTTAGAACGTCACTCCATCAGCCTGAATGCGTTGGCGCAAGTTGCGCCTGGTAGAGCGTCAGTAGAGCGTCGGAATCGACTTTCTCGGCTTATGACGGAGTTTATCGCCCATCTTTTGATTCCGCTTGGTCCAGAGCGCTTTGCCTGGCAAAGGACGGTTTCTCCAGTCATGAGTCCGCCTGCACGCGCAACGCAAGCGCGCCGCACCGATTTCAAATGGCCGTACGTGGCCCATGGGCCGTCATTGTCCGTTACGGGCCCGGCCCTTGCGCGCCGCATCGCCCGATCGGGCAGCGAGAACAAAGAGCGTGATGAACGAAACACCGTAGGGGCGGCGCGTCGTGACCACACCCGGCGAGGCCCTGTGGCGGTATAGCGTTGCGACGGCGGCGGCAGCCGTTGAAATGGCATGGCCAGCCTGACCAGCTCGAAGGTTTGCACGACGCGTTCATCCGCGGTCTCCACGCCCGGGACAGTGCCGGTCATCACCGCCAGCAGGAACGCGGCGGCGAGCAATGACCGCTACGTGGCCGACTTGATTGAGCTCCACGGCCATCCTGTCCTTGCTGGGGTTACGCGAGCCGGTCTCTCCTGCGAGTGAAGGATGTCCACTGAGGTCGAAGTACTGGCGGCCGTGTCGGGTAGGTCGACCGCAAACCAGTCTACCTTCTCCCGTATCCAGGCGGCGTACGATGCCCAGCCTTCGGGATGGTCGTCGAACAGCTCACGCCGGACAGAAGAGGCGAGTCCGATACGATCCAGGT
>NZ_BAYD01000239.1 GCF_000685075.1 Paraburkholderia oxyphila NBRC 105797
ACGAGCATTGCGAACAATGCGGCAACCCGACGCCGCCCTGGGACACCATACACTGCGGCTCCGGCGATGGCAGCTACGAGTTGCTCTGCACCCTGTGCTTCAATGCCCGGATTGCCGAGTCAACCGGATTCACCGATTTCCTGAACGTCCGGCTTGATCCCATCCGGATGGTCGACTGTCGCGGGGAGTCCCACCAGTTCCAATTCCAGATCCGGCTCCTGGGCGACGCGGTTGCCCTGGATGCCTTTGAGCTTCGCGGCGACCTTCCCGCCGGCTACCGGTTCCAGTTGATCGGCGAGTTCGACGACGATGTGTTCGTACTGCTCGGGCGCCTCGTCGAAAAGATGCGTCGCGCACTATCGGTCAGGCACATCGATTTTCGCGAGCGCCAGATCATCGACAGCACGGTGCGCGGGCGCATCGAATGGGATGAGTCGCAGGCCGGACACATGCCACTCGTGGTGGTCGACGGCAAGGAGGTCTCGTGGAACGATCTCGGGCAAATGCTGATGAGCATGGAAGGATGGCAGTTCCGGCTTGATATCGCTGACCCGAGCGAAGAGCTTTGAGTCCCCGGTGCCGAGGCTGCAGGACCGCTGGCGCGCGATGGCCTGCAGGCGTGCGTACTGTCGTTGCCCTGACGCGTCCTCATCGATCGCGCGCGCCAGGCCGGGCGCCGCAATCCACTGGCCCCCTTGCGCGATGAATCGCGCCGTCGCGTCGACGACAGGTGGGTTGCCCTTCATCGGCCGGTGAAACAACGATGCGTGCAACGACCGACTCCGCGAGGCAAATTGCTGCTTTTCGAATCGGCCCGCGTCGTGCCGACCTTCGGCATCGAACGCGAGAACAGGGTACGGGGTTCGAATGATGCGCACCGGTTCGCTGGCCACAAGGCTGGCGCAAGTCGCGCGGCGGTGGTTCAGCGCGCCAATTGGCGTTCGAGATACACGCCCGATGCGATACCGCGCCCGTCAACCGGTTTCCGCGTGCTCACAGGACGCCGGCGCAGGCCGTTACCGCCGGTCGCCGAAATCGGCAACGGTCAGCACAACGCGCTCACCCGCATGGACGAGCATCTTGCGGCTTGCCGCCGCCTCGATGCGCTTGCGGCCGTCGGTGAACGCCTGGAGAACGCGCGCCTCGCCGGCTCCAGGGGGTAGCCAGAAATACTGTTCGAGCGCCTCGCGGGTGATGACGCACTCCACGGAGCCGCCCGGTCCCGACAGTGTAAAAACTACGCCTTTGCCGTCCGGCGCGAGGCGGGATTCGAGTCCGATGGTTTCCACAATAAACCCCGTCCGGGTATTCAGCCTGTTCTGTCCTTGAATCGTACAGGGCGTGCGACCTGGAACTCAACGTGCATCCGGGCGAAACCCTGCTGGCGAAAATTCATGGAAGCGGACAGCTTCCAGGTGCGGCCACGCCTGACCACGCCCATCGCTTACCTCAAGGCACCGGGATCGTGAACGGTCGGATATCAGAGCGGGCCGGGGTTGAGTGCGCTGGTGACGGGGCTCGTCCAAAACGTTAGCGAAGGCTGCAGGCGTCGCAGTGCTGCCAGGCACAGCACGCGCAGTAGACTGCCAGACATGGAAAAGGCGTCGTCGGCGTGAACCGTGCAACGCCTGCGATCAATGCGCCGCCTTCGGCGCTTCGATGACTTCGATCACGTCGAGCGCGCGAAAGTCGTCAGGATTGCTGGTGAGAAGCGGCAGACGATGTTCGTGAGCCTGAGCGGCGATCCAGAGATCGTTATAACGCGGGCGCGGATTACGACCTGCCACCTTCATCATGGTTGCGAGCAGACCGAATGACTGGGCGGTCTCGCGCGTCACCGGAAGCACCGACATCCGTTCGACGGCGCGCAGGAATGCCGTGCGCTCGGCCCGCTCTCGCACGTCGTTTGGGAGCTGCGCGCCGAATGCCAGTTCGCCAAGCGAGATCGCCGAGACATGGACCAGCTCAGACCCGGCGAGGTTGTAGATCGCGTCAAGGTCGAGGATGCCCTGACTGACATCGATCCAGACACAGGTATCAACGATCATCTCTGCCACGGATCACGCACCTCGTCGTCGAAATCGCCGCTGCGGATATCGGCCTTGTAGCGCCCGGCGACGTCGGGCGACATCCTGGGGAGCCGCTCGAAGGCTTCACGAAGCGTGACAGCGCGTGCGGGAGGATTGATGGTGCCGAGCACGGTGTTATTGCGCGTGATCGTGACCGACTCGCCCCGAGCCAGGGCGTCGAGCACCTGGTTCGTGCGCCGGGCGAGATCGGTGGCGGTGACAGTCGTCATGAAGACCCTCGGTTAAAAAATACGTATTTTACGTAATTTGAGTATTTTTGTCCAGTCCGGGCTGTTGAGCGTCCGTCGGCTGGAGCGCGCCGAACTCGACCGGAATGCGGATGGCTGCAATTCGGTCTGCAGCCAGATCCCCACCGCACCCAAGCGGTAACGTCCCTGGATTTTCGTAACCGTGTCGTATCGTCGTCTCTAAATCTAATTGATGTCGTGAAAATCAAGCATAATCGGACTCGCAGTGAGTGTCTCCGTCTTGGGGTTCGCAAAGGACATCTAATGGCTTTAAGCTCGCACATGGCTTTCGCCAGGAACGGGGCGGGACAGGTGGTCGCGGCGAACGACCTGCTGACCGTTGGCCCGGCGATCTTCCATTGCGCCGGCTGCGGTGGCGAGGTTGCCCTGTGCCGTCAAAACGCTTCTCAGGCCTACTTCCAGCACGTGGGTCCTGTTGCCTGCGAGCTTGGCACGCTGCACGCACTGCACGCGGCGGCGTTACAACTGCTTGCTGAGAGCCGGTTCGTCACCGCTCCTGCGCTGACACAGAACCGTAAGG
>NZ_BAYD01000238.1 GCF_000685075.1 Paraburkholderia oxyphila NBRC 105797
CTTCGAATGCAGGCTCTGGTCGATCAGCGAATGGCGCGCGCGAAACAGCACGGTTTCGAGCGGCACAGCGTTACCGGTATAAGCGATCCAGCGGCACATGGTGACCCTCCACTTTCAACGAACCGAATTGCATCCAGCGTCAGACGAGCACGGCCGGCGAGACCCGGCTCTCGCCATCGTTCAACTACCCGCGCGCAGGCCCGCGAGCGGCGTGAGAAACCCGTCGAGGCCGGTGAGAATAATCTGCACGCCGATGCACAACAACAGGAACGACGAAATACGCATGGCCACGCGCGTGCCTTCCGCGCCCAGATAGTAGGCAAGGCGCGCGGCGCGGCTGTAGACGTAATAGATCACGATCATTACGAGCACGGAGATTGCCACCGAGGCGATACCCGAGAGCAGAAACGCCGAAAGCTTGTGCGTGCGGTTCGCGTTGAGCGCGATGGCCGTGGCAATGGAGCCGGGGCCCGTGGTCAGCGGAATCGTCAGCGGAAAAAAAGCCTTGCCGGACGCCGACTCGGCGCTGAGCGGCTTTACCGGATGATCGGCCACCGCCGGCTCGGGTTCCGGCGCGTTGAGCATCTGCCAGCCGCTCACGGCCACCGCGAGTCCGCCGCCAATACGCAGCGCCTCCATCGAAATGCCGAAGAAATGCAGGATGGGCGTGCCGACGAAAAATGCGGCAAGCAGCACGAAGCAGGCATTGGTGGCCACGCGCTTGGCGAGCAGACGCCGCTCTTCCTCGGAAAGCGACGCCGTGCGATCGAGAAAAACAAACGCAATGCCAATGGGGTTGATGATGCTGATCAGTCCGGTGAAACCGAACAGGATGTCTGAAATCAGGCTCTCGATCATGTAGGCAATCCGTTAGGCGGGCGCATTCCGATTGCGCCGCGGGGCAGCGTGAAGTGTAACCGGAGCGGCGCGCGCCGTGCCTGCTGGATGCCGGCGCCCGCGCGCAAAAAATCCGTCTTCATGACGCAGCGCACCATGTCCTCATATTAAGCAAAGGCACGCCACGAGGTGCGCACGGGTTTGCTTGCGCGGTGGCGCATCGGGATTTTTGGCAGCTTTACGGGGCGCATTCACCAGCATAGAGTGATTCGACCGGACCCGACGCGACGTTTCCCTTTTACCCAAAGGAGTTGCCATGTCACTGAGGTTGCTCGCTGCGCTACCCTTTATCGGCATCCTGCTAGGCGTGCCGTTCGTCAACCGCACCGAGCCCCTTGTGCTCGGCATGCCGCTCGTGCTGGCGTGGATTGTCATGTGGGTCGTGCTGACCGCGGCCATCATGGGCATCGTCTACAAGCTCGATCCGGCCAATCGCATCTCGCCGGATGCCGAGGTGCGATCATGAGCGCGCTCATCATCATTGCGGCGATCACCGTCGTCGCGCTCTATCTGGGCATGCGTGCGCGCCGCGGGCACGACATGAGCCTCGAGCAGTGGTCGGTGGGGGGACGCAGCTTCGGCACCGCGTTCGTGTTCCTGCTGATGGCGGGCGAGATCTACACCACCTTCACGTTCCTCGGCGGCAGCGGCTTTGCCTACGGCAAGGGCGCGCCCGTCTATTACATCCTGGCTTACGCGACGCTTGCGTACATCCTCTCGTACTGGATGCTGCCGCCCGTGTGGCGCTACGCGAAGGAGCACCGGCTCGTCTCGCAGCCGCACTTCTTCACGCGCAAGTACCAGAGCCCCGCGCTCGGCGTGCTGGTCGCCTGCGTGGGCGTGGCCGCGCTCGTGCCGTATCTCGTGCTGCAACTGAAGGGCCTTGGCATCATCGTGACGACGGCCTCGTATGGCGCGATTTCGTCGACGGCGGCGATCTGGATCGGCGCGGTGGTGGTCACGGCCTACGTGATCGTCTCGGGCGTGCGCGGCTGCGCGTGGAACTCGGTCGTCAAGGACACGATGATTCTGGCCATCGCGGTGTTTCTTGGCATTTTTTTGCCGGTTCATTACTACGGCAGTCATGCCGAGATGTTCCGCGCCATCGACGCGGCCAAGCCCGGCTTCCTCAGCTTTGCCGCGAAAGGCCAGAGCGTGACGTGGTTCCAGTCCACGGTGCTGCTCACGGCGCTGGGCTTCTTCATGTGGCCGCACACGTTCGGCTCGGTCTACACCGCGAGGGACGAACGCATTTTCCGCCGCAATGCCGCGATCCTGCCGCTCTATCAGCTGATCCTGCTGTTCGTGTTCTTCTGTGGATTCGCGGCGGTGCTCAAGGTGCCGGGACTCAAGGGCAGCGACATCGACCTGTCGCTGTTCCGGCTTTCGCTGCAGACTTTCGATCCGTGGTTTCTCGGCGTGATCGGTGCGGCGGGCGTGCTTACCGCGCTGGTGCCTGGGTCGATGATCCTTACCACGGCCTCGACGCTGCTTGCCAACGATGTCTATCGTGGCGCGCTGATGAAGAACGCCGACGATGCGCGTGTCGCGAAGCTTGCGCGGTTCTGCGTGCCGGTGATCGCGCTCGTTGCGGTGGGTTTTACGCTCAAGGGCGGCGAGACTATCGTGGCGCTGTTGCTGATGGGGTATAACTTTGTTACGCAGTTGTTTCCGGCGCTGGTGTGCAGTCTCGCTACGCGTAATCGTGTCACGAAGCAAGGGGCGTTCTGTGGGATCCTCGCGGGGGTGCTGGTGGTTGTGATTACCACGGTGCTGCATGTGAGCGTCGCGCAGTTGATTCCGTCTGCGCCTGATGCGCTCAAGGATATCAATATCGGGTTTCTTGCGCTTGGTGTGAATATTGTTGTGCTTGCGGTTGTGAGCGCCGTTACGCAGCCGCATGCGCATGCGGATCATAAGCACGCTAGCGTGCATTGAGAATTGCGGGTGGTCTTTAGCGACGATGGGCGGCGCGCTTTTGCGCCGCTTTTTTTTGTGGCGCTCGGAGTTTTGCGCGGTAACTTGTTTTCG
>NZ_BAYD01000237.1 GCF_000685075.1 Paraburkholderia oxyphila NBRC 105797
GCTAGTGTGACGCCGTCCACCACTGCCCTGTTCATCGGAGCGGCTCCGGGGCATCCGTCTTCTCGCACACTCCGCGTGAGTGACAAAGGGCTCATTCTTCCCGCCACGCGCTACGCGCGGGCGGAAGGGTATGCAAGGGCAACCGGGCTTGCTACCCGGCGAATGCGTGAGAGTGCTGCCGGCTTAATACGTCGGAGTCCTACTAAAACGTGCGCACCCCACCGCTTTTGATTATGCCCCACGGCGCGCGCAACGCCGCCGGATGGATGAGCCCTTAGTCACTCCGGGTGACACCGCGCGATGACAGGCGCCCCGGAGCCGCTCCGATATCAGGTTAGTGGTCCACTGCGTCACTCCGGCGGTTTGAGCGGCTTTCTTTTGCCCAGCCCTTTTTTGTAGTCCATTGAAAATTCACAACCTGAACAATAGCTTACATTGCTCGGCAGCGATGTGAACGTCTCGAACTTCGTATATTTACGACCTTAGATCTGCAATAGAGTGCTGCAACACGAAAAGAATTCGACGCCGTGCCGCATGTCATGCGCAGACACGGTGTTCCGAAGGAGATGGAGACAATGGTTGCACGCAGCTTTGCGCGAGTCGAGACATTCGACTCCGAACTTCTTCCTGGCCGATCGCAACACGCGAGATCCATTGGATTGTCCAGCCCACGGCCTGGCGGGCTCGACACCTCCGACCGGTCAGGTCCCGGCCGCTTCCCCGCACCAGTCCGGCTGCGCGCGTTCACGATCACACTGAAAAAACGATCGCCGCAAGCGGCGCCTTCATTCAAGGCCTGACCGGCGGCTCTTTCGCTACACACGTACTCAATGGGCGGTGGCATCAAGCGGGTGCCTGCGGCGGTGCTCCGTCCGAACATTATTCCCCCAGGGAAAACCCACATGAATCTGTGTCATCTTCGTCGCGCGACCGCCGTGGCCGCGACGGCTCTGGCTGCAAGCTTTTCAGTGACTTCGATCCAGTCTGCCCAAGCCGCCGACAGTGTCTTGAACGTCTATAACTGGTCCGACTACATCGCCAAGGATACGATCCCGAACTTCGAAAAAGAGACGGGAACGCACGTCAAGTACGATAACTACGACAGCGACGACACGCTCCAGGCCAAGCTGCTCGCGGGCAGTTCGGGCTACGACATCGTCGTGCCGTCATCGAACTACATGGCCAAGCAGATCCAGGCGGGTGTGTACCAGAAGCTCGACAAGTCGCAAATTCCAAATCTGAAGAACCTCAACCCCACGCTCATGAAAATGATCGCGGATACCGACCCGGGCAACCAATACGGCGTGCCCTGGGCCTATGGCATCGACGGCATCGCCTATAACGAGCAGGCGGTAAAGAAGGCACTCGGTGACAAGGCACCCGTGGATAGCTGGGCGCTCGTGTTCGATCCGCAATACCTCTCGAAGCTCAAAGGATGCGGAGTGTCGTTCCTCGACCAGCCCGCCGACGTATTCGCAGCGACCCTGCAGTACATGCACAAGGACCCGAACAGCACGAATCCGGCCGACTACCAGGACGCGTTCGACGTCCTGAAGAAGATCAGGCCGTACATCACGCAGTTCAATTCTTCCGGCTACATCAATGATCTGGCAAACAACGACGTCTGCGTAGCCGTTGCGTACTCGGGCGACACCGGCATCGCTCGCCGCCGCGCGGAAGAATCGAAGCGTTCGTATACGATCCGATTCTCGAACGTGAAGGAAGGCGGCGTGCTGTGGTTCGACATGATGGCCGTGCCGAAGGACGCTCCGCACCCGCAAGCGGCGATGAAGTGGATCAACTACATCGAGGACCCGAAGGTCAACGCGCAGATCACGAACGAAGTGTTCTATCCAACGGCCAACGCCGCCGCGCGTCCGCTCGTAACACCACTGGTCACCCAGGACCCGAACATCTATCCGTCCGATGAGACCATCAAGAAAATGACGTTGCTGAGGTCTAAGCCGCTCGAGATCCAGCGTCTTGAAAACCGCCTCTGGGCACAGCTCAAGACCGGGCACTGATCAACCTGAAGACGAGACAAAGGAGACATCGCGGACGAGGGTTCGATCGAAACCTCTCCGCACACCACGCGCAGTTTTGACGTCTGGTCGCGTGGCGCGGTAACAACCCGAATCAGGCAGCCCCCCTTTGAGTTCCGGTCGAAAGACCCGCTTCCACGTGTCGCTCCGCGCGCTTCGTGTGGGACTGCCTGTGCCTGAACGCCGTAAGGCAGGAATGGTCACATCATGAAAATGACGCCTTCAGTCAATGCCCAACAGGCCGTGCGCTCGCCGGCCGCCCCGTCCCGGGACGAATTCGTCCGCATCGAGAACGTCGTCAAGAAGTTCGGCGACAGTATCGCCGTCAACAACGTGAGCCTGAACATCGCGAAGAACGAACTGTTCGCACTGCTTGGCAGCTCGGGTTGCGGCAAGTCCACGCTGCTGCGCATGCTCGCCGGTTTCGAGACCGCCACCTCGGGCAAGATCTTCGTCGACGGCGAAGACCTCGCGACGCTCCCCCCGTTTCGCCGCCCTGTCAACATGATGTTCCAGTCGTACGCGCTCTTCCCGCACATGAGCGTGGAGTCGAATGTCGCGTTCGGTCTCAAGCAGGAAGGCGTGCCCAGGAACGAGATCAAGGAGCGCGTGGCCGATGCGCTGAACCTCGTGCAGATGGGCCGCTACGCCAGGCGCAAGCCGCACCAGCTCTCGGGCGGCCAGCAGCAGCGTGTCGCGCTCGCCCGCTCGCTCGTCAAGCGCCCGAAACTGTTGCTCCTCGACGAGCCGATGTCCGCGCTCGACAAGAAGATCCGCCAGAAGACCCAGCTCGAACTCGTGAACATCATCGAGAAGGTCGATGTCACCTGTGTGATGGTCACGCACGATCAGGAAGAGGCCATGACGATGGCCAGCCGCCTCGCCGTCATGAGCGAAGGCCGCATCGTGCAGATCGGCTCGCCCAGCGGCGTCTACGAATTCCCGAACAGCCGCTTCTCCGCCGAGTTCATCGGCTCGACCAACCTTTTCGAAGGCCGAGTGGTCCA
>NZ_BAYD01000236.1 GCF_000685075.1 Paraburkholderia oxyphila NBRC 105797
GCGGGTACACCGGCAAGATCAACTCGGGCGAGGAGGCGCATGGTGTGGCTGCCTGTCCGTACGAGTTTTACGCGAAGTGGATCAACGACCCGGAAGGCACACGCAAGCAGGTCGAGGCGCTTACGCGGTCGTCACCAGGTACGCCGGAATGTCCGATCGAAGGCATTCCGCACACTGCCGCCGCGCACCGCTGAGCGTGTGCGTGATTCAGCGCCGGGCTAGGCCCGGCGCACCGCCACCGATTCGCATGCATCATGCAAACGTCAATCAATCAATATGTCATTCAGGCGGAGCCGTACTACCGGCCCGTCGCGGACGAGATCGAACTGTTCGAGGCCGCGTACGGGCTGCGCATGCCGATGATCCTGAAGGGGCCCACGGGCTGCGGAAAGACACGCTTCATGGAATACATGGCGTGGCGCCTCAGCAGGCCGCTCGTCACGCTCGCGTGCAACGAGGACATGACGGCCTCGGATCTGGTCGGGCGGTACCTTCTCGACGCGGAGGGCACCGTCTGGCAGGACGGCCCGCTGACCGTGGCGGCGCGTCATGGCGCGATTTGCTACCTGGACGAGGTCGTCGAGGCGCGGCAGGACACGACGGTCATTATTCATCCGCTGACCGACGATCGGCGCCTGCTTCCTCTCGACAAACGCGGCGAGCTGGTTCACGCGCACCAGGACTTCCAACTCGTCGTCTCATATAACCCCGGCTATCAGAGCGTCACCAAGGATCTCAAGCAGTCTACGAAGCAGCGCTTCGGCTCGATCGATTTCCATTACCCTGACGTTGAGATCGAGACCGACATCGTGGCACACGAGAGCGGCGTTGCGCGGGAGATCGCGGCCAAGCTGGTGGGCGTTGCTCAGAAATCGCGCGCGCTGCGTGGACGTGGACTGGAGGAGGGCATCTCGACGCGCATGCTCATTCATGCCGGTGCGCTAATCGAGCGAGGTATAGCGCCTCGCCGGGCCTGCCAGCTCGCGATGACCAAGCCGATCACTGACGACGAGGCCATGCTGCACGCGCTCGACGGCTTCATCGAGGCGTACTTCGGACCCTGAGGTGCCGATCTTGAGCGAGAACAGCATGATCGAGAGAGCGCAAACGGTTCCGGTCGAGCCAGATGCATTGAGTACCACTCGCCTGTCAACGGTCGAAACGACGCTGCAGCACTACCTGGCGGGGTTCGGTGTGATGGATGTGGCGATCGAACCGCTGCAGAGGGAACAACCGGATGCGGCCCCGGTGCGTCCGGCCATTAGCGATACGGTGCTGCTGCTACCCGAATGTTATTTCGCACACGAAGCCGGAACGGGTGCCAGCATATACCGTGCAGCGATCTCGCACGCACTGGCGCATCTGTTTCATTCGCCGCGCTACTGTCCTGTCGGCACGCGCAAGCCCATGTTGATCGCGGTGATCTCGCTGCTCGAGGACGCGCGTGTCGAGCGCCTGATGGCGCGTAGCTACCCGGGGCTGCACGCGTTATGGGGCCGTTTTCACGTGGCGTCGGAGGTAGACGGTCTCGGCTTCGGGGCGCTGGCGGCGCGGCTGGCACGAGCTTTGCACAACGCAGAGTACACGGACGGCAACTACTGGGTTGACAAAGGGCGGAAGCTCTTCGAAGGGTGCGTCGAGAGTCTGGAGGATCCGGCGCCATTCGAGGAGATCGCGAAGATTCTGGCGAACGACCTCGGCCAGATGCGGGTGCGCTTCGAGGCCCAGCAGTATCGCGTCGAACCGGCTTATCGCGACGACAACACCTTCTTATGGCACTTCGAGGCGCACGACCCGGCTTCGCCCGAGGATCCGGAGCTCGCGCGGGAATCGGTCCGCGTTGAGCCGGCCGACGCCGACGCCGGACGCGCCATGCACATACAACCGGTGCCGATAGAGGAGCGCCGACGTTTCAGCTACAACGAATGGGACTATCGGATCGAACGCGAGCGTGAAGCGTGGGCCACCTTGACCGAGCACGGCGGGGCGCCCGCGTCGCCGACGGCGCCTGGCGCGACGCAGCACCGGTTGTCGCGGCGTGGGCGGCTCCTGCATGCGGCACCCGCGCGCCAAGTGGACCGTGCCGTGCGGCTGCGCCGCCAGCACGAGGGCGATGAGCTGGACCTGAACGCCGCGATCGAAGGCCGGATCAGCCAGCGTGCGCGCATCGCGCCCGATCCGAGGGTCTTTCAGCGCGCCGGTCGCAGGCGCCGTCATCTGGCGATCCTGTTGCTGCTCGACCTGTCGGAATCGACCAACGACCGCGTCGGCAGCGGCTCCACGACGGTGCTCGACATCGAGAAGCGTGCGGCCGCGCTGGTTGCGGAGTCCGTCGACGCGGCGCACGACCGTGTCGCGCTGCACGGCTTTGCGTCGGACGGGCGGCACGACGTCCGTTATATAGAGATCAAGGATTTTGGTGAGCCGTATGGCGAGCTCCAGCGGCGCCGGCTCGACCAGCAGCGCGGCGCTCTGTCGACGCGAGTCGGCGCCGCGCTGCGACACGCGGCGAGCCGCCTGGCCGGGGAGCGCGCGGAAAAGAAGATCCTGCTCGTCCTCACCGACGGCGAGCCGTCCGATATCGACGTGTACGACTCGCGGTATCTCGTCGAGGACGCCAGGCACGCAGTGGCAGGGTTGGCGCACCGCGGGATCGATACCTTCTGCCTGACGCTGGACAAGCAGGCGGATGCTTACGTGCGTGCCATTTTTGGCGCTTGGGGTTATCTCATCGTCGACGACCCGGCGCTTCTGCCGTCGCAGCTGGCAGGTGTGCTGGCAAGGGTGGCGGCGCGCTGAGATGCCGGCCGGCGGCATCCCATGCAGCGAAGTGCCGGCTTGATTTAACTTGGTGCGATGGAGCATCGCTCATTCGACAACCAGACTGCAAAGGTGGCAAGCAAGTGGCCTTAACCGAACCCATCAAGGTTGGCGTCCTGTATTCGGAAACCGGCGTGACGTCAGCGATCGAAACGTCCCAGCTGTACGGGACGCTGTTCGCGATCGAAGAAGTGAACCGGGCGGGCGGCATCGATGGCCGGGAGGTGATCCCCGTGCACTACGACCCGCAGTCCGACCCGCGAACGTACCGGGTCCTCGCCGAGCGGCTGATCACTG
>NZ_BAYD01000235.1 GCF_000685075.1 Paraburkholderia oxyphila NBRC 105797
GAGGGCGCGGATCAGGCGGCGCTGCTCGAGCGCCTGCGCAAGACCGAAGGCGTGGAGCTTGCGCTCGACAGCGCGGCGGCCTGCGAGCGCTTCGAGCTGCCGCCCGACCGCGTCGGCGACATCGTCGTGATCGGCACGCGCAGCAAGGTGTTCGGCACGAGCGCCGCGCGCCACGACTTCTCGGGCCTCACCGAGCCGCTGCGCTCGCATGGCGGGATCTCGGAGCAGGGCGTGCCGCTGCTCGTCAACCGCAAGACCGACTGGCCGGCGGACCGCGCGCTGCGCAACTTCGACATCTTCGACGTCGCGCTGAACCACGTCGTGCAAATCGCCATCGCATAACGCTAGCTACGCCCGGCACGCCGCTGCCCACATGCTCCGGCGGCGTGCATCAATGGATCCCAGAACGAGGTAAGTGATGAACGTCATGACGCAACCCGCAGTCAAGCAGGAGTCCATGCGCATCGCCGGCCGGCAGGTCGCGACCGACGAAGTGATCGAAGTCCTGAACCCGTACACGAACGAAGTGGTCGGCACCGTGCCCGCCGGCCGGCCCGAGCACGTCGCGCAGGCGTTCGCCAAGGCCCACGCGGCAGTCCCGAAGCTCACGCGCTTCGAGCGCCAGCGCATCCTGCAAACCACCGCCGAGGTGCTGCGCGACCGCAAGGAAGATTTTGCGCGCCTCATCACCGCGGAGTCGGGGCTGTGCTGGAAGGACTCGCTCTACGAGGCGAGCCGCGCTTACGATGTCTGGTCGTTCGCGGCCCAGCTCACGATCAAGGACGACGGCGAAGTCTATTCCTGCGACATCAGCCCGAACGGCAAGAACCGCAAGATCTTCACGACGCGCCTGCCGCTGCTCGGCGTGATCTCGGTCCATCACGCCGTTCAACCACCCGCTGAACATGGTGAGCCACAAGCTCGCGCCGGCCATCGCCACCAACAACCGCGTCGTGCTCAAGCCCACCGAGCTTACGCCGCTCACCGCGCTCGCGCTCGCCGACGTGCTCTACGAAGCGGGCCTGCCACCCGAGATGCTGAGCGTCGTGACCGGCAA
The DNA here is from genome assembly GCF_000685075.1 of Paraburkholderia oxyphila NBRC 105797. GTDB lineage: Bacteria > Pseudomonadota > Gammaproteobacteria > Burkholderiales > Burkholderiaceae > Paraburkholderia > Paraburkholderia oxyphila. The sequence goes on from NZ_BAYD01000235.1 coordinate 1,058, forward strand.
CCCGCGCACCATGGGCGACTCCATGATCACGGACCCGCACTGCGATCTCGTCACCTTCACGGGCTCGGTGCGCGTGGGCAAGTACATCGCGCAGAATGCCGGCTACCGGCGCACCGTGCTCGAGCTCGGCGGCAACCGTGGACGTGGGCACCGTCATCAACGAGGCGTCCGCACAACTGTTCGAGCGCCGCGTGGCCGACGCCGAGGCGCATGGCGCGCGCGTGCTGCATGGCGCCCCGCGCCGTGGCGCGCTGTTCGCACCCACGGTCGTGGACCACGTGCCCTACAACTGCGAACTCGTGCGCGAGGAAACCTTCGGCCCGGTGATTCCGGTCATCCGCGTGCCGGACCGCATCGACGAGGTGATCCGCATCTCCAACTCGACCGCCTATGGTCTGTCTTCAGGTATCTGCACGAACCGGCTCGACTACACGACGAAGTTCATCCGGGAGCTGGACGTCGGCACCGTCAACGTCTGGGAAGTGCCGGGCTATCGCACGGAGATGTCGCCGTTCGGCGGCATCAAGGATTCGGGCAACGGCCACAAGGAGGGCATGGTCGAGGCGATGAAGGGCTACACGAACATCAGGACGTGGTCGATGCCCTGGGAGTGACAGGGGCGCCGGGCCGGTCATGCAGCACGACCGGCCCGGGGTTTCCAGCCGGGCCGCGCGGCGATCCTGGCCGAGGTACGCGTCACGCCGCCACCCGCCGTTACACCCTCGCAACTGCCCGGCGCTGCGGCAAGACGCGAGGAAGCCATTGCCGCGGGGACGTACGCCGTGCAGGCGCACACCCCGCCAAGGAGGGACCGGATGATCCTGATCGTGCTACATCTCGCAGGCGGTGTCGCGTTGCTCACATGGGGCCTGCATATGGTCGAGTCGGGGCTGATGCGCGCATTCGGCGCATCGCTGAGGCGATTCATGGCAAGAAGCCTCGGCAACCGCTTCAATGCGTTCTGTGCGGGGCTCGCCATCACGGGCGCGCTGCAAAGCAGTACGGCAACCGGCATGATCGCGTCGTCGTTCGCGGCGCGCGGGCTGATGGCCCCCGTGACCGGGCTCGCGATCATGCTCGGCGCGAACGTGGGCTCGACGCTCATTGTTCAGGCCTTCGCGCTCGACCTCAGCTGGATCTCGCCCGCGTGCGTGCTGGTGGGCATGGTCCTGTTCGAACGCGGCAAGGACTCGCGCAACCGCGACATCGGCCGCGCCTCGATCGGCCTCGGCCTGATGCTGCTCGCGCTCACGCTGCTCGTCTCCACGGTGCAGCCCGCCGAAACTGCGCCCGCACTGCGCACGGTGCTCGGCGCACTGGCCGGCGAACCTGTGCTCAACGCCGCACTGGCCTGCGTGCTCACGTGGGCCGCGCATTCGAGTATTCCCGTCGTGCTGTTTGTGATGTCGCTTGCGAACCTGCATTCGATCCCCATGGACAGCGCGATCGCCATGGTGCTGGTGCGAACGTGGGCAGCGCGCTCAACCCGTACTTCGAAGCCGCCAAGGGCGAAGACCGCAGCCGCCGCAGGCTGCCGGCCGGCAACCTGCTGCTGCGCGGCGGCGTGTGCGTGCTGCTGCTCGGTGTATGCTCGCCCCTCGCGAACCTGCTCGGCAGCCTGCCCGGCGACGCGAGCCGCGCGATCGCCAACTTCCATACGGGCCTGAACGTGGTGATCGCCGTGGTGTTCATCGGCCTGCTCGATCCGTTGGCCCGCCTGCTCGAACGGCTGCTGCCGGCCCAGCGTGTCGCCGACGACGCCGATGCGCCGCGCTACCTCGATGAAATCGCGCTGCAAACGCCGTCGCAGGCGCTCGCCTGTGCGGCGCGCGAGGTGCTGCGGATGGGCGAGATCGTGGAGTCGATGCTGCGCGCGAGCGTGCCGGTGTTGCTCGCCGACGACCGCCGCGCCGTGAGCGAGCTTGCGGACCGCGACGACGCCGTGGACAGGCTGCACGACGCCATCAAGCGCTACGTCACCGAGGTGACGCGCGAGCCGCTCAGCGAGGAGGACCGGCGCTGGGCCTCGGCGATCATGACGGCGGTGATCAACCTCGAGCATATCGGCGACATCATCGACAAAAACCTGCTGGAGCTCGC
>NZ_BAYD01000234.1 GCF_000685075.1 Paraburkholderia oxyphila NBRC 105797
CCGCGAAAACAAGTTAAGGCCAACGGCCAGCAACCAGCAACCAGCAACCAGCAACCAGCAACCAGCAACCAGCACCAAGCCGCAGGCATCAAATATTCAACAAACGCACTCAGTGCTCCACAGCCTCCATCGGCAGAAGCCCAGTCTGCCCATAGAACTCCTGCGCTGCAAACGCCTCACGCTCCCGACGCGCCCGCTCGCCGTTATCGATCCTCGACACCACCCAAATCCCAACAAACGCAAGCGGCACAGAAACCAACGCAGGATTATCGAGAAACACGATCGCATGTGCATGATGAAGCACGTCCACCCACACCGACTTCGAGAACACCGTTAGCAACACCGAAGAGATGAGCCCGAGCGCACCGCCGGCTACAGCCCCCCGCGTAGTCATACCACTCCAAAAAATCGACATGACGAGCACCGGAAAATTAGCACTCGCCGCCACGGCAGCCACAAGCCCCACAAGAAACGCCACATTCGCATGCTCGAACAAAATACCAAGCCCAATCGCAACCGCGCTCAGAACAAGCGTCGCAACACGCGAGATACGCATTTCAAGCTGCTCGTTCTTGCGCCCACGCGCGAGCCAGCTCGCATAGAGATCATGCGACACCGTAGTGGCGCCAGAAAGCGTGAGGCCGGCCACCACGGCGAGAATCGTCGCAAACGTGACCGCCGCAATGAAGCCGTAGAAGAGATTCCCGCCCACCGCCTGGGCAAGCTTCACCGCCACCATGTTCGAGCCGCCGAGCAGATCGCTCGTGAGATTGAAGTGCCCCGCCGCATCAACGCGGAAGAACTCGGGATGCTGCGCGAGCAGCGCAATCGCCGAAAAGCCGATCACGAACGTGAGCAGGTAGAAGTAGCCAATGAAACCCGTCGCGTAGAACACCGACTTGCGCGCCTCCTTCGCATTGGGCACCGTGAAAAAGCGCATCAGGATGTGCGGAAAGCCGGCCGTGCCGAACATCAGCGCGATGCCGAGCGAGAGCGCGTTCAGCGGGTCGCGGATCAGCTTGCCAGGCGCCATGATCGAGAGGGCGCCCGGGTGCACGTTGACGGCCTGGCGGAACATCTCGTTCGGGCTGAAGCCGAAATGCGCGAGTGCGAGCACGGCCATGAAGGTCGCGCCGCAGAGCAGCAGCCCCGCCTTGATCAGCTGCACCCACGTGGTGGCCTTCATGCCGCCAAAGAACACGTAGATCACCATCAACACACCCACGACGATCTCGGCAATCCAGTAGGGCAGCCCGAACAGCAGTTCGATGAGCTTGCCCGCGCCCACCATCTGCACAACCAGGTAAAAAATCACGACCATCAGCGAATTGGCCGAAGTCATCAAGCGAATCGGGCCTTGCTCGAAGCGGTACGCGATCACGTCGGCGAACGTGAACTTGCCGAGGTTGCGCAGCGGCTCGGCGATCAGGAACATCACGAACGGCCAGCCGACGAGAAAGCCGATCGAGTAGATCAGGCCGTCGAATCCGAAGATGAACACCATGCCCGAGAGGCCAAGGAACGAGGCCGCCGACATGTAGTCGCCCGCAATCGCGAGCCCGTTCTGCAAGCCGGTAATGCCGCCGCCGCCCGTGTAGAAGTCGCGCGCGGTGCGTGTGCGGCGCGCGGCCCATTGCGTGATGCCGAGCGTCACGAGCACGAACAGCAGGAACATGCCAATGGCGACGGGGTTGTGCTGCGGCGCGGGCATGGGTGCCGCCGCGGCGCCCGGCATGGCGTGGACAAAGCTGCTGGCGGCTGCGAGCGCGAGTGCGCTGAGAAGGCGGATCGGGTTCATGCCTGCACCTCGCCCTGGAGCTTCGCGATGAGCGTGCGCATGGCCGGGTCGAAGCGGCGGTTGGCGCGCAGCACGTAAAGACCGGTGAGCGCGATCGCGCCCGCGATGATGCCCACGCCCACGACAATGCCGACGCTGGTGGTGGCGCCCGCGTAGAGCGGTTGCGCGAGCCGATGCGGCGCGAGCGCGACGATCAGGATGAAGCCGTAGTAAATGGCGATCATGAGCGCGGTCAGCGTGAAGCTGAAGCGCCGGCGCATGGCGACGAGCCGCCGGTATTCGGGGTGCGCCTTGATCGTGTCGATCGATGGGGTGGTCATGGTATCTCCGGTGTCCGATGCAAAGCAGCCAGTGCCGGTCGATGGCGACGGACGAGCGCGGTCGGGCCGCCCTCGAAGGGTGCCTGATGCGTTTGCTGGCTGGCTTTGCTGTTATTGGTATTGGATGGCCGCGCCGCTCTCGGGCGGCGCGGTAGGGGGCGTTGGCCCACTTGTCGTCACTGCTTTTCGAGCATCGAGCCTGGCCCGTGATGGGCGCCCGCTCGATGCGCGTCTCGTGACACGTGCCTCGTCAGGCGAGTGCGTTCGCGAACTCCGGTGCGATGGTGAACAGATCGCCCACGAGGCCATAGTCGGCCACGCTGAAGATCGGTGCTTCTTCGTCCTTGTTGATCGCGACGATCACCTTCGAGTCCTTCATGCCCGCGAGATGCTGGATCGCGCCCGAGATGCCCACCGCGATGTACAGCTGCGGCGCGACGATCTTGCCGGTCTGGCCCACCTGATAGTCGTTGGGGACGTAGCCCGCGTCGACTGCCGCGCGCGAGGCGCCCAGTGCGGCGTTGAGCTTGTCGGCGAGCGGCTCCAGCACCTTCGTGTAGTTCTCGCCGCTGCCCAAACCCCGGCCACCCGAGACGATGATCTTCGCGCTCGTGAGTTCCGGACGGTCGAGCTTCGTGACTTCACGGCTCATGAAATGCGACAAGCCGCTGTCGGCTGCCGCTTCGATCTTTTCCACCGCTGCGCTGCCGCCTTCAGCCGCCACAGCGTCGAAGCCGGTCGTGCGAACCGTGATGACCTTGATGGGGTCTTGCGACTGCACCGTTGCGATTGCGTTACCCGCGTAGATCGGGCGCTCGAATGTGTCGGGCGAATCCACTGCCGTGATGTCCGAGATCTGCGCGACGTCCAGCTTCGCAGCGATGCGCGGCGTGACGTCCTTGCCCGCAGCCGTAGCCGGCGCGAGGATGTGCGTGTAGTTCTTCGCGATCGAAAGAATCGTCGCCTCGACATTCTCCGCAAGCCCCACTTCGAGTTGCGGCGCATCGGCCAGCAGCACCTTTGCAACGCCGGCGATCTTCG
>NZ_BAYD01000233.1 GCF_000685075.1 Paraburkholderia oxyphila NBRC 105797
AACGAGCTCGGGCGGCTACTTCTTCTTCGGCGAAATGGATGCGACCTACACGCTCGCAGACATCCAGTACAACGCGGAACTCGACTACGGCCAGCAGCAGCGCGCCGCGTTCAACGGCGGCAATGCGCAGTGGTACGGCCTCTCGCTGCTCGCGCACCGCAAGTTCAACGCGCCGGTGGTGGGCCGCATGGGCGTGACCGCGCGCTACGACGTGCTCGCCGACGGCAAGAACGGCGGCGGCGGTGGCGGCATCGCGCTCAACGGCAACGGCATGGACCCGTACAACGGCTTCGGCATTGGTTCGGATTGCCTCGCGAACTCGAAGGCCGACGGCGGCTACGGCTTCGAATGCCACGGCGCGACGCGTCAGGACGTAGCGCTCGATCTGCTGTTCTATCCGACGCAGCAGATCACCGTGAAGGTCGAATATCGTCACGACTGGGCCACGCAGAGGGTGTTCCTGCGCGACGATGGCTCGTATGGCAAGAGCAACGATCTGCTCGCCGCGCAGTTCGTCTACTCGTTCTAGCCGGTACGGCTAATGGATGGGCGATACCCTGGCTCGCCCTGGCGCACCGGCTCCGGCCTGAGGCGTGCCAATGGCGAGTCAGGATTCACGTTGATGGCGTTGAAAATCGGGGAGCGCCGGCTATAACGACTGAAAACATCAAAAATACAATAGTTTCCACTGTATGGCCTGCAATAGCATTGGCCCCCAAGAACAATGGACACAGCACCGCATCGCGACGTGCTGTCTTCGGGAGCCCAAACGAATGTCGACGGTGCCGGACGGCCCGATACGCCTTCGCGGCTCTGGACGCTACGGGGATCATTCAAGATGGCTCAAACCCGCATTATTACCCGGCTCTCAGCCGGTTTCGGCGTTGTGCTCACGATGCTCGTCGCGCTGTCCGTGGTCGGCATGGCCAGCATGACCAGCATACGCAGCAAGCTCGATGACATCGTGCTTGTCCACGACGCCGAGACGATGCGCGCGACGAACCTGCGGGGCGCGGTGAGCGGTATCGCCATTGCCATCCGCAACATGGCTGTGATGACCAATGAACAGGATGTCGAGGCGGAACAATCGGCAATCAAGGCGCAGGAAGTTTCCTATGCGGAAAACTATCGCGCGCTGGGTCGTCTGTTCGACACCTCGCCGCTGACCACGGCAAAGGAGCGCAGCCTCTTTGCCGCGCTGCGTGACGAAGAGGCTCAGACCATGCCGCTCGTCGAGAAGGAAGCGATGAACTGGGCGCTCGCCAACGACCAGGATGCCGCGCTCAAGGTGCTCGTGAACGAAGTGCGGCCAAAGCAGGTTGCATGGCTGGCCACGCTGGACCAGTTGCTCGCGCTCGAGCAGGGCCGCGCGCATGATGCGGCGGATGCCGCGGCCACGACGTGGTCGCGCCTTGCGCTCGTCATCGTGGCTGCCGTGCTCGCGGCGCTGTGCGTGGGTGTGGCGGCCGCGATCCTGATCACGCGCAGCATCCTGCGGCAACTCGGCGGCGATCCGGGCGAGGCGCAGCGTCTCGCCAGCGAAATTGCGGGCGGAAATCTCGCGGTGGCGGTGGTGCTCCGGCCGAACGACAATCGCAGTCTGATGGCCTCGCTCGAAACGATGCGCTTGCAGCTCATGTCGATTGTCGGACAGATCAAGACTTCGGCGGAATCGATCGCGGTGCGCGCGGGCGAGATTGCGACCGGCAACCGGGATCTCTCACAGCGCACCGACGAGCAGGCTGCATCGCTCCAGCAGGCCGCGGCCAGCATGACCGAGCTGACCGCTGCCGTGACGCAAAACTCGGATGACGCGGCACACGCCAGCACCATCGCCAGCGCGGCTTCTGAAGCGGCAGGGAGGGGCGGCGAGCTGGTCGGGCGTGTGATCTCGACCATGGAGGACATTGCGGGCAGCTCGGCGCGTGTCGCGGAGATCATCGGCGTGATCGAGGGCATTGCGTTTCAGACCAATATTCTCGCGCTCAATGCGGCCGTGGAAGCGGCGCGTGCCGGAGCCGAAGGACGTGGCTTCGCCGTGGTAGCGGGCGAGGTGCGCACGCTGGCCCAGCGTACCGCGCACGCGGCGAAAGAGGTCAAAGCGCTGGTCGGCGAATCGGCGGGGCACGTCGAGGCGGGGTCCCGCCTCGTGGCGGATGCGGGGGAGCGCATCTCCGGACTCGTGCGCTCGGTGCATGAGTTCACGGGCATCATGAGCAATATCGCAACCGCATGCGCCGCGCAGAAGAGCGATATCGAACAAGTCAATCGCGCGGTGGCGGAAATGGATGAGACGACGCAGCGCAACGCGGCGCTCGTCGAGCAGGTTGCTGGCGCCGCGCAAACGCTAGCGGGTGGGGCCGCAGGGCTGCGGGAGGCGGTGGCGGTGTTCAACGTCGCCGGCGCGCGCAGCGAAGCGCGGCACGAAGTCGTTGGCGGCGAGGCGCGTTTCGCCGTGCGAGTAGCCGGTGCAACGGCGTTGTCACGTTGACGGAGCCGAACAGCATGAGGCCTCAAGGAGGGGGGCTGGACATGCGCGACTTGTCACCATTGATACAGATGGCAGCTTGCCGATGGGCCGCCGCTCTATGGTCCGGCGAATGAAAACCGGACAGCACCGCACAGGCTGCTGTCCGTTGGCCCATCTTCAGAACGAGTAGATGAACTGCGCGCCCAGCAGGTCGTTGCTCTTGCTGTACGAGCCGTCGTCGCGCAGGAACACCTTCTGCGTGGCCCAGTCGTGACGATATTCGACCTTCACGGTGATCTGCTGCGTCGGATAGAACAGCAGATCGAGCGCCACGTCCTGACGCGTTGCACCGTGGCATTCGAAGCCATGACCACCGTTGGCCTGCGAAGTCTCGAGGCACTCCGAGCCAATGCCGAAGCCGTTGTACGGATCCATGCCGTTGCCGTTGAGCGCGATGCCGCCACCGCCGCCGCCGTTCTTGCCGTCGGCGAGCACGTCGTAGCGTGCGGTCACGCCCATGCGGCCCACCACCGGCGCGTTGAACTTGCGGTGCGCGAGCAGCGAGAGACCGTACCACTGCGCATTGCCGCCGTTGAACGCGGCGCGCTGCTGCTGGCCGTAGTCGAGTTCGGCGTTGTACTGGATGTCCGCGAGCGTATAGGTCGCATCCATTTCGCCGAAGAAGAAGTAGCCGCCCGAGCTCGTC
>NZ_BAYD01000232.1 GCF_000685075.1 Paraburkholderia oxyphila NBRC 105797
TATCGGCCACCAGCGTTTCCAGCAGCCGCGTATGCGGCTTCTTCGCGAGAAATTCGGCTATACGTGTGCAATAGCTCTCGTAGTCGATCCAGTCGCTCTCTTCTTTCGGCATCGAGCGGTAGCCCAGCTGCGCATCGATCACGAGCGGCTGCGGCTGCCCGTGCTCGTGCGGATGAATGCCGATGCGCGCGGGCACGCTCAAGCCCTCGACGAACACGCTCCAGCCGCGCCCGCGCGCGGGCGGCGCGTCGAGCGCCGAGTGTGAACCCGGCGCCGGATCGAGCGTTCCGTCGACGATCTTCATGATGCAAGCGACGCGGCGGCGTCGAGCATGATGCGGCAGAAGTAGTCGGCAAAGCTGCGCCGCACGACGATCTCGAAGCGGTCGTCACCGGTGGGGATCAGCACGATCGAGGCCTTGAAAAAGACGCTCTGCGCGCATTGCCCCTCCCTGAACAGGCGCGGATGCAGATCGAGCGGGCAGCCGCGCGAGAGCAGCTCGCGCGTGCGCGCGCCGTCGATCTCCACCACCGTGTAGCCGCTGCCCACGTCCACCGCTGCGGCGTACGCCTCGCCGAATGCGGGGGCGAGCTTCGCCTCGAGCTCGCCCGCCTGAACAGCCGCGTTCGAGCGCACGAACCATTCGTCGGGGCCGAGCCACAGCACGTCGTAGCCGTTGCCGCGCGCCACCGTGTTGGGCTGCGCGGGCGGCTGGCAGCCCACCACCCGGGCGAACGCGTCCACGAAAGCGGGGTCGCTCAGGTCGCCGCGCACGTTCACGAGCTCGCGGAACGGCAGCTCGCGCATGGCGAACCCCTTCTGGCCGCGGCCCTCCTGGGCCTTGAGCGCACCGGCCACGCTGACGCAAGGCGACTCGAGCCGCACCGCTACCGTACGCTCCGCAAGGGGCACCGTATCCATCGTTTCATTCAACATGCTGACGCACCCCTTCAGTGTCATAGAAAATCGGGCTGGTGATCTTCGCCTTCACGCGCCGGCCATCGGCCAGCGAGATCGCAACGTATTCGCCCGTCTTGTTCAGGCCGCCCTTCACCACGGCAAGCGCGATCGAGCGGTCGAGAATCGGGCTGTAGTAGCTCGACGTCACGTGGCCGAGCATCGGCGTGGTGCCGTCCGCCTGCTGGCGTGCATCCGGCGCGACGATCTGGCCGCCTTCGGGCAGCACGAACTTCGCGTCGTCGGTCAGCAGTCCGACGAACTGCTTGCGGCCATCCTTCGCGGTGTCCGAGCGCTTGAGCGAGCGCCGGCCAAGGAAGTCCTTGGTCTGCGAAACCAGCCCGCCCATGCCCAGATCGAACGGCGTGACCGAACCATCGGTGTCCTGGCCGACGATGATGTAGCCCTTCTCCGCACGCAGTACGTGCATCGTTTCCGTGCCGTACGGCGTGATGTTGAACTCGGCGCCCGCGGCCATCAGCGCTTCCCACACGGCGCGGCCCGCGTTGGCCGGCACGTTCACTTCGTAGGCCAGCTCGCCCGAGAAGCTGATGCGCATGACGCGCGACTTCACGCCCGCCACCGTGCCGTTGCGATACGACATGAACGGGAACGCGGCGTTCTCGAAGTCGATGTCCTTGCACACCTTCTGCAGGACCTTGCGGCTCTTCGGGCCCACCACGGCGAAGGTCGCCCAGTGGTCGGTCACGGAGGCCATGCGCACCTTCATGTCGGGCCACTCGGTCTGCAGCCAGCGCTCGAGCCACGTGAGCACGCGCGCGGCGCCGCCCGTCGTCGTGGTCATCATGTAGTGCTGCGGTCCGAGGCGCACGGTCACGCCGTCGTCGAACACCATGCCGTTTTCGTCGAGCATCAGGCCATAGCGGCACTTGCCCACTTCGAGCTTGAGCCACGGGTTCGTGTAGACCCAGTTGAGCAGCTTCGCGGCGTCCGGGCCCTGAATGTCGATCTTGCCGAGCGTCGAGGCGTCGAGAATACCCACGCCATTGCGCACCGCGAGACACTCGCGCTTCAGGGCCGCGTGCATGTCCTCGCCATTCTTCGGGTAGTACCAGGGGCGCTTCCAGTTGCCCACGTCCTCGAACAGCGCGCCATGCTGCTCGTGCCATTCATGAATGCAGGTCTTGCGGATCGGGTCGAGGAAATCGCCCAGCTCGCGGCCCGCCACAGTGCCGAACGTCACGGGCGTGTAGTTCGGGCGGAACGTGGTCGTGCCGGTTTCGGGAATCGTCTTGCCCAGCGCATCCGCGAGGATCGCCATGCCGTTGATGTTGCCGAGCTTGCCCTGGTCGGTGCCGAAGCCCATGGCCGTGTAGCGCTTCACGTGCTCGACGGATTCGAAGCCTTCGCGCGCCGCGAGCAGGATGTCCGATGCGGCCACGTCGTTCTGGAAGTCGACGAACTGCTTCGGGCCACGCGGCGCGGCCTTGCGGCTGCCCACGAGCCACAGCGGCTGCAACGGCGTTTCGGCGACCTCCGCGGCCTTCGGCACTTGCGGGCGCGTGGCCGCCAAGCCGAGCGACTTCGTGGCGTCGATGCCCGCATCGACCGCCTGGGTGAGGCCACGCGCGAGGCTGAATTCGCCCACCGCCGCGCCCACGCTCACTTCCTGCTGCACGCGCTTGCCCGGCATGAAGCAGGCCTTCGCGTCGTTCCAGTGCGCCTTGCCACCCGATTGCGCGAACAGGTGCAGCACGGGGCTGAAGCCGCCCGACATCGCCACCAGATCGCAGGGCAGGTCCGCCTGCTTCGCGCCGGTCTGGCCGTTCGTGTACGCGACCACCTCGACCGAGTTCACGCGCAGCTTGCCGTGTGCGGCCATGATGACCGCGTTGTTCATGATCTTCACGCCCTGGCGGCGCGCGGCTTCCTGCAAGGCGCCTTTGCCCTGCGCACGCGAGTCGACCACCGTCACGTTCGCGCCGCACGCCTTCAGGTCGAGCGCGCAGCGATAGCCGGCGTCGTTGTTCGCGAACACCACGGCGTTGCGGCCCGGCAGCACGCCATAGCGGTGGATATAGGTCGACACCGCCGATGCCAGCATGATGCCAGGCAGGTCGTTATTGCCGAACACGATTGGCCGCTCGTGCGCGCCGGTTGCAAGAATCACGCGCTTCGCGCGGATCTTCCACAGCAGCTCACGCGTGCCCTTGCGCGTCGAGACCGGCAGATGCTCGGTCAGGCGCTGCGTGACGGTCACGAGATTGTGGTCCTGATAGCCGAAGGCCGTGCTGCGCGAGAGGATCTTCACGTCCGGCATGGCCGCGAGCTCCGCCTCGATCTTTTCGACCCACTGGATCGCGGAGCGGCCATCGATTTCCGTCTTGCACGAAAGGAGG
>NZ_BAYD01000231.1 GCF_000685075.1 Paraburkholderia oxyphila NBRC 105797
CCCTTATCGTAAGTCAGCAACTGCCTGTCATGAGGACAATCGCCCGGTCGTAACGGTCGAGATCACTCATCCATTCCATCCCCAACGCGGGACCCGCATCCACGTGGTTACACGCCGACAGAACTGGGGCGAGGACCGTGTGATGTTCTACAACGCCAACGGTCGGCTAGTGTCGATTCTGGCGTCATGGACCAATGCCGACGAACCGGATCCATTCGCCCAAGCTGCGGCGGGCCGCTCCTGGTTTCGCACTGACGATCTGCGCCGGTTGCGTGCGCTGATCGACGAGCTGATACCTATGGACACGAAACATGTCAAATAAATTACGCCGTCTCAGTAAGTTAAATTATGCCGCCATGCGTTTCGACATTGGATGCGTGGTGGTAAAAATACGCGTTCAATATCGGTGTAAAGGCGTCTCGCGCTTGATATTTAGCCTTGACATTTTTATATGTGCGGCATATTTTAGATTACACAATCCACAGTACGAGCGCCGCCTTGAAGAAGCCCGATCCCAAGCTCGAACGCCTGAATCGCCTTGGCGTGCGGAATCCTCATCCAGAACGTGTGCGCGCGCCTTGGTTTCAGTCGGGCGACTTCTTCGATGCCAACGATCTCATTCAGGTCAAGTACGAGATGCTGCGCCACGTCCATGTCGATGGCGCATCCAAGGCCGAAGCCGCAGCGTTGTTTGGTGTATCTCGCCCGACCTTCTATCAGGCAGAGGAGGCATTCGCGCGCGATGGATTGCCTGGCCTCGTGCCGAAGCAGCGCGGACCGAAAGGCGCGCACAAACTCGACACCGATGTGATGGCCTTCATCGAGCAGCGCATGGAAGACGATGGATCGATTCACGCTCGAGCGTTAGCCGAACAACTCGAAACCGAGCTCGGTATCTCGGTTCACCCCCGCAGCATCGAACGCGCAATAGCGCGCAAAAAAAAACCATAGAACCGGCGGCCGCTGGCGATGCCCCAGCGGGAGCGACGGTCGCTGCGTACGAGGCGTTACGCACGGCTGTGATCGACGGTACGCCTCGCCCAGAGGGCGCGGCGGCATTGCGTTATCACGGCATGCTGCACGGTCTTCCCATGCTAGTTGAAACCGTGCGGCCCAGAGACGCTCATGCTCCTGGACACGAACCCGTCGCACATTCACTGCAGCCAAACGGCGAATTCGTACGCCTGTTAGCCAGTCTCCTGTTGCACACTCATTCGGAGCTCGTCCATGTCTACTGACCGGTATCAGAAAGTCACGGCTGACCACCTACGGCGCGACGCCTTTCTATACGTGCGGCAATCTTCGCTGCGACAGGTATTCGAGAACACCGAAAGCACCAAGCGCCAGTACGCGCTGCGCGACCGTGCTGTCGCGCTGGGCTGGCCGATCGAGCGCATTCATGTCATTGACAGTGACCTTGGTCTGTCAGGAGCCAGCGCGCAGCAGCGCGATGGTTTCCAGAAACTGGTGTCGGAGGTTGCTATCGGCCACGCCGGAATCATACTCGGACTGGAAGTGTCCCGGCTCGCGCGGAACAATGCAGATTGGCATCGCCTGCTTGAGCTCGCAGCGCTGACCCACACTCTCATTCTCGATGAAGACGGTGTCTGCGATCCGGCTTACTTCAACGACCGTCTTCTTCTGGGGCTGAAAGGCACCATGAGCGAAGCGGAGTTGCATGTACTGAAGGCGAGACTTCAGGGCGGGATGCGCAATAAGGCGAAGCGCGGCGAACTCGAATTGCCGCTGCCCATCGGCTTCGTCTACCATCCCAATGGATCGGTTGTACTGGACCCCGATCAGCAAATTCATGCGAGTCTCCAATTGCTGTTCGATACGTATCGGCAGACGCATTCGGCCAGTATGGTGGTGCGCCGGTTCCGCCGCGAGGGTTGGGTCTTCCCCCGCCGAGTCCGACGCGGTATCGGTAAAGGCGAGGTGCATTGGGGAGAACTGAACACATCGCGCGTGTTGCAGATCCTGCATAACCCAAGATACGCGGGTGCATTCGTGTACGGCCGGACACGAATCGCGCGCAAGGCCGATCTGACCAGCACACAACTGAAGGTACCCCAGAGTGATTGGGAGGTATTGATTCGCGATGCCCACGTCGGCTATATCGACTGGGACGAGTTCGAACGCAACCAGGTCACGCTCAGGCAGAGTGCCACCAATTTCTGCGATGGCGCCCGGGGCGCAATGCCGCGCGAAGGCGTCGGACTGCTGCAGGGGCGCGTGATATGCGGCATATGCGGCAAGCGCATGCGCGTTAGATATCAGAGGGTGGCCAGCGCACTCGAACCGTACTATGTGTGTCTTGCCGCGGCTGCACATCATGCTGACAAACCGTGCCAGTCAATACACGGGCGCGACGTGGACACGGCGATCAGCGCATTGCTACTCCAGACTGTTGCGCCAGCGGCCATCGAGGTAGCTCTCGCCGTCGAGGACGAAATCGCTGGCCGCGTTGAACAGGCCGATGCGATGCGCACCAAGCAGTTGGAACGAGCGCGTTACGACGCCGAGCTCGCCCGTCGACGTTACATGAATGTTGATCCCGCCAACAGGATGGTCGCTGACGCGTTGGAAGCCGACTGGAATGCCCGCCTTCGGCAGTTGGATGGTCTGCAGCAAGAACACGAGCGCCAACGCAAGGCCGACCAGCGCTTGCTTGCGGACGAAGCGCGTGCGCGCATTCGAGCTCTGGCCGCTGACTTCTCCGTGGTCTGGAACGACAAGCGTATTGAATCTGTTGAACGCAAACGCATGCTCGGCCTCCTTATTGAAGACGTCACGCTTATAAAAGCTGAACAGATCGCGGTCCACGTTCGCTTCCGTGGCGGTCAAACAACCTCCCTGATGGTCGACAAACGTAAGCCCATCGCCTTGATTCGCAAGACGCTGACCGAGGTTGTTGCGAAGATCGACGAGTTGCTCGAAACCTGCTCTGACCGTCAGGTTGCCGCGCACCTCAATGAGCTGGGCTATAAGAACTGGAGAGGTGAGTCCTTTACGCACAAGAAGGTCATCAATATCCGCAATGCTTATAAACTTAAAAGTCGATTCACGCGCCTACGAGAGCGCGGAATGCTCACCGCCAACGAACTCGCCGCACAACTCGGTGTGTGCCCGACCACAATCTATCAGTGGGGACAAAGCGGGTTCTTGCGCCAACATCGTTATGGCAATCTACATCGCTGTCTCTTCGAACCCGTTGGCAATGTCGTCCTCGTCAAGGGGCAAGGTGGTCGCTACAGTTCCACCGCTCCGACGCTTATCCCTGCTCAATCAGCCACACAAGGTGCAATGTGAAACCTACGCCTTGT
>NZ_BAYD01000230.1 GCF_000685075.1 Paraburkholderia oxyphila NBRC 105797
AGACCCGGCGGTAAGTAGCGTTGCCCCCGCGGACGCGAGGACCTGGTGACTTTGTAGACGGCTGAAGAGTCACGGATCTCCGCCTTCGCGGGGACGACGAGCAGCCACTTTCCCGGCTGCATGCACAACAGAAAAGGACGAAGCATGAAGGACTTGCGCATCGACGGCCAGCGCCTGTGGCGCTCGCTGATGGACCTCGCCGCGATCGGGGCCACCCCAAAGGGTGGCGTCAAGCGGCTGGCGCTGACGGAACTGGATAAGCAGGGGCGCGACCTCGTGGTGTCGTGGGGGCGGGCGGCCGGCCTGGCGGTCACCGTCGATCGCATCGGGAATATCTTCATGCGCCGCGCGGGCACGGAAGCCGATTTTCCGCCGGTGGTGTCGGGTAGCCACATCGACACTCAGCCCACTGGCGGGAAGTTCGACGGCAACTATGGCGTGCTGGCCGCGCTTGAAGTCATGCGCACCCTGGACGATGCCGGCGTGAAAACCCGCTCGCCGCTCGAGGTTGCGATCTGGACAAACGAGGAGGGGTCGCGCTTCGTGCCCGTGATGATGGGCTCCGGCGTGTTTTGTGGCGCGTTTACACTGGAGCACGCTTATGCGGCGCGCGATATCGAAGGCAAGCGCGTGCGCGACGAGCTGGAAGCCATTGGCTACCTTGGCGATGAGGAGCCGGGCAAGCATCCGCTCGGCGCCTACTTCGAGGCGCATATCGAGCAGGGCCCGGTACTCGAGGATGCGGGCAAGGTGATCGGCGTGGTGCCGGGCGTGTTGGGCCTGTCGTGGTATGACTGCGAGGTGACGGGCATGGAGGCCCACGCCGGCCCGACGCCGATGCCGCTGCGCAAGGATGCGTTGCAGGTGGCAACGCGCGTGATGCAGGAGGTGGTGGCCATCGCCAACCGGTATCCGCCCTATGGGCGAGGCACGGTGGGCTTCGTGCAGACGTTCCCCAACAGCCGCAACGTGATTCCGGGCACGGTCAAGTTCAGCATCGACCTGCGCAACGTGAGCGATGCGCTGCTGAACCAGATGCATGACGAGATGCTGGCTTTCATCGAGCGCACGCAGTCGGAAAGCGGCCTGAATATCCGCATCGAACGTGTGTCGTACTACCCACCGTGCGAGTTTCATCCGCAATGCGTCGACGCCGTGCGGCGAGCCACCGACGCGCTCGGCTACTCGACGATGGACGTGGTCTCGGGAGCCGGCCACGATGCCATCTACACCGCGCGCGTGGCGCCGTCGGGGATGATCTTCGTGCCGTGCAAGGACGGCATCAGCCACAATGAAATCGAAGATGCTCGTTCGGAGCATCTGGAAGCCGGCTGCAATGTGTTGCTGCACGCGATGCTGGAACGGGCCGGGCAGGTCGGTTGATACGGGCGGCCGGCGAGTGATCGCGCCGGCAAACCGGCAATGCCCGGTTGTGGTTGGATGGCGGCCGCGCAAAGCGGCCGCTGCGTCAGCCCTTTTTGCTCGCAATGGGCTCGACTACCTCAAGCTGGTCCTCGACAAGGAGCGGCAAGGTCGTCATTGAGCGGCGCGGCGACTTTGGACTGGCGATCTTCATGGGCGACCACGTGGTCTGGACCGTGACACCGGCATTGCATCGGCCTGGACGCACGCCAGCCGGGTATCGTTCTCGCCTGCACTGCGGAGCGCCCGGTTCCCGCACCACGCGGTGCCGGGTTGAGGGCCACGATGCTGGACGCATATACTCACTATGATTCTTTGCAGACATCGTCGAGAGCCGGCGTATCGGGCAGGGACAGGCGCCGCGGCGCGGTGCCCAAAGTGATTTGTCTGGCATTTGGAGCGGCTTGCGGCTTGTAAAAGGTGTCGTCGCGCGGCGTGGCGATCGGCGCGTGGCAACGTCGTTTGGCGAGAGCGATGAGCGTCGGGTGACCGGCGCGAGGCGGGCGTAGGCGGGCAGGCAAGACGAGCCGTTGAGGCGACGGCTTGTGAGCCGAGTCAATGAGGATTGTCGATGGCCCTGACGCCGCCTCCGGGCATGCTGGTCAGGGCAGCTCGTCATCGAAGCGGCATGGCATGGCGAGTTCGTCGGGCTCTGCGTCAGCCAGTCGAAGCGAGCGCAGCGCATGGGGCACATCGAGTGGGCGGCTTCGGTAATGAGGGCTGCATCGCGGGCGTCGGTCCCGGCTTCGCGCGCGCAGGTCGGCGATGAGGAGCATGGCCAAACCCGGCGAACGGGCGACCAAAACGCCTTCGTCGCGGGCGACGGCCGCCGGCAGCGCACCGGTAGTGGCGGGGCCGATTGACGGCGAAAGGCGTTGGCCGTGGACCTTTACCGTGCCTTGTCATAGAGGCGCTTTCCGATCCGATCGAGAGCGACGGCGTGATGATGGTCAATGTCGACGCCAACGAAGCCATCGACGACGTCACGGTTAGCGATCACCAGCCACCGGCCGCGCCCGCTGACAACGCCTCCATATCGTGAGCGACTGGGGGCGGCGGCCATGCCGGGCCGGGCTGGCCCAATTCCCGATTATCGGGGAGTGAAGATAGTAGCGGGGGGTCTATGCAATTGGATTTCAGGCTGATCGCGGCGTTCTCGCTCGTCATGCGAAGCGGTAGCCTCACGCAGGCGGAGGCGGTCAGTGGCATCTCGAAGGCAACGCTGAGCCGTCAGTTGCAAGTGCTGGAGGAGGCGCTCGGCGCAACGCTGTTCAACCGGCGCGCGCGTGGCATGAGCCCGACCGAGGCGGGGCGGGCCTTTCATGTACATTGCGAGCAGATACTGGTCGATGTCTCCGGACGGCTGGAACTCGCCCGCGCGCAACTCCAGGAGATCGGCTCCGGCATTGGCGGCGAACTGTCGATCAAGGCCGACAGCGAATTCAGCACCACTTTCGCCGCGCATGTCGCCAAGCTGTTCGTGGCCAGACATCCGAATGTGAAGCTCAACCTCGATATCGCCGATTACCCCGGCTGCATTCAAGCCGAGGATGTCGACGGCTATATTTGCGCCGAGCTTCCGGATCTGCCGGACCTCGTCGGCAAGCTGCTCGGCCACATCAACTATGGACTTTACGCCAGTCCGTCCTACTTGAAGCGCAAGGGTACCCCTGTCACGCCGATGGACCTGGCGTGTCACGATTCGATCGTAATCCGGGCGACCAGTGCGGGAAAAGACATTCTGATGCTGCATTCGCAAGACGGAATTCAGCCCTATCTTCCCAACGCGAATGTCACGACCAACGATCGCTGGATCATGAAGACGTTCTGCATCGACGGATTTGGTATTGGCCTTTTGCCCGATTTCTTCGTGCAGCCGGAGCTGAGCCGGCAACTGCTCGTTCCGGTATTGCCGGAGTGGAAGCCAAAGCCCAGGCGCATTTACTGTGCTTATCAGAAGCAGCGTTTTGCCGGGAGAAAGCTGCGCGACCTGCTTACGCTGATGGACGAGTGTATCGAGGACATCGATACCTGTTCCAGCTACGTCGGCAGAAGCTCCGCTGGCAGTAG
>NZ_BAYD01000229.1 GCF_000685075.1 Paraburkholderia oxyphila NBRC 105797
TGGGATGGCCGCTCGGGCCATCGCCCCGGTTATCTCAGACTGCCGCCGTGCGCGCCGCGGCGAGCTTGCGCTCGAGCTCGGGAAAGATCTTCGCCGCCGCTTCCTCGCCTGCGAGTATTGCGGCGTTGCGCTGCGTGAAGTCGCTGCTCGCCATCGCGTTGAGATTCGGCCGGATCACGAGGTCGGCGTATTTTTCGAGCTCGTAGTTCTTGATCGACTGACCCATGATCGTGAAGGTCTGCATCAGCACGTCGAACTGGCTCTGCGTGGGCGCCGTTTCGGGGCGTGCCGAAATATCCACGGCAATCACGAAGTCGGCGCCCATCTTGCGCGCGAACGAGGCGGGCACCGGGCTCACTAGGCCGCCGTCCACGTACTCGTGGCCCGCGATCTTCACCGGCTCGAAGATCGACGGAATGCTGCACGAGGCACGCACGGCAATGCCCGTGTTGCCGCGCTGGAACAGGATCGGCTGGCCGGTGTGCAGATCGGTCGAGACCACGCCGAGCGGCTTGGCCATCTTTTCGATCGGCCGGTCGCGCAGCGTCGTGTTCAGGAAGTTCTGCAGCGCCACGCCTTGCAGAATGCCGCGGTTGCGAAACGGCATGGCCCAGTCGCTGATCGATGCTTCATCCATCGTCAGCGCGAGCTTGTTGAGCGCGAAGCCATTCATGCCCGAGGCGTAGAGTGCCGCGACCACCGAGCCCGCGCTCGTGCCCGTGATCAAGTCGACCTGCACGTTGCGCGCCTCGAGTCCCTTGATCACGCCGATATGCGCGAATCCGCGCGCGGCGCCGCCGCCGAGCGCGAGGCCCACGCGGATCGGGCGCGGCGTTTTGGCGAGCGGCGGCGGGGCGACTGTGGCGCCCTTGTTTTCGGCCGTCTGCGTGCCCGCGGTCGTGCAGGCGGCGAGGACGGTGGAGGCGGCCGCGAGCGAGAAGTGGCGGCGGCTCAATGAAAGCGGCGAAGGATTGCGGTCCTGCTGCGTGTCCGGATTCAGATCCGGCTTCGAACTGGGTTTCAAGCACATTCTCCAGGCGGCGCGTGCGAAGGCGAATCTCGTGTGGCGAGCGCACCGCGTTTATTCTTGCGACCCGCGACTGCGGGTGCGCGGCGCGGGCGAGGGCGCCAGCGCGCCGACATGATAAGGCAAAGCCGTGCGCGCTCACGCTTCGTGCGTGTAACGCGATGTGTCGGTCACGCTCGATGCGATGAATCGACACCACGAAACGGCAACGAATCGATAACGCGACGCCAACGCAACGCCAACACAACGGCGACGATTCGCCACGCGGCGCGCACCGCACGCGTTTGCGCCCACGCCCGCGCGCGGCCGAACCGGCGCGCGGCGGGTATAATCCCGTCTCTAATTTTCCCGGTTTTCCGTTCGCGTTTTGCGCTTGCCGCGCCGCGCTGTGCCGTGCTTCTCCCGAGCCGGCATCGCCAGGGCACAAGGCAAGTGCTGCGAACCTTCGCCGTCCGCCGTCGACCGTATTCGCCTGCCGCGCCGTGCGCATCGTTGATGCCGCGGCGCCGGCCGGTCGCCGGACGGCACCGTCCTCGAGTATTCGCCCATGACCACGACCCCCGTCCGTACCCGCTTTGCGCCGAGCCCGACCGGCTTCATCCACCTCGGCAACATCCGTTCCGCGCTCTACCCGTGGGCGTTCGCGCGCCACAACAAGGGCGCCTTCGTGCTGCGGATCGAGGACACCGACCTCGAGCGCTCGACCTCCGAAGCGGTCGACGCGATCCTCGAAGGCATGCAGTGGCTCGGTCTCGATTTCGACGAAGGTCCGTTCTACCAGATGCAGCGCATGGACCGGTATCGCGAAGTGCTCAAAGAGATGCAGGACAAGGGCCTCGTGTACCCGTGCTACATGTCGACCGAGGAACTCGATGCGTTGCGCGAGCGTCAGCGCGAGGCCGGCGAAAAGCCGCGCTACGACGGCACGTGGCGCCCCGAGCCGGGCAAGGTGCTGCCGACGCCCCCCGAAGGCGTGCAGCCGGTGCTGCGCTTCCGTAACCCGCTCACGGGCGTGGTTGCATGGGACGACGCCGTGAAGGGCCGCGTGGAGATCTCGAACGAGGAACTCGACGATCTCGTGATCGCACGCCCGGACGGCACGCCGACCTACAACTTCTGCGTCGTGGTCGACGACATCGACATGAAGATCACGCACGTGATTCGCGGCGACGACCACGTGAACAACACGCCGCGCCAGATCAACATCCTGCGCGCGCTGGGCGCGGAGCCGCCGGTCTACGGGCACCTGCCGACCGTGCTCAACGAGCAGGGCGAGAAGATGAGCAAGCGTCACGGCGCCATGAGCGTGATGGGCTATCGCGACGCCGGCTACCTGCCGGAAGCGGTGCTGAACTACCTCGCGCGTCTGGGCTGGTCGCACGGCGACGCGGAAGTGTTCTCGCGCGAGCAGTTCGTCGAGTGGTTCGACCTCGACCATCTGGGCAAGTCGCCGGCGCAGTACGACCACAACAAGCTCAACTGGCTCAACAACCACTACCTGAAGGAAGTCGACAACGCGCGCCTCGCCGAGCTCTCGAAGCCGTTCTTCGCGGCGCTGGGCGTGGACGAAGCGGCGCTCGCGAAGGGGCCGGCGCTCGACGGCGTGGTGGCGCTGTTCAAGGACCGCGCCACGACGATCAAGGAGATCGCCGAGAGCGCCATGATGTTCTATCGCGAGCCGCAGCCTGAAGCGGACGCGCTCGCGCAGCACGTGACCGACGCGGTGCGTCCGGCACTCGCCGATCTCGCGAGCGCGCTCAAGGGCGCGGAGTGGACGAAGGAAGCCATCTCGGCCGCCTTCAAGACGACGCTGGGCGCGCACAAGCTGAAGATGCCGCAGCTTGCGATGCCGGTGCGCCTGTTCGTGGCGGGCACGACGCACACGCCGGCGATCGACGCGGTGCTCACGCTGTTCGGCCGCGATACGGTCGTGAGCCGCATCGAGCAGGGCCTCGCGAAGGGTGCCTGAGAAGGGGCTCCGGGAAGCACGCGTAAAAATATTTGAAGAATTTTTCGCTCTGGCACTAGCGCGAGGGCGAGAGTTCTTGTAGTATTCGGGCTCCGTTGAATACGGAGCGCGAAACAGCAGCAAGTTTCACGCAAAGAGCGGTTGAATCGAGCAACGATGTTTCGCAGAAACGTCGAAGCGATGAAAAAAAGATTCAAAACGCTCTTGACGAAAGCGAAATTGATGTTTAAAATCTCGCTTCTGTTCTGCAAGGGGGTATAGCTCAGCTGGGAGAGCGCTTGCATGGCATGCAAGAGGTCAGCGGTTCGATCCCGCTTACCTCCACCAACAGAACAGCGTAGTGTGCGGTAAAGTGTAGCAAGGCATTATCTGAAAAGATCATGTCCCCTTCGTCTAGAGGCCTAGGACATCACCCTTTCACGGTGAGTACAGGGGTTCGAATCCCCTAGGGGACGCCAGACATAGGCGTCGTCGATCAGATCGTAATGATATCGGCGAAGCAGCAGGTGGGAATCAACCGACGCCCATCTGTGTATGTCGAACTGGAGCGGTAGTTCAGTTGGTTAGAATACCGGCCTGTCACGCCGGGGGTCGCGGGTTCGAGTCCCGTCCGCTCCGCCAGATAGAAGCCCGTTCAGAAACCTTGAGCGGGCTTTTTAGTTGAAGTTATAGGCGT
>NZ_BAYD01000228.1 GCF_000685075.1 Paraburkholderia oxyphila NBRC 105797
AAAAGAAAGCGGCTCAAACCGCCAGTGTGACGCCGTCGCCCACTGCCCTGTCCATCGGAGCGGCTCCGGAGCATCCGTCTCCTCGCACACTCCGCCTAAGTGACAAAGGACTCATCCTTCCCGCCACGCGCTACGCGCGGTCGGAAGGGTCTGCAAGGAAAACCGGGCGGGCCGCCAAGCGAATACGCTGGTGTGCTGCCGCCCGATATATTGGAGTCCTACTGATGCGCAATAGTGTGAATACATTGAAGTACTACGAATACGCGCGCATCCCACTGGTTTTTGTTATACCCCACGGCGCGCGCAGCGCCGCCGGATGGATGAGCCCTTGGTCACTCCGGGTGACGTCGCGTGGTGACAGACGCCCCGGAGCCGCTCCGATATACAGGGCAGTGGGGGACGGCGTCACACTGGCGGTTTGAGCGGCTTTCTTTTGCCTACTTTTCTTTGCCGCGGCAAAGAAAAGTAGGTGCCGCCCCGCACAGGGGCAACGCCTGCATACCTTATGCAAAACAAGGAAAGGCCAACGCACCGAAGCACCGAAGCACCGAAGCACCGAAGCACCGAAACAGCGAAACAGCGAATGGAGAGTCCGCAGGCGACCCTGCTATATTAGCGCGTAAGACCCCACCCCACCGGGGAGCAAACCCTCATGAGCGCAAAGCGAACCAGACATCTCACGATATGGCTCCCACTCATGGCACTGGCGCTATTGTGCCTCTCGCTCACCGCACCAGCATGGCCCGACGACAATGCAACGGCGCTCAAATCCAGGTACGACACCCTGGCCCCCGAGCTGAATTCAAACGTCTTCCAACGCCCAATCCATCTAGATTCAGAAGAATCAGACAACACCCTGAAAGGCGACATCTACGCCGTCGTCAACTATCCATTCGCAACGGTCAACACCGCATTCAACGATCCAAAACAAGGCCCCGCAAACTGGTGCGAAGTGCTGATCCTGCATCTGAACACAAAGTACTGCCATGCCACGACAGGCAGCAACGGTTCGATCATCAGCATGAACGTAGGCAAGAAAACCGAACAGGAACTGGCCGACACATTCCGCGTGCAATTCAACTACCGCTCGGTAGCCACCACTCCGACCTACTTCCAGGTCGACCTGAGCGCCGCAAAGGGACCGCTCAGCACCAGGGACTATCGCATCGTGCTCGAAGCCGTCGATATCGGCAAAGGACGCACCTTCCTGCACCTGACGTACTCGTATGGATTCGGCACCGCAGGACGCATTGCGATGAAAACCTATCTCGCAACCATCGGCAGCGCGAAGGTGGGCTTTACGAAGGCGCCGGACGGCGATTACATCGGCGGTGTACGCGGCCTCGTCGAGCGCAATACCATGCGCTATTACCTCGCCATCGACGCCTATCTGGGCTCGCTCGCCGTGCCCGCCGACAAACGCGTCGATCAACGCTTTGCGACCTGGTTCGATGCAACGGAGCAATACCCACGGCAATTGCATGAGCTGGACCGCCCAGAATATCTGCAGATGAAGAAGAACGAGTACCAGCGCCAACAAACGCCGCAATAGATGAACCGGCTAACGCCAGGATATGCTGCCAGGCCGCTCGAACGGCCGCTCCTCCTGTTGCACAAAACCACGTGTCCGAACCGCTTCCAGCCTCGTTCGCATCGCATCGGCACTTCTCGCACCAAGTCGTCTCCTTGACGATGGCGATCCCTCCAACCGTCATGCCATCCGGAATGCCAAGCACGCCGTCGCGGCGGATATCCCTGAGGCTGCGCTCGAGCGCCGCCTCGCCAAAGCCGGCACCGCTCAATCCCAGCTTGGCCAGCGCATCGTTCAGGCGCTTCGCGTCGAAGATCTTGCGGCGCATGCCGTCCTCGAAGCGGTCCGGTCCGGCCGCGTAGTCGAAGGTCAGAATCAGGAGACCGCCCGGCTTGAGCACGCGCAGCGCCTCCTTCGACGCGTATTGCTTGTAGACGATGTGCTCGACCACCGACACGCTCAGCACCACGTCGAAGTTCGAGTCCTCAGCGGGCAGCTTGTAGAGCGACGCGAATTGCGCGCCAATCCGCTCGCGCGCCGCCCACGCGAGAAACTGCCGCTCGACGCGCTCATCGCCGGCGGCGTCCCACAGGTAGTCGATATCGTAGAGATGAACGCGATGCCCGCGCGCCGCGAGATACGGCGAGAGCGCCCCGCGCCCTCCGCCACTGTCGGCGATCGCGAGATCGCAGCGGTTCGCGCCGAAGCGCTCCTCGATGCGCCGCTCGACGTAGAGATACACCCACTGCCTGGACGCGTGAATGTAGAGGCCGACGTCCTCGCGCCGCGCGTGCGCGGTGATCGGCACCGGCTTGGCACGCATCGACGACGGGTCTTTGCTGGCCACGGCTTTCCGCAATTTTTCCTCGTCGAGCACGAACTGGAGCGTGCCGTCCGGGTGCACGTGCGAGAAAATGATATGAATACATTGGAGTCCCAAAGATGCGCATACATCCCACCGGTTTTGGTTATGCCCCACGGCGCGCGCAGCGCCGCCGGAGGTATGAGCCCTTAGTCACTCCGGGTGACGTCGCGTGGTGACAGACGCCCCGGAGCCGCTCCGATGGACAGGGCAGTGGTGAACTG
>NZ_BAYD01000227.1 GCF_000685075.1 Paraburkholderia oxyphila NBRC 105797
GAACTCTTCGTCAAGCGATTTTGAAATATTTATTTCTAGGGTCGCTACAGCGGTTCTCCGCGACGAAAAAAAGCCCGACCAGACCGGGCAACTGGCTCGCGACGCAGGAACGAGCCAGGCGTGGAGCACAGATGAAATATCCTTAATCTGCGTGAACCGCTTTTGCTCCTTTGGTCGGCGTAGCCTTTGCAGCATCGATGCACTGGATTAGCCGATCATGAACACCGCCCGACGCACCACACTCTTTGCTCTCTTGTCCCTCCTCGCTTCTCCCGCATTTGCCTCCGCGAAGCTCACCCCGCAGCAATGCCAGGACTACCCTTTCGTCCGTACCACGCACCCGGTGACCCATCAGCAGTTGCAAAACGAACTCAAGGAGCTCGAGGCGGTGGGCTATTACCCGGAAGACGACGACGACGACTACCCCCAGGAGCTGCAAGCGGCTGAACAGCGATTGCAGGCGAAATATCAGGCTGACTGTCTGCCGGGCGCGGGCAACACGCTTGCGGCGGCGTCCGATCACAACGGTGGCACGGAGGCTACAGCCTCTTCGAAGCAATCGATCAGATAATCGCAAGCCGCGGTATTAAGCGCATCGCGCCGCGAGATAACGTGTTTCCCGACCCCGATCTCGCCGACGCCGAAGACGTATTCCGAATCGAGCTCGCCTGGATGATCGGCACACTCGTGCAGCAACTCGACGCGCGGAGCCAGGCGATGCTCAAGCCCGAGATCGAGGATGAATGCCGGCTGCACCGCTCGCTGAGCGCCGCCGACCTCGGCCGGATGTTCGTGCGCAAGAGCGCGCTATTCCAGCGCATGCGCGAGTTCATGAACCAGCACTCGTTCTACGTGCTGCCTGCCACGCAAATGCTGCCGTTCGACGCGGGTCTGCGCTGGCCCGAGTCGTTCATGGGGCAAGCCCATACGTCCTATATCGACTGGATGCGCATTTGCTGGTACCTGTCCTCGACCGAATCGCCGGTGCTTGCCGTGCCCTGCGGATTCAGCGCCACGGGGCTGCCCATTGGCATGCAGATCGCCGGGCGCTATCGCGACGACTGGGGCGTGCTGCAACTCGGCCATGCCTATGAGCAGGCGGCGGCGCATCGCCATGCGCGCCCGAGCGTGATAGACGCCTGAGCCTGGCGCCCGGTGTCGCGCTTTCAGGTGACATCGGCCTCGACCCGGTTTACCGTCGGCGGCGGTTGG
>NZ_BAYD01000226.1 GCF_000685075.1 Paraburkholderia oxyphila NBRC 105797
TGCGGCCCGCCGCGAAAACAGGTTAAGGCCACCGCGCAGCGATCCCCACCAAAGCGCTGGGCAACCGCCATTCAAGCCAGCGTACGAGCGGCCAGCTCGCAAATAGCCTCCACAATAGGCGCCACGAGCGCGGCCCTCTCTCTCGGCCAGACGGCATAGAGATTATAGTGAGTGGGCAACTCGACCTCATTAAGCACCACAATGCGCCCATCGCGGCGCGCATCAGCCGCAAGCAACCCTCGCGCAAGTCCCGCGCCCAACCCCGACCCAATTGCGGCCACCAGCCCGGCCGCATTATCCAGCACTGCAACAGTATCGGGCTCCACGCCCGCCAAACCGGCTTCCTCCAACCAGGGAATCCACGAACGCTTGGTGTACCCGAGCAATGGCAGCCCCAACACCTGCTCAGGCGCGAGCGGCAGCGCCATCCCATGACGCTCGATCAACGCAGGCGCAGCCATAGCCGCCAACCGGTCGTGGCACACAAGCGCGCTATCCACGCCTTCCCATTCCCCATACCCATAGCGCAGCGCAAGATCCACATGCTCGAACGCAAATCGGTCATAACGCGGCGCAGAGAGCACAGTGAGCGACACGCCCTCGAGCGCGCCCACAAGCGCAGGCAAACGCGACGGAAACCATCCCTGCATGAGTTCGGGATCGACATCGAGCGTAATCGAAGGCCCGGCGGGCCGCCCCTTGACCGTCGAGATCGCACGGTCGATCTGCTCGAGCCCGTCCGAGAGCTGATTCGCGAACAGCGTGCCCGCGTCGGTCAGCGTCACGCGGCCGCCCACGCGCGAGAACAGCGGCTGGCCAATGAAGTCTTCGAGCGAGCGGATCTGCTGGCTGATCGCGCTGTGCGTGAGGGCGAGCTGGCGCGCGGCGCTCGAAAAGCTGCCGACCCGCGCCGCCTGCAAAAAGGCCTGCATCGACTGGATCGAGGGGTAGCGCTTGAGCATGTGTTAGTCCGGCTTACAGGGGTTCGACGAAATGATCGCTGGCATGGCGCACCGCGCCTTCCAATAATGCAGACGTGCCGAGGACGCGGTTTTGCGTGTCCAAAGCGGACACAATACGGGAGACAGCGCGTGATTGCGATTGTGGTGAACGATACCCGGCATACGATCGACGATGTGCCGGACGACATGCCCTTGCTCTGGGTCCTGCGCGACCGCCTCAAGCTCACCGGCACGAAGTTCGGTTGCGGCAAGGGTCTGTGTGGCGCGTGCACCGTGCATCTGGAGGGCGAGGCGGTGCGTTCGTGCGTGCTGCCCGCGGTTGCGGTGGACGGGCGGCGCATCACGACCATCGAAGGCCTGTCGCGCGACGGGCGTCATCCGCTCCAGCTTGCGTGGATTGCCGAGGACGTACCGCAATGCGGCTACTGCCAGTCCGGCCAGCTGATGCAGGCGGCGGCGCTGCTCGCGCACAATGGCACCCCCGACGACGCCACGATCGTCTCGACGATGTCGGGCAATGTGTGCCGCTGCGGCACGTATGGCCGCATTCATCGCGCGATCAAACGCGCCGCAGCGGGCGATCCCGCGCTGAACGCGGTCTCCACCACCACGCCGGATCACGCCGGCAAGGAGGCCTGAATGCGCCACGATCGTTCGGCCAATGCTCACGATCCCCACGGCGCGGCGCGCCGCCGTTTTCTGAAGCAGGGCTCCGCGCTGCTGGCTTCCGGTCTCGCGGTCGGTTTCATGCTGCCCGATGCCCATGCCACGGCCGCGAGTTCGCCGGGTTCTTCGGCCAGCGGCGATCCGCATCCGCAGCCCGGCGAGTTCGAGCCCAACGCGTGGGTACGCGTGCTGCCCGACGACACGGTCAAGCTCGTCGTGCACAAGCACGATTCCGGCACGGGCACGCACACGGCGCTCGCGGCCGTGGTGGCCGAGGAGCTCGACGTCGATCCGTTTCGCGTGGAGGTCATCACGCCCGAGGACCCGTTTTTCCCGCAATACATTCATCCGCTCTGGAAGGTGTTTTCAACGGGCGGCAGCACGAGCGTCGCGCTCGAATACGAGCGCTTGCGCCGCGCGGGTGCGACTGCGCGCGTGATGCTGATCGAGGCCGCCGCCCAGCAGTGGGGCGTGCCGGCCTCGGCCTGCGCGACCGATAACGGCTACGTAACCCATGCGGCGAGCGCGCGGCGCGAGAGCTACGGTTCGCTCGCCACGCGCGCCGCGAAGCTGCCCGCTCCCAAGGACGTCGCGCTCAAGCCGCCCGGCCAGTTCAAATATGTGGGCAAGCTGCGCAAGAAGCGCGACGCCGCGCAGAAGACCAACGGCAGCTTTGCGTACAGCATCGATGTCTCGCTGCCCGGCATGCGCGTGGCCGTGGTCACACGCGCGCCCATGATCGATGGCCGCGTACGTAGTGTCGATGCGAAGGCGGCGCTCGCGATCCCCGGCGTGCGCGAGGTGCTGCAGATTCCCGCACGCCCTGACGTGCTCGGCGGCAATCAGGCGGGCGTGGCCGTGCTCGCGGACGATTACTGGAGCGCCCATCGCGGCCAGGCCGCGCTACATATCGAATGGGAGGACAGCCCCTTCGAGTCGTTCGACAGCAGCACGCTCGCGGCGCGGCAGGCCGCATGGCTCGACGATCCCGCTGCACGCGTGGTGCCGACCATCCAGGACGGCGACGCCAGCGTGGTCCATGCACCCGGCTCAAAGACGATCGAGGGTTCGTACTCGATGCCTTACAAGGCCGCCAACCCGATGGAGCCGATCAACGTGACGGCCTGGGCCAGAAATGGCGGCATCGAATACTGGGGCGGATTGCAAGTGCCCTCTACCGCGCTGGAGGCGGCGGAAGTCATCGGTAGTATTCCTGAGCATCGTGTGACGCTGCACGAGCTCGTTTCGGGCGGCAGCTTCGGCGCGCGCGAGTCGAAGTACTGGCTCTTCGAAGTCACATGGCTCACGCTCAAGACCGGCAAGCCCGTCAAGCTGATGAACAGCCGCGAGGACGAGATGCGCGCGCTGTTCTATCACGCGGCGAGCCATCATCGCGCGCGGGCCGTGATCGATGCGCAGGGCCAGCTGGCCTCGCTGGAGCTGCGCGCGGTCGCGCCGGCTTCGCCCGAGCAGTGGGAGCCCGGCTACCTCGAACGCGCGGACCGCATGGACTACAGCACGACCGAAGCCATCACGAAGTGGGAGTTCGCGTATAGCGCGCCGCATCGCGACATCGGCTGGGTGCGCCACGAAACCGGCGTGCCGACGGGCTGGTATCGCGCCGTGAGCTACATCCCGAACGTGTTCGCCGTGGAGTCGATCATGGACGAGGCCGCGCACGCCGCGGGCCGCGATCCGCTGGAGTTCCGCATCGCGCATATGCGCGAGCGGCCGCGCCACGTCGCGGTGCTGCAGGAAGCGGCGCAGCGGGGCGGCTGGGGGCAGGCGTTGCCGGCGGGCACGGCGCTCGGCATCTCGACCAACCAGGCCTATGACAGCTATATCGCCGTGATCGCGCGCGTGGCCCGCAAGGGCGACACAGTCGTGGTCGAGAAGCTCACCTGCGTGGCCGATTGCGGTCTCGCGGTCTCGCCTGCGGGCGTCCAGGAGCAGCTCTATGGCGGCCTGATGTGGGGCCTCGGCCATGCCACGCGCGATCGCATCGAGATCCGCAACGGCCGCGTGCAGCAGAGCAACTTCGACACGTACCCGGTGATCCGGATGAGCGATATGCCGGACATCGACATTCAAATCGTACAGGGCGATGTGAGCAAGCCAGGTGGCGTCGGGGAACTGGCGAGCCCGTCGGTGGCGCCGGCAATCGCCAATGCGGTGTTCCGCTTGACGGGCACGCGTCTGCGCGAGACGCCATTCGATCTGCAAATGCACGCCTAACAGGCTGTTGAAATTGGATACGGTGTAAACGGGCGCTGCGGGCTGTGCGTTAGACATATCGTGTTCATGATCTTGGGCAGACGAGAGCGATGCGCGGAATGGATGAGATGCAAGAACCTCTGTTCACGA
>NZ_BAYD01000225.1 GCF_000685075.1 Paraburkholderia oxyphila NBRC 105797
CCGCGAAAACAAGTTAAGGCCAAGGCAAGGCCGGGGGCAATGCCAACGCCCCCAAAAATCATCAACTCTCGCTCAAGCTTCGAGCTGCTCAAGCACCTTCCCTTTCGTCTCAATCCCAAGAAAATGCACTGTCAAAGCAGCAAGAAACGGCACAGCCGCAAGGATATAAAACGCCACATCGAGATTCCCCCCGATCATCGTCTTCGAGACGATAGTAGGCGCAAAGATGGCAGCCACTTTCAGCCAGGCACCGCCCATCCCACACCCAAACGCCCGAATACTCGTAGGATAAAGCTCAGGCGTATAAACATACGCAGTAATAAAACCGCAAGCAAGCAACCCAAGCGACAGCGCACAGAACGTAGCCACAACATAAACCGACATCCCATGGCAAATACCGGCCATCGCGAGCGACACAGCACACAACACAAACGAGACGTTGATGATAGGCTTGCGACCCACCTTATCCACCAGCAACGCACAGGTAAGCGACCCGATCACACCCAGCACCGAAGCGGCCACCGCGAGATTAAGCGCAAGCTGCAGCGGCGCATGATAGACATTGCGATAAATCGTAGGCAACCACGTAGAAAGCCCATACTGAATGAACCCGCACGTCATCCACAGCATGGCCACCGCAAGCGTGCGCTTGAGATACGCGGGCCCAAACAGATCCTTCACACTCCGCTTCGGATGGCGCTTGACGAGCGCATCAAAGTCACCGGCATTGGTGACCGGATCAAGCGGCCCCTTCGCGGTACGCTCGAACGCGCTCACGGCATCGGCAGCCTCCTGCATCCGCTCGCGTTCAGCGAGCCAGCGCGGCGACTCGGGCACGAGCTTGCGCAACACGAAGAACAGCACGAGCGGCAGCGCGCCGATGAAATACATGGCCTGCCAGCCGAAGCGCGGCACAATCCACGCGCCCAGCGCATTCGACGCCAGCAACCCAACCGGGAACACGATCTCATAGAGGAGAACGAATCGTCCACGCCCATGAGCGCGGCTTACCTCGTTGATATAGGTCGCGGCCACAGGCAACTCGCCACCCAGCCCAAATCCCTGAATCACGCGCAGCGCAGCAAACACGAGAAAGGTCGGCGCGAAGCCACAAGCAATGCTCGTCAGGCCGATAATGCCCGAGCTCCATGCAATCGCCCGCACGCGGCCATGGCGCTCGGCAAGCCACGGAAACAGAAAGGCACCGAACAGCTGGCCAACCGACCCCGAGGCGATCAGAAAACCAATCTCCCACGGCGTGAGATGCCACTTCTGGATCAGAATCGGCAATGTCGCGGCAATCGCGATCACGTCGAAACCATCGAAGAAGGTAGCCAGGCCGATCAAGAGGCGCGCACGCACCTGCATGGCGTTGGTCGGCAGCCGTTCGAGCCGCGCGATGATCGATCCGCGCGTGTGTGGCCCACTGAACGTCTCGGCAACCGGCGCGTCGCCGCAATTGCCGATGGTGGTATCGAAAGTTCTCATGCCTGTGGTCCCGTCTCCGTGTTGTCTCGGGCCTTATGCGAGGGCCTTGCTCGTGTCCGTGAGCGCCGCGATGTCGACCGCGCGCCCCTGGCTCATCCATTTGCGCGCGAGCTTGAGGTCGCGCGCCGAATTGATCGCGATGACGCCCCGCAGATGCCCTTGCTCCACAAAGAAGAGCGTCGCGCGCTTTTCCTCGAGGCTGCCGCGCAGCGCCGGCGCAACGCCTGCCGGAATGTCGCCAAGAATCTGCAGGTTCACGTCGTACTGATCGGACCAGAACCACGGAATTTCCGCGTAAGGCGTCTTCACGCCGAGCACGGCCTTCGCCACCGCAATGGCCTGATTCTGTGCATTGGCCCACGACTCCAGCCGCACGCGGCGCTTCAGCCATGCATTCGGGTGATTCGCCACGTCGCCGCAGGCAAATACGCAGGCATCCGAAGTTTCACCAAACTCATCCACGACAATGCCGTCTTCCACGGCAAGGCCCGCGGCCTCGGCAAGCGACGTGTGCGGCGCAAGGCCGATGCCGGCCACGGCGAAATCGGCGTCGAGCGTGCTGCCGTCCGCGAAGGTCGCGCGCACGCCGCCTTGCTCGCAGTCTTCGAGCGAGACGAGCGCCGCGTTCAGCCGCACGTCCACGCCGTTCGCGCGGTGCAATTCGAGCAGGAAGTCCGACACGTCCTGCGGCAGCGAGCGCGCGCACAGACGCGCTGCGCCCTCCACCACGGTCGCAGCCACGCCGAGCTTGCGCGCGGTCGCCGCCACTTCGAGCCCGATCCAGCCGCCGCCCACCACCAGCACGCGCTGACTGCTGCGCAGCCGCTCGCCCAGCGCCATCGCCTCGTCGAGCGTGCGCAGATAGGTCACGTGCGCGCTCTTCGCGATGCTCGCGGGCAGCTTGCGCGCCGCACCGCCCGTGGCGATCACGAGGCGGTCGTACTTCACTTCGCGGCCCGAGCGCGTGGTGACCACGCGTGCCGCGCGGTCGATGGCCGTCGCGCAGTCGGGTTGCCAAGCTTCCACATTCAGGGCGGCGAATTCGTCGGGCTTGGCAATGCGCACCGTTTCGATATCGGCTTCGCCCGCCAGCACGGCCTTCGAGAGCGGCGGACGCTCATACGGCAGGTGCACTTCGTCCGCGATCATCACGAGCCGGCCCGCGTAGCCTTCCTTGCGCAGCGTCTTCACGACCCAGCCCGCTGCCTGGCCGCCGCCGATCACCACGACGGTGCGTGGCGCTTCCTCTGCGTGGTTCTCGATTGCGTCGCTCATTGCTTACGCTCCGTCATGAACTTGCCTTGCGGCGCTTCCGCGTTCTTCTGGCGGCGCGTGTTGCCGTCGAGGCCGCCGTCGATCGCCCACTCCGCAAACACGGTCGGGCCCGGCTCGAAATCACGCGGCTGCCATTCCGGCGTGAGCACGTCTTCGTCGGCGTAATACTCGATCAGCGCGCCCGCCGGGTTCTTGAAGTACCAGAAGTACGCCGAGGAAACCGGATGCCGGCCAGGGCCAAGCTGTGTGGTCCAGCCGCAACGGCTGATATGCAGGCCGCCGCCAAACACCTCGTGGATGTCCGCACCGTGAACGCCACGTGATTGAGGCCCTTCTTGCCGTCGGGCAGCGCGAGCAGGAACAGGTCGTGGTGGCCGCCGTGCGGCGCGCAGCGCATGAACGCGCCACGATCCGGATAGCGGTCCGACGTCTCGAAGCCAGCAGCTCGTGATAGAACTGCTCCTGCTCCGCGAGGCAGTTCGTGAAGAACACCACGTGACCCACTTCCACCGGTCGCGCGCGCTCATAGATCGGCGACGGCGTATCCACGCGCAGCGTCTGGCCCCACACGTTCGACGGCGAGCCCTTCAGGTCGATCTCGCGCCGGCGCGTGACTTCCACGCGAATCGCCATGCCTGCGGGGTCGAAGCAGCCCACCGCTTCCGGCTCGCTGTAATAGCCCGGCTGGCCCTTCAGGCGCTCGCGCAATGCGTCGAGTTCTTCGCGCGTGGCTACACCCCACGTCACTTCGCGCAGCGTCGGGCCTGCTTCAAAGGCGGCGGGCAGCGTGGCGTCGTTCGCGTCGGCCACGAGCACGGTGCAGCCGTTAAGCGTTTCAAAACGCGCACGCGTTTCGTCGTGCGACGTCTCCGTCAAACCCCAGTCGGCGAAAAAGCGCCGGCAGGTTTCGAGATCGGTCACGCCGTAGGTAATCTGTTCGATGCCAAGAATCGTCATGTTCATTGCTCCGTTGCGCGCGCTCAGGCGTTGGCCCAGGGCAGCGGCGCGTCGTTCAAGCCCCAGTAGAGGCTCTTCTGCTGCATGTATTCGCGAATGCCGAGCCGCCCTTTCTCGCGGCCCATGCCGCTCTCCTTCCAGCCCGAGAATGGCGTGGAGATCGAGAACAGCTTGTACGTATTGATCCAGACCGTGCCCGCTTCGAGCTTGCGGGCCACGCGCCACGCGCGCTTGTAGTCGCGCGTCCAGATGCCGGCGGCAAGGCCGAACACGCTGTCGTT
>NZ_BAYD01000224.1 GCF_000685075.1 Paraburkholderia oxyphila NBRC 105797
AAGGCATTCTATTCCCCCACCTCCTCTGCACGATGGCAGGATACCTGACGCCCATCCACTTCGCGAAGCAGCGGCACTTCCTTGCGGCACCGCTCGATCGCATACGGACAGCGCTGATGGAACGTGCAGCCCGAAGGCGGGTTCAGCGGCGAAGGCAGCTCGCCCTCGAGCTTGATCTTCACATGCCGGTCCGCTTCGAAGATCGCGGGCGTCGCGGAGAGCAGCGAGCGCGTGTACGGATGGCGCGGCCGCCCGATCACCGTCTTCTTGTCGCCCAGTTCCGCCACGCCGCCCAGGTACATCACCATCACGTCGTCGGCGATGTGCTCGACCACGGCCAGGTTGTGCGAAATGAACACGTAGCTCGTGCGGAACTGCTCCTGCAGGTCCATGAACAGATTGAGGATCTGCGCCTGGATCGAGACGTCGAGCGCGGAGACCGGCTCGTCGGCCACCACGATCTGCGGATCGAGGATCATCGCCCGCGCGATCGCCACGCGCTGGCGCTGGCCGCCCGAGAACATGTGCGGATAGCGCTTCGCATGCTCGGGCCGCAGGCCCACGATGCGCATCATGTGCGCGATGCGGTCGGCGCGCTCGCTCGCCGTGAGCTGGGTGTTGATCGCGAGCGGCTCGCCGAGCGTCTGCTCGACGGTCTTGCGCGGATTGAGCGAGGCGAACGGGTTCTGGAACACCATCTGCACGCGCCGGCGCAGCGCGGCGATCTTCTCGCCGTTCGCGTGCGCGACGTCCTCGCCGTCGATGGTGAGCTTGCCCGCCGTGGGCGGCTCGATCATCGTGAGCTGGCGCGCGAGCGTGGACTTGCCGCAGCCCGACTCGCCCACCACCGCGAGCGTGCGCCCGCGCGTGAGCGAGAACGACACGCCGTTGAGCGCCTTCACGGTGCCCGTGCCGAACATGCCGCGCTTCACGTTGTAGTGCTTCTTGAGGTCCTCGGCGACGAGCACCTTGTCGTCTTCATGAGCCGCGTGTTGCTGGACTGCGTTCATCTCGCGCCTCCGTGGATGGGTTGAGCCGCCGCGTTCAGCGGCTTGATGCAGCGGACCTGGGCGTAGCCACTTTCATCGGCCACCGGGCCGAGCGCGGGCCTTGCCTTCATGCAGTCGTCCACCACGTATTTGCAGCGCGGCGCGAAGAGACAGCCGCTCGGCCGGTCGTCGCGGCCGGGCACCATGCCGGGCAGCGCGGCCAGCCGCATCGCCCCCTTGTTGTGCTCGGGAATCGCCGCGAGCAGCGCCTCCGTGTACGGATGATGGGGCCTCGAAAAGATATCGGGCACGCGGTTCGTTTCGATGATCTCGCCCGCGTACATCACGGCCACGCGCTGCGCGACTTCGGACACCACGGCCAGATCGTGCGAAATCAGCACGAGCGCCATGCCGCGCTCCTTCTGCAGGCGCACGAGCAGCTCCATGATCTGCGCCTGGATCGTCACGTCGAGCGCCGTGGTGGGCTCGTCGGCGATCAGGAGCTTCGGGTTGCAGGCCACGGCCATCGCGATCATCACGCGCTGGTTCATGCCGCCCGACATCTGGTGCGGGAAGTTGTCGATGCGGTTCTTCGCGTCGGGAATGCCCACCTGGTCGAGCAGCTCGAGCGCGCGCGCATTGAGCGCGGAGCCGCGCAGCCCTTCGTGCAGCTTGAGCACTTCCTTGATCTGATAGCCGACGGTGTAGCTCGGGTTCAGGCTCGTGAGCGCGTCCTGGAACACCATCGCGATGTCCTTGCCGACGATGCGGCGGCGCTCCTTGCCGGTGGCGTTGAGCAGGTCGCGGCCGTCGAACGTGATCGAGTCGGCGCTCACCTTGCCGGGGGCGTCGATGAGGCCCATCAGCGCCATCATCGTCACGCTCTTGCCCGAGCCCGATTCGCCGACGATGCCGAGCACCTCGCCCGGCGCCACGGAAAGATTCACGCGATCCACGGCCGGCAGGCCGTTGAAGTTCACCGCCAGATTGCGGATGGTTAGCAGTTCTTTGTTCATGTCAGGCCATCCGCTTGAGCTTGGGATCGAGTGCGTCGCGCAGCCCGTCGCCGAGCAGGTTGATTGCGAGCACCGAGATCAGGATGGAAAGGCCAGGCATCGTGACGATCCACCAGGCGCTGTCGATGTAGTCGCGCGCCGAGGCGAGCATCGCGCCCCACTCCGCCTTGGGCGGCTGCACGCCAAGACCGAGGAAGCCCAGCGCGGCCGCGTCGAGAATCGCCGACGAAAAGCCGAGCGTGGCCTGCACGATGATCGGCGCCGTGCAGTTGGGCAGCACCTGCGAGAACATCAGCCGCAGCGTGCCGGCGCCGGCCACGCGCGAGGCGATCACGTACTCCTTGTGCAGTTCGCCCAAAGCCGAGCCACGCGTCAGACGCACGTAGCCGGGCAGCGCCACGATCGCGATCGCGAACATGGTATTGGTGAGGCCCGGGCCGATGATCGCGACCACGGCCACCGCGAGCAGCAGCGAGGGCAGCGCGAGCAGCACGTCCATAAGCCGCATGATGGGCGTGTCGGCCCACTTCTCGAAGAACGCGGCCACGAGCCCGAGCACGACGCCCGGAATCAGCGCGAGCAGCACCGAGACGCAGCCGATCCACAGCGACAGCCGCGCGCCGTACATCAGGCGCGAGAGGATGTCGCGGCCCGCTTCGTCGGTGCCGAGAATGAACTTCCAGTTGCCGCCGTCGAGCCAGGCGGGCGGGATCTTCACGAAGTCGCGGTATTGCTCGATGGGGCTGTGCGGCGCGATCAGCGGCGCGAAAACCGCCACGAAAACGAGCAGCAGCACGATCACGCCGGCGCCCACGGCGCCCTTGTTGCGCGAGAAGTTCGCCCAGAATTCGCGCAGCACGAGCGCGCGGCCCGAAGGCGGCGTGACGGCGGCGGGCACGGTGTTCTGAATGTCAGCCATCATGCCTCCACGAGCCGATGAATGGATTGCGGGTTTTGCATCGTCATGGCGTGATTACCTCGTATGTCGAATGCGCGGATTGAGCACGCCGTACAGCAGATCGACGAACAGGTTCACGACGATCACGAGGGTCGCGATCATGAGAATGCCGCCCTGCACCACCGGATAGTCGCGCCGGCTGATCGCATCGATCAGCCATTTGCCGATGCCGGGCCACGAGAACAGCGTCTCGGTGAGCACGGCCCCCGCAGCAGCGTGCCGACCTGCAGGCCGATCACGGTCACCACGGGAATCAGCGCATTGCGCAGCGCGTGCACGACGATCACGCGCACGGGCGAGAGGCCCTTGGCGCGCGCGGTGCGGATGTAATCCTCGCGCAGCACTTCGAGCATGGACGAGCGCGTCATGCGCGCGACCACGGCGAGCGGAATCGTGCCGAGCACGATCGCGGGCAGGATCAGGTGCGAGAGCACCGACCTGAACGAGCCTTCGTCGGTGCCGGGCAGGAGCGAGTCGATCAGCATGAAGCCCGTCACGTGCGGAATGTCGTACTCCACGGCGATGCGCCCCGAAACCGGCGTCCAGCCGAGCTTGGACGAGAACACCATGATGAGGATGAGCCCCCACCAGAAGATCGGCATCGAGTAGCCGGTGAGCGCGGTACCCATCACGCCGTGATCGACGACGGTGCCGCGCCGCAAGGCCGCGAACACGCCGGCGGGCAGGCCCACGATGAGCGCGAACATGAGCGCGCAGAACGAGAGCTCGACGGTGGCGGGAAAGCGCGCGAGGAACTCGCCCATCACGCTCGTGTTGGTGATGATCGAGGTGCCGAGATTGCCGTGCATCGCGTGCCAGACGTAGTGCACGTACTGCATCGGCAGGGGCTCGTCGAGCCCCAGGCGGTGCATCGCCTCGGCGTGCATTTGCGGATCGACGCCGCGCTCGCCCATCATCACTTCGATGGGATCGCCCGGAATCAGGTGGATGAGCGCGAACGCGAGCAGCGTGATGCCAATGAAGGTAGGTATCACCATGCCGACGCGGCGCAATACGAAGCGGAACATGTGGTGTTCCCCCTTAAAGCCTGGAATGAAACGCAACCGGCGACAGGGGCTCGTGACCCCGGTCGCCGGACCTTA
>NZ_BAYD01000223.1 GCF_000685075.1 Paraburkholderia oxyphila NBRC 105797
GCGCCTGGCCCTTGCCGGTCCACTCGTCGAACAAATCCTGCAGATAGAGCACGTCGGGCTCGCCGTTCGCGCGGTGCTTGTCGTTCATGCCGTGGTCGGCGGTGATCGCGAGCACGCACCCTGCCGCATCGAGCTGGCCCACGTAGTGGTCGAACATCGCGTAGAAGTCGTTGGCCTTCGGCGAGCCCGGCGCGGCCTTGTGCTGACGTAGTCGGTCGTCGACAGATACATCAGGTCGGGACGGAAGGTATCGAGCAGCTTCACGCCCGCGGCGAACACGAACTCGGAGAGATCGGCCGAGTAGACATCGGGCAGCGGCTTGCCGACGAACGCGAGCACGTCCTCGATGCCGTTGGCCGCACGCGTGGCCTGGTCGGCTTTTTCCGCGGAGAACGCGATCGCGCGGCCGCTCGCAAAATCGAGCCCCTTGCCCAGCAGCGTGCGCAGCTTGTCCTTCGCGGTGACCACGGCCACCTTGGCGCCGGCGTCGTGAAACGCCGCGAAGATCGTGGGCGCACGCAGGAAGCGCGCGTCGTTCATCATCACTTCCTCGCCGCTCGTGCGGTCGTAGAAGTAGTTGCCCGCGATGCCGTGCACCCTGGGCGGACGGCCCGTGAGGATCGAGAGGTTGTTCGGGTTCGTGAAGCTCGGAATCACGCACTGGGCGATGCGGTTCATGCCCGTGCGCAGCATCTTCGCGAGGTTCGGGGCGCGCCCGGCCTTGATGGCTTCCTCGATATAGGCCGGCTCCGAGCCGTCGAGGCAGATCACGACGACGGGCGCGTCGGGAAGCCGGTATTCGCGGCCGTTCACGGTCAGTGTGGTGTCCTGCAGTGCGCTCATGGCGTCTCCTTTCATGCCGTCTTTGCAAGGGCGCCGGTCATGCCCATGGATTCGAGAACCTCGGCGATTGCGGCGAGCGCAGCGCGCATTTCCTTTTCGCCGAGGCGGCCGATACAGCCGATGCGGAACGAGTCCGCCACGGTAAGCTTGCCCGGATAGATCACGTAGCCGCGCGCCTTCAGACTTTCGTAGAACTGATTGAATACGAAGCGCGGGTCGTCAGGAATGTGGAATGTGACGATGATGGGCGCCTGCAAGGCGTCGGGCAGCAGCGGCTTGAAGCCGAGTGCACGCATGCCTTCGAGCAGGATCTTGCAGTTGGCGCGATAGCGCGCGCCGCGCCCGGCCACGCCGCCTTCGACGTCGAACTCGTTGAGCGCCTGATGGAACGCCACGATCACGTGCGTGGGCGGCGTGAAACGGTACTGGCTCGTCTTCTCCAGGTTGGTCGATTGCTCGTACAGGTCGAGCACGAGCGTGGTGGCGTTGCCCTGGGTGCGCGCGAGCGCCTCGCGCCGGCAGATCACGAAGCCGAGGCCCGGTACGCCCTCGATGCACTTGTTCGACGATGCCGCGACCGCGTCGATATGCATGGTCTGCACGTCGAGCGGCAGCGCGCCGAACGCGCTCATCGAATCGACGAGATAGCCCTTGCCGTACTTGTGCGCGAGCGCGCCGATCTGCGCGATGGGGTTCAGGATGCCCGAGGTGGTCTCGCAGTGAATCGTGAACACATGCGTGATCGACGGCTGGCTCGCGAGCAGCGCTTCGACCTGCGTGAGGTCCGGCGGCGTGTCTTCGGCCGTTTCGTACACGACGGTCTTGCGCCCGGCTATATCGAGAATGCGCTTCGCGCGCTTGCCGTAGGCGCCGTTGATCAGCACCAGCACCTCACCGTTCTTGGGCACGAAGGTGGTGAGCATCGCCTCGACGGCGAACGTGCCGGAACCCTGCATCGGCACCGTCACCCAGTCTCCCGCGCCGTTCGCGATCTCCGCCAGCCTCGCGAGCACCGAGCGGTTGATTTCGACGAAGTTCGCGTCGCGCGAACCCCAGTCGTGAACCATCGCGGCCTTGACGGTGCGCGAGGTGGTGAGCGGGCCGGGCGTGAGCAGAAGCGGATCGCCGGTTTCGGAAGCTGCGGGAGGGGATGAGAGGGATGTGGCCGTCATGATGTGTCTCCGTGGATGTCGGGTCGGTCATTGCGTCACTGCACTGTTGCGTCACTTTATGGGACGCAACAAAATCAGTCAATATGCAACAAATCGCCACATTACCAGGGGATATACCGATCGCGCAGCACCATGACTTTTCAATCGGCGAGCGACACCGCGAAGGCTGTTCGTAAGAAATGCCACCAGGTGCCGTGTGGTAGAGCCCGATTCGGTTTGCACGGCATGGCGTCAGGGGCGAGGCGGTCATCTGGCGGCGCCTTATTCCTGATGGGCGGAGATGGCCAAAAAGTGCCGTTTAGGAGTGCGGGTCTTTGCGGATTCGCAAATGCCACAAATTGCCACAAATCTGGTCGAGATTCTTTACCGGCATGGCGGCGTCAAACCAGCGTGGCACCCTCGTCGTAATGTGGGGCGCTCCCGCTGGTGATGCGGACCGGCAGCCTTTCTTGAAGAGGATAACGAAGTACCTGCAGCATTTGGCGCGCAGGCGCAGGAGATCCTTCTGAAGTTGCAGTCGGACCAGGCGTGACGCGCAACACGCTGTATCGAAGGTCACAAGCATCAGCTGACGCCAACCGGATGTTCCGCAAACGAAATCGGCCCCGAAATGGAGCCGGTCATGCGAACACAGCGCGCTGGGTCATGAAGCGCTCCAGATCGGGATTGATCGCGCGGTCCGCCGTCGCCACGACAGCCCGGCTCGGCTTCGTTCTCCACGCGGCGTGCGTGATTGGCACGCCGAACGATTACGCGGCGGGAGTCACCTGCGAGATGGCCAGGTCTTCCGTCACCATGGCCAGCTCGGCCGCATGACCCGGAACGCCGCTCCATGAGAACGCAGGCGACACGCTACACAGTCAGGCCACGGCCGGGAAATCGAGCGCCGTATCGTTCACGCGGTTCACGAGATTCGTGAACGTGATCGACGTGATCGCGAGTGCGATCTCCACGACCTGGCGCTCCGTGTAACCCGCCTCGCGAATCGCATTCACCTCGGCTTCGGGCACCGTGCCGTGCGTACGCACCAGCACGCGTACGAAATGCACCAGCGCGTCGCGCTTCACGTCGCCGGTTGCATCGCCCGCGCGAAGCTGCTTCATCGCTTCGGGTGCGAGGCCCGCGGCCTTGCCCGCCAGCGTGTGCGCAGCGACACAGTAGTCGCAGCCCGCCACTTCGCTCACCGCGAGCTTGATGGCTTCGATATCGGGCCTGGCGAGCGAGCCGCCGGCCAGCACGGCGTCTACGGCCAGCATCGCGCCCAGCGCTTCGGGGCTGTGCGTGCCAATGGTGGCGTAAGCGTTCGGCACCTTGCCGATGGCCTTGCGGATCTTCGTGAAAATTTCGGCGGCGGCGCCCGTGGCGGCTTCGGGGCGGATAGCGGAAAGGCGGGACATGATCGACTCCTCGAGTTGAATGGCACTGACTGCTTTGCGTAGCCATCGTCGATGGCATGGGGCCAGTTTAGTCACGCAGGCCGGCGCTTTTAATGCCAGAATGGCGCGACTTCATGCTCGTTCGTCTCACTCATTTCGCCTACCGATGCCACCGGGCCGCCGCCCCTGGACATCCTCAGCCGCCTTCTGACGCTCATGCCCGTTGCGGGCCGACTCGACGTGCGCTGCCACTTCGGCGCGCCGTGGCGCATCGAGCAGCCTGCCATCGACGCGATGTTCGACGCCCCCGGCAAGCCCTGGACGCTGCCGGATCTGGCCGCGCTGTGCCACATGTCACGCGCGACGTTCGCGCGCCATTTCGACGAAGCGATCGGGCGCAGCGCCGCCGACGTGCTGACCGATATCCGCATGACGCTCGCGGGCCGCCTGCTCGCGCAGGGCGGCCAGCCGGTAGCCGAGATTGGCGAATTCGTGGGTTATCAGTCCGATGCCGCGTTTCAGCGCAGCTTCAAGCGGCATGTGGGGATGACGCCCGCGCAATGGCGCGCCGCGGCGCGCACGCCCGCGTGAATGCCGTGACTAACCTGGTTGCGTAGTCGTTCGCGAATGCAACGATGGCGCTCTTCCTGTACGACAAAAGAGCCCGCAACCAACTATATGGCACAGTAAGACC
>NZ_BAYD01000222.1 GCF_000685075.1 Paraburkholderia oxyphila NBRC 105797
CGCGCGGGCGGCGTTTGCGTGCCGGGATGATCGCGACGCCGTAATGCGCAGCCATCTCGCCGTAGGTGCGGTTCAGAACCGGATCGTAGAAGTCCGCCTTCTGTACGCCGGCCTTCAGGTTGTCCGGGACCAGAATCTCGACTAATCAGCAGGTTCAGGTAATCCGCAGGAGCGCGGCGGAACCGCCGCCGTTGGTGGAATCAGGTCGTCGGTTCCTTCGCATTATGCAGGGGTTAAAGTGAATCTAGCCACGCAAGCAGATCATCGTCGCGTTTCCATCGCGGCGGTCTCTTTCTCTTCGAGGCCGGTTCGAGACGCTCGAGTGCCGCGCGCTTTGTAGCGAGATTTGCCTGGGCATAATGATTGGTCGTGTCCAGGCTCACATGACCGAGCCAGCTACGGATCACGGTGACGTCTACGCCCGCTGCCACGAGGTGGACGGCAGCCGCGTGCCGGAAACTGTGCGGAGAGACGCGCTTCAAAGACAACGTAGGAACAGTCTTCGCGGCGGCCTGAACGTACTGCGCGAGCTTATAGCGCACTCCGGACGCCCCCAACGGTACGCCATAGCGATTGACAAAAATGGGATCGTTATCCGCACGCGGTTGCCGCTTGAGCAGTGCCTTAAGCACGAGAACGGTTTCTGGCCATAGAGGACAGATCCGCTCTTTTTTACCCTTGCCGACCAGTCGCACGTAAGAGGGAGGATCGAAGCGAATGCGTTG
Organism: Paraburkholderia oxyphila NBRC 105797; assembly: GCF_000685075.1. Lineage (GTDB taxonomy): Bacteria > Pseudomonadota > Gammaproteobacteria > Burkholderiales > Burkholderiaceae > Paraburkholderia > Paraburkholderia oxyphila. Next base: position 726 of record NZ_BAYD01000222.1, read on the forward strand.
AGGACTAACGTCGAGCGCTTCCTGGATACGCGCGCCCGTGTTGTAGAGGAAACAAAGCAGCGCATGATCGCGTAGGCCCTCAAGACTTGTGCGATCCGGCTGCAACATAATGGCATCAACTTCGTCGGGCTCAAGATAGAATGGCGCGCGAATGGCTTCACGCTTGGTTGGAATGCGCAGTACTTCGGCGCACTGCGCTGCGTAGATGGGCTCCCGTTCAGCGACAAAAGAGAAGAAGCTGTGCAGCGCGGCGAGTCGGCAGTTTCGAGTGCCGATCGTGACCTTGCGCTCTAGCTCGCATTGCTGCAAGAAGCCTCCTACCATGGCTGCGGTAAGGTCGCCGAGCACAAGTGCGGCTACGGACCGTTTGCGCCTCGTAGCCGAAAACCGCAGGAATAGTCTCCATGTATCGCGATAGGATCGCACCGTATGTGCTGAGAGATTGCGCTGTTCCAGCATGTGTTTGTAAAAAAATTCTTGGAGCAATCTGGGCAAGGGATCAATCGATTTCATTGTCCACTCCTTCGGCGATGTGCAGGCTGTGCGCGCCGAAAGCACGGAAGCGCGCGCCTGCCAGTTGCAGCAGTTCATTGGTGATGGTCAAATAGGCCAGAGTCGAGTTAATGTCCCTGTGGCCGAGATACGTGGCGAGATAAGGAAGGCGAGCCTGAGGGTTGATCCCCTCGCGGTACCACTCAAGCATTCGATTTGCGACGAATGTGTGCCGAATATCATGAATGCGTGGCCCGAGCCCGCCCCTGTCAGGCTTTACGCCAGAGAGGCGCAGGACACGTACCAGAAGCTTCCCAGTCATCACATAAGAGTAACGCCCGGCGCTTTGCTGATGCCAGAAAAGCCCTGACGCGGCCTGCTGTGGGCCGCCCGCGAGTCGCCGCGCATGTAGGTAGTCGCGCAGGGCAGCCACGACGCTGTCGGGAACAGGCAATGTCCTCGATCTAAAGAACTTCGTGTCCCGAATATCGATCTCGCCCACATCGAGATGGACGTCACCAAGGTTGAGACCTGCGATCTCACCCAGGCGTAGTCCGGTGCAAAATGCAAGAACGAGCATTGTGTACAGGCTCAGAGGTCGAAGCGGTGCGCACGGTGAGGGAAATCGCCGTGCGGTTTCGAGCAGTTGCTGCACCTCTTGGTCTGTGTAGATGTGGGGACGCCGTCGCTGTTGCTTCAGCTGCTCACAGAGTCGGCGGTCGGGCTTGGGTACGGGAATCATTGGCTCGAAGCGTCGCCACGCCCTGGCGAGATCGCGCCCCAACGCCTGGCACTGCCACGCGTGCTCGGGCGTCGGACGTATGGCCCGCCATGCTTGCAGCAGAACTGCCAGAGGTTGACCCTCCAGATGCGGATTCTTCTGCAGATAGCGATCGAAACATAAAAATCGGTTTGCTGGCGTTTCGTAGCGGTAGCCCATGGCGCGCATTAACGTGACATGGTAGAGCATGAGTGGCCCGAGAAAGCTTCCAAAGCGAGGAAGCGGACGTAACGCTTCAAGTGCTGTCTCTGGGGAAAAAGATAGTAGTGCACGCGCTATGGGCGTTGTCGTTCGCTGACCATATTGCATCCGAAGTTCATGTAGCGGATTGCTCGCAATCGATCCTTCTGTCTCGAGAAAATCGAGGAACCGGTCGACGAGACGCGCGCGATGAAACACAATGTGCAAAGGCCATTGTGCGATTCGCTCGTGCAACCACGCTTTGATCGTTTGCTCATCCAGCGATTGCCGTCGATTGCGCTGCATGACAAAGCGCTGGAAGCCGGATAGAACGCATCGGTAAACGATGGGCGTCGTTGCGTTGCGGGTTCCCAATCCATGGATAAATCGTTCAATGCAACGTCCGTCAACATCAGGCCAGATTCGCTTCATGGCTGCCTCTCCATGTTCGGGACTTCAAGAGCTACGCCGCGAAGATGCTCCGTAGCCAACTTCAGGTACGCGGCCGTAGACCCGGCCGACCGGTGTCCCAATAGGTCCCCAATCCCCTTTACCGAAACCTCAGCGCGAAGCAGGCTGACAGCGCGTGCATGTCGAAATGCGTGTGGACCGCGTTTGCCAACTGGATATATCCCGGCTGCTTCGAGTCGCCGTCGCACTGGTGTGTACAAGCTGGAACCATTGTGAAATCCGCGATAAGGCGCCCGGGCGCGAACAAATATCTCGCGCACATCTGAGGCTGGCCGTCCTCGTCGCAAGTAGTCAAGCAGTGCGTCACCAACACTCGGAAGCAACGGCAAGACTGAGTGCGATCCAGTCTTGGTATGACGGACGTAAAATCGATCAGATCTCCAGTCGATATCCTCCAAACGCAGTCGCGTCACCTCTCCCGCACGTAAGCCATACGTCGACAGCAGCATCAGAATGGCGTAGTCGCGTAGCCCTATCGGAGAACGGTCATGGCGCGTTGAATCCAAGACCGCTTTGATGTCGGCGGGGCGCAGTGCCGAGGGAATAGACTCGTATGCATACATTGTTGGAACAATGACGAATCGAGAAAGATCGTGCCCGATACGGCCCGTCTCATACAGGTAACGAACGAAGCTGCGAAGCAGCAATGCGATACCTTTACGCGATGCCCGACGCAGCGACGAAACACGGCTTTGCAGATAGGCATCAATATCCGTGACCGTCATATGCATCAACGTTTCAGCGCCTTTGCACCGTCCTTTGAAGCACAAGAATCGTTGTGCTTCGGCCAGAAGGCCGTCAACCGTTTCGGCTGCCAGCCCTCGCCACTCCCGAAGCCATTGACCGTATTCCGCGCACAGTTTGCGATTAAACCTTGCGTTGACACTGGAAGGGATCGGATCGGGTGGCCACTCGCCAATAGCCAATCGCAGCAACTGATGAATGCCGGTCGTATGGGACGCTCTCCAGCCCCGTAAGGAGAGTGGCGAGTGACCGTGGTTACGCCGGAAGCGTCGAAGTTCGCATCCAAGATACGCCGATACGTCTGTTGGCGTTGCCGTCTTAACAGATATTCGTCGCCTGTCGAGAAATCGAAGGAAGTTCGCCGCGACTGCCAGATAGCGATTGCGGATTTGGACACTATATCGCTCGACTACAAGATGCTGCTCGAGCTCGCTGAGCAGCGTTTCGTGCTTTGTTTGCTGATCGGACATGGCGCGCCTCCTTAAGCGGTTGGTCGCGCCTCTAGGATGGCACTATCGAGATAATGTGAAGGAACTGGCGACCTGATGCTAGCAACGGCGGCGGTTCCACCGCGCTCCTGCGGATTACCTGAACCTGCTGATTACCGCAACTGATTGTGCCGGACAATCCGCGCGCGATGATTGCCGATCCCGACCGCTATGAACCTCGCGCCGGCGACACCGTGCTGGACTTCGCGCGTCATTACGGTACGTCATTCCTGCCTGCTCGCGTCTATCGCCCGAGGG
>NZ_BAYD01000221.1 GCF_000685075.1 Paraburkholderia oxyphila NBRC 105797
GACGCTTGCGGCCCACCGCGAAAACAAGTTAAGGCCAACGCCTGCGGCTCTGGCAGCGATGCTAACCCGCGTTTGATTCCTCACGGCAGGCCAGCCACTGCCTCACGGAAAGTCATAGTGTCTTATCTAATAAGGAATGCAAATGAAAAAACCTATCCATATCGTGATACCCATCTGCGCACTGGCAGCAACCCTGACGCTGGCAACAGCGTCCCTCGCAAAAACCAGCCCCGACGACATGGCCAAGCTGGAAGGCCCACTCACCCCCATGGGCGCCGAACGCGCCGGCAACGCAGACGGCACCATCCCCGCCTGGACCGGCAAATGGCTCGGCGCCCCGCCCGACATCACCTACAAGCAGGGCGATCGCTTCCCCGACCCATACGCGAGCGACAAGCCACTCTTCACGATCACCGCGCAGAACATGCAGCAGTACGCAGCGCGTCTAACCGACGGCGAAAAGGCGCTCCTCAAGAAGTATCCGGATACCTTCAAGATCACCGTGTATCCGAGCCATCGCGATTTCCGCTACCCGGACGAGGTCTACAAGGCGATCCGCACCTACGCGCCGCAGACGACCATGACACCAGACCAGAACGGCTTGAAGGATTTCCCGCCGGTCGCGCCGTTCCCGGTGCCCAAGGACGGCGTGGAAGCCATGTGGAACCTGCGCTTCGCCTCGCTGATCGAGTGCGAGAGCGCCACCTATGACCAGGCGGTCGTCTATCCGGATGGCAACATCGCCCGGGGCAAGGTGAACTACTTCATCTACGGGCCGCGCGGCGCCATTCCGTTCCAGCCCGCCAGCAACCCGCTCGTGAACAAGACGTTCGCGCGCGTGCAAACCCAGTTGCCGTTGTCCGACCGCGGCTCGCTCATCGTGAGCTACGACATGTGGAACGAGGAAGGCTCGGACACGCGCCGCGCGTGGCAATACAACCCCGGCACGCGGCGCGTGCGCCAGATGCCCGAGTACGGCTTCGACCAGCCGATCGGCCCGGGCGGCTTTCGCACGGTGGACGACGACCGTCTCTTCAACGGCTCGGGTGAACGCTACGACTGGAAGATCCTCGGCAAGCGCGAGATCTACATCCCGTACGACAACTACAAGCTGATGGACCCATCGATCAAGTACAGCGACCTGCTGACGAAGGGCCATGAAAACATGCAGTACATGCGCTTCGAACTGCATCGCGTGTGGGTGCTGCAGGCGACGCTGAAAGCCGGCTTCCGCCACCAGTACGCCAAGCGCGTGCTGTATCTCGACGAGGACAGCTGGAACGCAGTCGCCGCCGACAACTACGACGCGCGCGGCACGCTGTGGCGCATGAACCTCGCGCCCACGCTCTATGCGTACGACGCCAAGTCGTTCTATTCGACCTCGGTCTTCTATCACGATCTGATCTCGGGCGCGTACTATGCGGACCGTCTGTCGAATCAGGAGGAGATGCCGATTCTCACGCATACGTCGAACATGACCGAGGCGTATTTCTCCCCCGACTCGATCCGCGGCGACGGCAACTGATGTCCGCCGCGGCGCGCCCGGCGGCTCCTGCCGGCGCGCGCCGGGCACAGGCATTGTCAAGCGCAGCTTAACGCTGATGTCTCGATAAGGCCATTTTTCTGAAGCGATGCGTTGTCTACCATAGAGTCATCGGTCATCGACCGCCTCTTCAAGACAGGAGCAACGCACCATGCAGAAAGTGAACTTCAAGAACCTCAATGGCCAGGGCGTCACCATGGCCGCGGTGATCCACTTTCCGGAAGGATTCGACGAGCGCAAGCGCTACGCCGCCGTTGTCGTGACGCACCCGGGCGGCGGCGTCAAGGAGCAGACGGCCGGCCTCTACGCCAGGAAACTCGCGGATAACGGCCTGATCGCGATCGCCTTCGATGCGTCGTACCAGGGCGAAAGCACGGGCGAGCCGCGTCAGCTCGAGAATCCGTACGTGCGCACTGAAGACATCAGCGCCGTGATCGACTATCTGACCACGCTGCCCTATGTCGATCGCGAGCGGATTGGCGCGATGGGCATTTGCGCGGGCGGCGGCTACACGGCCAACGCGGCCATCGACGACCGCCGCATCAAGGCGGTGGGCACGGTGAGCGCGGTGAACATTGGTCAGATGTTTCGCAATGGCTGGGAAAACACGGTGAAGGATGCGGATGCGCTGCCCTTCATCGAGGCCGGCTCGCAGGCGCGCACGAGCGACGCATCGAGCCACGCGCTCGCCACGCTGCCGCTCGCGCCGTTGCGCAAGGAAGACGCGCCGAACAAGGAGCTCGAGGAGGCGTGGGAGTACTACCACACACCGCGCTGCGAGCATCCCAACGCGCCTGGCTACATGACCGCGCGCAGCCTGAACCAGATCATCACCTACGACGCCTATAACAAGGCCGAAGCGTTCCTGACCCAGCCGCTGCAGATCGTGGCGGGCAGCGTGGCCGGCAGCAAGTGGATGAGCGACGACCTGTTCGCGCGCGCCGCGAGCCAGGACAAGCATTTCCACGTGGTGGAAGGCGCGAATCACATGTCGCTCTACGACGTGCCGAACTATGTCGATGAAGCGGTCTCGGTGCTCGCGCCGTTCTTCCTGCGTACGCTGAAGCAAGCGGATCAGGCCTCGCGGTAAGTGCCCTTTGCCTTGGCCGAGTGCGTGGCGAGGATGTCCATGAGCGCGGGGCTCAGGCAATCATAGGGTTCCAGGCCCTGGTCGCGCAGGGTTTGCCGCACTTGCTCCATCTGCGAAGGCGGCGTTCCACTCTCGATGATCGACGAAACGAACGCCGCGAAACCGGGGCCGTCCCAACCGGCATCGCTGGACAGCTCGGTGTGGATGAAATCGAGCCCGTAGAACGCATGGTCCTTGTTCTCGATGCGGCCATACAGATGCGTGCCGCAGGCGGTGCAGGCATGGCGCTGGATAGGCGCCTTTTCGTCGACGACCTTCAGCTTTTCTCCGTGGGCCACCACGGACAACTTCTCGCGTGGCACCACGCCCACGACCGAGAACAACGCGCCTGCGGGCTTCCAGCACTTGGTGCAACCGCATGCGTGGTTGAACAACACCTGTGAAGCGACCTGCACTTCAACCGGGTCGCTGCTGCACTTGCAGCGCAGCGTGCCGCCTGCGAAATTCTCGATACCTTTCTTGATGCCCTGATCGACGGTCGGGTGAAGCGCAATGGCCATGATGTGTCTCCTTGAAGGCGCGTGAGCGGTGAACGGTCGTTCGGATCGACTCGCCCAATGGACCGGGCGAGGGCGGTTGAGCGTGATACTGGGGATGAGTATATGTCAATACTATGGGGGAGTATACGGAGCGCGTGACGCGCAGTTGCGTACCGAGGGGCACGTTTTAGAAAAACTTAAGCATCGTGCATCGGCACACCTCTATTATTCGATTTTTTGTGTCCATATGCTTGGGCCAATGTTGTTCACGCCATCTCGAAGGCGGTTCTGCTCTCGTTAACCCTTGCTCCTCGAAGTCGGGTCTCTGGCCGACGCCGAAAGCGACCATTTCGAACAGGAATTCCATGTTTGCCATGAAGAAGACGCTGGTGTGTCTCACGCTGTCACTTGCGGCGCTCAGCGCACACGCAAAGGCATTGACCGAGCTGAGGTTCGGCGTTGATCCGACCTATGCCCCGTTTGAATCCAGGGCGCCGGACGGCAAGCTGGTGGGCTTCGAAATCGATCTCGGCAATGAAATTTGCCGGCGGCTTCATGCGAAGTGTGTGTGGGTGGAGACGGCGTTTGATGGGATCATTCCTGCTTTGCAGGGGCGCAAGTTCGATGCGATTCTTTCGGCGATGTCGGTCACGCCGAAGCGTGAAGCGCAGGTGGCGTTCTCGAGCATGTTGTTCAATACGCCCAGTAGTTTGCTTGGGCCTCGGGGCTCTACGTTGCAGCCTACGGTTGCTTCGCTGAAGGGGAAGAATGTGGGGGTGGCGCAAGGGTCTACGCAGGAAGCCTATGCGAAGGCTTATTGGGCGCCGGCTGGCATCAACGTGGTTTCGTATGCGAATCAGGAACTGGTTTATACCGACCTTCGGTCGGGGCGGCTTGATGCGACGCTTACCGATATGATTTCTGGTAGTAATGGGTTTTTGAAGACGCCGCAAGGGCGGGATTATGCGTTTCTTGGTGCGCCTGTTAGTGATCCAAAGACGCTTGGGGTGGGGGCTGCCATTGGTTTGCGAAAGAGTGATACTGAGCTGCGAGCTATGATCGATCAGGCTATTGCCGATATGATTAAGGATGGGACTTATCAGAAGATCGAGCGGCGGTATTTTGATTTTGATGTGTTGGGAGGGTGATTTTTTTTGCGCGGTTCCC
>NZ_BAYD01000220.1 GCF_000685075.1 Paraburkholderia oxyphila NBRC 105797
GTGAGCCGCTTTCTTTTGCCTACTTTTCTTTGCGGCTGCAAAGAAAAGTAGGTGCCGCCCCGCACAGGGGCAACGCTTGCGGCCCGCCGCGAAAACAAGTTAAGGCCAAAGCCTGATAAGAAGCGTTGCGTGCCACGCCGCACGCCGTGGAGTGGATTCCACCGCTCTATGCCGCAGTTGCATCGGCGCGGATGACTCGCCGCCACGCCTTGCCAATTCCTCATCCGAATAACAATTCAATTCGCCAAATTGAAAACATTTCATTTTCTTTACGATTTGCCCCAAAACGTCGATTAATCGATTTTTCATGCGCGAATTTGGGGCGCGCAATGCACCGCATTTTCCCATGTGTTCTTTCGGCGCAACGCCGCCTTCAATTTCAACGCAATTTTTATTTTCGACACCTTATGATGCGCTTGATCGTCATTTCACCCCACGAGGCGTGACATTTCTGCCTGATAGCCGCGTAAGCGGCAGGCATTGCGCTGTCCGCAATAATCAATTGCCAATAGAGCAATAGATCGCAATTGAAGCATAGATGAAGCGCATCAATTGGCCACACATGATTTTCGTACAAAGAGCATTCGATTCAATTCACTAGCGCCCACACTCGGAGCCATAAAACATGAAAAAATCGCTAATCGCCCTCGCTATCACCGGTGCGTTTGCCGTCTCGGCACATGCGCAAAGCAGCGTGACGCTCTACGGCCTGATCGATACCGGCCTCGTCTACACCAACAACCAGATGGGCCATAGCAACTGGCAGCTCAACACCAGCTCGACGCAGAATACGGTGTTCGGCCTCAAGGGCTCGGAAGACCTCGGCGGCGGCCTCCATGCAGTCTTCAAGCTCGAACAGGGCTTCCTCGTCAACAACGGCGCGCAGGCGTTCTCGGGTGACATGTTCGGTTCGCAGGCGTGGGTCGGCCTGCAGAGCGACAAATACGGCACGCTCACGTTTGGTCGCCAGTTCGACGTGATGAACGACCTCGTCGGCCCGCTCACGGCGGAATCCAATACCTGGGGCGGCAATATCGCCGCGCATCCATTCGAGAACGACAACCTCGCGGCGGACTCGGTCGTCATCAACAACTCGGTCAAGTATGCAAGCCCGACGTGGTACGGTGTCACGGCCGAGACCATGTACTCGTTCAGCAACAAGGCAGGCGACTTCGCGAACAACCGTTCCTATGGCTTCGCGCTTTCGTATGCGCAAGGCCCCGTCAACCTGGCCGCCGGCTACCTGCAGCTCAACGGCGCCGGCAACGGCAGCGGCGCGGTCACCACGGGCGATACGAGCGCGAACTTCATCGCGCAACGCCAGCGCGTCTGGTCGTTGGGCGGCAACTACACCTATGGTCCGGTCACGGCGGGTCTCGTGTGGAGCCACACGCAGATCGACAACGCGGCAGGCGTGTTCTCGTTCGGCACGGGCACGTATCTGGGCGCCAACGATTCCTCGGCGGGCTCGCTCTCCGGCTCGCTGCGTCTGGACAACTACGAAGCCAACGTGAAGTACGCGCTCACGCCGGCGTGGACGGTCTCGGGCGCCTATACGTACACGCATGGCGCCTATAACGGCTCGAACCCGGGCTGGAACACGGCGATGCTGCAGACAGACTACGCCATCAGCAAGCGCACCGACTTCTACCTCGAAGGCGTCTATCAGAACGTGCACGGCGCGCCGCAAGGCTCGGTGCTCTCGCACGCGATGATCAACACGCTCTCGCCGTCGTCGACGGATACGCAGGTGGCCGTGACCGTGGGCATGCGTCACGCGTTCTGATCGGCGCGTTGGCGGGCTGTTTCAGGGCAGGGTGGCGAGCCGTTTTATGAAGTTGCGCTTCGCGCGATACGTCGCGCGAAGCGTTTCGTCCTGTCACCCTGTCGCCCTGTTTCCGAAGCGACCGTTAGCAATGCTGATAATCATCTGCCCCGGCCTTGCAACCAAAGTTGTCCGGGGTTCGCCTCGCACAACTGCCATGAAATGGAGTCGAGGTTCTGGCGGCCTCAAAGCCGCAATTTTTTCCATGAATATGTGGCGCAATGGGCGAAGGTTACTTTTTACCCTTGAGCGTGAACGGGGCGAGGAGCGACTCCACCCACGCTCCAACGCGCGCGGCAGACAGTGCGGACATTCGGGGTATGATCGACTCCTTGTCGAACGGCCTGTTCATTCATGCACTTCCTCTTTCGTTCCTCCGGCCATCTGTCCGGAAATGCTCCGCACCGCGCTACATCCCGACGCGCGTCTATCTGGGCGCTCGCTGCGGCGCTGGTAGCTTCAGGCGTGGTGAGCGGCTGCGCAAGCGGCCCCGCCGTCGCACCGGTAAGTGCGACACATCCGGTCGGCCGCCCCACCTTCGTCGATCGTGTTTCGCTTTTCCCGCTCGACGACTACGACCAGAACGTCGATCACTGGCTCGATCCATCGAGCCCTGGCTACGACACCCCGTTCCTCTCGCCCGACGAGCAGCGCGCCCAGTTCAACGCGCTCTTTGCGCGCTACTTCGGCGCCGGCCTGAACGATCCTTCGCCCTGGAATCCCGCTTACATCCAGAACCGCGTGTACAGCGAAAAGGGCAGTGACATAGCGGCGCTGCAGATGCGCCGGCTCGACGAGTTCGACAACACGGACAAGGAGCCGCGCCGCATCGGCTACGGCATGAACTTCCGGCCGCATACGAAGGCGTGGATCGACGCGATTGCACAGAACGTCGATCTGTCGCAGTTTGACCGCGCAGGGAACTACGATCCGGCCAGGCGCGCCATTGCGACGGACGCGTTGCTCGTACGCGAGTTGCCGACGCTCGATCCGTCGTTCTACAGCCGTCACTTCGCGGGCGAGGGTTACCCCTTCGACAACCTGCAGGTGAGCGCCGTGCGCCCCGGCACGCCGCTCTATGTGCTAGGCACGAGTGCGGATGGCGGCTGGTCCTACGTGCAGACCCCGGACGTGCAGGGTTGGGTGCAAAGCGGGGGGCTCGCCCTCGCCGACGATGCATTCGTCGCGCGCTGGCGCGCCATGGCGGGACAGTCGCTCGGCGCCGTGATCGAGGCGTCCGCGGCTTTGCGCGACACGGGTGGCGTTTTTCGATTCGACGCGCCTGCGGGCACGCTATTGCCGCTGCAAGGGCCGACGTCGGCCGGCACGCGCGTCGTCGCCGTGCCGGTTCGCGACATCGACGGCCGCGCCGCCGTGCGCATGGCCGCGCTCGCGGATACCGCCATTGTGCCTGCGCCGCTCGCCGCGACGCCGCGCCATCTCGCCTGGCTCATGAAGGCGCTGATCGGGCGTCCATATGGCTGGGGCAACACGAACTTCGACAACGACTGCTCGGCGGAACTGCAGAGCATCTTTGCCGTATTCGGCGTATGGCTGCCACGTCATTCGTCGGCGCAGATGTTCGCCGGCGACATGACGGACCTTTCGTCGCTGACCCCCGCGGCGCGGCTCGACTACCTCGCGCAGCGCGGTAAGCCGATGCGCACGCTGATCTACATCGGCGGCCACGTCATGCTCTATCTCGGCAACACGGTGCGCGATGGCCGAACGGTACCGCTCGTCTACCAGGATGTCTGGGGCCTGAAACCCGCCGACGACAGCCGCCGCGCCGTGATAGGGGGCTCGGTGATCCTGCCGCTGCTGCCAGGCTATCCGGAAGACACCAGCCTCGAATCGCTCGCGGCCACGCCGACGTTCCAGCTCAGCATCCTCGGGATGCCGGCGGGAGGCGCCGTGCCGCATCCGAGCGAGGAAAATCCGGCCGGGTGAGGGGGCCGGTATTCCGTGATGGACCGAAGTTTCAGGCGGATACCTGCTTTCGTCAGGCAGTGTGAGGACGGCTCGGGAGAGCGCATGCAGGTCGCGCCCGGAGGCGGTATGAGCGTGTGGCCAGCCGATGTCGCCGGCTGCCACTTCGAGACTGCGAGCGTTCGATTCGAGCGCGCGAGTACGTCTGCGCTCAGTGGCGCGACGGGCGCTCACCAAAGCGTGGTACATCCGATTTCGGCTCGACTTCCGGCGGTTGACCAGCCTGACGCTGCGCGGAAGCTTCACGATCGAGGCGGTGGCTATCCATCGTGGTTCGACGCTCCTTGACGAGTGCTCGGCGTAGCTTCGACTTAAACATGGGCTTGCTCCTTGTGATGTTCCGGGCGGCGAATTGGGACACCTTTATTAACCATCGTGAGATGACGACGGCCCTCCGTGGAGGCTTCGCTGCAGTAGCACCCGAGACCGTAGCGAACCATTATATCGACGGAGGGTTTGTATTCAAGATGGAACTCATGCCCCAGAACGCTCCCTTCAAGGTCCGTGCGCTGCTCCGGCCTGGAACGGTTACGCATGGCGCGGCGGAGGCGTCTTCATGCTGAACGCGATCAGGAGCCAGCACAGAACAAGCCCCGAGCATGCGTAGAAAACGGCGCTT
>NZ_BAYD01000219.1 GCF_000685075.1 Paraburkholderia oxyphila NBRC 105797
GTCGCTCGCGTGGGCGGTTGTGGCGCCGGTGCTGATCGTCGCGCTGGTGGCGGGGCTCCTGTACGGCGCGGCGACCACCGAGCGCGGCACGGCCTGGGTGTGGCGCGCAGCGGTGAAGGTGCTGGGCGGCCAACTCGCGGGCACGCTCGACGGCGGCACGATCGCGACGGGCCTGCGCCTGCGCGACGTGAGCTGGCGCGGCAAGGACGGCACGACCTTCGCGGTCGACCGCGTGAGCAGCCAGTGGGCGCTGGAGGTCCACGAGAAGCGGCCCTGGCGTTTCGTGCTCGACTATCTGCATGTGGGCAACATCGATGCGCGCATCGTGCCGTCCACCGAGCCATCGTCGCCTATGACACTGCCGGGCGACCTGCGGTTGCCGCTCGCGCTCGAGATCCGCGATCTGCGCGTGGCGAAGCTCACGCTGCACGAGGGCGCCTCGGCCACCGAGTTCTCGAATTTCGCATTCCACGGGCGCAGCGACGGGCGGCATCACGAGGCGGCCGTCGAGCAGCTCGACACGCCCTACGGCGCGGTGAGCGCGAGCGCGAAGCTCGACGGGGTGCGGCCGTTCGCACTCACGGGCGAGCTTGGCTATGCGGGCAAGGTGAACAACGAGGCGGTGCAGGTGAACGCGCGCCTTGGCGGCTCGCTCGAGGCGCTCAGCGCCGACATCGCGGCGAGCGGCATGAAGCTGGCGGGGCAGGCGCATGTCGAGGCGGCGCCGTTTGCGGCCGTGCCGCTCAAGCGCGCGACGCTCGCCTTCGATCACGTGAACCCGCAGGCGTTCGCACCGGGCGCGCCGTTCGCGGACCTGGCCCTGCATGCCGACCTGGAGCCGGCGCAGGACGCGGTCACGCCGTTCGTGCCCGAGACGGCGGCGTTGGCAGCGGCGTCCGGCGTTCGTGGCGCTTCGGCGGCGGCATCGGCATCGGCATCGGCATCGGCAGCGGCAACGCGCCCGCGCGGCGCGTCCGCGGCGCACGCACGCAACGCTTCGGCCGGCGTGGCCGCTGGGGCGTCGGCTGTTGCACCGGCTTCCGCCACCGCCCTCGCTTCCAGCACCGCCGGTGCGGCGCCTGGCCACGAGAACCCCAATGCGGCCGGCTTCACGGTCGCGGGCAAGGTGTCGATCGTCAACGCGAAGCCGGGGGCGATCGACGCGCACTTGCTGCCGCTCATCGAGGCGCGCACGGACGTCGTGCTCGATGCGCATACGCAACGTCTCTCGAACCTGAACGTGCGGCTCGTGAAAAACGCGACGGTGACCGGTAGTGGCGTGCTGAGCGGCCGCAACGGCCGCTTCGCCCTCAAGGTGGCGGCCCTCGATCTGAACGCGCTCGAAGCGAGCGTGCTCCCGACACAGCTGGCGGGCCCGATCACGGTGCATCTGGCCGACGACGTGCAGAGCGTCGCGCTCGATCTCGCCGATCCGAAGGCCGCGCTGCGCCTGCAGGGCAAGGTGACGCAGGATCCCGCGCGCCTTGCCTTCAACGACGTGCGCCTGACCTCGGGGGCCGGGCATCTCGACCTCACGGGCGCGCTCAAGCACGACGCCCATTCCTCGTACACGCTCAAGGCGGTGCTGACCGATTTCGATCCACTCTCGCTCGCGTCGCAGGTGCCGGCGCAAAAGGGCACGGCCGCCCGTAAGGCGGCACAACCCGCGGCCAGGCCCGCGGCGCCTACCGGGGCGCAGGACGTTGCGCGCAATACCACGCAAACCGGCACACAAACCTCGACGCAAAGCGCAGCACCGAAAACGGCGGCGCGGACCGCGTCCGCGGGCAAATCCGCGCAGAAGAGCCCACAGCAAGCCCCAACGCGCCGCATCACGGCACGCGTGAACGGCACGCTCGACGCGAGCGGCATGCTCGCGCCCGCCCTCACGACGAAGGCCGAGTTCAAGCTCGGGCCGAGCGTCTACGACGACCTGCCGCTCACCGGCCAGGGCCTCATTCAGCTCGCGGGCTCACGCATTCTGCCGAGCCGCGCGAATCTTTCGGTCGCGGGCAATACTGTCGACTTGCAAGGCAGCTTTGGCGCCAGCGGCGACCGCCTGCGCTTTCGCGTGGACGCACCGCAGCTCGACCGGCTCGGCTTCGGCGTCGCGGGCCAGCTCGCGGCAAGCGGCGACCTGACCGGCACCTTCGCGCATCCGGACGTGGCGCTCGACTACAAGGCCGAGAACGTGGTGTTCGGCGAGAACCGCGTCGGCCACGCCGAGGGCCGGGCCGAGGCGCGCGACGGCGCGAACGGCGCGCTCGCGTTCAGCGCCGACGCAAGCGGTGTCGCCGTGGCGGGCGTCGACATCACGACCTTGAGCGCGCGCCTGTCCGGCACGCGCGCGAAGCACACGCTCACCGCGAGCGCGAAGGGCAAGGTACAGGGGCAGCCGATCGACTTCGCGGTGGCGGCCAACGGCAAGCTCTCGGATACGCCCGAAGGCACGCGCTGGGACGGCACGGTGACGCAACTCGAGAACCGCGGCGTGCCGGGCGTGCAACTGGAGGCGCCGGTGACCGTGAGCGCGGGCCCGGGCAAGGTCGCGCTCGGCGCGACGCGCATCGCGGCCCTGGGCGCCTCGCTCGACCTGAAGTCGTTCGACCTCGACCACGGCCGCATCCGCTCGGCGGGCGCGCTCACGAACGTCTCGGTCGCGCGCATCATGCAATTGCGCCAGCAGTTCACCGGCGTGCCGTCCACGCTCAAAACCGATCTGATCTTCGATGGCGACTGGGACTTCTCGATCGGCCAGAGCGCGAGCGGCTATGTGCAGGTGAAGCGCCGCTCGGGCGACATCACGACCGAGATCGGGCGCGGTCTCGCCTCGCTCGGCATCGGCGATCTCAATGCGCGCGCGGCCTTCAGCGGCGGCAATCGCCTCACGCTCACCGCGCATGCGCAGGCGAGCCGCGTAGGCACGCTCGACATCGACACGAACACGACGCTCGTGCCGCGCGACGGCATGCTCACGGTGGCCGAAGAAGCGCCGCTCGGCGGCACGATCAAGGCGAACGTGCCTTCGCTGAAGACTACCGGCGGCCTGCTGGGCCCGACCTACCTGCTCGATGGCCATCTCGCGCTGCAGCTCGCACTGGGCGGCACGCTCGCGAAGCCGAACCTCACGGGCTCGCTCATTGGCGACGGCATTTCCGCGACCGTGGTCGACCAGGGCGTCGAGCTCAAGGACGGCACGATCCGCATCGCGCTGTCGAAAAATCTCGTCGACTTCCAGCAGGTCGAGTTCCATGGCGCGACGAGCGGCACGCTGCGCGCGACGGGCCGCGTGCGCCTCGACAACGACGAGCCCGACCTCACCGCGAGCATCATCGCGGACAAGCTCGAGCTGTTTGCTTCGCCCGACCGCAAGCTGTCGCTGTCGGGCAGCGCGAGCATCGCCAATGGCGGGCATCTGGGGGGCATGCAGATCGACGGCAAGTTCACTGTCGATCGCGCGCGCTTCGACTTGCCCGAGTCGGCCGCGCCCGCGCTCGGCGACGACGTCGTGATCGTGCGTCCCGACGGCACGACGACAGGCGGCACGCCGCCGCCCATCGAAGAGACCGCCTCGAAGAAGCCCGCGCCGCGCTTCGCGCCACGCGCGAACGTCGCCATCGACCTCGGGCGCGACTTCCGCTTCCACGGGCAGGGCGCGGACCTCGGCCTCGCCGGCACGATCACCGTGAACAGTGCGCCGGACGTGCCGCTGCGCGCGGTCGGCAACGTGCGCGTGACCGAAGGGTCCACCTATACGGCGTTCGGCACCAAGCTGGCCATCGAGAACGGCTTCTTCACGTTCAACGGGCCGGTCGGCAATCCGGGCATCAACATTCTCGCCATGCGGCGCAATCAGCAGGTGGAGGCGGGCGTGCAGGTCACGGGCACGGTTCAGGCGCCGGTGGCCAAGCTCGTTTCCGAGCCGAACGTGCCCGACAACGACAAGCTTTCGTGGCTCCTGTTCGGCCACGGCACCGACCAGGGCAACAACGTCGGCCAGCAGAACGCGATGACGACGGCGCTCGCGCTGCTCGGCAGCTCACAAGGCAAGCGCATCGCGCAGAGCATCGGCCTCGACGAAATTTCGATCGGGCGCAGCGAGGTGGGCCTGACCGATCCCGAGGTCGTGCTGCTCTCGAAGGCCATCAACGAATGGCTCGTGCTCGGCTACGAACAGGGGCTGCAGTCGGCCTCGAACGCGATCAAGGTCACGCTCAACCTGACGCGCTACTGGTCCGTGGCCGCCTATGGCGGCACGTTCTACGGCGCCGACGTTCTCTATACGCGGCGCTTCGATCGCATCAAGTGGTAGCGCCATCGGCGCGGGGTGGGTTAGCGCGTCTCGCGTCGCGGGCCTGCCTCAGCTGCGCTTGTTGATCGAGCGCTTGCGCATAGCCGTCGAGCGCGGTCCCGGTTTCCTTGAGCGCATGGAGCGCGGCCATGACCGCGCTGAGCGAGGTGGCGAACATGATTAGTTGCGTCGACGCCGGTCTTATCCCATTAATCG
>NZ_BAYD01000218.1 GCF_000685075.1 Paraburkholderia oxyphila NBRC 105797
CGAAAACAAGTTAAGGCCAAAATCCAATCATTCATGCCACTAATAAAAAGCATTAGCACAATCAAATTGACGCCAGACCACCACCTACCGAACACTACGATGCCTGTCTGAAATCTGCGAACTGGAGACATCAAGATGCAATCCCCGGCTGATATGCCCCCAAGCGCCACGCGCAACGACTATACAACCACCGAATGGGAAACCCGGGTAAACCTGGCCGCCCTATACCGCCTGGTCGCGCATTTCCGCATGACGGACATGATCGACACGCACATTTCCGCCCGCCTGCCGGGCGCGACACCCACCTTCCTGATCAACCGCTACGGCATCCTGTTCCACGAGATGCGCGCCTCCGACCTGGTGAAAATCGACCACCTCGGCAACGTGATCGACGAACGCGCACAAACCGACCCCGCACGCTTTCGCGTGAACGCGGCCGGCTTCACGATTCACTCGGCCATCCATATGGCGCGCGAAGACCTGCATTTCGTCGTGCATACGCACACTGCCGCCGGCATCGCAGTGGCCGCCCAGGAACACGGGCTCTTGCCCATCAGCCAGCATGCGCTGAAGTTCTACGAACGGCTCGGCTACCACGACTACGAGGGCATCGCACTCGACCTCGACGAGCGCGAGCGCCTGGTGCGCGATCTCGGCCCGCACAAGGCGATGATCCTGCGCAATCATGGTCTGCTCGCAGGCGGCGCAACCGCAGCCCAGGCGTTCCACGAGATCTACTTCCTCGAGCGCGCCTGCCAGGCACAGGTCCAGGCGATGTCCGGCGGCGCGAAGCTGATCATCCCGCCCGAGGCCGTCTGCCGGCGCACGGCCGAGCAGTTCCAGCGCGACGACTCCGACGAGATCACCAATACCGCCTGGCGCGCTGCACTGCGCCTCATCGACGATCCCGCCTCGGACTATCGGTGCTAACCCCGCTGCTGACCCGCCGCCCCCTTACCGACCCAACGGCCGCCCAGGCCCGCGCCCACCGCGTTTTGCCATGACCACCATCGCTTTGCTGAGCAAGAGCTTCGACATGTCCCATCTTGTCGCCTCGATCCAACGCGCCGCCCCGGCCCTGAACGTCGTCATGCACGGCGAGCCGGGCGCGGCGCATGCCCAAGTCGCCGCCTGCTGGGATCCGCCCCCCGGCGCGCTCGCCGCGATGCCAAACTTGCGTCTCATTCACAGCATTGCCGCCGGCGTCGACAATATCCTCTCCGATCCCGCCTTGCCCGCGCTGCCGTTGTGCCGCGTCGTCGATCCGCAGCACGCGCGCGGAATGAGCGAGTTCGTCACGTGGGGCGTACTGCATTTCCACCGCCAGCTCGACCTCGTCATGCGCAACCAGCGCGACGCGCGCTGGCTGCGCCCCGCGCAGGCGCATCCGGCGCAGTGCACCGTCGGCGTCATGGGTCTCGGCGAGATCGGCTCCCGGGTCGCGCTCGATCTGCAGCGGCTCGGCTTCACGGTACGCGGCTGGGCGCGCCAACCGCGCGCCCTTCCCGGCATTGAGATCTTCGAGGGCGAAAGCGGCTTCGAAACCTTTCTTGCGGACACCAGCATTTTCGTGTGCCTGCTGCCGCTCACGAGCGAAACGCGTGGCATCCTCAACGCGGCGACGTTCGCGCAGATGAAGTCCGGCGCCAAGCTGATTCACGTCGGTCGCGGCGAGCATCTCGTCGTGGCGGATCTCGCGGCCGCGCTCGAAAGCGGCCAGCTCGGCGGCGCCATCGTCGATGTCTTCCCGGTCGAGCCCCTGCCCGCCGACGATCCGCTGTGGCGCGCGCCGAACCTGATCGTCACGCCGCACATGGCGTCCGTCGCCAGCGCCGACACCATCGGCGAGCAGATCGCGCACAACGTGCAGCGCCTGCTCGATGGCGAGCCGCTAGGCAACGTGGTGGACGTCGCGCGCGGCTACTGACCGAAGCCGCCGCGCATAGTGAGGCGAGGCAAGCGTGGCGTGGCCGTCACGGTTCTTCTGTGGCGGCGAGCGGCTCCTGCCGGTCGATGAACGCGTGCAACGCATCGACGAATGCCGTCTCCGCCGCGCTCAGCTTGCGGTCCTGCGCCCACAGGAAATAGACGTCGACATCGGCGACGCCTTCGTCGGGCGGCAGACGCCGCAAGCGGCCCTGAGCGATGTCGTCGCGCACGACGTGCTCCGGCAGGCAGCCGATGCCGAGCCCCGCGAAAATGAAGCGCCTCACCTCGGCCATGCTCGAAGAGGAAGCAATCACGCGCCCCGTGAAGCCCATTTCGTCGCGAAAGATCGTGAGCGGCGATAGCGGGTCGCCGACTTTGTCGCCGGTAAAGGAGACGAACGCCTGCCCGGCGAGATCGGCAACGCTCAGGTCGTCACGACCGAAAAGCGCGTGATGGCGGCCGCAAAAGAGCGCGTAGCGCTGGCGCAGGAACACGCGGGCACCCACGCGCCCGGGCAGCGCGCGGCGCGGCGAGAGCCCGATCGTCAAGGTTTTCTGCTGCAGGCTGTTCACGACGTCGGCGCTGCGCATCACGAGGCTTTCGAATTCGATGCGGGGATAGGTGCGGTGGAACTCGGCGAGGAATTCGTCATACGCGGGGAAATCGACGCCGCTCACGATGCCAATGCGCACCGCGCCGGAGATGTCGCGCGCGGCATCGACGTCGGCCAGCGAGAGCCGGGAAATGGTGCCGTAGATGTCCTCGGCGATCTTGCGCACTTCGATGCCGGCTTGCGTGACCTCGATGCGCGGGCCGCGACGATCGACGAGCCGCAAGCCGAGTTGCTCCTCGAGGCGGCGCAGCGCCTGGCTGACCGCCGGTTGCGTGAGATGCAGGCGCATGGCCGCGCGGCTCACGCTGCCCTCGCGCGCGATGGCGAGAAAGGTCCGCAGCAGGTTCCAGTCGAGGCGGTCGTTCAGCCAGGTGTCGGGTCGGTGCTTGCTCACAACGCGTTCATTCAAGGAGTATTCGCGAAAATTATACTCAGAATAATCATTAAAAATTGGACGAATTATTTTGGATTTTCGATAAAGGCAACAAGCGTGCGTTGATCACCGACCCTTTAAGCACCGAATTTTGCCACCGAATCCGGAACGTCTCTCACCTTCCAAACGTCGTCACCCCGTAGTGACCTTGCAGTCACCTATTAGACAGGACAATCCATGGCTCATGCCGCCTCCAGCACGCAGCAACCCGTGAGAGCCGCCGTTGCGGCATTCATCGGCACTGCCGTCGAGTTCTACGACTACTACACGTTTGCGACCGCTGCCGCACTCGTGCTCGGCGAAATCTTCTTTCCGAGCCACGACCCGTTCCTGAGCACGATGGCGTCGTTCGGTACATTCTTCGTCGGTTTCATCGCGCGGCCGTTGAGCGGAGCGGTCTTCGGCCATCTCGGCGACCGTGTGGGCCGCAAGAAAATGCTCGTGCTGACGATGTTTCTGATGGGGATCGCGACCACCGGCATTGGCCTCTTGCCCGGCTACGCGACGATTGGCATCTGGGCGCCGATCCTGCTCGTCTTGCTGCGTATCCTGCAGGGCATCGCCGTGGGCGGCGAATGGGGTGGCGCGGTGCTGATCGCGAGTGAACATGCGCCGCCTGGGCGCAAGACGTTCTTCGCGTCGTTTCCGCAGATGGGGAGCCCCGCGGGACTGATCCTCTCGCTGCTTGCGTTTCGCTTCGTCACGTCGCTCGATCACGCGAGCTTCGTTTCGTGGGGCTGGCGCCTGCCGTTTCTGGCGAGCTTCGTGTTGCTGCTGATCGGCATGGCGATCCGGCTCGGCGTGAAGGAGTCGCCGGAATTCGAGCGTGTGCGCAACACCAATGCGGCAGCAAAATACCCGGTGGCGGAAGTGCTGCGGACGGCGTGGTATCCCATCTTGCTGGCGGCGGCCGCCACCACGATCGGCTCGGCGGGCTTCTTTTTCACCAATACCTTCATGATTTCGTATGCCACGGCCTGGCTCGGCATGTCGAAGTCGTTCATTCTCGATTGCCTGTTCGTTGTCACGATTATTCAGCTGCTGTCGCAGCCGGTCTCCGCATTGCTTGCGCAGCGCTTCGGGGAAACGCGGTTTCTCTGCTGTGCGGCCGTCCTCTCGATGGTGACGCCGTATCCGATGTTTCTGCTCGTGCAAACGCAAAACGTTGTGGCGATCGTGGCCGGCATCTCGCTCGCGGTGGTCACGTTGTCGGCCATTTATGCGGTCATCGCGGGGTTCATTACGCCAGCGTTTCCCACGCGGGTGCGTTACTCGGGCATCTCGATCGCGTATCAGCTTTGTACGATGATCGCCGGGGGTACCACGCCACTGATTGGCACTATGCTCGCTCAGCGATTTAGCGGGCAGTGGCTGCCGCTTGCTGCGTTCTTTTCAGTGCTCTCGTTTGTCACCCTGGTCGGGGTTGTGGGGCTGGGAAGGTATAAGCGTAATCAGCTTGCAATGGCGGAATGGGCGCCGCCTTCTGGGCGCAATGCTTAACTGTGCAGGCGTGCGGTAGCGGTGCGCGCCACTTCCTGGCGTGTGTTTTGGATTCCTCCAGTTGTTGGCGTGGCGCCCCCGTACGGTGGCCTTAACTTGTTTTCGCGGCGGGCCGCAGGC
>NZ_BAYD01000217.1 GCF_000685075.1 Paraburkholderia oxyphila NBRC 105797
CGAAAACAAGTTAAGGCCAACGCCTTAGACCCTGCAAGGCTCTCAGCCTGCAGCAAGCAACTGCGTCATAGCAGGATCATTCCCCGTCCCGAGCGCACAACTCACTCCAGCCGGGTCATAGATCCTGGCAACACACGCATTGCAACTATTGCATTCCGAACGCGCAAGCGCTCCACTCCGAAAGTGCTCCACAAGCGCCGGATCATGAATCAACGCACGCGCAAGCGCGACACAATCGAACCCTTCGGCCATCAACTGCTCGACGCCGTCGAGCGATCGCACACCGCCCACATAGGCGAGCGGCATTTTCACGGCCGCGCGTATCGTTCTGGAATCCTGCAGGAAATAATTCTCCCGGAACTTGAGATTACGCGGCGTGCGCATCTCCAGCATCTTCACTCCGAGCTACGCAAACAGATGCGGCGCGGCAGCCTTCATCTGCGCGGTAGGCATAGGGCTCCCGAACAGCACCCAAGGGCTTTCCACATTGCGCCCCCCGCTCAGCGTCAACAGATCGGCACCCGCGTCCTCAAGCAAGCGCGCCGTCACGGCCGAGTCCTCCGCACTGTTGCCGCCCGCCGCGCCATCGCTCACACTCAGCTTGCAAGTCACCGCGAGCTGCGCGCCCACGGCGTCCTTCACCTGGTGCAGCACATGCAAAGGAAAACGGCTGCGCTGCTCGACACTGCCGCCAAAGCGATCGTGGCGGCGATTACTGAGCGGCGAGAGGAACTGGTTGAGCAGATAGCCGTGCCCCATGTGGATCTCCACGGCGTCGAATCCGCTCTCGCGCGCGAGGCGCGCGGCTTCTGCGAATTCGGCGGCCACGCGCACCATGTCAACTTCGCTCATCGCGCGCTGGAAGTACACGCCGTAAAGCATGCCAAACGCGTTCAGCCCGCTCGATGCCGATGGCGGCGTGCGGCTGCCGCCGTGGCGCATCATCGTGAACGAGCCGGCATGCGTGATCTGCAGGCAAGCAGCGGCACCCTCGCGATGCACCGCATCCGTGAGCACCCGCAAATGCGGCACGATGCCGGCGTGCATATGCATCTGATGCGAGAACGTCAGCCCGTCCGCGGCCACCGCCGCGTAGGCCACCGTGGTCATGCCGATGCCGCCCGCCGCAAGATCGCGGTGATGCTTGACGAGCGCCTGGGTCGGCAATCCCACCGGCGTCATGCCCTCGTTGGCGCCCGCCTTGATGAACCGGTTGCGCAGCGTGAGCGGGCCGATGCGCAGCGGCGAAAAGGGCGAGGGCGGCGGTGGGGCGGACGCGTGAGTTTCTTGCATGGGGCGCTCCATGGAATCAGAAAGCATCCGGGCGCACGCTCGCGTCGTGCCCACCGTCGATGAAAAGCACGCTGCCGTGGATGAACCCGGCCTGCTCGCCGCAAACATAGTGGATCAGCGACGCGATTTCGTCGGGCTCGGCGCGACGCCCCACGGGCGGTACGAACTGGCGGATGGCCTCGCCGTAGCGCGCATCGCGCAGGCCGGCTTCCAGCAAAGGCGTTTGCACCGCCCCCGGCGCCACGGCGTTCAGGCGCACGCCGGCACGGCCCCATGACGCCGCGCGGCGGCGCACCGCAACGGCCAGCGCGTGCTTGGAGCTCGCATAGGCCGCGTAGCCGGCCTGGTCGGCGGGACTCGCTTCCACGAGCGCATGCACGCGGGCCTCGTCGTCTTCGAGGTAGGCGTCGTGCAGTGGATGGCCTGCCCACGGCTGCAGCACTGCCGAGTTCGACGACACCGCCACGGCTGCCGGCTTGCTGCCGCGCTTGAGCGCCTCGAACAGGCCGTCAAGCAGCGCGAGCGTGCCGAAGTAGTTGACGCTCGCGACGAGCGTGGCCGGTTCGGCCTGCGGGCCCAGGCCCGCGCAGCATACGAGCGCGTCGATGACGCCGCCGCTGCGCGCGAGCACGGCGTCGATGGCGGCCTCGCGGCCCGCGGCGCTCGACAGGTCGGCGCACACGTCGGCGCGCGCGATGTCGACGCCGATCACGTTCATGCCGGCTTCGGCGAATTGCCGCTGGACGGCGGCGCCAATGCCTGAGGCGCTGCCGGTGATGACTGCGGTTTTCATGCGTGGTCTCTTCGGTTGGAGTGGCTGGGCGGCGGCGAGCGTCTGCATTCAACGGTCATGTTGCCCCGTGCGCGCGATGTGTGTGCCGCCTGCATTGAAATCAGACCGCCTGGGTCGCGCGGGCTTCGCGGTACAGCGTTTCTGCGCGCTGCTTGAGGGCGTGCGCAACCGCGGAGAATCCCTGGCGCACCCATTCGCCGTGCTGCGCCATCACGGTGGGCGCGGTCGGCCCGAGGAAGAGATCGGTGGAGTGATAGCGGCAGCGTGCTTCATCGAGTATCTCGATGATCTGGTCGCGGCGCGCCGCGTCCGGGTTGTCCGCGCTCGAAATCATTTCCCACGAGAGCAGCGTCGGGCGGTCGAACGCGGCCAGCTGCTCGACGACATGAAGCAGCTCGCCGGGCCGCGTCGGGTCGGGCAGATACAGGTTGACCGGCTCGCCCATGCGCAGCGTCGATTCGACCTTCACGGTGTACGGGTTCCACTCGGGATAGCGGGGGAGATCGATCAGGATGTCCCAGACGAACGATGCGGGCGCATCAATATCGACCTTGACCGAGCTGACGAGGTATTGCGAGTCGGACATGCGAGCCTCCTTGGGGCGGGAAAGGGTCGCGTGAGGCACGCACATGCGCCGGCTCACGCGTCGCCATCGTGTCACCGGCAGGGCCCGGCCTTCTTCGTCCGGACGGACTAAAGGCGGGCAAACCCCAGGGGAAACGCCGGGAAATAGCGCCATTCCGCCGATGCATCGCCGCCCGCGTCATCTGCCCCTTGCATTGCGTAAATTGATACGAGGATTTATTTATGTTTTTTTTAACGACCGGCGCAGGTAGGCTCCAAGCCATTGACTAGCAAAAGGGGCACATCATGTCCGGAGCGCTTGCGTCCCGTGCGCCGTCGGCCAAATCGCTCAAAATCGACGCGATCCGGTTCATGGCGGCGCTCTGGGTGATGCTCTACCACTTCGGTCCGCCGCCGTTCAAGGCGTTCTTTCCGGCCGCGCTGGCAGGCGTGGGGGGCGCGCTCTGGTCGGGCTCCGTGCTCCTTTTCGCGGGACCGGCCGCGGTCATCGTGTTTTTTGTCATTTCCGGTTATTGCATTCACAACGCATATCACCGCGATGCGACGTTGCGGCCCATTAATTATTTTGCGTCGCGCTATGTGCGCATTGGGTTGCCGCTCGTCGTGGTCGCGGTGCTTTGCCAGCCGCTCGGCAATGCGGGCAATCTGCTCGAGTCGGTGCTGTGGTCGCTTTACTGCGAGATCGTCTATTACACGATCTATCCGCTGCTGCGCAGCCGCTTTCGCTACGTGGGCGAAATGATCGTGGGCGTGGCGCTTGCCGCCGCGGTAATGGTCTGGTACCGCCACACGCATACGCAGCTCGTGTGCGCGCATTGCGTGTACGAAAACTATGGCGTGGCCGGCACGGCCTTCCTGTATCTGCCGGGCTGGCTGCTCGGCTGCCTCGTGGCCGAGATGCATCGCAGCGCCATCGACGGCCGTTCGAGCTATCGGGCATCGGCGCTCACGGCGGGCATCGCGCGCGGCCTCGCGGCGGTGTCGGGCTGGCTCGCGAAGCATCTGGCCGCCGCGCGCATTGCGATCGTGGCGGCGGGGTCGTTCACGTTCTTGCTCGCATCTACCTCGCACATCAAGCCGGCTTTTCTGCCGTTCATTGGACCGGATATCACGCTGCCGGTGTTCCAGTTCGTCGTGGCCGGATGGATCGCGGCGGAAACGGCCACGCAGGGCCGCAGCGCATTCTGGCGCTACGCTGGTGCGCTCGGTGCGTGGTCGTACAGCCTGTATCTGTGCCACAAGCTTGCGCTGGCCATTCTCGGCGAGACTGGCTATCCGCAGGGACAGACGCTCGCCTGGCTCGCGACGGTGGGCGTTGCGCTGGCAACGAGCTACGCGTTCTACTGCGCCGTCGAGCGGCCTTCGCACCGGCTCGCGCACCGCTTGCGCAAGTTCGTTGCGAAGGTGCCTACGCGGCCGGCGGTTTGAGGGGCGCTGGGAGGATTGGCGCCGGTACAGGGTATCGGCCTCACCGCGTAGCGCAGTCGTCACGATTTCTTTAGATGCCGAAGCCGCCGGACACGTTCAGTTGCTGCCCGGTGATGTAGGCGGCGTTTTCGGACGCGAGGAACACGGCGGCACGGCCAATGTCCTCGGGCTTGCCCCAGCGTTTGAGGGCGAGCATCTGCATCGTTTCGTCGATCCATTTCTGGTCGAACTGGCCCTGCTCGAGGAGTTGCGGGAACATGCCGGCCTCGATCACGCCGACCAGGACGGAATTCGCGCGGATGTTGTAGCGGCCTTCTTCACGGGCGATGCCCTTTAACAGGGATTCATTGGCGGCTTTTGGGGCGACCGACAGGCCGTCACGATCGGGCCAGCGCAGATGGCCGGCCGAGCCCAGCGCAACGAACGAGCCGCCGCCCGCGGCGCGCAGGTGGGGCAGTGCGGCCTTGGCGGCATTGAAGAAGCCCATGACCTCGATGTCGATGGCGCGACGCCAGTCTTCGTGGCTCATCTCGCTGATGTGGCGTTGGTTGACGAAAGGGCCTGCCGCCCAGACGATGGTGTGTACGCGGCCGTGAGTTTCTATGGCGGCGTCGAGTGTGGCCTGGACTTGGGCGGTGTCGGTCACGTCGACCTGGTGGGTGCTCGATTTGATGCCTGATTCGCGGATCTGCGTGGCGATGCGGTGTGCTACGTCGGCCTTGGATCGGTAGGCGACTGCGACCGGTACGCCGGTGCGAGCGAACTCCAGGGCCACGCCTTGGCCAATGCCGCCGCTGCCGCCGAAAATCAGGGCGGCGCCTTCCGGGAATCCATTCTTGATCATGGTTGGTTTTCCTGTTTGATCAGTGAGCGTTTTTTTAAGGCTTTGGCCTTAACTTGTATTCGCGG
>NZ_BAYD01000216.1 GCF_000685075.1 Paraburkholderia oxyphila NBRC 105797
CAGGGGCAACGCCTGCATACCGAATGCAAAACAAGGAAAGGCACAAGCTGAAGCAGAGCATACACGCCAGTACACGGCGACCGCGTCTCACCTAAGAGGTAGACAGCCCCTACCCCGCCGCAACGGCGCTGCAACTACGGCAACGCGGGCACTTTGCACGGCACGCCCAGCGTGCACCCTGCGCATCGCCATCTACCCCATGGGGGATACCTACTACGAATCATTGATGGCGCACTTTTGGTCGCTGATGCTCGCCGCATTGATTCGCCGTTCCACTTCTGCCTCCATGGACATTTGCCGCTTCGACGATTTCGTTGCTGGACGCGCGCTAGTCATGCGTGGCCCACACTCGCGGATCACGGCTCGCGACCGCAGCGAGTTTGCGCACGCAATGCAGGAAATCGACGCGGCTCGCGCGAAAGGGCAATGGATCGCCTTGATCGCCAACTATGAAGTGGGCTATTGGCTCGAACCGTCATTGCATGACCGAAGCGAACCGGCGGACGACAAGCGCCCGCACCTGAGCGCGCTAGTCTTCGACGAAGTCCATGAGGAACCCTCATGCAAAGCCCTCGCGACCGACCCACAAAGCGAGATCCTCTCGATCAAACCGCGTATCGGCAAGCATCGCTACATGGAGCAGGTGTCCGAGATCCGCAGGCTGATCGCCGCCGGCGAGGTCTATCAGATCAACTATACGTTTCCGCTCGACGTGCATACCCGCGGCGATGCCGGTGCGCTATACCGGCGCCTCGCCAACGCGAACCCGTCCGCGCATGCAGCCTATATCGAGGATGGCGATCGCCGGATTCTTTCGTTCTCTCCGGAACTGTTCCTGCACCACGGCAGCGGCAAGCTGACGACACGGCCCATGAAGGGCACCGCGCCGCGCGATGCCGATCCCGAGCAAGACCGCCGTTTCGCCACGCAATTGCAGTCGAGCGCGAAGGATCAGGCCGAGAACCTGATGATCGTCGATCTCCTGCGCAACGACCTCGGGCGCATTGCGCGCACCGGTTCGGTCGCGGTAGAGAACCTGTTCGCGCTGGAACAGTACGCGACAGTCTGGACCCTCACCTCGACGATCACCGCCGATATCGGCGAGCCAAATCTCGAACGCATCCTGCGCGCGCTCTTTCCGTGCGGCTCGGTCACGGGCGCGCCGAAGATCGCTGCGATGCATCACATCCGCCGCCTCGAATTCGCGCCGCGCGGCGTCTATTGCGGAAGCATCGGATGGCTCGCGCCGGATGGCCGATTCTCGATGAACGTCGCCATACGCACCCTCGTCCTCGATCGCAGCGGCGAGGGCGTCTATTGCGTGGGCGGCGGCATCGTCATGGACTCGGACCCGGCGCGCGAGTGGGAAGAATGCAAGTGGAAGTCCCGCATCATCGGTTCCTGGTGAATGGCTCGCCTGCGTCGTTCGCGTCACGGGCGGGCTATCCATGCAGTTCTGCACGGGTTCGGGCGGCCCGGCAACGCGCCAGCACCAGCACGAACCACCCTGTCCGCGCCCGTCAAACCAGGATCCAATGCCAGCTCATGAATAAACACCTTCCTTGCGCCGCGCTCGCGGCACTCTTCGTTGCCGGCCATGCCCATGCGCAGAGCAGCGTCACGCTCTATGGCGTGATCGACGATGGCTTGAACTACACGTCGAACGCACGCGGCCATAGCGCCTACGCGATGGTCAGCGGCGACACCAACGCGTCGAATTTCGGGCTCAAGGGCACCGAGGATCTCGGTGGCGGCCTCTCCGCCATCTTCACGCTCGAAAGCGGCTTCAATGTGAACAACGGCGCGTTGAGCATGAGCGGGTCGATCTTTAGCCGCCAGGCATTCGTCGGGCTCAGTTCCGCAGCCTACGGCACGCTCACGCTCGGGCGCCAGTACGACGCAACCGTCGACATGTGGAGCCCCTTCACGGCGGCGGGCAACACCATCGGCGACCTCGCGGCGCATCCGTTCGACAACGACAACTCGGACCAGGACTTCCGCTTCAACAACGCCGTCAAGTATGTGAGCCCGACATTGGCGGGGTTTCAGGCCGAAGGCGTCTATGGCTTCAGCAACGCCACCAACTTCGCCGACAACCGCGCGTACAGCGCGGCCATCAGCTATGGCGCCGGGCCATTCTCGGCTGCCGTGGCCTACATGCGGCAGTCCAACGGCAACCTGAACAGCACGGGCGCGGTGGGCGGCGACGGCGTATTTACGGCCGCGAGCCAGCAGAACATCGACGCAGGCGTGAAATGGACCTTCGGTGACGGCTCGAACGTAGGCCTCGCCTACTCGCACACTGACGTCTATCAGCCGACCGCCAACGCCTATGCCCCCGACATCGGCACGCAAGCGTGGTCGTCGTGGAAGTTCGACAACGTCGAAATCAACGGCCAGTACTTCATCGACCCCACGCTCTCGCTCGCCGCCGCATACACCTACACGCATGGCGACCTCAAGGACACGTCGGGAGGATCGAGTCCGAACTGGCATCAGGTCGCGCTCATGCTGAACTACTCGTTGAGCAAGCGGACTTCGGTCTACGCGCAGGGCGCTTATCAGCACACGAACGGCAAGACAGGCACCGACCTGGACGCGGCACACATCGTCGGCGCCGCGGATCTCTCTTCGAGCGAGAACCAGGCCGTTGTCCGCATCGGCTTTCTGCACCGCTTCTAACGGATTGATGCAGCATGGCCAGGCACGGCGCGCGTAGCGCCCGCCGCTACCACTGTGGGCATACCCCCTCTTCTGGATAGCGGCCCTGGCCAAGTTCGTAAAAAATGCCGCTTAAGGAAACTGCGCGCATCGGCAAGATACCTTCGGCAGCATGGCCCGCGTTGCGCGCTTCGCCCATCCCTCAACGCTAATTACGGAGCGTCTTCCATGGCAAATTCGTGGCGTATTTCGGCACTCGCGGACCGTCATCGCGCGCTGGGCTCCAGGCTGGAAGACTGGAACGGCATGGGCATGGCATGGAGCTATGCGGCGGATCTCGCGGATCATCACGAGGCGATCCGCACCAAGGCCGGCCTCATGGATGTCTCGGGCCTGAAGAAAGTGCACTACGTCGGCCCGCACGCCGAAAGCCTGCTGAACTGGGCGACCACGCGCGATATCGGCAAGCTCTATCCGGGCAAGTCGGCCTATGCGTCCATCCTCAACGAAGACGGCAAGTTCATCGACGACTGCATCGTGTACCGCACCGGCCCGAACGCGTTCATGGTCGTGCACGGCGCGGGCACCGGCTACGAGCGGCTCGTGCGCTCCGCCCATGGCCGTCAGGTGGCCGTGCTGTTCGACGACGACCTGCACGATCTCTCGCTGCAAGGGCCGGCCGCCGTGGACTTTCTTGCCGAGCACGTCCCCGGCATCCGCGAGCTGCCCTACTTCCACCACGTGCAGACGCGCCTGTTCGGCCGCCCGGTCACGATTTCGCGCACCGGCTATACGGGCGAGCGCGGCTATGAAATCTTCTGCAAGGCCGTGGATGCGCCGCTGATCTGGGACACGATTCTCTCGAAAGGGGCGGGCTTCGGCATCATTCCCTGCGCGTTCGCGGCGCTCGACTGGCTGCGCGTGGAGAGCTATCTGCTGTTCTACCCCTACGATAATTCGGAAACCTACCCATTCAGCGACGAGAAGGCCGGCGACACACTGTGGGAGCTGGGCCTCGACTTCACCGTGTCGCCGGGCAAAACCGAATTCTGCGGCGCCAGCGAGCATTTCCGGCTCGCCGGCAAGGAGCGCTTCAAGATTTATGGCGTCGACGTGAGCGCGTCTCGCGCCACTGCCGCGGGTGACACGTTGTGGCAGAAGGGCCGCCAGGTTGGCGTCATTACCTGTGGGATGTACTCGCGGCTCACGAAGCGCTCGCTCGCCATCGCACGTCTGGACGTCGATCAGGCACACAGCGGCGCCGCGCTCGAGGTCAGAGGCAGTATCGAGGCGCGCGCCACCGCATCCGAACTGCCCTTCGACGACCCGGAGAAGAAGAAGCGCACTGCGATGGGATGAGCGCCGGCCGGCAAGCCGGTCTCGCCAACGCGGGAGCCGTGAACCCATGAACCGTACGGAAACGAGAATCCTGGTCAAGCGGGTCGCGCAATGCCGCGACCCGCAGGCCGCCTTATCGCTGTACGAGCACAGCATTGCCGCCGGGCACAAGCGGATCGCCTTGCTGCGCTATATGGATGCGCGCGATCTATCCGTGCCGATGACGCAGCAGCACCACGCCTACGCGTGTGCCGTCGCGAACGCACTCAGCGACCGGGAGATGGAGGCCGTCGCGCGACAGGCCCTGAAACGCAGCCGCGATCGTCAGGCGCGATATACGGCTGGGTGATCAACAGCAGTCCCCTGCTACGACGCAGCCGATCGCGCCCAGGCCCTGCCCCAGCAAACGCAAATGGCCCATAACGGGCCATTGACTTTGCCGGAGATCGTGCTGACCCCGATTACAGCGCCTGGATATTCGCGGCCTGCTTGCCCTTGGGGCCTTGCTTCACCTCGAAGCTCACCCGCTGGTTTTCCTGCAAGGACTTGAAGCCCTTCGCCTGGACTTCGGAGAAATGCGCGAACAGATCGTCGCCGCCGTCATCCGGCGTAATGAACCCAAAACCCTTCGCATCGTTGAACCACTTCACTGAACCTGTTGCCATTTCTCTGTCGCTTCCATAAACCGTTAAATTGAACGCCGACGGGGACTTGCCGGTCGGGCCAAGCATCTTGACCGGACCAAGCTTCTCCCTGCAATAGGCGTTTTTGCGGATGACAGCGACATATTGTTGTCATATTGGCCTTGGGTGCCACGTCAGGCACGGCCTCTCGAACGCGGCATCCCGTCCCTTTTTTTCAGCACCGAACGCGTTTTGCAGGGCAGTCGAGATCCAGCGAGCTGATCGCGTCAGCGAGGATTCTCTCGTCGCGGTTGTGCGGCGGATACTCACCGATCGCCGGCAGGAATACCTGCGCTCCGGCCTCAAATGAAACCATTGACAGTGCGCATGTGCCGGCCTCGGAGGCGGTCGAAGGTGACCAGATCTGCTCGCCATAGCAGGCTCGCCCGGGTTGGCGCCACGATACGGCAATACGATTTCTGGGCAAACGTTCCAGCACCTCGATATGCGGCGGTGGGAACGGCTGTGCCTGAGGTGGACTCATGGACGCGATCACGTGGCCGGGGCCCGGCACACATCGCGGCTCCCCACCCAGCG
>NZ_BAYD01000215.1 GCF_000685075.1 Paraburkholderia oxyphila NBRC 105797
CCCCGCACAGGGGCAACGCTTGCGGCCCGCCGCGAAAACAAGTTAAGGCCAAATCAAGCCTGGCGAAGCGAGAAGAAAATCTACACCTCAACGAGCCTGCGCGAATCACAAGCCGCGAATGCAGCGGCCCGAATCGCATCGACAGGATCGTCACGCCGCAACGGCGCATCCGGCAAATCCCCAAGCGGAATAAACGCGCTGATTTCAAGCCCATGCCCGGAGAGCGCGGGCAGCCTGAGCGGCGTGGCGAGCACATTGAGCTTGGAGAGCCCGAGATCCCGCAGGATCTGCGAGCCAATACCGTAATGCCGGTTACCAGGCTCCGCACCATGGCCATCGAGCGGATGGCCCACTTCCCGCACACCCGTCCGCAATGCGCAATCGAGCAACACAGCCACACCGCAACCCGCCTGGCTAATACGCGAGAGCGCGCCATGCAGCGCGAGACCGTGCGCGCCCGGTGACTCATCGAACAGATCAACCAGCGAGGCACGCTCCTGCACACGCACGAGCGTAGGCACCTCAGCATTGGGCTGACCCCGCACAAGCGCGAGATGGCTCGCGCCTCGCACGCGATCACGGTACTCGATCGCCTCAAACGGCCCCCACGCCGTAGCGAGCCTGCGCGACGCCACTCGCTCCACGAGCGACTCACGCTCGCTGCGATACCGAATCAAATCGGCAATCGTGCCGATCTTCAAACCATGCTCGCGCGCGAAATTCATCAGCTCCGGCAGGCGCGCCATCGTGCCATCGTCGTTCATCACCTCGCAGATCACAGCGGCAGGCGTCATGCCCGCGAGCGCCGTGAGATCGCAGCCAGCTTCGGTGTGGCCGGCGCGCACCAGCACACCGCCCTCGCGCGCGACGATCGGGAACACGTGCCCCGGCTGCACGAGATGCTCGGCACGCGCGCCCGGTGCGATGGCCGTGCGGATCGTGTGCGCGCGGTCGGCCGCGCTGATGCCGGTGGTCACGCCCTGCGCCGCCTCGATGCTCACGGTGAAGGCCGTGCCGTATTGCGTGCCGTTGTTCGCACTCATCGGGCTCAGCTGCAAGTGCGCGGCGTGCTCCGCCGTGAGCGTCAGGCAAACGAGGCCGCGCGCGTGGCGCGCCATGAAATTGATCGCCTCGGGCGTGACGCAGTCGGCGGCAATCACGAGATCGCCTTCGTTCTCGCGGTCTTCCTCATCGACGAGGATCACCATGCGCCCCGCGCGCAGTTCTTCGACGATGGCGGGGGTATCGGCCAGTTTCATGCGGTTTGCTCCTCGTGCGGGGCCAGCTCGGCATTGGCGCCAAAGACCGGGGCGCGGCGCTCCGTGAAGGCGCTGGTGCCTTCGCGGAAATCGGCGTGGGCCGTGCAGGCGAGGAAGGCGCGCTGCTCGGCCACCAGTTGCGCGCCGAGCGTGTGGCGCGGCGCATCGGCGATCAGGTGCTTGGTGTGCGAGAACGCGGCGGGCGAGAGCGCGGCGAGCCGCGCGGCGCGCTCGCAGGTGGCCGCGGCCAGCTCGGCGGCGGGCACGACCCAGTTCACGAGGCCCACGCGCAGCGCGTCGGCGGCGCTGTAGCGCTCGTCGAAATAGAGCCACTGCGCCGCCGTGCGCGTGCCCATCAGGCGCGGCAGCGTGAAAGTCGCGCCGCCGTCCGGCGAGGTGCCGAGGCGGTTGTACGCCGAGGTGAAGGTGGCGTCGTCCGCGGCGATGGCCACGTCGCAGGCCGCCACGAGCGCGAGGCCGAAGCCCGCCGCCGCGCCGTTCACGCTCGCCAGCACCGGTTTGGACGAGTGGGCGATCAATTCGACCGCGCGCTGCGCGTGGCGCACAAGCTTGCCGATGGCGCGCTCGCGCCGCGCGGCCGACAGGTCGAGGGCGGCGCGCATCGCGCGCACGTCACCGCCCGCCATGAAGGCGCGGCCCGCGCCGGTCAGCACGATGGCGCGCACGCCAGGCTCCTGCGTGAGGCGCTCGAGCCGCGAGCACAGCTCGACGGCCATCGCTTCGCCAAGCGCGTTGAGCGCGTCGGGACGGTTGAAGGTGAGCGTGACCACGCCGTTGGCGCGCGTGGCGAGAATCGTGTCGGTCATGGGGTGTTGGCCCGTGAGAGTCAGGGATGCAGCGCCGCGCGCAGCGCGCGGGCGCCCAGGTCGAGCGCGGCGCTCGCGGCGTCGAGCACGCCCAGCATGCTGGCGAAGCCGTGCATCTGCCCCGGCCAGCGCACGAGCGTGACGGGCACGCCCGCCTGCGCGAGGCGCGTGGCGTAGTGCTCACCCTCGTCGCGCAGCGGGTCGCATTCGGCGCTCACGATCGTTGCAGGCGCAACCTGATCGAGGCGCTCGGCGCCCAGCGGGCTCGCGAGCGGCGAGGCGCGGTCCGCTTGCGGCTCGAAGTACTGATCCTTGAACCAGCGCATGAGGTCCGCGTCGAGCAGATGGCCGCTGCCATAGGTTTCATATGAGGGATGCTCGTGCGCGCAGTCGAGCACGGGGTAGAGCAGCAACTGGTGCGCGATCGCCACTTCGCCGCGCAACTGCTGCGCGCAGACGGCGGACAGATTGCCGCCCGCGCTGTCGCCGGCCACGGCGAGCGCGCCCGGACGAGCGCCCAACTCGGCGGTGTGGGCCGCGGCCCAGCGCACGGCCGCAATCGCGTCTTGCGCGGCGGCCGGAAAGCGCGCCTCGGGCGCGAGCCGGTAATCGACGGAAAGCACGAGCGTTCGTGCGCGTGCCGCGAGCGTGCGGCAGATATTGGCGTGCGTATCGATCCCGCAGGCGACGAAGCCGCCGCCATGGAAGAACACGAGCAGCGGCAGGGCCTGGTCGCTCGAGTCGTCCGCTTTGATCGGACGATAGAGACGCGCGGCGAGCGGGCCGGCCGCGCCGGGCAGCGTCAGGTTTTCCTCGGCGGCAATGGCGTCGCCGGGGCCGATCGCGCTGGCCGCGCCGCCGCCGGCCGCGAGTGCCGCGCGGTAGCTGGCGACGTCGAGCCGGCTGTAATCGGGGGCGGGCATGCCGGCGAACGAGGCGAGCAGTGCGGCGGCCTGTGGGTCGAGCGCCATGCGGGGTGTCTCCCTGGATGGAAAGCGTGATCAGAAAAGTGCGCCATGGCGGCGCCATTGAGCGCATTGGAGCCTTTGTGCGCAACGCTTGCATCGTCCGATCAGACGAGGGGCGCGGGCCGCGAACGGCGTAATGTTTGATCAGTTCCTCAACGGGACTGCGGGCCGTGCCGGCATCGGTCATGGCAAGGCCACGGCCCGCGCGGACTCGCGCACGATCCCCAAAAAAACTCGCGAAAGAGCCAGGGCGTGAAGGAGCAGAAAATCAAGGGCGCGTGCGCCGGTTAGGGGAATGTCCCGATGCCGGCGGCGACACAGCCCCGTAAAGTTGGCCGTCGCTTTGGGCGGCATGGAGGACGGAGACCGTGTTGATGGAGACAAGATGGGCCCCGGAAGAGGGCCAGGACGCCGGAGTCATGGCTGGCGTCGATATTTCGCAGTTCAGCGCGCTGATGGCGCGCGTGTACCAGGGGCCGCTGGAAGCGGTGCCATGGTCGGGGGCGCTCGAGCTGGTGCGGCAGCACCTGGACGCAAACTACGCCACGCTGATCCTGCGCTCGCCGTCTAGCGACCGGCGCGGGCTGATGGTGCATGCCTCGGGAAGCGGCAAGCCCGACGAGGCTTCGTATAACGACTATTACTATTCGCTGGACCCGTTCGTCGGCCTGCCGGCGGACCGCGTCGTGACCGTGGACGAGGTGTTCGGCGAGACCGGCTGGCTCTCGAGCGAGCTCTACAAACAGTTCCTGCAGCCTGCCGACGTGCGCTACATCATGGGCGCCGACCTGCGCACGGAGTCGGGCGTGGAGTGCCGCTTCCGGGTATGCCGCAAGCACGGCGCCGCGCATTTCAACGCGCGCGACAAGGCGTTTTGCGCGCTCCTGCTGCCGCACCTGCGCCGCGCGGTGGAGCTGCATTCGCGCCTTGACGTGGTGGAGTCGGAGCGCACGCTCTACGCGAGCGCCATCGACCGCATGCTGGTGGGCATCGTGACGCTCGACGAGAGCGGTGCGATCATGAACACCAATAGCGTGGCCGATGAAATCCTTTCGGAGAGCGACGGCCTGCGCATTGCGCACGGCAACATCGAGGCGATGGACGGCCAGGAGAACCGCACGCTGCAACGGCTGATCCGCCACGCGATGATGGGGCACTTCGGCACGGCTGGGCCGCTGGTGGAGGCGATGCCGGTGACGCGCAGCGGGGACCGCGCGAAGCTTGGGGTGCTGGTGCGGACCGTGCCGCTGTCCGATTGGTCGGAAGATAACCGCCGCCGTCCGGCGACGGTGCTGTTCCTGCGCGATCCGGACCGCAAATCGCAGCGCTCGCAGGAGATCGTGAGGAAACTGTTCGATCTCACGCCTGCGGAGACCTCGCTTGCGCTCTTGCTGACTAACGGGCTGACGCTCGAAGAGGCCGCGGAGGAACTGGGCATCAGCAAGAATACGGCGCGTGCGCATCTGCGCTCGATTTTCTCGAAGACGGGTGTGACGCGGCAGGCCACGCTTGTGCGGATTCTGCTTGGCAGCGTCGTGCCGTTGGGTTGAAGCGCGGCGCGCTTTGCTTTTTTGTTACGCGGCGCTTATTTGCGCTTGTGCGCGATGTTTGCAATCGAAAAAGGCGGTCACGTTCATTGGCGTGGCCGCCTTTTTGCGTTTCACGTCGCATATTTTTGTGTGAGCACGAGCAGCGCGCCGTTGCGGTCTTCCAGTACCGCGCGCAGTTCGTGCGGGCCCTGCTGAACCGGCACGCGCACGCTTGCGCCCGTGGCCACCACGCGTTCCATGGCCGCGTAGAGATCGTCATCCTCGGCAATGCGAAACGTTAGCGCGGGGCGCTCGACGATTCGTTCGTCGCCGGCTACCAGGGCGATCGTTAGCGGGCCGCCTTCCAGCGCGCAATAGCGCTCGCCGTCGCGCATTTTTACGGTGAGACCAAGGCCGTCTACGAAAAACGGCAGCGATGTCTCGATCGCGTCCACCGGGTACAGCATCATCGAAGCCTTCATTTGAATCTTCCCCTTGAATTTGTATGGCGTGGTGTTGCCATATCTCGATACTAGCGCGCGGGTGGTTGCGCGCCATGTCTGTTCGGACTAGAGGAGCGGCGCGCTTGTCGTGCGGGTTTTTTCCCGCGGTTCGCGGGGCGTTGGCCTTAACTTGTTTTCGCGG
>NZ_BAYD01000214.1 GCF_000685075.1 Paraburkholderia oxyphila NBRC 105797
CAACGCCTGCGGGCCGCCGCGAATACAAGTTAAGGCCAACCCGCACTCCAAACTAAAGCTGTTCCTGGCACCCCAGATGACGCCGCTGCGCCTCCTGCGCGAGCCCGGCGAGCGCCACCTCGCTGAGTCTCGCCGTCACACGCTGCGCATAGTCGTGATGCCGCCCTTCCAGCGCGGCGCCCAGACAGCGCGCCCGCAGATAGCGCAGCAAACCGATGCGCTGGTGCCCGCGCGCCATGCTCTGCTCGAGCAGCGCGAGCGCAGCGGCGGCGTCGCCGAGACTGGCGCGCTGGTTGAGATCGACGGTTTTGGCGCGCGGCACGTGCGACACGGTGGAGGACCTTTTCGCTTGAAACGGCTGGATTCGGCTCAATTCGGCCGGGACTGGCCTGTAGCCGGCTTGAGTCGGCTTGAGTCGGCTTGAAGCAGCTTGAATCGGCCCGAAGCGGCCGGCGCGCGGCACCCGCTGCCACGCCTCGCCGAGTGTCGCCAACGCGGCGCCGAGCCGATAGAACAAATGCGCCGTGGCCGCGGAACACCCGCGCCACGGGCCGCGCCGGCGCGCCGAAATTTCGCTTTGACGCAGATACCTGACGCATAATCACAAGTGAGCGCATGCCGGATCGGCGACGCTTGAGCGAACTGCATCGCCGCGGGTTTTGCGCATGTCCGGGCCGCAGACGTTCCTCGCATGCGTTTTCCTGAGCCAGCCGCCGCCATGTCCGACCCGCTACCGATCGTTCCCTCGCCCGATGCCCAGCCCAAGGAGCGCATCCGCTTCGGCATCGTGCTGCTGCCCAATTTCACGCTCACCGCGTTTTCGGGCTTCGTGGACATGCTGCGCCTCTCGGCCGACGACGGCGACTACAGCAAGCCCGTGCGCTGCTCGTGGCGCGTGATCGGCGAGACGCTCGCGCCGGTGCGCGCGAGCTGCGGCATCCAGATCACGCCATGGGAGACCTTCGAGGACGCCCAGCCCGTCGACTACCTCGTGGTGGTGGGCGGCCTGCTGCACTCGGGTCCGCAGGCGAGCGAAGAGACGCTGCGCTACATCCGCCGCGCGGCCGCCGGCAACACCACGGTCGTGGGCATCTGCACCGGCGTGTTCGCCTTGATGCGCGCGGGCGTGCTCGCCGATCACCGCATCTGCGTGAGCTGGTTCCACTACTGGGATTTCATCGAGCGCTTTCCCACCGTGAATGCCGATGCGCTCGTTGCCGACCGGCTCTTCGTGATCGACCGCCGCCGCATCACCTGCTCGGGCGGGCGCGCGTCGATCGACGTGGCCGCCGCGATCCTGCTGCGCCACTTCGATCACGCCACCGTGCAAAAGGCGCTGCGCATCCTGCTGGTGGGCGAAATGCAAAAGGGCAATGCGCCCCAGCCGCATCCGCCGGGCCTCGAGCCCGCTACGCACCCGAAGGTCAAGCGCGCGATCCTGCTGATGGAGCAGCAGGTCGGGCGCAACATCCCGCTAGAAGAGCTGGCCTGCAAGCTCAATCTCTCGCCGCGCCAGCTCGAACGGCTCTTCAAGGCGGAGACGGGCAAGAGCCCGCGCGCGTTCGCCAACGTGCTGCGCCTGCGCACGGCCGCATGGCTGCTCACGAGCTCGGACCGTACCGTGGCCGATATCGCCTCGAGCTGCGGCTTCGCGGACGCCTCGCATCTCGGACGCGAATTCCGCAAGCAGTTCGGCGTGCCGCCGATCATGTTCCGCGAGCAGCGCAGCGGGCAAGAGCCCTCGCAGATGGCGGACCTCGACGCGTTCTTTCGCAATGACCCGCTCGTAGCGGGCGAGACGAGCACGCCCGCCTCTTCTTCGTTGCACTAACTAACACGCAAATTCACGCACTCTCGCCGCGCACCGCGCGGCGAGCCCCTCATTCCGCCCCACGCCGCTCGTGGCTCGGCGCATGGCCGAACTGCACGCGATATGCCTTGCTGAAATGGCACGGCGAATTGAACCCGCAGACTGCCGTCACGCGCGCGATCGACGCATCGGTCGTGCGCAATAGCTCGCGCGCGCGCTTCAGGCGCAGCGTGAGGTAATAGTGCGTGGGCGACACGTTCAGATAGGCCTTGAACATGCGCTGCAAGTGCCGCTGCGAAAGCCGCACGAGGCGCGCAAGCTCTTCGAGCGAAAGCGGCTCGCGGATATTGGCCTCCATCAGCCGCACGACCTCGACCAGCTCCGCGCGCGAGAAGCCCACGCGCGCGTCGACGGGAATCGGCTGCAAGTCGGTCGCGCCGCGTATGCGCTCGAGAATGAACTGCTCCGAGACTTTCGCGGCCATCTGGTGACCAAAGCGCGCGCCCACCAGATCGAGCATCAGGTCCAGCGGCGCGGTGCCGCCCGTGCAGGTCAGCCGGTCGCGGTCGACCACGAAGAGCTCGTCGGCGAATTGCACGTGCGGAAAGCTTTCGTGCAGCGAGGAAAGATTCTCCCAATGCACGACGCAACGGTAGCCGTCGAGCAGGCCGCTTGCCATCAGCGCGTAGGCGCCCGTGCAAATGCCGCCGAGCGGAATGCCCTGCTCTGCGAAGCCGTTCAGCGCGGCGCGCACGTTTTCGTCCACGGCTTCCTGAATGCGAATGCCGCCGCAGACGATCATCACGTCGGGCAGATCGGCCGGGTCCGGCGCCTGGGCCGGACGCACCGAAATCCCGTTGCTCGCCCGGGCGGGCGCGCCGTCGAGCGTGTAGACCGACCAGCGGTAGAGATCGCCGCGCCCGACATAGTTGGCCATGCGCAGAACTTCGACGGCGCTCGAAAACGCGATCATCGAAAAGTTCGGCAATGCAAGGAACCCGAAATGCTGCAGCGAAGAAGCCGCCCTTGGTGCTTCGGCGGCCACGGCGGTGCCGGACGTCACATTGCGCCCCTATGGAGACAAACCTGCACAGACTGAGAACGAAGAACCGGCCCGCTGGCGCGAGCCGGTCCACCCGGTGAGACCACGGCGATTACGGCAGATGCTGCGCCGCTCAGGCCTGCGCCACTACGGCGCGCGGACGAAACAACTGCTTGACGCCCGAGAACAGCGGCGCCCTCGCGGCACCCGGCGCACGGCCGAAGCTCTCGGTAATGCGGTCGAGAATGATGGCAAGCAGCACCACCGAAAGCCCGCTCTCGAAGCCGAGGCCGATATCCAGACGCTGGATACTCGCGAGCACGTCGTTGCCGAGGCCGCCCGCACCCACCATCGAGGCGATGATCACCATCGAGAGCGCCATCATGATGGTCTGGTTCACGCCCTGCATGATCGACGGCAGCGCATTGGGGAACTGCACCTTGTAGAGCAGTTGCCACGGCGTGCAGCCGAAGGCATGGCCCGCTTCCACGATCTCGCGGTTCACGTGCTTGATGCCGAGGCTCGTGAGACGCACGGCGGGCGGCATGGCGAAGATCACCGTCGAGAGAATGCCGGGCACGCGGCCCAGACCGAACAGCATCGCGGCCGGGATCAGGTAGACGAAGGCCGGCATCGTCTGCATCAGGTCGAGAATCGGCCTGACGATGGTATGCACGAGCTTGTTCTTGGCCGTCCAGATGCCGAGCGGAATGCCCAGCACGAGGCTAATGAGCGTCGACGAAAGCGTGAGCCCCAGGGTGACGATCATCTGGTCCCAGAAGCCTGTGGCGTAGATGAGCAGCAGCGAAGCGGTGACAAAGATCGCGAAGCGCCAGCCCACGCGCCAAAGCCCGAGGGCGATGAAAAACGCCATCATGGCCCACATCGGAACGATTTGCAGGCCTTGTTCGATGAGCCTGGCGAAGCTTTCGATCGTCCGGCCGATGGCATCGAACGTGTTGGCATCGTGGTCGAGCAGATAATGAACCGACTGATCGACCCATTGGCCGAGTGGAATGATCTCAGACATGGGCACCCCTGTTACGCGTAATGACCTTGAGGACAGCGGCCTGATCGATGGAACCGCAATAGCGGCCTTCATCGTCGACCACGGGCAATGCGGTGTTGGTCGCGCACACGCGCGAGACGACCTGCTCGAGCGGCGCGGCGCGCGAAATGCATTCGACCTTGCGCAACGAGGGCTGGTCCACGCCGATCGCATCGCGCGTGACGAAGCCGCTGATGCGGCGCTGCGCGTCGAGCACGAACGCATATTCGTTGCTGCCGTTCAGCGAGGCGGCCACGCTCGTCTTGTCGAGGGTGCGGATGAGCGGCACGGCTTCGCGCTGCATCAGGTCGCCTGCGGTGAGATAGCGGCTCGTGTCCACGCCGTCGAAGAACGCGCGCACGTAGTCATCGGCGGGATTGCTGATGATTTCCTGCGGGGTGCCGATCTGGACGATGCGGCCGCCTTCCATGATGGCGATGCGGGTGCCGATGCGCAGCGCCTCTTCCAGGTCGTGCGAGACGAACATGATCGTGCGGCGCTGCTCCTTTTGCAGTTGCAGCAGCACGTTCTGCATTTCCTTGCGCTTGAGCGGGTCGAGCGCCGAGAAGGCCTCGTCCATGATCATGAGCGAGGGGTTGACCGAGAGAGCGCGCGCGAGGCCGACGCGCTGCTGCATGCCGCCGGACAGCTCGGCGGGCAGCTTGTGCGCGAACTGCGCGAGGCCGACCTGTTCGAGCACCGTGAGCGCGCGCTGCTCGCGCTCCTTGCGCCCGACGCCGGCCACTTCGAGGCCGAACGCCGCGTTCGAGAGCACCGTGCGCTGCGGCATGAGGGCGAACGACTGGAACACCATACTCATGTCGGTGCGGCGCAGCGCGACCAGCTCGCGCTTCTTGACGGCGGCGATATCGCGGCCATCGATCACGACCTTGCCCGCGGTGGGCTCGACGAGACGATTGATGAGGCGAATGAGCGTGGACTTTCCGGAGCCCGAGAGGCCCATCAGCACGAAAATCTCGCCTTCGTTCACTGAGAACGAGGCGTTATTCACGCCAAGCACATAACCGGTTTTCGCGAACATCTCGTCCTTGGTGGCGCCGCTCGTAAGCAGCTCGCGTGCCACTTTCGGGTTCGGCCCGAAAACCTTGCATAGTCCATCGACTACGATCTTTGGCGATTTCATCGACTCCATCTCCTCGTCATGCAGGCGCCCGCCCGCTCTGTGTAACTACATAGTTGCCAGAAAAAACCCCGCCGGGATGGCTATTTGCGACAGGAGCTTATGAAAAAACGACACGGTCGATTGGGGGGGCTGATCGTGCGCTTTTGCGCTTTCATACAGATTTCAGCGCATTCGCGATTTTTTGCGCTTTCGCGATTTTTTGCGCTTTCGCGCTTTTGTTGGCCTTAACTTGTTTTCGCGG
>NZ_BAYD01000213.1 GCF_000685075.1 Paraburkholderia oxyphila NBRC 105797
GAAGCGAGCGTGGGGGCCGTTTCATCTCAAACGGCCCAGCAGGCACAGCCGAAGGCGCCCCAGAAGCCCTTCGCGTCCGCAGTCGGCAACGCGCTGCTCCATGCGGTTGCGTGCGCGTGGCCATGCACGTTGCACGCACTCGCGCAGCCGCACGACGCCGCTGCCGCGGCGGCGCGCTGGAGCGGCGCGCCCTCGCGCTGGGTCGCGCCCCAGCCGCCATAACCGCCGTACGCGCGCACCGGCGACCAGTCCGGCATCGCGGGCGGAATCGGCGCGTCGTGCTGCGAGAACGGGCCCGCGCCCCAGACGATCTTGCCGCCCACCACCGTGAGCAACGCGGTGGTGTGGGGGATATCGTCCTCGGCGCACGCGAAGAAGTCGCGGTCCGGCACCATCAGGTCGGCGAGCTGACCGACCGCGATGCGGCCTTTCTTGCCTTCTTCGTTCGAGAACCAGGTGACGTACTCGGTCCACATGCGCAGGGCCGTCTCGCGGTCGAGCAGGTTGCGCTGCGGATACAGGCGCAGGCCGGCGACCGTCTTGCCGCTCACGAGCCACGCGAGCGAGACCCACGGGTTGTACGAGGCCACGCGCGTGGCGTCGGTGCCGGCCGAAACCTTGAGGCCCTTCTCCAGCATCTTCGCGACGGGCGGCGTGGCTTGCGCCGCCTCGGCGCCATAGCGCTCGACGAAGTACTCGCCCTGATAGGCCATCCGGTGCTGGACCGCGATGCCGCCGCCGAGCGCGGCGATGCGGTCCATCGAGCGCTCGGAAACGGTTTCGGCGTGGTCGAAGAACCAGTTGATCCCTTCGAGCGGGATGTCCTTGTTGACCTTCTCGTACACGTCCAGCGCGCGGCTGATGGTCTCGTCATAGGTCGCGTGCAGACGCCACGGCCAGCGATTCTGCGCGAGCACGCGTATCACGCCTTCGAGCTCGCCTTCCATCTCGGGCGGCAGCTCGGGACGCGCGACGCGGAAGTCCTCGAAGTCGGCCGCCGAAAACACCAGCATCTCGCCCGCGCCGTTGTGGCGGAAGTAGTCCGAGCCGTCGTGATAGCGGGTCGTGCTGGTCCAGTTCAGGAAGTCCTCTTTCTCGGCCTTCGGCTTTTGCGTAAAGAGGTTGTACGCGATGCGCACGGTCATCTCGCCCGCATCGTGAAGCTTGCGGATGATTTCGTAGTCGTCCGGGAAGTTCTGCGAGCCGCCGCCCGCGTCGATCACGCCGGTCACGCCCAGGCGGTTCAGCTCGCGCATGAAGTGGCGCGTCGAGTTGTACTGATACTCGGGCGGCAGCTTCGGCCCTTTCGCGAGCGTCGCGTACAGGATCGATGCATTCGGATTCGCGAGCAAGAGACCCGTGGGATTGCCCGAGCTGTCACGCAGAATCTTGCTGCCCGGAGGCTCCGGCGTGTCCTTCGTATAGCCGACCACGCGTAGCGCGGCGGCGTTGAGCAGCGCGCGATCGTAGAGATGCAGGATGAACACGGGCGTATCGGGCGCGACCGCGTTGAGCTCCTCGATGGTCGGCAGGCGCTTCTCTTCGAACTGATGCTCGGTGAAGCCGCCCACCACGCGCACCCATTGCGGCGCGGGCGTGATGGCCACCTGCTGCTCGAGCATCTCCATCGCCACGGCGAGCGAGCGCACGCCGTCCCAGCGCAGCTCCATGTTGTAGTTGAGACCGCCGCGGATCAGATGCAAGTGATTGTCGATCAGACCGGGCAATGCGGACCGGCCGCCCAGGTCGACGACGCGGGTCGAGTCGACCGCGAGCGGCATGACGTCGGCATCGCTGCCTACGGCAACGAAGCGGCCATTGGCGATCGCCACGGCTGAGGCGATCGGGTTCGAACGGTCGAGTGTCGTGAATCGTCCGTTATGCAGAATGAGATCGGGTTGGGTGCCGGTTGCGCTCATGTGCGTTTCCTTACTGGGCTAAATAGGCTCAATTCGCCAGATTCTCTGCATTCGATTAAAAGCCGAGCCATTGCTTGACTAGCGGAACGGCCTGTGCGCCGACCAGCATGCCGAACAGGCCGACGAGGGCAATCAGCGGCGGGGCGGGCGAGCGGACCTTGATCGCGCTGTAGATCACGCCTATGAGCACGCCCGCGCCGAGTGATACCAAATACGCTTGCATACGATCGGTCTCCGAACGATTGGAATGCAGGTCATTGCATCCCGGTTCGCGCCTCCGGGTCCATCTGCTCGCCCGCTTCGGCATGCGGCGCGCTCGCAGGGAACGCGCCGCAACGGCTTGCGCTGAAGCGAGCCACGCGCCTAGCGCGCGGGCACTGCCGGTTGCGACTCGTGTGGCGTAGCGGTGCGCTGCGCCGACTTGTGGACCATCGTGTAGGCATAGTCGATGCCCATGCCGTATGCGCCCGA
Source organism: Paraburkholderia oxyphila NBRC 105797 (assembly GCF_000685075.1). Classification (GTDB taxonomy): domain Bacteria; phylum Pseudomonadota; class Gammaproteobacteria; order Burkholderiales; family Burkholderiaceae; genus Paraburkholderia; species Paraburkholderia oxyphila. Next base: position 2,391 of record NZ_BAYD01000213.1, read on the forward strand.
GTGCTCCTTGGCGATCGCCATGACGGCGTCATAAGTCTCGCGGCGCGCCCAGTCGCGCTGCCATTCGAGCAGGACCTGCTGCCACGTGACGGGCACGACGCCCGCCTGAACCATGCGCTGCATCGCGTAGTCGTGCGCATCCCTGGACGTGCCGCCCGACGCATCGGCCACCATGTAGATCTCATAGCCGCCTTCGAGCATCGCGCAAAGCGCGAACGTCGTATTGCAGACTTCGGTCCACAGGCCCGCCACGACCACCTTCTTGCGGCCGTTCGCGGCAAGCGCGTCGCGCACCTTCTGGTCGTCCCACGAGTTCATCGAGGTGCGCTCGAGCGTCTTTTGATCCGGAAACACGTCGAGCAGCTCGGGATACGTGAATCCCGAGAAGCTTTCCGACTCGACGGTCGTGATCGTGGTCGGAATCTCGAACACCCTGGCCGCCTTGGCGAGACCGACGACATTGTTCTTGAGCGTCTGGCGGTCGATCGACTGCACGCCAAAGGCCATCTGCGGTTGCTGATCGATGATGATCAACTGGCTGTTTTGCGGAGTGAGTACTTCAAGCTTTGGATTGCTCATGACGCGTATGTCCTATGAATCGAAGAGAAATGAGACCGCCTCGTCGTAGTGACGACGCTGAGTCCATAGTGCATTGCGCTGGGGGGAGTGCTCATCCAGCCGCCCCCATTTGACACTGAAACACGGCGAAAGAACACCCAAGAAATGGAATTAATACGATTCCAGAAATTGCCCATTAAATCGCCTTAAAAGATCTTGATTAGCCTTTTCTTAATTAGCGAAACCCGATACGCTTTGGGCAAAATTGGCGTGTTGTGTCTATCCATGTCGTGCCTGTCACCATTCGGTCATCAACGAAGGCCGCATCATGAAACCGTACATTCTTTCGCTCTGCGCCGGCATCCTTGCCGGTGTCGTCTACGCCGTGATCAGCGTGCAATCGCCGGCCCCGCCCACCATTGCGCTGGTGGGTCTGCTCGGCATGCTGGCCGGAGAGCAGATCCTGCCACTCGCGCGGCGCATGCTATCGGGCCTCAAGCTTGGCGCGGCGTGGCGCGAGGCCAAGTGCAGCCAGCACATGTTCGGCTCGCTGCCGGGCGCGCACCTGCCCGATGTCGCCAGACGGGACGAGCAATCATCGTGAGGCATCCTCAATCACCGGCTGGCGCGTTGCGTGATCTGTCCGCGCGCCGATGAGCAACGTCGAGCTGTTTCACTACCTGCTGCTCCTGATCTGCGGCGCCGGCGCGCTGACCTGGCTTGCCGAGCGCATTGCCATCCCGCCCGCCGTCGTGCTGCTGCTGGGCGGCTGCGTGATTGCCGTTGCGGGCAAGCACGTGCCCGACATGGACCCGAACCTGCTGCTCGCAGCCGTGTTGCCGCCGCTGCTGATGTCGAGTTCGTTCTATACGGCATGGAAGGAATTCCGCGACGAGATTGGCACGATCGTTTCACTCGTGCTGGGCGCGGTGGTGTTCACGACCGTCGCGGTGGCCGTGGTCGTGCATGCCTGCAACCCGGGCTTGCCGTGGGCGGCCTGCTTTGCGCTGGGCGCGATCGTCTCGCCGCCCGATGCCGTTGCCGCGAAGGCGATCTTGCAGCGCTACCCGCTGCCCGTGAGACTCGTGGCCGTGCTGGAAGGCGAGAGTCTCGTGAACGACGCGTCGGGCCTGCTGCTTTACCAGATGGCGGTTTCGGCGGCGCTGGCCACCACGATCACAGTCGCGGGCGCGACGGGCACGTTCTTCACGCTGACGCTGATTGGCATCGCGCTCGGCCTCGCGTGCGGCCAGGCGATGTGCTGGGTGCTGCCGCGCCTGCACGACACGATGCTCGGCATTGTCGTGACCTTTGTGATGGCGTGGGCGAGCTACGGTATCGCGGAGGCGCTTGGCGGGTCGGGCGTGCTATCGGTCGTGACCTGCGGACTCGTGCTTGGCGTGCGGCAGCATCGTGTGTTCGATGCGGGCATGCGGATCAAGGCGAAGGCCACCTGGGAGGCGATCGTGTTCGTGCTCGATGCGCTCGTCTTCATTTTGATTGGCCTGGCGTTGCATGGGATTCTTGCGCGTGTCAATCATGAAAGCACCGTGTTGATAGCGGGCTTGTGGGTTGCGTTGCCGGCTACGCTGGCGGCGATTGTTGCGCGGCTCGTGTGGGTGTTCGCGGCGATATGGCTGCCGGGGCGCCTCAGGGCGAAACGCTCGGGGAGGCGGGCGTGGTCGTTCGCTGAGGCCGTCGTGTTGGGATGGGCCGGCATGCGCGGCGTCGTGAGTCTTGCTGCGGCGCTGGCTTTGCCGGCCGGGTTTCCTGGGCGGGACCTGATTATCTTTAGTACGTTCTTGCTGATTATCGCTACGCTGGTGTTGCAGGGCGGGAGTCTTGCGGCGTTGATCAAGGGACTTGAGTTGCGGCCTGCTGCGCGGCATACCATGTCGGAGCATGAGGCGCGGGAGCATACGTTTGGGGCGTCGCTTGCTGCGCTCGACGAGATTGGGAAGCGGGCTTCTGGGGTCGAGCGCACTACGCTTGAGCGGCTGCTTGCTGAGTATCGGATTCGTGTTTCCGCTAACAGGAGCGCACATGCTTCGGGGGCCGAGCGGGTCGAGCATCGCGCCCGGTTTTTGAGGGTCGAGCTTGAGCTCGTTGGTGTGTCGCGTGAGGCACTGCTCGGGTTGCATCGCGATGGCAAAATTGACGATGCTGTGTTGCATCGTATTGAGTCTGAGCTCGATTTTGAGGAGTTGAGGTTGTTGAGGTTGCTGGAGCCCTGAGGCGGGCTGGCCGGTGGTGCGATGGCCGTTGGCATTGGGCCGTTTGCTTTTGGCCGTTTGCTTTTGGCTTTTGGCCTTTGGCAGTTTGCCTTTGGCCTTTCCTTGTTTTGCATTCGGGATGCAGGCGTTGCCCCTGTGC
>NZ_BAYD01000212.1 GCF_000685075.1 Paraburkholderia oxyphila NBRC 105797
CTTGCGGCCCGCCGCGAAAACAAGTTAAGGCCAACATGCAAAAAGCACGAAAGCGCCAGCACCCCAAATTCAGATCTTAAAACTCTCAAGACTTGCAGGATGAAACAGCTCATGCGGCTGCAACCGCCGACTAGAAAGCCCTTCCTGATAATGCCGAGCGAGAAACCGATCAACGGTCCTCTCATTCTCCTTGAAGCCGTAAGGCCAAAAATCAAACCCCATCAACTTCCGCGCAGCGCGCAACTGATCCTCAACAAACGGCAGCGTCACCTTAGTAGCAGCAGTCTCACTAAGCCTCGCAAGCGCAAGCGCCTTCGACTTCTCAAACGCCTTGACGAGCGCGCCAGGCAGCCAAGGATGCTCATCTGCAAGCGCCTTCCTGACCCCAAGCGTATGCATAATCGGAAACAGCCTGGTCCGCGAATACCACTCAGCCGCAGTCTTATGCGGATCCTCAAAGAGATACCGAACCTGCGGATGCCCCTGATCAAAACACGACGGCGCGCGCGGCCCAATAACAGCATCGATCTCCCCCGCCGCCAGCAGACTGGAAATGGTCTCGCCTTCAGGCGCGTCTTCCACCTTGATATCGTCGGGCAAGTTCAACGAGATTTTCTCGACCCGAGTCGGATCTTCATAGCCACCCCGCACCCACGTCACATCCGACGCCTTCACCCCATACTCTTCCTCAAGCAGCATCCGAACCCATACATTGGCGGTGAGCTGATACTCAGGCACCCCTATGCGCTTGCCCTTCAGGTCCTCCGGCTTCTCGATCCCCCGGTCCGCACGCACATAGATCGACGTATGCCGGAACGCCCGCGACGGAAAGACCGGCACAGCCGTATACGGCGACGTGCCCGCAGCCACCTTCACCGAATAGCTGCTCAACGACAGCTCGCAAATGTCATAGTCAGCGTGCCGAAACGCGCGAAAGAAAATCTCCTCGGGTTCCTGCAGCATGAACACCGGATCCACGCCGTCGATCTGAACATCCCCATCGACGAGCGGCCGCATGCGGTCGTAATTCCCAACGGCGATCGACAGCCGAAGTTTGTGATTTCCCATTACCTCTTCTCCTTGTTGCAAAACGGTAGAAACGAAAGCGTTCGCACGCTCCAGCCACTCAAGCTGGAAATCCGATCAGATCATCGCGATTTCATACTATATCGCATGATCCTACTATGGATTACTCAAGTCAAGGGCCATGACATCACTGACCGGCGGGCCAATACCTCAGTTGAATGACCGCGTTCGTTCAGACGGATTGCGCCGGATAGACAAGCTCCGGCGTCCAGCTTTCGCGCGGCTGCGCATACAGTTCCCAGAACGCCTGAGCAACGCCGCGCGCTTCGGGCGAGTCGGCCGCAACGAATGTCGCCACGTTGACGGAACCGACGTGGACGCCACGCGCCTTGAAGCTGTCGAAAACCGCGTGCGTCAAGTTTTGAATCCCCGCCTTGCCAATGCCAAGCAGCAGGTAATCGGGATGCGGGTGCGTTGCCAGCGCGCCGCCGGTCAGCAGGATCGCGCCGCTACCGCGCGCCAGCATGCCTCGCGAAGCCGCTTGCGTGGCGACAAGCGCGGCACCGATATTCACGGTCAGATCGGGCACGAAGGTCTCGACCGGCTGCGTTTCGATCGAATCCGAATGCATCGCCGCCGCATTGAAGTGCAGCACGTCGATTGCGCCGAACTCCGCTTCCGTCTCGCGCACGAACTGAAGCACGCTATCCAGATTCCCGGCGTCGACCGTCCTGGTGCTGACGGTGTAGCCTTCGTCGGACAGTTGCCTGGCCCTTTCGGCAAGCGGCCCGGGACTGCGCGAGGTTAGAACCACACGAAAGCCTTCGCGCGCAAAACGTCCGGCCGTTGCGATTCCGATGCCGGGGCCAGATCCGATACTGAGAAAAATTTTCACTATCAGGAATCCTATTAAATATGGAAAATGCTTGTCAAAACTCCGGCCCAGCTTTCGGCCATGGCTTCAACGCAAAATGTGGGAACGTCAGGGGTTAGTGGGTCAAGTACAGCGATGCAGGCGCATCAGCCCGTATGCACGAACGCGTCGCTGAAGAAGTCGTCGTCCGGCAAGCCGGCCTTCACGAAGGTCTCGCGCGCGGCGCTCGTCATCGAAGGGTTGCCGCACGCGTACACCTCATATCCCGCCAGCGAGCCGAAGTCTTCGAGCACCGCCTCGTGCACGAAGCCCCGCCGGCCCGTCCATGCCTCATCGGCTTCGGAGAGCACCGGCACGAACTTCACGCGGCCGCTGTCGTGCCATTTCCGCGCGAGCGCTGCAAGGTAGAGGTCTTCGGCGCGGCGCGCGCCCCAGTACAGATGCAACGGCCGATCGAGCTTGCGCTTGATGGCATCCTCGACGATCGACTTCACCGGCGCGAACCCCGTGCCGGTCGCGAGCAGCACGGCCGGCTTGTCCGACCCTTCGCGCAGCATGAATTCGCCGAACGGCAGTTCGATCCGCAGCCGGTCGCCTTTCGCAAGGCGGCCCAGCACGGCTTCGGAGAAGCGGCCGCCGGGCACGTGGCGCACGTGCAGTTGCACGCTGTCGTTTTCGTGCGGTGCGTTCGCCATCGAGTAGTTGCGCCGCGTGCCGTCCTCCAGCTCGACCTGCAGATACTGGCCGGCGCCAAACTTCGCGCGCACGCCCGTGGGCAGCCGCAATTGCAGGACGCTGACGTCGCTGGCGGGTTGCGTGATGCGGTATACGGCGGCTTCGAGCGTCTTGCGCGCGATGGGGTCGCGCTTCTCGATGCGGCGCGGCGTGATCGTCAGGTCCGTGCCGGGCCGCAGGCAGCACAGCAGCGCGCGCTCGGCCGGCGCCGCCACGGCGCCCTGCACCGCCGAGCGCCCCTCGCCCGCCACGAGGCGTCCCTCGCAGGAGGCGCAAACGCCCTTGCGGCACGAGTACGGCACCGCATAGCCGGCGCGCTCGGCCGCGTCGAGCACGGTTTCACCGTCCGCGCAGGGAAACGTTATGTCGCTCTCGGCGACGGAAATGCGAAAGTCCACGATATCACCTCGATGCGTTGTCAGCCGATGTCGGTCGATGGCCGGTGTGCAGGCGTCATAGCGGCAACGCGAGCAATGTGTCGATGCGCGAGCTGTCACACACGACGACCCGCTCGCGCAGGCGCACGCCCGCCTCGTTGCGCACGTACACGTCGCAGTAGCGCCCCGTCGCAAACAGGTCGGTGGTCCCGTCGCGCATGATGCGCGCGACCATGAATGCCGTTTCGCTGCGCGCCTCAGTGCCGTCGTCGCTGATCACGTACGGCTGCCCGAGCAGATGGCGGTAGGCGTGCCGTTCGTAGATATTGGCGTCGCGCAGCGACGCCACGCGGTCGACCAGCATGCCGTGGGAGGCCTGATGGTCGAGGAACCGTTCGGGCCTGTCGTGCCGATAACGACATTCAGCAACACTGACGAGGCATTGGCGCGCGCCAACGCGCTGCCCTATGGCCTGGCTTCCTACGTGTTCACGAACTCGATCGCGACCGCCGAATACACGGCTAGCCGTATCGAGGCCGGCATGGTCGGCATCAACCATTTCGGCCTGGCGCTGGCCGAAACGCCGTTGGGCGGCGTGAAGGAAAGCGGCATGGGCAGCGAAGGCGGCATCGAGACGTTCGATGGCTACCTCGTCACCAAGTTCGTGACGCAGGCGAGCCGGGTGCCCTGAGGACGGCTCGGGCAACACGCCAAGGCGGGGAGCGAACGCTAACCCGCTGAACTAGCCGCAGTGCGTCTTCGGTTGGACGCGTGCCCCCGTCTGCGGACGGGGGGCATCGTTGTTTCCTTGATCCCGCCTCCCCCACTCCCGCTCTCCCGCTCTCGGCCTGCGGACAGGCGCGCCACTCGCGCGCCCTCCTCGCCCTTGCACACGCGGTGCATTCGCGCCGCACCCCGTAGCCATGACATGCGCCCTGCCAGGGACTTTCCCCAGGGGTCTTGACTTAACTCATTCCAAAACACATTATTCGATATAAATCGATCTTGCAACGCACTGTTGCATTTAGGATGCCGCATCAATTCAGCTGCAGGAAGCGCCATTTTCCTGATCGGCCGATTCCACGACTCACCACCACCCACGACGAGGATCACCATGTTCTTCAAGCTTCGCGTATCGCCTGCGGTGCAACACCTGCAAAGTCCGCTTATTGCGCAAGAGACTGCGGCCGCTCATCCATGCGGTCTCGAGAACCGGTGCGGTCATCGCCACGGCCGGGGGAAGCTGCTCGCTTCGGCGATGCAACTCTGCGCGAGCCTGCTGCTTGCCGCGGGCTTCACCTGTACTGCGGCTCATGCGGCGCAAGACTCCGTCACGAACCATCAAGGCGACATCACGCCGTTGTGCGGCACGAAGCCGATGATCGTCGGCGTGTCGGACGGTTACGGCGGCAATACGTGGCGCAAGACGGGGCTTGCCGAAGTCAGGGACGAGTTGAGCCGGTGCAAGAACGTCACGCGGATCATCTACAGCAATGCCAACGGCGATCCGCAGAAGGCGAACTCGGACATCAACAGCATGGTCGCGCAGGGGATCAACGTCCTGATTCTGCTGCCTGACTTTGGTGCGGTGCAGCTTCCGGCGATGCGGGCGGCCATGAAGGCGGGCGTTGCGGTCGTGCCGTATTCGGCGCAGCTTGCGGGCACGCCGGGGCGCGACTATGTCGTGAACGTGGTGGGCGATACGCAGCAGATCGGTGTGTTGTGGGCCGACTGGCTTGGCACGACGCTCAAGAAGGGCAATGTTGTGTTTATGGGGGGATCGCCGGGGGCGACCACTTCGCAGAACTTCATGGACGGTCTGAGAGATGGGCTCAAGAAGTATCCTGGGCTGAAGTTGCTTAACCAGCAGTACATTGTGACGAACTGGAATCCTGTTGATGCGCAGAAGGCGACGGTCGGGCTCATTGCGCAGTATCCGAAGATCGATGCCATCGTGACCGATGGGGGTGAGACGGCGCTGGCCGCTGTCAAGGCATTCGAGCAGGCTAATCTTCCTGTGCCTGCCATTGCGACGATTGCTAGCGACAATCAGGTGAATTGTCATTTCATCGCTGCGAAGCAGGCAGGGAAGCCGTATCCGTATTACACGCTCGATGGGACGACGACTTATGTGAGATTCGCCGTGCGGCAGGGGGTGGCGGCTTATCAGGGTACGGCGGATAAGGAGTCGCCGTCGATTCTGCCTTATGCGTATGCGGATAGCACTAAGGGGCTTGATCCGAAGTGTGATCCGTCGGCTCCGCCGGATGCCGATCTTACTTCTGCGCTTCCGCCGCAGAAGCTCAAGGCTGTGTTTGAGCATTGATCGTGAAAGTCGTGCTACTGATTTTTTGCATTTAGCAATGCAGATTGCTTTGGCCTTAACTTGTTTTCGCGGCGGGCCGCAAGCGT
>NZ_BAYD01000211.1 GCF_000685075.1 Paraburkholderia oxyphila NBRC 105797
GCCTGCGGCCCGCCGCGAATACAAGTTAAGGCCACAAGGCGCCGAGCGCAAAAAAGCGCTTTAAGGAGCTTGCCTTACGACATTCTCGATCCGAGCCAGGCACGATGCCACAAGCTCAACGGCACCGGTGCAGCGCTCCGCGAGCCACGCTCGCAACACACCGAGCGTACACACCATGATCAAGCCGGATCGTAATAGTGAATTTCCAGCAGCACACAACCGTCGTTCGACTTGAACGGACCATGCCACGCGCCAGGCGGACGCACCGCATAGGTATAGCCCTCAAAGGGCTTGCCGCCCTGCCCGTGCTCGTCATTCCCAACGGTCAAGTCGCCCTCCACGAGAAAGACCTCCTCCCAGTAATCGTGCACAAACGGCCTCTTCGTAAACAGCCCGGCGGGCAGGCGCAGCAGGCGCGTGCGACTCCCGCGCTTGTTGTCCGTATCGAGTTCGCCGGAAAGAATCAGCTCCTGCGCACCCGAATCCGGGTCGTAGCCCTCGGGAAGCCGCCAGCCCTTTGCCATGTCCAGGCCATGAAACTCGTCATGAAGTTTGTTGATTGCCATGTGTCTCTCCTTGGTGGAATCTGAATTGCATCGATGGGCACTCAGGCCGCGCGCGGCGCCTTCGCCAACTCCTGGTCGAGCGAATAGCTCGACAGCATGTTGTCGACGAGGCCCGTGGCACGGTGCCAGTCATAGGTGCGATAGGCGTGGCCCTTGGTCACGAACGACGCACCGGCGTAGAACAGCTCGTACTGGTTGTGGCGCGACGCGAACTCCGAGCCAACGGCGTCCCAGGCGAGCTTGAAGAACTTGACGCGCTCTTCCGAGCTGCACACCGGCGACTTCTGGGTCTTCTCGATGATGCGCAGCAGATCGGGATTTTCGAAGTCCTGAACGCTCGACGGCAGCATGATCATCCCGCCACCCGCAAGCTCGCGCAGCGTGTTGAGGATCTTCGAGTAGAGCTGCTGTGTCAGGACCTGCGAGCTGTACAGCATGTTGCGGTCGGGCACGTAGTAGCCGTTGACCATGGCCCCCTTCGCCTCCATCCCGTAGACGTACGCCTCGACCATGGAGGCTTCCGCCGAGAGCTGGCCTAACGCCTCGCGAACCTGCGGGAAAGTGTTCGTCCCGTTCACTTCCGAGATCTTGAGGCCGAGCCCGACCAGGAAGCGCAGCTTCGTCATCAGACGAACCTGGCATTGGTAGTTTTGATAGACGTGCGCCGGCGTGGCGTGAAACTGCTTCGCGCACATCGCAACGTCGCCGGCGATGAAGATGCGCTCCCAGGGCACCTTGACGTCGTCGAAGTACAGCACCGCGTCGTTTTCGTCGTAGCGGCTCGAGAGCGGGTTGTCGAATACCGACGGCGCGTGCTCCTCGTACGACTTGCGCGACATCACCTTCATGCCCTTCGCGTTCATCGGCACCGCGAACGAGAGCGCATACATCTCGTCGCCCTGGCGCAAGGGCTGGATGCAGCTGCAGAACACTTCGTTCGCCATGATGCCGCTCGTCGCCAGCATCTTCGCGCCGCGCACGGTGATCCCCTCGGCATCCTGGTCCACAATGCCGACGGCCAGATACTTGTCTTCCTGCTCGTGCGCCGACTTGACCTGGTTCGCCTGCGGATTGACGATCACGTAGGTCAGGAACAGGTCGTTGTCGCGCGCATATTTGTAGTAGTCGCTCAGCACGCCGGCACGCGCCGGGTCGTATTGCTCGAACACGTCGATGCCCATGACCATGCCGGCAAGGCAGGACGCAACGTGGTCCGGCGAGCGCCCCATGAAACCGAAATGGAGTTCCGTCCAGGCTTCGAGGGCTTCGCGCCGCTCGACCAGTTGCTCATAAGACGCCGGCAGTTCCCAGATCCGGCTCACGCGCCTGCCGGTGTCGGGAGACGTGAAGGTCATCTTCTCGACGTTTTCCGGGCGTGCCTGGAAATCGTAGAGATTCGCGTAGCTGCGAATGGAATTGCGGAACGCGGGATGCGAGGTGACGTCGCCCACTGGTTTGCCATTGAGGTACACCTCGCGCCCGTCGCGCAGCGATGCAATATGTTGAGTTCCGTTCTTGATCACGATCTTCTCCAAGGTGAGTTCGTCTGCGGTTTCAGGCCGATGCGCTCTGCACGGCGTCGAGGGAGCGGTAGCGTCCGCCAAAGAAAATCAGGGGGCGGCCGTGGGAGCGCGCCTGATGACGCGTGACGCGGCCAACGAAAATCACGTGGTCGCCACCATCGTGCTGCGCATACGGCTCGCATTCGAAGGTCGCGAGCGCATCGGGCAGCAGCACGGCGGCATCGCGCTCGCTCGCCCCGCCATCGCGCCAGCTCCATTTGTCGCCGTTTGCCTTGGCGAAGCGGTTCGACATCTCCTGCTGGGTCTCTTCGAGCACGTTGACGGCATAGCTGGGCGCGCTGCACAAGTCGGCGAGGCTCATGCTGCGCCGGTCGACCGAGAACAGAATCAGTGGCGGATCGAGCGAAACCGAGTTGAACGAGGCCACCGTGATCCCGATCGGATGCCCTTCTTGCCGCGGTGCGGTAATGACCGCCACGCCCGTGGCGAACATCGACAAAGCCGTCCGGAATTGCCGCTGGACGTCGACGCTCCCTTCAGGCTGTGCTGTTGTGCTGCCCATTTCGCTCTCCTTGTTCCGCCGCCTTGCGCACCGGTTTCCCATGCTCACAATGCGAATTAATTTAGCTTTGTTTCATAGCTATTATTAAAGTCAAAACCGGAGCAGCGTGCAAGTTGGCGTTTACCACTAAAAGAAAGCTTTGTTTGAAAGACAACCCTACTCGCTGAGTGGGTGTTCGCGGAAGCGGACGAAAGTGCGCCTACACTTCGTTGCGCGAGCTGACGCTCGCCGAGCACGATACCGCCGAGGGAGCACGATTCATGCAAGCCAAGACAGACACACGCCCTATCTACATGGACTACAGCGCGACCACGCCGGTCGACCGGCGCGTGGTCGAGAAGATGGTGCCCTTCCTTCACGAAGATTTCGGCAATCCAGCCTCGCGCAGCCACAGCTATGGCTGGACCGCGGAGGAAGCCGTGGAAACGGCGCGCAGGCATGTGGCCGAGTTGCTGCACGCCGATTCGCGCGAGATCGTCTGGACTTCCGGCGCAACGGAGGGCAACAACCTCGCGATCAAAGGCGCGGCGAACTTCTACAAGGGCAAGGGCCGCCATATCGTCACGGTGAAAACCGAGCACAAGGCGGTTCTGGACACGTGCCGCGAGCTGGAGCGGCAGGGCTTTGACGTGACGTACCTCGACGTGGGCGCGGACGGGCTGCTCGACTTCGAGACCCTGCGCGCGGCACTGCGCGAGGACACCGTTCTCGTATCGGTCATGATGGTGAACAACGAGACCGGCGTCGTGCAGCCGATTGCCGAGATTGGCGCGCTGTGCCGTGCCCGAGGCATCGTCTTTCATTGCGATGCGGTGCAGGCCGCCGGCAAGATTGCCATCGATGTCAACGCGCTCGGCGTCGATCTGCTGACCGTGACGGCACACAAGCTGTACGGCCCCAAGGGCATTGGCGCGCTCTACGTGCGCCGCAAGCCGCGTGTGCGCATCGAGGCCCAGATGCATGGCGGCGGCCACGAACGCGGCATGCGCTCGGGCACGCTGCCCACGCACCAGATCGTCGGCATGGGCGAAGCGTTCAGGCTTGCGAAGGAAGAGATGGAAGCGGAGAGCCGGCGAGTCGGCGCACTACGCGACCGGCTGCTCGCCGGCCTGACGAAACTGGACGAGGTCTACGTGAACGGGCACCTCACCCGGCGCATTCCTCACAACCTGAATGTGAGCTTCAACTTCGTGGAAGGCGAGTCCTTGATCATGGGGATCAAGGGCGTGGCGGTATCATCGGGGTCGGCGTGCACTTCCGCTTCGCTGGAACCTTCGTACGTGCTGCGCGCGCTCGGGCGCAGCGACGAGCTGGCGCACAGCTCGATACGCTTTACGCTGGGCCGGTTCACGACCGAAGCGGAAGTCGACGAAGTGATCAGGCAGGTCAGCGAGACCGTGGTGAAACTGCGCGCGCTGAGCCCGTTGTGGGACATGCATCTCGAAGGCGTCGACCTTGCGACGATTCAGTGGGCCGCACATTGAGCCCGCATTGAACCCGACATGGCGGCGAGACGCGATGGCGCGCCGCCATGGCCGGCTTGCCGCGGGCGGGGAAGCTCACTCAGGGCTTTTGCTGGCGAGCTATCATGTGAGTCAGGTCAAGCGTTGCACGGTCGCCGTTGCTCACCAGCCTGTCGACGACTGAGCAAAGCGCCTTGAATTCCGCCTTTGTCACGCCTTCAAAGAGGACGTTGTTGATGGTCTGCTGATTCTCCGCCAGCTCGCGAAGCAATTTCCAGCCGGCCGCCGTGACCGTCAAGCGCATCTTGCGCTTGTCGTCGGGATCCGAGCGCTTGTCGATCAGGCCGAGCTTCTTGAGCTTGCCGGTTTCGAGCGTGACGAACGCGCCGCTCAGGTGTAGATGGTCGGCGAGCCGGTTGACGGTCACGACCTCGTCGTCCGACAAATGAGAGATCGAGACGAGCAAGGAATACTGAATGCCGGTCAGGCCGACCAGCGCGCCGAATCCATCGCGGATCGACAGCAGGCGCGCCGCGAACGGCAGCAGCCCGTTGATCAGATGGCGGAATTCCCGGTCGCTGCCGTCGATCAGGCAGGCGGGGTTGGTAATCGTCAATACGGACTGATCGTGCTGCTTTGCCATGCCGTTCACACTCCCCGACTGCTTACGTGGTTACCTTTGCGACCTAATTATAGCGCAAAGGCAGACCCCTCCCGCACCAGCGTGGTGCATACTTATGGGTGCCCAAGCCCTGGATTCATGACATGACCTCACTGCCCATCTCAACCGTGCAGACTTTGCTGGAAGGCTATTTGCATGCGAAGGACCAGAATCGCCCCGAGTTGATTGCGGATTGTTTTGCCGGCGACGCGGCGTTGACGTTTTCGATCGCAACCGATGAAATCGATTTTCCGCGCAGCGTGAGTGGCGCGGCTGCGATTGCGAAGACGCTGGTGGCTGATTTCGGTGAGCGGTTCGATCGGTGCCGCACCTATTATGTGTGCGGCGAACCTGAGGTGGATGCAGACGGCGTCTGTGTCATGCCTTGGCTCGTCGTGATGAGAGAGAAGGAGACTGAAGCGCTTCGGCTTGGTAAGGGCGCGTATCGGTGGAGAATTGGCCGCCTGGCCGGAGGTGTGGACCGGATCGTCGCGCTGCATATTCATATCGAACGCATGGATACGATCGGGGATACCGGGTCGGTCAAGCTGAGCGCTTTGCAGGAATCGCTGGATTATCCGTGGCTGCCGCCCGAGATGTTGATGCGTGGTGTTCGGGCGTTTGCTGGTGCTTTTCCTGATGCGGCATTCGCCGCGCTGTTTGAGCGGCCTTCGGAGACCGATTTCTTGCTCAACGATAAGTGAGTATTCTTAAATTTTGTTTCGTTGGTTTTGGTGTAGCGCTCCGCGCGTTGGCCTTAACTTGT
>NZ_BAYD01000210.1 GCF_000685075.1 Paraburkholderia oxyphila NBRC 105797
TCTTTAAAAATTTACAGCCGATAAGTGTGGGCGCTTGATGAGTTTCAGCGGCCTGACGGTCCTTCGGGGCAGTCAGGAGTAGCGAAAGTATCAAGAGTCTCACACTAAAGTAAGTCAGGTTTTTGAATTTATTCAAATTCCTGTCAGCTTTGAGTGAGCGACCGGTTTCTAACGAAACCGAAAACAGTAACAGGTTTGAACTGAAGAGTTTGATCCTGGCTCAGATTGAACGCTGGCGGCATGCCTTACACATGCAAGTCGAACGGCAGCACGGGTGCTTGCACCTGGTGGCGAGTGGCGAACGGGTGAGTAATACATCGGAACATGTCCAGTAGTGGGGGATAGCCCGGCGAAAGCCGGATTAATACCGCATACGATCTACGGATGAAAGCGGGGGATCTTCGGACCTCGCGCTATTGGGGTGGCCGATGGCGGATTAGCTAGTTGGTGGGGTAAAGGCCTACCAAGGCGACGATCCGTAGCTGGTCTGAGAGGACGACCAGCCACACTGGGACTGAGACACGGCCCAGACTCCTACGGGAGGCAGCAGTGGGGAATTTTGGACAATGGGGGCAACCCTGATCCAGCAATGCCGCGTGTGTGAAGAAGGCCTTCGGGTTGTAAAGCACTTTTGTCCGGAAAGAAATCCTCTGGGTTAATACCCCGGGGGGATGACGGTACCGGAAGAATAAGCACCGGCTAACTACGTGCCAGCAGCCGCGGTAATACGTAGGGTGCGAGCGTTAATCGGAATTACTGGGCGTAAAGCGTGCGCAGGCGGTGATGTAAGACCGATGTGAAATCCCCGGGCTTAACCTGGGAACTGCATTGGTGACTGCATCGCTGGAGTATGGCAGAGGGGGGTGGAATTCCACGTGTAGCAGTGAAATGCGTAGAGATGTGGAGGAACACCGATGGCGAAGGCAGCCCCCTGGGCCAATACTGACGCTCATGCACGAAAGCGTGGGGAGCAAACAGGATTAGATACCCTGGTAGTCCACGCCCTAAACGATGTCAACTGGTTGTCGGGCCTTCATTGGCTTGGTAACGTAGCTAACGCGTGAAGTTGACCGCCTGGGGAGTACGGTCGCAAGATTAAAACTCAAAGGAATTGACGGGGACCCGCACAAGCGGTGGATGATGTGGATTAATTCGATGCAACGCGAAAAACCTTACCTACCCTTGACATGTACGGAACCCTGCTGAGAGGTGGGGGTGCCCGAAAGGGAGCCGTAACACAGGTGCTGCATGGCTGTCGTCAGCTCGTGTCGTGAGATGTTGGGTTAAGTCCCGCAACGAGCGCAACCCTTGTCCCCAGTTGCTACGCAAGAGCACTCCGGGGAGACTGCCGGTGACAAACCGGAGGAAGGTGGGGATGACGTCAAGTCCTCATGGCCCTTATGGGTAGGGCTTCACACGTCATACAATGGTCGGAACAGAGGGTTGCGAAGCCGCGAGGTGGAGCCAATCCCAGAAAACCGATCGTAGTCCGGATCGCAGTCTGCAACTCGACTGCGTGAAGCTGGAATCGCTAGTAATCGCGGATCAGCATGCCGCGGTGAATACGTTCCCGGGTCTTGTACACACCGCCCGTCACACCATGGGAGTGGGTTTTGCCAGAAGTGGCTAGTCTAACCGCAAGGAGGACGGTCACCACGGCAGGATTCATGACTGGGGTGAAGTCGTAACAAGGTAGCCGTATCGGAAGGTGCGGCTGGATCACCTCCTTTCCAGAGCTCATCGCGAAGCTTGTTAAAGCGCTCACACTTGTCGGCTGTAGAAAAGACAGACTCAGGGGTCTGTAGCTCAGTCGGTTAGAGCACCGTCTTGATAAGGCGGGGGTCGATGGTTCGAATCCATCCAGACCCACCACTTTGTCTGCATAAGGCGAAAGATGATCCCTTGAGTATGCATGACTGGGGGATTAGCTCAGCTGGGAGAGCACCTGCTTTGCAAGCAGGGGGTCGTCGGTTCGATCCCGTCATCCTCCACCAATCCTCAATGCACAGCGTTCTGCAGAGATACTGCAGAGCATTTCGCATTGGCGATTGAGCCAGTCAGAGCGATGTGAGTAAAACCATATCGGCTGTCGTTCTTTAACAATCAGGAAGAAGTAGTAAAGAGATTCATTCGAAAGCGGGCAGAGATGACCGTCGAGTAGATGAATCAGGGTTGTGATTGTATCGAAGTATTTTTAAGTTCCTCGAAAGGAGGGCTTTGGAATACGGCACAACGCGAAAACTCAGCCTGTAACGAGTAGTCCTGAAGCGAGCAATCGCCGCAAGACACACCCGTTATAGGGTCAAGCGAACAAGTGCATGTGGTGGATGCCTTGGCGATCACAGGCGATGAAGGACGCGGTAGCCTGCGAAAAGCGGTGGGGAGCTGGCAAACAAGCTTTGATCCACCGATATCCGAATGGGGAAACCCACTCCGTATGGAGTATCCGTGACTGAATACATAGGTCACGTGAAGCGAACGCGGCGAACTGAAACATCTAAGTAGCCGCAGGAAAAGAAATCAACCGAGATTCCCAGAGTAGTGGCGAGCGAAATGGGACCAGCCTGCATTCTTTATCTGTACCGTCAGCCGAACGCTCTGGAAAGTGCGGCCATAGTGGGTGATAGCCCCGTAGGCGAAGGCGGAATGGAAGAACTAGGTATGCGACAAGTAGGGCGGGACACGTGAAATCCTGTCTGAAGATGGGGGGACCATCCTCCAAGGCTAAATACTCGTGATCGACCGATAGTGAACCAGTACCGTGAGGGAAAGGCGAAAAGAACCCCGGGAGGGGAGTGAAATAGATCCTGAAACCGCATGCATACAAACAGTCGGAGCCTCGCAAGGGGTGACGGCGTACCTTTTGTATAATGGGTCAGCGACTTACATTCAGTGGCAAGCTTAACCGAATAGGGCAGGCGTAGCGAAAGCGAGTCCGAACAGGGCGTCCAGTCGCTGGGTGTAGACCCGAAACCAGGTGATCTATCCATGGCCAGGTTGAAGGCACGGTAACACGTGCTGGAGGACCGAACCCACTAACGTTGAAAAGTTAGGGGATGAGCTGTGGATAGGGGTGAAAGGCTAAACAAACCTGGAAATAGCTGGTTCTCTCCGAAAACTATTTAGGTAGTGCCTCGTGTATCACCTTCGGGGGTAGAGCACTGTCATGGTTGAAGGGTCCATTGCGGATTACTTCGCCATAGCAAACTCCGAATACCGAAGAGTGCAATCACGGGAGACAGACATCGGGTGCTAACGTCCGGTGTCAAGAGGGAAACAACCCAGACCGCCAGCTAAGGTCCCCAAATATGACTAAGTGGGAAACGAAGTGGGAAGGCTAAAACAGTCAGGAGGTTGGCTTAGAAGCAGCCACCCTTTAAAGAAAGCGTAATAGCTCACTGATCGAGTCGTCCTGCGCGGAAGATGTAACGGGGCTAAGTCATATACCGAAGCTGCGGATGCGAGCTAGTCTCGCATGGTAGGAGAGCGTTCCGTAAGCCTGCGAAGGTGCGTTGAAAAGCGTGCTGGAGGTATCGGAAGTGCGAATGCTGACATGAGTAGCGATAAAGGGGGTGAAAGGCCCCCTCGCCGTAAGCCCAAGGTTTCCTACGCAACGTTCATCGGCGTAGGGTGAGTCGGCCCCTAAGGCGAGGCAGAAATGCGTAGCTGATGGGAAGCAGGTCAATATTCCTGCACCATTGTTGAATGCGATGGGGGGACGGATCGCGGAAGGTTGTCCGGGTGTTGGAAGTCCCGGTCCTTGCATTGGAGAAGGCGCTTTGGCAAATCCGGGCGCGGAATTCAAGGGTGCGAGGCCATCCACCTAGGTGGAGAAGCAACTGGAAGTGGTTCCAAGAAAAGCCTCTAAGCTTCAGTTCAACAGTGACCGTACCGCAAACCGACACAGGTGGGCGAGATGAGTATTCTAAGGCGCTTGAGAGAACTCGGGAGAAGGAACTCGGCAAATTGGTACCGTAACTTCGGGATAAGGTACGCCCTGGTAGCTTGACTGGCTTGCGCCAGAAGGGTGAAGGGGTTGCAATAAACTGGTGGCTGCGACTGTTTAATAAAAACACAGCACTCTGCAAACACGAAAGTGGACGTATAGGGTGTGACGCCTGCCCGGTGCCGGAAGATTAAATGATGGGGTGCAAGCTCTTGATTGAAGTCCCGGTAAACGGCGGCCGTAACTATAACGGTCCTAAGGTAGCGAAATTCCTTGTCGGGTAAGTTCCGACCTGCACGAATGGCGTAACGATGGCCACACTGTCTCCTCCCGAGACTCAGCGAAGTTGAAGTGTTTGTGATGATGCAATCTCCCCGCGGCTAGACGGAAAGACCCCATGAACCTTTACTGCAGCTTTGCATTGGACTTTGAACCGGTTTGTGTAGGATAGGTGGGAGGCTATGAAGCGTGACGCTAGTCTGCGTGGAGCCGTCCTTGAAATACCACCCTGATCTGTTTGAGGTTCTAACCTTGGTCCGTGATCCGGATCGGGGACAGTGCATGGCAGGCAGTTTGACTGGGGCGGTCTCCTCCCAAAGGGTAACGGAGGAGTACGAAGGTACGCTAGGTACGGTCGGAAATCGTGCTGATAGTGCAATGGCATAAGCGTGCTTGACTGCGAGACTGACAAGTCGAGCAGGTGCGAAAGCAGGTCATAGTGATCCGGTGGTTCTGTATGGAAGGGCCATCGCTCAACGGATAAAAGGTACTCTGGGGATAACAGGCTGATACCGCCCAAGAGTTCATATCGACGGCGGTGTTTGGCACCTCGATGTCGGCTCATCTCATCCTGGGGCTGTAGCCGGTCCCAAGGGTATGGCTGTTCGCCATTTAAAGAGGTACGTGAGCTGGGTTTAAAACGTCGTGAGACAGTTTGGTCCCTATCTGCCGTGGGCGCTGGAAGTTTGAGGGGGCCTGCTCCTAGTACGAGAGGACCGGAGTGGACGAACCTCTGGTGTACCGGTTGTGACGCCAGTCGCATCGCCGGGTAGCTATGTTCGGAAGAGATAACCGCTGAAAGCATCTAAGCGGGAAACTCGCCTCAAGATGAGACTTCCCCGGGGACTAGATCCCCTTGAAGGGTCGTTCGAGACCAGGACGTTGATAGGTCAGGTGTGGAAGCGCAGTAATGCGTTAAGCTAACTGATACTAATTGCCCGTAAGGCTTGATCCTATAACAGGTGTGTCTGCCTCCGCAGAGGAGGAAAGAGGACGCACAGGTTGAGAGATCGCGTGTTGTGCCGGAAACAACACAACCCCAATTCAGCAACACCTCTTTACGCTTCTTCCAGATTGGCTGTGGCGCGAACACAAAGCGCGACGCAGCAACCCGTCAAGCCTGATGACCATAGCGAGTCGGTCCCACCCCTTCCCATCCCGAACAGGACCGTGAAACGACTCTACGCCGATGATAGTGCGGATTGCCCGTGTGAAAGTAGGTAATCGTCAGGCTCCTTATTGCGAGACCCCGGCCCTAAAAAGCCGGGGTTTTTGCTTTTCCGCTCTCCCTATAAGTGAGAGCGTTGTGGGTTCTGCGCCGAACAAAGTGCTTGACACTGATCGGAACTTACCCCATAATCATCAGTTCTCTACGGAGGGGTGCCCGAGTGGCTAAAGGGGGCAGACTGTAAATCTGTTGGCTTACGCCTACGTTGGTTCGAATCCAACCTCCTCCACCAGAATTCAGCTGTAGTTGTTAGTGTCGGGAATCGACAGTAGTCAACAAACTTCGCGGGTGTAGCTCAATGGTAGAGCAGAAGCCTTCCAAGCTTACGACGAGGGTTCGATTCCCTTCACCCGCTCCAGCGAAATGAAGTAAATGCCCATGTGGCTCAGTGGTAGAGCACTCCCTTGGTAAGGGAGAGGTCGGCAGTTCGATCCTGCCCATGGGCACCAGCCGGTATCTAGCAGGCCTCAGAGGCCTCGCATCGAGCAGGCAGCAGCAACCAGTGATTGTTTGCGCGCCCCGCGCAACGTACGGAAAAATCCTCTTAGGAGTCGAAAATGGCCAAGGGTAAGTTTGAGCGGACCAAGCCGCACGTGAACGTGGGCACGATCGGTCACGTTGACCACGGCAAGACCACGCTGACGGCGGCGATCACGACGGTTCTGACCGCGAAGTTCGGCGGCGAAGCGAAGGCA
>NZ_BAYD01000209.1 GCF_000685075.1 Paraburkholderia oxyphila NBRC 105797
GCACAGGGGCAACGCCTGCGGCCCGCCGCGAAAACAAGTTAAGGCCAACACTGAATCGATCAACCAGGAAATTAAGGAATAGAAATTAAAAAACACTAACTAATAGAGATCGATTGAATCGATCGGCCCTTCACCCCCCATGCGCGCCGCCGGCCGAAGTCGCAACCAGATCAAGCATCGAACCATCGCGCTTAATCGTCGACAGCACGATGCTCGAATTAATCGACATGACACCGCTCGTGCGGTGCAACTTGTGGATCACGAAGTCTGAATAGTGCTCGAGATCGCGCGTGCGCACGACGAGCACGTAATTGGACGCCCCAGTAATGACCTGCGCGGACACCACTTCCGGCCATTCCCGGATCGCCTCGACAAACTTGTCGTGCCACTCAGGCGCGTCGGGCCGCATCGACACGTGCACGAGCGCCTCGAACGCCACGCCGAGGTTCTTCGGCGAAAGCGTGCAGCGGTAGCCCTCGATCACGCCGCGCTCCTCCAGCAGCTTCACGCGCCGCAGACAGGCAGACGGCGACAGCGCCACCGCGTTCGCGAGATCCTGGTTGCTGATGCGGCCGTCCTGCTCGAGCTGCCGCAGGATCCGCATGTCGGTCCGGTCGAGATTCATGTTGAAGATCCCCTCTATTTTCGTCTGAAATGCCGCAGACTCTACTGCAAATGCGAGGATTTGTCTTCGAAATATGAAGCTCATTCTATTTCATCCTCGATAACATGCGGTCCACCGATGATGGCATCGACAATAACGATCTGGAGGCGCACTTGAGACTGAGACCCCATTTTCTGAGTGTCCGATGCTGGGCGCGCACAACGCACACGCGCCCAGCCTGATTCGCCACGACTACCGAATTCGAACGAGGTCTGACACTTATGCATTCAGAAGGACAATTCCAGCAGATCGCCGCGCGCGAGCAGGGGCTGCGCCGCACGCTTTCCGCGCGGCAGATGGCGATGATCGCGATTGGCGGGGCGATCGGCACCGGGCTATTTCTCGGCTCCGGATTCGCGATCGGCTTTGCGGGGCCAAGCGTGCTCGTGAGCTACGCGATCGGCGCGTTCATCTCGCTGCTGCTGATGGGCTGCCTGGCCGAGATGACGGTCGCGCATCCGACCTCCGGCTCGTTCGGCGCCTATGCCGAATACTATGTGAGCCCGTGGGCGGGCTTTCTCGTGCGCTACGCGTACTGGGCGTGCATCGTGCTCGCGGTCGGCACCGAGGTCACCGCGATCGCGCTGTACATGAAGTACTGGTTTCCGGCCGTGCCGGGCTGGATCTGGATCGTCGGCTTCTCGTCGCTGCTCGTGTTCGTCAACGCGCGCAGCGTCGACGTGTTCGGCTCGGTCGAGTACGGCTTCTCGGTCGTGAAGATCGCCGCGATCATCGGCTTCATCGCGCTCGGCGCGTATGTCGTGTTCGTGAATCCGGAGCTCGTCGGCAGCGAAGCGAACGGCGGCGCGGCCGGATTCCATCACTATGTCTCGCACGGCGGCTTCTTTCCGAAGGGCATGTGGGGGATGTGGGTCGCGGTGATCGTGTCGATCTTCAGTTACTTGAGCATCGAGATGATCGCGGTCGCGGCCGGCGAAGCCGAGGACCCGCAGCGCGCCGTCACGCGCGCATTCCGTTCGACGATCGTGCGGCTCGTGCTGTTCTATCTGGTCACGCTCGCGCTGATGCTCGCGATCGTGCCGTGGACCGCCGCGGGCCGCGACGAAAGCCCGTTCGTGAAAGTGATGGAGGCGATACACCTGCCGGCCGCGGCCGGCGTGATCAACTTCGTTGTGCTGATCGCTGCGTTGTCGGCAATGAACAGCCAGCTCTATATCACCACGCGGATGATGTTCAGCCTGTCGCGCGCCGGCCATGCGCCGCGCGTGCTCGGCGAGGTGAACGCGCGCGGGATTCCGCTCGGCGCGCTGATGCTCTCGACGCTGGGCATCGCACTGGCGACCGTGCTGAGCGTGCTGTATCCCGACGCGTCGTTCACGATCATGATGTCGGTGTCGATGTTCGGCGCGCTGTTCACGTGGATGATGATCTTCGTGACGCATTACTTCTTCCGGCGCCGCTGGGACGCGAGCGCCCAGCCCGCGCCCGCGTTCCGGATGCGCGGCTTCCCGGTGCTGACGCTGCTTGGCGCGGCGTTGATGCTCGCGGTCACGGTGACGACATTCTTTACGTCCGAGTTCCACATGACGCTGATCTTCGGCGTGCCGTTCCTGATCGCGCTGAGCGTGGTGTATGCCGTGTGGTATCGGCGGCCGGCGATGCGGGCGGACGTGAGTGCTGTCGAATAAGGCAAAAGGCGAGAGCATCACCGGACAGCACGCCCGGCGACAGCGCGTCTCCACACCGTCATACTAGGGTCCTAAGCTGTCCAGGCGATCCGCTCGCCTCACGAGGAAGCTTTGAACAATGACCCGCAATGACGCGTTCGAGCCATTTTCCGCCGCAGCGGCGCCGCACGTGGCTGCTGATACTGCCGACTATCGTCGTCATCGTGCTGGCCGCCGCGGTGCTGGCGGGCTGGCTGATCTTGCGCGCCAGCCTGCCGCAACTGGACGGCACGCATGCCGCGCCGCTGTCCGCCACGGTGACGATCGGGCGCGACGCGCTCGGCGTGCCAACGGTGCAGGGCCGCACGCGTGACGACGTCGCCTATGCGATCGGTTTCGTTCACGCGCAGGACCGTTTCTTTCAGATGGATCTGCTGCGCCGGGTTGCCGCCGGCGAGATGAGCGGGCTCATCGGCCCGGCGGCGCTTGCCCTCGACCGGCGCGACCGGCCGTGGCGTTTTCGCGAGCACGCACAGACGGCGCTCGCCGCGCTGCCGGCGGACCAGCGGCGACTGATCGAGCGCTATGCGGCGGGCGTCAATGACGGCCTGCGCTCGCTGCACGCGCGGCCGTTCGAATACTGGCTGCTGCGCACGCGGCCGGTGCCGTGGCGCCCGGAGGACACGCTGCTTGTCGTCTACGCGATGTACTTCGATCTTCAATACGACCAGGTGACGCGCGTGCTGTCGCGCGCGGCGCTGCGCGAGCGCGTGCCGCCCGATCTACTCACGTTCCTGCTGCCGGCGATAAGCCATTGGGACGCCCCGCTCGACGGACCGGGCGCATCGGCACCGCTGCCTGCCGCGCTGCCCGCGGCGGCGCCGCCATGGCTGCGCTCGATGTCGTCCGCCACGCGCGGCGCAGCGGTGGCCGCGGAACTGCCCGGGGGCGTGCCCGGTTTCGTCGACGCAGGGGGCTCGCTCAACGCGATGGTCGGCAGCAACGGCTTCGCCGTGGACGGCGCGCATAGTGCTCACGGCGGCGCGCTGGTTGCGAACGACATGCACCTCGGCCTGTCGCTGCCGAACATCTGGTATCGGGTGTCGCTGGTCTATCCCGCGCCCGATGGCAGCACGCGGCGGATCAGTGGCGTCAGCTTGCCGGGGGAGCCGCTCGTGGTGGCCGGCAGCAACGGCCATATCGCGTGGGCGTTCACCAACAGCTACGGCCGCTTCGTCGACTTGATCGAACTGCAGCGCGATCCGGCCGACCCGCTGCGCTACCGAGTTCGCGGCGGCGGATGGGAGAGGGCGCAGGTGTTCCATGAGCGCCTCGACGTGAATGGCGGCGCGAGCGTCGATCTGCCGGTCGTGCAAACCCGCTGGGGGCCGCAACTCGTGGTTGGCCCGCATGCGTATGCCGTGCATTGGGTCGCGCAGGACCGGGAGGCGGTCAACATGAACTTCGTGCGGCTCGAAGGCGCCACGAATGTCGCCGACGCATTGCATGCCGCGCAGACCTTCGGTCTGCCGACGCAGAACTTCACGGTGGCCGATGCGCAAGGCCATATCGGCTGGACGCTTGCCGGGCCGCTGCCGCGCTTTGCCGATACGGATGTGAGCACGGCGGCACTCGCCAGCTTGCCGTTCAGCTCCGACACGTATCCCGGTTGGCAGGGATATCTGTCACCCGATGCGTACCCGGTGCGCGTCGATCCGCCGGCCGGCCGCATCTGGAGCGCGAACAACCGGACCTTGCCGCTGGCCGAGGCGGCGCGCATCGGCGATGCCGGCACCGATCCCGGCGCACGGGCGACGCAGATTCGCAACGATCTGCTGGCGCTGCCGCATGCGACCGAGCGCGACCTGCTGGAGGTGCAGACCGACGACCGCGCCTTCTGGATCGAAACCTGGCGACGCGTCGCGCTCGAAGCACTCGATGCGCAAGCGCTCGGCGGCCATCCCGAGCGCGCGGAATTCCGCCGGCTCGTCGAAAGCTGGGACGGCCGCGCGGATACGGATGCGGTCGGCTACCGGCTGGTGCGCGCGTTCTACTTCTCGCTGTACGACGCATGGTTCGGCGCGCTCGACCAGCAGATGGCCGCTGTTGCGCCGGGGCTCGGCTATCGCGCGGCCAACACGCGCTACGAAGCGACGATGGAGACGCTCGCCGACCATCACGCCTGGATTCCCGCCGGCTTCGCGGACTGGCGCGCGTTCATGCTGGAACGGATCGACCACTCGATCGCCCAGTTGCCGAAGGGCGTGAAGCTCGCCGATGCGCGCTGGGGCGAGCGCAATCGCTCGGCAATCGCGCATCCGTTTGCGCGGCTCTTGCCGCCGTGGCTGCCATGGGCACGCGGCTGGCTCAGCGCGCCGCGCGATCCGCTGCCGGGTGACATCAACATGCCGCGCGTGCAGTCGCCGGTGTTTGGCGCGTCCGAGCGTTTTGCGGTGTCGCCGGGGCGCGAGCAGGACGGTATCTTCGAGATGCCGGGCGGGCAGTCCGGCAATCCTCTGTCGCCGTACTTCATTGCGGGGCATGAAGCCTGGGTGCACGGCGACGCGACACCGTTCCTGCCGGGCGCGGCCGTTCACACGCTGAGGCTCATCGCGGCCGACGCGCACTAGAACGCGGCTATTCGGCAGGCGCCCGCGTCCAAATCCCACGATGCGAAACGATGTCGCGTATGCCAGAAAAATCTCCCGCGACGCAACATACGGACGTTGCGTATCGTTGAGTGCCATTGCACATTGCGATATCAAGATTCTATCTAATTGAATTTTCGGTGTTTTTTCTTGGTAGTCCGGCGACGAATCTGGGGCCACGGCCGTCACGTATCTCGATACTCTCTTTCCATGGAGAACACAGACGGAGATTCGCAACACTCCGGCTTGCAAGGTGTACGCGTTTCGACAAATTTTTCAAACCTGTGGAGAGACGAGATGATGCACGTTTATATCGAACCGGTGCCGAAGGGCCAGTGGGGGCCAATCGACGGATACCGCATTGAAACTCAGGATGGGACCAAGCTTTCTGGCGAACTGCTTCGCTCCGAGAGACTGGCGGTGAGTCAGGCCAAGCTGCACGGCTACGTGCCGTTGCTTGCGACGGTGCGCATACCGGACAAGGCAGTCGCCGAGCACTGGACGCCCGCCGACAAAACACCCGTAACTGTCTAACTGATGATGTGGCCACTATTTGCAGCGCGCACTTTCCGTCTGCGCATGCGGGAAGTGCGTGTGCAAACAGCCACGATGACTTGCTGAGAATCCTTTCTCGCGCCCTCGAATTGAATCCTGCGTTCGCATCGCCGTGAGGCGTCGATCACGGCCGCACACCGGTAC
>NZ_BAYD01000208.1 GCF_000685075.1 Paraburkholderia oxyphila NBRC 105797
TCGCAACCAGGGCGCCGACTACAGCTCGATCCTCGTGGGCATTCAGGTGCCAGCGGCCGAGGACGCGGAGTTCCGCCGTTTCCTCGCCACGCTCGGCTATCCGCATTGGGAAGAGACGCAGAATCCGGCGTATCGGTTGTTCCTGCAATGATGCGTATGCACTCATCCGCGCGGCACGCGCGAGGCATGGCGCGATAAAACTGCTGGAAAACACCAGGCCCGGCCAGAGTGCTCGTCAGTATACTGAGCCACTGCTGCCGGGCGTCGTCGCCTCAGGAAGATTGGGCGCCGTGCGTCGGACTCACCTGGAGGATGACGAATATGCTGCGCATTGCACTTGGCCGTCTGATGGCTCTTTCCACGATCGCCGTGGCTGCGCTCGGTGCGTTGCCCGGCGCGGCGTATGCCGATGCCGCGCATCCCGTGGTCGCGCTGCTGCCCGGCGTGACCGACCCGTTCTACTTCACGATGTATCGCGGCGCCGAGCGCGCGGCGAAGGAAGAGCATGTGCAGTTGCTGTTCCAGGTTCCAAAGGCCTGGAATACGACCGAGCAGGTGCCGATTCTCAAGGCCCTGATCGCGAAGCATCCCGATGTGCTGCTCGTCTCGCCGGTCGACAAGCAGCAGATGATTGCGCCGCTCAAGGAAGCCGCCGACGCCGGCATCAAGGTCATCACCGTGGATACCTATATCGGCGACGGTCACTACCAGACCGGCAAGGGCGACGCCGATTTCCCGCTTGCCTATATTGCTTCGGACAACCTGGAAGGCGGCCGCGTGGCGGCGCGTGCGCTTGCGAAAGCGATCGGCGACCACGGCACGGTCTACTGCGAGGACAACAAGCCGGGCATCTCCAGCACCGACGCGCGCGTGCAGGGCTTCATGGATGAGATGAAAAAGCATCCGAACATCAAGGTGCTCGAAACGCAATACAACGAAGACGACGCCAATCGTGCCGCCGCGCACGTGGCCGCCGTGCTCGCGCGCAATCCCGATCTCGCGGGCGTGTTCGGAGCGAACACCTTCTCGGGCAGCGGTGCCGCGCAAGGCGTGAAGACCGCGGGCAAGCAAGGCCAGGTCAAGGTCGTGGTCTTCGACGCCGTGCCGGGCATCGACGACAAGATCAGTAGCGGCCTCGTCTCCATCGCCATTGCACAACGTCCGTACGACATGGGCTATTACGCGGTGAAATCAGCCGTCGACGCGATCCACGGCAAGAAGATTCCTGTCTACCGGGGCACGGGTTTCGTGGTGCTCGACAAGTCGAATATCGACATGCCGGAAATGAAGGTCTACATCTACTCGAACTGACCGGACCGACCGACGGGACGGACCCGCGCGCCATGAACGACAAACGGCTCGATCGCCTCGCGCTCGTCAGCAAGGTCTGGCCGTGGCTATTCCTGGGCGCGCTGCTCGTCTTCTTCGAAGTATGGGCGCGCATCTCCGCGCATCGTTCCTTCGTCTTCAACGCCTATAACCTGCAATCGATCGGCCTCGCGGCCAGCGCGCCGCTGCTGCTCGCCATCGGTCAGACCTTCGTGATCGTGACCGCGGGCATCGACCTCTCGGTGGGATTCGTCATGGGTCTCGCGGCCGTGTGCGTGGCGCAGTTCACGATTCCGGGCGGCGGCTCGCCGTGGGTACTGCTGCTGTCGATTCCGCTTACGATCCTTGTCTGCCTGATTCCCGGCTTCGTCAATGGCGTGCTGATCGCGCGCCTTGGCGTGCCCGCGTTCATCGGCACGCTCGGCATGTACGGCGTGGCACGCGGCGCGGGGTTTCTCGCTGCCGGCAGCGGCATGACCGTCGCCGTCGACAATGCCGGACTCGCATGGCTCGGCCAGGGCTGGACGCCC
This sequence comes from Paraburkholderia oxyphila NBRC 105797, assembly GCF_000685075.1. Classification (GTDB taxonomy): domain Bacteria; phylum Pseudomonadota; class Gammaproteobacteria; order Burkholderiales; family Burkholderiaceae; genus Paraburkholderia; species Paraburkholderia oxyphila. The sequence continues at coordinate 1,860 of NZ_BAYD01000208.1, forward strand.
GTCGCGCTCACGGCCGTGCTGCTCGCCTTCATGCACTTCGTGCTCTCGCAAACGAAGTTTGGGCAATACACCTATGCAATCGGCGGCAACCCGCAATCGGCCGTGCGTGCGGGCATCAACGTGCGCCGCCATCTGTTCGCGATCTATCTGATCGCGGCCGCCTTTGCCGCGATCGGGGGCATCGTCTATACCGCGCGCTTCGCGGCCGGCGCCGCCAACGCGGGCGAGCCGATGTTGCTCGACTCGATCGCGGCGGTCGTGATCGGCGGCGCGAGCCTCTTTGGCGGCACGGGCACCGTGGTCGGCACGTTGATTGGCTCGCTCATCATCGCCGTCATCGAATTTGGCCTCGTTTTTATCGACGTCAACGCGTTCTGGCAGTTCATCGTGGTGGGGATCGTGATCATCGTGTCGGTGCTGATCGATCAGTACAAGGAGCGGCTCGGAGGCGCGCAATGAGCCATGCGCCCGCAACGCCGGTGCTCGAGGCGCGCGACATTTCGATTCGCTTTGGCGGTGTCGAGGCGCTCAAGCGCGTCTCGTTGCACCTGATGCCCGGCGAAGTGCTCGCGCTCGCGGGCGATAACGGTGCGGGCAAATCCACGCTCATCAAGATCCTCTCGGGCGTCTATCGTGCCGATGCGGGCGAACTGCACTTCGACGGCCGCGCGATGCAGCTGCGCGATCCTCAGGACGCGCGCGCTCAGGGCATCGAAACGATTTATCAGGACCTCGCGCTTGCCGACAATCTCGACGTGGGCAGCAACATCTTTCTCGGCCGCGAACCCACCCGCCGCAAGCTGGGCTTTCAGGTGATCGACCGGCCGCGCATGGCGCAAGTCGCGCGCGAAGTGCTGGAACGGCTCGATATCGTGATTCCGCCGCGCAAGCTCGGCGGCCCCGTGAAGATGCTCTCGGGCGGACAGCGCCAGGCCATCGCCATCGGCCGCGCGATTTACTGGAACGCGCGCGTGCTCATCATGGACGAACCCACGGCCGCGCTCGGCGTGCCGGAGCAGCGCAAGGTGATGGCGCTGATAGGTTCGCTCAAGGCGCAGGGGGTGGCGGTCTTGCTCATCTCACACAACCTGCACGATATTTTTGCGGTGTCCGACCGCATCGTCGTGCTGCGCAGGGGCGAGGTCGCCGGCGAGCGCCAGATCCAGCACACGAACGGCGACGAGATCGTGCGGCTCATGGTGGGCGATAGCTACGCGAACGGCGCGCGCTGATGCCGGCACGCATGTGGCAGGCGCATGCCAAGCCGGATTTCGCGGCACAATATCACCTTGAGCCTCAGCCATCTTTCCGTTTTTCAGCCTCACTACCATGACGCATCTCGATCCTGCCGATATCTCGGGCTGGCACGCCCACATCTATTTCGACGCCAGCACGCGCGACGCTGCGTGGGCTTTGCGCGAGACCATCGCGGCGCATCTGGGCGACGCCGTGGAGATCGGGCGTTTTCACGAGCGTCCGGTCGGCCCGCATCCGATGTGGTCGTACCAGCTCGCCATTCCGGCCGCGCGCTTTGCCGCGGTATTCGCGTGGCTCGTGCTCAATCACGGCTCGCTCGACGTGTTCGTGCATCCCAATACCGACGATGCGTTGCGCGATCATCGCGATGCCGCTGTATGGATCGGCCATTCACACACGCTCAACCTCGCCGCGCTTGGCGGCTGAGCCTGCTGTCGAAGTTTTGATCGCTGAATCGGCCCGATACACAACATGAGCGGGCCGCAATTCGATATTGCGGCCCGTATTGTTTGAGGCACCGTACTCGACGCGCCGTCACGCGGCAGCGCTCAGTCTTTCGCTCAGTGGCCGAACGACTCCTTCTCGGCGCCCGGACCGGCTTGCATGACGTGCGGCCGCGCGACCTGCTTCACGAGCAATGCCGCACAGGCCACGAGACCGGCCACGGCAATTGTCGCGAAGATCCCCGCGAACGAGAAATGCCGGCGCGCCAGCTCGGCCACGAGAAACGACCCGGCGATGCCGCCGAAGCGGCCGATCCCGAGCATCCACGCGACCCCGGTCCCGCGGCCTTGAGTGGGGTAGAAGGCGGCAGCGAGCGCGGGCATCGACGATTGCGCGGTGTTCATGAGCACGCCCGCCGCGAACACGGCCATCACGAGCGCGCCCACATTGCCCACGGCCTGGCCGATGAGCCAGACGGAGAGCGCGGTCAGCGCGTAGCACGCGGCGATGATGCGGTTGGCGTTGAAGCGGTCCATCAGCACGCCGCACAGCACGGCGCCGATACCGCCGAGCGGAAACAGCGCCGAGATCAGCGTCGCGCGGGCGGGCGGCAGGCCGGCGTCCTTGAGCAGCAGCGGCATCCAGTTGATCGACGCGTAGAAGATCACGAGGCCCATGAAATAGGCGATCCACAGCATCACGGACCCGATCGCATATCGACCCGAGAGCACCACGCCGAGGCCCTTGCCATCGGCGTGTGGCGCGCTCTCGGTCATGGTGAACGACTGCGCGGTTTGCGCGTCGGCGGAAATGCGGGCGAGCGCGGCCCGGATACGCTCGGCAGGCCGCTGGTTCGCCACCATGTAGCGCACCGACTCCGGCATGCGCAGCGCAAGCGGAATGGCGAGCACGAGCGGCGTAACGCCGCCGAGCAGGAGTACGCTGCGCCAGCCGAGGTGCGGAATCATCCACGCGGCGAGAAACCCGCCGAGCGCCGCACCCAGCGGAAAGCCGCAGAACATCAGATTGATGATCGTCGCGCGGCGGGCGTCGGGACAGTATTCGCCCATCATCGTGACGGCGTTCGGCATGGCCGCACCGAGGCCCACGCCTGTAACGAAGCGAAGCCAGACGAGGTGGTCGATGCTCGAGGCGAACGCCGACGTGAGGCAAGCCGCGCCAAACACGAGCACCGCGCCAAGCAGCATGGTGCGGCGGCCGAGCCGGTCGGAGAGCGGACCCGAGACGAGCGCACCGCAGGCGAGGCCGAAGAGCGCGGCGCTCAACACCGGCGCGAGGGCGGGCTTGCTGAGGCCCCACTCGCCGAGCAGCGAGGGCGCGATGAAGCCGATGGCCGCCGTGTCGAAGCCATCGAGCAGGACGATGGCAAAGCAGAGCAGGAAGATGAACCCCTGAAACGGTGAGAACGGATGCTCGTTGATGAACGTCTGGACGTCGACAGCTGAACTGCGGCTCATGAAATGTCTCCTGACGTTACGCGGGCGCGTGTGGGCGGTGCACCCAGGGTGGCTCGCGATTCTTATGCTGTGAATTCCGCACACGAATCGTACGCGCGTGCGGTTGCGACGGATATCGGGGACATTATTGAGGGTAGCGCGCAGCGGGTCTCGTGCGCTCGCGTTTGCGTGGGTGCCCCCTATTGCGGGGAGATCGTCAATTTCACGCGGCTCGCGCCGACTGTCTGTGCGGTGATCTCGGTGCGGCTGCCACGCTCGCCTAGATAGAAGTGTTGGCGGCCCGGCGAATTTCCGTCGTGGGTGGCGGCGGGCAGGCAGGCGGCGATATCGGCACCTACGCCTTCGAGGGCGTCCGCGCCCGAACCGGCCTGGGCGTCACGCGTGTTCCACGTGCATTGATAGCTGCCCCGATTCGTCGCGCACTGGGCGTCGTCTCCGTAGGGCTGGGCAACGGCTCGCCCGTCCTCTGGACTCAGCGACGCGAAATGCTGCGGCGCCGCCTCGACTATGCGCTTGAGCGCGGCACAGGGGCTTGCGCTGTCGTCCGCGTGGGCGGCAGGCGGCGCGATGAGCGAGAGCGTGGCGGCGAAGCAAGCCGACGCGCGAATCACGATCCTGGCGATTTCTGGTCTCATGGTTGAATCGCTGCGATTGCGGCAGCGCCTCATAGGGCGATCGATGGACGTGTGCCGCAAACGACATGCCGGGAGCGGCCCGGGCGGAGCCGCATCCTGGGAACAGGCTGCCAAAGGGGACTTTGGTATGAGGAAAGAGGCTTTTAGCCGACCGTGATTTCTCGCTTGCACAGGCAAGGGTGCGCGCGTTAA
>NZ_BAYD01000207.1 GCF_000685075.1 Paraburkholderia oxyphila NBRC 105797
CTAGGGAAACCAGGCAATGGGCGATGGCGGTTTCCTGGCGACCTGGATGGGCCTGTTATTAGCGTGAGCAGGCCCTGATGTCATGGCTTGATGCAATGACGGCGCGCGTGCGCCCGCCGTCCATAGAGGGCATACAAAGACTGCGGTATCATTTCACCTTGGCTGATTCGATTTGCACCGATAGTACCGACCGATGGCCCGGTCCCATGCCAAGGAATGAGTGAATGCCCAAACCCAATTCGTCCGCAGTCAAGGCAGCCGCCGCCGCTCCGAAGGTAGCGGAAGCATCAGAGCAACGGCTATCGGATGTATTCGATGATCGCGGCAGAACCGTTCCGTGGATCGCACGAACCATACACCGGCTCTACGATGCGCAGGGGCAAAAGCTCCTCGACCGGGAGAGCATTCCAATCGCGTACTGGTACTACCTGCGCGTGCTGGCCGAACGCGGCGAGATCAACCAGCTCGAGCTCAGCAAGCGCGTAGGCATCGCGTCGACGACCGCGGTCCCGGCGCTCGACTACCTCGAGAAGCGCGGCCTCGTGAAAAGGGTGCGCGATCCCAACGACCGGCGCAAGTACTTCGTCCAGCTCCTGGACGAAGGCAAGCGCCTCGTCGACGAATTGCTGCCCGAGCTCACCGACATGATTTCGGCATCGCTCGACGGCATCTCGCAGAAAGACATGCGCGTGTTCTGGAAGGTCATGCACCGGATCGAAACCAACCTGGTGCAGATCGCCCAGGGCGACTCGGTCGTCGACTGATTCGTTCACGGCTCGATCGCGCGCGTCGACGGCCGCGTCCTCCATTACGTTGAAGAAGCGGCCACGGAAGCCTGACTCGCCTGCGCCTGGCCGCTGCCCTTTGCCAGCGCCATGGCCGCCAGATAACCAAACGTGATTGCCGGTCCCAGCGTGATGCCCGCGCCGATGTAGTGGCCGCCAACGGGCGAGTTCATGTCGTTACCGCAGGCGAAGATGCCGGGAATCGGACGGTCGTTGCTGTCCAGGACTTCGCCGTTGGGACCCGTCACGAGACCGCGGCTGGTGCCGAAGTCGCCGGGCATCAGCTTGACGGCATAGAAAGGCCCCTGCGTAATCGGACCGATGCACGGGTTCGGGGTGTGAGTGGGATCGCCCTTGTAGGTGTTATAGGCCGATGAACCCTTGCCGAAGTCCTCGTCGACACCCGTTTGCGCGAACTGGTTATTGCGCGCGACGCTGCGCGCGAGGCCGCTGGCATCGATACCCGCCTTCGCGGCGAGCTCCGCGAGCGTCTTGCCGCTCAAGAGGTAGCCCGACGCCTCATAGCGGCGCAGCGACATGCCCGGCAGGATGACGCCAATGCCGTACTTCTTCACGGCCGCCGCGTCGGCGACCAGAAACGCGGGGATCGCGCCCGCATCGAACATCCCTTGAGTGAAGGCGTGATATGACGCGGCTTCATTCGTGAAGCGCTTGCCTTCCTTGTTCACGGCAATGAAGCCGGGCTTGGGCCGATCGAGCATGAAGTGGCCCCACAGCGTCGTGCCTTTCTCATTCTTGTACTGCGAAACCGGCACGTAGTAGCCCGTGTCGAGCCCGTTGTGGTCGAGCCGGCCGCCGGCTGCAAGGCCGAGTCGAATGCCTTCGCCCACGTTGCTCGGCAAGCCGAGGCCGAGTTCGACCGTTGGCTGGCGCGAATGCTCGCGCCGCATTTCGAGGTTGCCGTTGTAGCCGCCCGTCGCGATAACGACGCCACGGTGTGCGCGCACGCGAGACGTGCGGCCATCGCGCATGACTTCGGCGCCGATCACCGCGCCGTTTTCGGTGATGAGCCGCGTTGCGTGAGCGCGTAGCCAAACCGGAATCTGTTCATCGAGGATCGTCTTGTACAGACGCCCGATGAGCGCATTGCCGCCCACGAGGCGGGTGCCGCGGTGATGGCTCAGGCGGTCCTTGCCGTAGCGCGCGAAACGCTTCACGACATGCGCGAACGACTTGAACGAGCGCGTGAAGGCCAGGAAGTGGTTCAAGTCCAGCAGGTCGAGCATCATGCCGCCAAAGGGCGCGAATGCCGGCAGCGGTGCGCGCAGGTCCCTGAAATGCGCACCGAGTTCTCGCCCGTCGAACTCGAGCGGGGCGTGAGCCCGCCCGAACATGCCGCCATCGAACTCCGGATAATAGTCTGGATAATCGACCGCCATGACCTCGAGCCCGGAATGGCGGACCAGGTAATCGAGCGCGACCCGCCCCTGGGTGATGTAGCTTTCCTGGAGCGGGCTGCCGACGGTGGTGCCGACGGTCGCCGCAAAATATCGACGCGCTTTTTCGAAGGAATCCTGAAAGCCCGCCTCCTGCATCGGCGCGCTATCGACGAACCACATCATCCCGACCGACCATGCGGAGCTGCCGCCGACCTGGTCCGTTTTTTCGAGGAGGAGCGGCTTGAGGCCCTCGTTCTTCGCCACGATGGCCGCCGACATGCCGCCTGCGCCGGCCCCCAGAATAATCACGTCGACTTCGAGATCCCAGCTTGCCGTCGTATCAGTGCCCATAGCGCTTGTCCTGTTTGCACATGCATTTTTCACATGCTGTATGATCGTCACGAAACGGATTATCTTTGAAGAGATGATTCCAATTAAGATCGATTCATGTAGGATAATGTGTTGTGGGATAAACAATGTCAAGCGTTCCAGGGAATGTCCTGTATCGGGCGCCTGGCGTGTGCTGACGGCTGGATGACTCCAGTTGAGGAATGGTCATGTCAAAGTTGAGTTCGAATCAAGTGGGCGACGCGTTCGAGGCGCTGGAAGCGGACGATAGCCGCCGCGCAGCCGTTTTTGACGACCGCGGCCGCACCGTGCCATGGATGACACGCACGCTGTACCGCCTCTACGAGACCGAAGCCCAGAAGGTGCTGGACAAGGAGGGAATTTCGGCCGCGCACTGGTTCTATCTGCGGGTGCTGGCCGAACGTGGCGAGTTGAACCAGCTCGAGCTCAGCAAGCGCGTAGGCATTGCGTCGACCACGGCCGTGCCGGCGCTCGACAGCATGGAAAAGCGCAAGCTCGTGCAACGCACGCGCGACCCCATGGACAGAAGAAAATACTACGTCAGCTTGCAGGACGAAGGACGACGCGTTGTCGAGGCGTTGCTACCCGGGCTCACCGAGATGATTGTGGCGTCGCTCGAAGGCATCTCGGAGAAGGATCTCCAGGTCTTCTGGAAGGTCATGCACCAGATCGAAGCGAACCTGACCCTGATGTCCAGGGGCGACGCCGCGATCGACTAGGCGCCGGCCGGCTCTCGCCACACCGGCGCCGGCGCGTGGCTGCGCTCACACCACGCGCATGGCCGGGCGCTCCCGGCGCGGCGGGAAAATGGACCAGAGTCCGTCCGTGTGACGAAAGAAGAACATGGCGGCGGTGCCGGCGGCCCTGCGTGCTTCGACGCACACGTAGCATTGCCGCCGTGCGCGCTGGTTCTTGAATTCGACCACATGCACCGTGTCCATCGAGGTGGGGGCCAGCCAGTGCTCCACCATCGCATGCAACGACTTTCCTGCGCTAGCCATGATCCTCTCCTTCCCACGCGCATGGATCGCGTGACGACAACCCGCTAACCGGCCCCGCTCACGCAAGAACACGCGCGTGCGCGGCGAAGCCGAACTACGCGTTCACCTTGACCCGCTTGCCCGTTTCGCTCGACTGCTCGATTGCGTGGAGCACCTCGTGAAGTGCGCACGCGTGATCGAAGCTGGGCGCCGAGCGCGTGCCATGACGCAGATCGTCGGCGAGCAGGCGGTACACGCCGGCGACATTGCGCGCCGCAACGGCATCGCCGGCATCGATGGGGAACGGATCGGGGACATCGAGCTCCTCCCAGCCGTCCTGGCCTTTGCGTCCGAACTCGACACGCAAGGGCGAGATGTTGATCGCCGGGACGTATTCATTTCTGGCCGTGATGCGCAGATCGCCCTCGCTGCCGTTGATTTCCCACAGCAGCTTCGTCCCGCGCGGCACGCCACCGCGAAGCTGGAATGAGAGCGGCGCACCGGAGCGCAGAATCGCATTCGCCATGAGGTGGTCGGGCGTCTTCATCTCGACGGCTTCGCCGGTCTCGATGACGCGCACGGTTGGCCTGCGCTGCGAGAGCACGGCGTCGATCTGGTCGATCGGGCCCAGCACGGCATCGATCGCCGCAATCGCGTGCCCGCCGATCACTGAAAGCAGGGTGGCGCCGTTGCGGTTGTCCATCGCGTAGGCGTCGCCTTGCAGGACCTCGTCGCCCCAGCTGACGCCTGACCCGACATAGGTCGAAGACAGGACATTGCCGATCTTGCCGTCCGCAACGAGCTGGCGGATGAATTGCACCTCGGGGGAGGCGAGCGCCTGCGCGCCAACCACGGCCAGGGCCTTTTGCTCGCGTGCGAGTTCGGCGAGCGCGAGGGTCTCTTCGAGCCCATTGCCGAGCGGCCATTCGCTGTACACGCTCTTGCCCGCCCGCAGGGCCGCCGAAAGGACTTCCTTGTGGTGCTGAACCTTGACGGTGACGACGACGATGTCGATGTCCGGCGAAGCGGCCATCGCCGCGGCGTTTTCGAACGCGTGCGGGATGCCGAATGCGGCGGCCGCGGCCTGCGCGCTCGCGAGGCTCGTATTCGCCACACCGGCGAGCTCGAAGACGCCGGACAAGGCCTGCAAGGCCGGGATATGGGCCATTGCTGCCCAACCGCGCTCGGGGCTCAGACCGACGATACCGACACGATATTTCTTTTCCATTGCTTCCTCCAAGCTTCAGATGAATGCCGTAACCTCGAGCGCCTGAATTCGACGGCCGGCCCGGCGGAGCCGGCACGCGTCATGCGATCCGGTATGGGTACGACGGGTCTTGCTTGTCACGGCGCCCGACCGTGAAATTCTCGAGCGGCGCGAGATCATCGGGAACCGGGTCCGACCGCTGGGAGTCGAGCACGACCACCCGATCGGCAATGCGCCATTCGCCGTTGCGCCGCTCCATGCGGTCCACGTAGCGGATGTTCACGACCCAGTCCATCGCGGGCTTGTCGCCATCGGGTTTCGTGCGATGGAAGGCCTGCGCATAGTGCTCGGCAAACGCCGCATCGCCGTGGACCTCGACGTACTGGTTGCCGGTGAAGTGCTGCGTCGATTCGAAGCCTGGCAACAATTCGGCGGCCCAGTCGATGAAGCCTTCGACACCGCCGTCATACGCGCCGTGCCGGTCGATCGCATCGGGGTGATAGCACGAGCGCACGAGATCCCAGTCCATCCGGTCGATGCCGCGGCAATAGCGCAGATGCACGCGGCGAATCTCCGCTTCATCGAGTAGCTGCTGAAGTTTCGCTTCCAACTCAGGTCTCCTTGATTGAATCGTCGGGGCTCAAGCCGATGGTTGCCTTGTGGGTGCCATGCGATGCCATGCCTGCGCCGTTGTCCGCTAGCGCGGGCATGGCTGCGCGCGCGTTTCAGTTGCGGGCCGGCTTGCCGACCAGTGCCCGGTACTCATTGGCCGAGGCCGGCGTGCGGCCGAGCAGGCCGGCGATGTCGCGCGCCATGTTGAACATCTCCAGATTGTCCTTGAGGCGCTCGTCGCTGTTCGGATACTTCCACGGCGTGTCTTCGGTGCCGATGCGGATATGCAGGCCCATCATCGTGGCGAGCGTCGTCATGTAGAGCGTTGCGCGGCCGGCTGCGCAGACGCTGATGACCGAAGTCGGATCGATCTGGCGGATCTGGTCGACCATCAGGAACAGGTGTTTCGTCATGTCCTGGGCGTTGCTGACCCAGGTGCCGGACACGAGGGTGCGGCCGACGTTGAACGGCAGGCCGTAGAGGATCAGCCAGTTATAGGGCTTCTTGAGGATGCCGGTATCGATGAGCTTGCGCTTGGCGAGTTCGATCTCGCCGGAGCTGTGGACGGCCAGCTCCGGCTTGACGCCGGTGGCTTCGAGTTCGGTGATGGCGGGCACCATGAAGGCGTCGGGGTGGCCTGGCGCGCACGGAGCGACTTCGGTCAGGCCGGCGCGTGCCGGGCTCACGCATTCATCGAAGGACGAGCCGTTGAGGACGTTCAGATTCGGCACGAAGTCGTTGCCAAAGCGCGCGCGCAGCGGCTCGAGAACGGCGGAATAGGCCTCGACGGGGGGGATGTCGCGGTCGAGGCGGCGACCCTTCTCGTCGGTCATGAAGGAGAAGTCGATGTGGACGCCGCAGGCGCCGGCTTCGATGACGCTGGATGCCGCGTCTACGTACTCGGCGAGTGAGGTGGTGCTTTCGAAGCGGCCTGATACGGCGGCGTTGATGGCGATCTTTTCGGATACGTCCCATTTGGGTTGGAGCTCGGCGCCGGCTATGAACTGGTACTCCTCCATCTCGCGTTTGGCGGCTTCCCAGAGTGAAAGTTTTTCGGTCATGGTGATCCTCGGTACAGGTGGTGAAGTCTGGTTCGATGGTCCTTCGAACCGGGGTGATCTGGTGGTTGCAAGATCGTTTTCGTGCGAATCGATTTATATCGAATGATGCGTCGCGGGATTAGCGAAGTCAAGGTGATTAGGGAATGCCCTGGGGTGCGGGCGCCTTGGCGGCGGTTTTCGGGCCACCACGTGGCCTGTTTTTGTTGCGGCGCTCGATCGCTTTCAGGCGTTGG
>NZ_BAYD01000206.1 GCF_000685075.1 Paraburkholderia oxyphila NBRC 105797
CCGTTCCTCGAGTTCGCCCAGAACGTGCAACCGCAGTCGGTGCTGCGCGCGGCCATCACGGCCGCGTATCGCCGTCCTGAGCCGGAGTGCGTGCCGTTCCTGATCGGCGAGGCGCGCCTGCCCGCGAACCTGACCGGCGACGTCACGAAGCTCGCGACCAAGCTCGTCGAGGCGCTGCGCGCCAAGGGCACCGGCGGCGGCGTCGAAGGCCTGATCCACGAGTTCTCGCTGTCGAGCCAGGAAGGCGTGGCGCTGATGTGCCTCGCCGAGGCGCTGCTGCGCATTCCCGACCGCGCCACGCGCGACGCGCTCATTCGCGACAAGATCAGCAAGGGCGACTGGAAATCGCACGTGGGCCACGCGCCTTCGCTGTTCGTGAACGCCGCCACCTGGGGCCTCATGATCACCGGCAAGCTGGTGACAACCAACAGCGAGACGGGGCTGTCCTCGGCGCTCACGCGCATGATCGGCAAGGGCGGCGAGCCGCTCATCCGCAAGGGCGTGGACATGGCCATGCGCCTGATGGGCGAGCAGTTCGTCACGGGCGAGAACATCTCCGAAGCGCTTGCCAATAGCCGCAAGTTCGAAGCGCGCGGTTTCCGCTACTCGTACGACATGCTCGGCGAAGCGGCCACCACCGAAGCCGACGCGCAGCGCTACTACGCCTCCTATGAGCAGGCGATCCACGCGATCGGCAAGGCTGCGGGCGGGCGCGGCATCTACGAAGGCCCCGGCATTTCGATCAAGCTCTCCGCGCTGCATCCGCGCTACTCGCGCGCGCAGCAGGAGCGCACGATGAGCGAGCTGCTGCCGCGCGTGCGCGCGCTTGCTGTGCTCGCGCGCCGCTACGACATCGGCCTCAATATCGACGCCGAAGAGGCCGACCGCCTCGAGCTCTCGCTCGACCTGCTCGAAGCGCTGTGCTTCGACCCGGAACTGCAGGGCTGGAACGGCATCGGTTTCGTGGTGCAGGCTTACCAGAAGCGCTGCCCGTTCGTGATCGACTACATCGTCGATCTCGCGCGGCGCAGCCGTCACCGCATCATGGTGCGCCTCGTGAAGGGCGCGTACTGGGATACGGAAATCAAGCGCGCGCAGGTGGACGGCCTCGAAGGCTACCCGGTCTACACGCGCAAGATCTACACCGACGTCTCGTACATCGCCTGCGCGAAGCGGCTGCTCGGCGCACCCGATGCGGTGTATCCGCAGTTCGCCACGCACAACGCCTACACGCTTTCGGCGATCTATCACCTCGCGGGCCAGAACTACTATCCCGGCCAGTACGAGTTCCAGTGCCTGCACGGCATGGGCGAGCCGCTGTACGAGGAAGTCACGGGCCCGGTCTCGCAGGGCAAGCTCAACCGTCCGTGCCGCGTCTACGCGCCGGTCGGCACGCATGAGACGCTGCTCGCGTATCTCGTGCGCCGCCTGCTCGAGAATGGCGCGAACACCTCGTTCGTGAACCGCATCGCCGATGAAACCGTGCCGGTGAGCGAGCTGGTCGCGAACCCCATGGACGAAGCCGCGAAGGTCGTGCCGCTGGGCGCGCCGCACGCGAAGATTCCGCTGCCGCGCAATCTCTTTGGCGGTGAGCGCCAGAATTCGATGGGCCTCGACCTCTCGAACGAGCATCGCCTGGCATCGCTGTCTTCGGCGCTGCTCGCGAGCGCGCATAATCCGTGGCGCGCCGCACCGATGCTCGCCGACGTCGATGCCGCCGTCGGCACCGCGCGCGACGTACGCAATCCCGCCGATCATCGCGATCTCGTGGGCACCGTTGTGGAAGCAACGAGCGAGCACGTGAGCGCCGCGCTCTCGCACGCCGTGGTCACTGCACCGATCTGGCAGGCGACGCCCGTGGAAGCGCGCGCCGACTGCCTCGCCCGCGCCGCCGACCTGCTCGAAGCGCAGATGCATACGTTGATGGGCCTGATCGTGCGCGAGGCGGGCAAGTCGCTGCCGAACGCCGTGGCGGAAATCCGCGAGGCCATCGACTTCCTGCGCTACTACTCCACGCAGATCCGCGAAGAGTTCTCGAACGACACGCATCGGCCGCTGGGCCCGGTGGTCTGCATCAGCCCGTGGAACTTCCCGCTGGCGATCTTCATGGGCCAGGTGGCCGCCGCGCTCGCCGCGGGCAACACCGTGCTCGCGAAGCCCGCGGAGCAGACGCCGCTGATCGCCGCCCAGGCCGTGCGCATCCTGCGCGAAGCGGGTGTGCCCGCGGGCGCCGTGCAACTGCTGCCGGGCGATGGCGAAACCGTGGGTGCGGCGCTCGTCGCCGATGCGCGCACGCGCGCCGTGATGTTCACGGGCTCGACCGAAGTCGCGCGCCTCATCAACAAGACGCTGTCACAGCGTCTCGATTCGGACGGCCGCCCGATTCCGCTGATCGCCGAAACGGGCGGGCAGAACGCGATGATCGTCGATTCGTCGGCGCTCGCGGAGCAGGTCGTGGCCGACGTGCTGCAAAGCGCGTTCGACTCGGCCGGCCAGCGCTGCTCGGCGCTGCGCGTGCTGTGCCTGCAGGACGACGTGGCGGAACGCACGCTCGAAATGCTCACGGGCGCGATGAAGGAACTCGCGGTGGGCAACCCCGACCGCCTCTCGGCCGACGTGGGCCCGGTGATCGACACCGACGCGAAGCGCGGCATCGACACGCATATCGGCGCGATGCGCGAGAAAGGCCGCAAGGTCACGCAGATGCCCACGCCCGATAGCTGCGCGCAGGGCACCTTCGTGCCGCCGACGCTCATCGAAATCGACAGTCTCGACGAGCTCAAGCGCGAAGTGTTCGGCCCGGTGCTGCACGTGATCCGCTATCGCCGCAGCCAGCTCGACAAGCTGCTCGAGCAGATTCGCTCGACGGGCTACGGCCTCACGCTCGGCATCCATACGCGTATCGATGAAACGATCGCGCATGTGGTCGGCCGCGCGCATGTGGGCAATATCTATGTGAACCGCAACGTGATCGGCGCGGTGGTGGGCGTGCAGCCGTTCGGCGGCGAAGGGCTCTCGGGCACGGGGCCGAAGGCGGGGGGCGCGCTGTATCTCTCGCGTCTGCTGTCCAAGCGTCCGGCCGGTCTGCCGCAGTCGCTTTCGAAGGCGCTCGTGGTGGATGCACCGCAGGAAGACGCCGCGGACAAGCGCGCGCCGCTCTCGACGCCACAGTCAGCGCATTCGACGCTCACGGCGTTGCGCGACTGGCTCATCGCCGAGCGTGAGCCGGCGCTCGCCGCGCGCTGCGACGGCTATCTGCAATACGTGCTTGCGGGCGCACCGGCTGTGCTACCGGGACCGACGGGCGAGCGCAATACCTATACCCTTTCGGCGCGCGGCACGGTGCTGTGCGTGGCCTCCACGCCGACGGGCGCGCGTGCGCAGCTCGCCGTCGTGCTGGCCACGGGCAACCGCGCATTGTTCCAGGGCGCGGCGGGCGAGGCGCTCGTGAACGCGCTGCCGGCGGCGCTCAAGGCGCACGTCGCGGTGAAGAAGAGCGCCGATGCCGAGTTCGACGCCGTGCTCTTCGAAGGCGACAGCGACGAGCTGCTCGGCCTCGTGAAGGAAGTGGCTAGGCGTCCGGGTCCGATCGTGTCGGTGCAAGGCATCGGGCCGCAAGTGCTCAGGAGCGTCGATGAAGACTACGCACTCGAACGTCTGCTCACGGAACGTTCGGTAAGCGTCAATACGGCAGCAGCAGGTGGCAACGCGAGTCTGATGTCCATCGGCTGAGTTGACCCCAATGTGCCGCGGGTCCGTTGTGCCACTGTCATCTGGTTCGCGGTTGCAGTTAGGTGGAGCCTCCCGATATGGGGCAGCAACTTAATGCTGGAAATTTGGGAAATGCAGGTCAATCAACTGGAGAAAGAACAATGTCTACCCGGACTCTCAAAGTATGTGCAGCGTTGCTGGTTATAGTCATCGCGTCCGCTGCTTCGGCGCAGGGCGGGGGAGCGCCAATCTCGCCCGAGGCGGCTTCTGCCCTTGTGGCGTCGAAGGCGAGGGACAAACAGCTGGCCTCAGACGTCCTCACCGCGATCCAGGGCGCTGGTGTCGATGACTCAAAGGTGAAGGTACGCGCGTACCACGGGACAGTAACGCTTCGTGGCTCAGTGCCGCAGGCTGACCAGATCCAGGCAGCTTCCGTGGCAGCCGCGACCGTCAAGGGCGTAACGACCGTGAAGAACAAGCTGCACGTGCGTAGATAAATGCGAAGGTGATCGGCGGGGCTCGACAGGCGCGAGCCCTTCGGATCAGGATGAATCATCGATGCAGTGACCCGATATCGTGCGCTTCGTATGGCTAGAGTGATCGCGGAGATTCACACGAAGGCGCGCTTTACCGATATCGTTACTCTAGGAGTCCTTTTCATTTTTGGCGCGCTATCAGTAATAACGCAAGGATGCGTATGTTAAATCGCAATGCGCGAAGCCTTTCCAAACTCGGGGCACGCATCCGGTCCATACGCAGGTCTCTTGGCATGACGCTTGATGACGTCGCGAGAGCGGCGGGAATTTCTAAGCCATTCCTGTCACAGGTCGAGCGTGCCCGCGCGGCGCCTTCGGTATCGTCGCTGACCAGAATCGCTGACGCCATCGGAGTGTCGGCAAATTTTCTGCTCGCAGCCGCCGTAACGGGATGCTATGTTCAGCGCGCCGGCGAAATGCGTTTTGTTAAGGACGACGGGTCGGGAGCGAAACACGCATATCTATCAGTCGCGACCGCGGACCATGCGCTTGACGTGATCATGACGCGTGTGCCGTCTGGTCACGTGTATTCGCCGGAGGCCGCAAACACATCTGAAGAGTTCATCCATGTGCTTGCGGGAGAGCTGCTGATGTCGGTCGACGGAGAATCCACACGACTTACATCTGGTGACAGTGCGTACCTTCACTCACTGACGATCTGCACCTGGACAAATCCATCGGAGGTAGAGGCGGTGGCTCTCCGGGTTCGGGTGCCGGGGCTGTCCCGCCAGGCTGCGAATGCGCCGGGACGCGCCAGCGGGACGGAGCACGAAACTGCGTGAAAGGACGGAACTCGTAGCGAGACACCGCAAAACTGGCGCAAGCGGTTCGCGAAGTTGAATTAGACTGTTCAGATTGCATGCTCTGGAACGCTGCAGAAGCGGTGAAAATCCGAGTAAATTGAGAGGGACTAAGGTACATTGCGGCACCCTTGGTCTTGCGTCAGTTTTTCGTATCGAATCAGCAGACCATCCATATCATTTAACATAATTAAGATGATCAAATTTTTTGATTAGGATTCAAGATTTAATGATTAGTGTCTCGCGACCCATGTTTGCCACAATCCGCGGCGGACGCTATCCAGTCGCGGTTCGAGTTAGCGATTCACAGGCCTGCCAGAGGCGTCTTGCATCGGTTCCGTTTCTTGCCTGACTGGCGACGTTGGCCGGTCCCACAACCTGACCGCGTGTTTCGAATAATCCGAGTGGACCATAGTAGCCGCCGTCGACGACATCGACCGCTGTGGCGGCGTAAAGCGTCGAAAGTGCGCCGGTCTGGTCACTGTTAAACAGCGTATAAATCAGGCTGCCTAGCGCAGACCGGATCATCGGGCTTGCGCCAAAATGGTCGGCACGGAACAGATTCGTATTGGCAACGCCGGGATGCGCGGCAACTGACATTACGGGCGATCGTGCGGCGCGCAACCGGCGATCGAGTTCGAACGCGAACATGAGGTTGGCGAGCTTCGACTGTCGATAGGCGGTCATCGGCTTGTAATGACGCGTTGCCTGAAGGTCGTCAAAGTCGAGCCGCCCGGTCTTGTGTGCGACAGAGGCAACTGTCACCACGCGTGGCCGCTGGCCAGACACTTTTGCCGCCATCTCGAGCGCAGGCAACAGCAGGCGCGTCAGGGCGAAGTGCCCAAGTACATTGGTGCCGAACTGCAATTCGAAGCCATCGACCGTTTCGAGGCGCCGGCGGGGCGCCATGACGCCCGCGTTGTTGATGAGGATGTCGAGCGGCCGGCCTTGCTTGAGTTCGCGCTCGCAGAAGGCGCGCACCGAAGCAAGGCTTGCGAGATCTAGCCGCTGGAGCGTCAATGGAGCGTCTGCCAGTTCCCTCTGCAGGCGGGACAGGGCATCGGCGCCGCGCTGTTCATCACGGCAGGCGAGCACGACTTCCGCGCCTTTGCGGGCCAGCATTGCAGCGGTGTGATAGCCAATGCCGCTGTTGGCCCCTGTGATGATGACACGCCTGCCGTGCTGAGGCGTGATGTCGTCGATGCTCCACGGTTTGTTCTGGTTCATTGGCGGTTGTCGAGGGCAGACCGTTAACCGGAGGCAATGCTGATTGGCGTACTGTCGCGCGCGGCATGTGCTGGACAGGGCCGCCGTGCGGCCCCGTTACATCAGGCGAAGCACGATTCTTTGGAGGAGCGACGGCAGGTCGCGTCGCACATCGACCACGAGATGAACGAAAACGGTATCGTCACGGACCTGATAAATGATCCGGTTTTTGCCGGATAGCGCTTGCCGGAAACCGTCCTCCAGGAAGCCCTCAAGCTCGGCAGGCGCATGACCGCTAGCGGGGAACTGGCGGA
>NZ_BAYD01000205.1 GCF_000685075.1 Paraburkholderia oxyphila NBRC 105797
CAACCGCGCTGCAACGCCATTTCGGCCCCGGTCCGCATCGCCCGCGCCGCCCCGCCAGCGCGCCCGAAGCGGCCACGCTCGCGCCGCCGCCCAAGCCCGCCACGGGCGGCATCGACGAGTAAGGAATTCCCATGCCTTTCTTCCAGTTCGACAAGATCGACAAGCGCGCCGCCCTCGAGGCGCTGCGCAAGATGTTCAAGGGCTTCGACCGCCCGCTCGCGCTCGCGGTGTTCCTGCTGTTGTGCGTGGGCATCGTCACGCTCTATAGCGCGACGCTCGACATGCCGGGCCGCGTCGAAGACCAGCTGCGCAACATCATGCTCACCTTCGTGCTGATGTGGGCGCTCGCCAATGTGCCGCCCACCACGCTGATGCGCTTCGCCGTGCCGGTCTACACGTTCGGCATCGCGATGCTGATAGCGGTCGCGCTATTCGGCCTCACGCGCAAGGGCGCCAAGCGCTGGATCAACGTGGGCGTCGTGATCCAGCCCTCCGAGATCCTCAAGATCGCCACGCCGCTGATGCTCGCGTGGTACTACCAGCGCCGCGAAGGCGTGATGCGCTGGTACGACTTCCTGGTCGGCTTCGTGATCCTGCTCGTGCCGGTGGGCCTGATCGCCAAGCAGCCGGACCTCGGCACCGCCGTGCTCGTGTTCGCCGCGGGCTTTTTCGTGATCTATTTCGCGGGGCTCTCGTTCAAGCTGATCGTGCCCGTGCTGATTGCCTGCGTCATCGCAGTGGGGTCGATCGCCGCCTTCCAGGACAGGATTTGCCAGCCGCAGGTGACCTGGCCGCTCATGCACGACTACCAGAAGCACCGCATCTGCACGCTGCTCGACCCCACCTCCGACCCGCTCGGCAAGGGCTTCCACACGATTCAGGCCGTGATCGCGATCGGCTCGGGCGGCCCGCTCGGCAAGGGCTGGCTCAAGGGCACGCAGTCGCATCTGGAGTTCATCCCCGAAAAGCACACCGACTTCATTTTCGCGGTGTTCTCGGAGGAGTTCGGCATGGCGGGCGGGATCGTGCTGCTCACGCTCTACATGTGCCTGATCGCACGCGGACTCTATATCGCCGCCAACGGCGCGACGCTGTTCGGGCGATTATTGGCCGGCTCGCTCACGATGGCGTTCTTCACCTACGCGTTCGTGAACATCGGCATGGTGAGCGGCATCCTGCCCGTGGTGGGCGTGCCGCTGCCGTTCATGAGCTATGGCGGCACCGCGCTCACGACGCTCGGCGTCGCCATCGGGCTGATCATGAGCGTCGGGCGGCAAAAGCGGCTCATGCAGAGCTAGGCAATAACCCGTGCGCGTCCTGCGCGCACTGCCAAGGCGAGAGAATTTCGACTACTGTCAGCGTATGGCCTATGCAACGCATAGGCAGCTGATAATGTTTGTTGATGGCCGCCACTTCAATTCGGCTGGAATCGCCTGGCCTCTATACCTGACAGATAATTGTCAATTTTATCTGTAGGACGATGAATTTGAAGAAATGAGTGGTAGGATTTCCCGTCAAGAGCTGAGCGATATTCAGTCATCGCACGATCGACTTGATTTGCGGAGTGTTGCGAGATAAGGCGGTTGCTATTATTCGCAGCATTGTAATTGAGCCGCAAGTCAAATCGAGGACGATATGGCGTATGGCGCGACAATGGGCGACGCGGCGATCCGGCTTGTAGATTTTGCTAGTGATAAACCGCTCGAGTTCATTCTAACCATGTCGGTGACTATCGCAGCGGCAGTTCTCATGTTGGCAATAATTTCAAGATGCATAATCGCCCCACTTGACCGTCTTAAGGATGCGTTTACGCTGGAGAGGCGGGAGTCACGAGAAAAGCCGATGACGGAGGACGCACAACCCAAGGTGGAGGATGCAAAATGAGCGAAGCACTCAGGATTTTGCTCTGGACCAGTTCGATACTGATGCTGGTTGCGACATATCTTTTCTTTGTATTGCGCCTGGCAATAGCGGTACAGCCATACAGATTGAAGCTTGCGAGAGAAGGTGAGAGACTATCCATGTCGCCCGGATTGACGGCATTCGATCGCGAGTACATTCGCTTTTGCCTGGATAATGCATATAACGGAGCTCTGGTATTTTCTGCCATCTTTGTTTTACCGCTATCAGGCATTCGCTTGATGATATCGAGGAATAGCAAAAAATCGGCTACCGAAATCGATGAAATCGAATTCTCCAGATCACATCATTTCGATCAGATATCACGATTATTTTACTGCTCCGTTATCGCCGCCAATCCAGTTTGCGCGTTGATTGTTGCCGTCGAATTAGTCGCAATAGTATTTTTTGGCGTGTTGTGCGCAGGGAATCTCGAATTTCTTCGCCGGATTGCAGCAAGCGTTATTGCTTCAGAGTATGCCGCTGAAAAATTGATGCACACGTGACAGCAAGACATGGCGTGTGCTACCTCGCAAAGCTCCCGATGAAATGCGCCGTCTTACACGGCGCATTTACATTTCCGGGATCGCTATGTGAAGTCGATGATCGTCGTGTCCAGCATGTCTATTGCGGCGCCGACTTCATCAGTTGCGTGCTCAACTGCTGATACTTGAGCCGCGCAACCGGGTCGCCCTGCGCCGCCGCCGCCGCATAGTAGGCGCGCGCGACGTTCAGGTTCTTCGGCACGCCGTCGCCGCCGCGCTCGTAGAACGAGCCGGTCACGTACTGCGCCGTCATGTCGCCGCCTTCAGCGGCCTTCTTGTACCAGTAGAACGCCTGCTTGTTGTCGCGCGACGTGCCGCGCCCGTCGAGGTACTGGTTCGCGAGCGCCAGCTCGGCCTGCACGTGTCCCTGCTTCGCGGCCTTCAGGAACCACTGATGCGCCTCTGCCGGATCGCGCTCGACGAAGTCGCCATCGTCGTACATCTTGCCGTACACGTACTGTGCGTGAGACATGTTCGCGTCGGCGGCCTTGCGCAGCCACTTGCGGCCCTCGCCCACGTCGGCGGCGCCGCCTTCGCCGTTGACCAGCATCATCGCGTAGTTGAACTCCGCGAGCCGGTTGCCGCGTGCGGCGGCGGCCTGGAATCCGGCGCGCGCAGCGGCAAGATTGCCGGCGTTGTAGTCGGCCACGGCATTGGCCGTTTGTGGATCGGACTGCGCATCCGCGACGGGCGTGGGCGCGGTGGCCGGCGCTGCGCTCGCCGCCCCAGCGGCGCCTGCCGCTACTGCGAAGCCGCTCGCGCCCAGCGCCGTACCGGCGACACAAGCCGTCGCCGCCACGCGGGCAAGCTGCGCCAGCAACACTTTCGGACCCCTCATGACCTTGCCTCCTGCAGCGCCTGGCGCGTCGCACGCATGAGCCAGATGACATCGGCGGCCAGCGCAACGAAGTTAAAGCCCATCTCGCGATACTGTTTCGCCTGCGCGGCATCCATCGCAAAGATGCCCGCCGCCACGCCCGCCGCGCGCGCGGCGGCAACGATGCGTGTCATCGCGGCAGCGACGTCGGGGTGCTTCGAATCGCCGAGATGGCCGAGGCTCGCGGCCAGATCGGCGGGCCCGACGAAGAGGCAATCGACGCCCGGCACCGCCGCGATCTTTTCGACCTCGGCCAGCGCCGCCGCCGATTCGATCTGCACGATCGAGGCGATTTGCGCGTTCGCGCCATGCAGATAATCGCGCCGCATGCCGTAGGCGGCTGCGCGCACCACCCCCGCGACGCCGCGCTGGCCGTTCGGCATATTCGCATCGGGATATTGGGTGTAGCTCACCGCGCGGGCGGCTTCGTCGGCGGACGCCACGTTGGGAAACATGACCGTGCGCACGCCCGCGTCGAGCACGCGCTTGACGAACCATGGCTCGTTGGCCGGCAGGCGCACGACGGGCTCGGTCGGCAAATGCGCCGCCGCGATGGCGCGCAGTTGCGCGATGACGTCGCCGCTGTCGTTGGGTGTGTGCTCCATGTCGATCAGCAGCCAGTCGAAACCGGCATGCGCGAGCGCCTCGGCGGCGGTCTCGCTGCCCATCGAAAGCCACAGGCCATAGAGCGGCTCGGCTTCCTTGAGGCGTTCCTTGAGGGGATTGGTGAAGGTGCTCATCGCCGTGCTCCCGGCGAGGCTGCGGGACGCGCGCGTCCCGCGCGGGCCTGGCGGCCCGGCAGCGCCGCATCCGGCATGTCTCGCTCCGTTGTGTTATTGGGCCGCGCGTCGGATGCGTGGCCTTGCCGGAGCGATCATACCGCGACAAAAGTTCGCAAGCCGGGTGGAAAACCCGGGCTTGCGGGGCGCGATCGAACCTTAGGGCCTGTTCCCGCTAATAACAGGCCCTAGCTGCGCGTAACTTCGGCCCAGCAGTTCGGCGTCTCGTACAGACGCACCTTGTGCAGCTGCAGATTCACGCCGTAATGCGCGTCGTAGACGTTCGCAAGAATCTCGAACGCGATGGCCGCGAGGTTCTCCACGGTCGGGATGCGGTCGATCACGACCGTCTTGTGGCCCGGCAGCGTTTCGAGGAAACCGCGCACCTGCGTGTCGCCTTCGAAGACGATGAACGCGTGATCCCAGAGATCGACGAGATGCTGGTTCGCGAGCGCCTTCACGTCGGCGAAGTCCATCACCATGCCGCGGTCGGGCGCGCCTTCCGTCTCGACGGTGTCGCCTTGCAGCGTGATTTCCAGCACGTAGCGATGCCCGTGCAGATTGCGGCACTGGCTGCGGTGGTCGGGAATGCGGTGGCCCGCGTCGAATTCGAGTTTTCGGGTGATCGTCAGCACGGCACTATTCGGAGCAAAAATCAGGGAATGTTCAAGTACTTGTGAGTCTGCATCGAAAGGCGCCATTGCGGATGGCGCTTGCACCAGTCGATGGCGAGTTTCGTGTTCAGGTCGCGCGACGGGCCGTCCATCGGCTGGACGAGGAAATACTCGAAATCGAGCTTCGCATAGTCGGCGAGGCGCTGGTTGTCCTGCGGGACCACGACCTTCAGCTCGTTGCCCTTGGTGACGACGAGCGGCGCATCGGCCTTCGGACTCACGCAGATCCAGTCGATGGTTTCCAGCACCGGCAGCGAGCCGTTCGTCTCGATGGCGATCTCGAAGCCGGCCGCGTGCAGCGCATCGACGAACGGCTGATCGATCTGCAGCATCGGCTCGCCACCCGTGCAGACGACGAAGCGGTTGCCTTCGCCTTCGGGCCAGAGCGACACAATCATCGCGACGAGCTCCTCGGGCGTGCGGTACTTGCCACCGTTCTCGCCATCGGTGCCCACGAAATCGGTGTCGCAAAAACGGCAGACCGCCGCTTCACGGTCTTCCTCGCGGCCCGACCACAAGTTGCAGCCGGCGAACCGGCAAAACACGGCCGGACGCCCGGCATTCGCGCCTTCGCCCTGCAACGTGTAGAAAATTTCCTTTACCGCGTAAGTCATGCTGCTGCCTGATCGTTTTCCCCGCGTGTCGACGCGTGGGGAGCGGGTTATTTCGGGCGCTGATCGTCTGTTCGCGGGGCGCGCCGCCCGTGCGCGGCCCCACTCGTACCGCCACGCGGCATCGCTGCCATCGCGTGCGGCTCGCACCCGTCATGGCTTCAGACCGGCGCTTCCGTCACCTTCTCGCCCGCGAGGTACGCTTCGTAGCCGCGCTTGCGCAGCTTGCATGCCGGGCACTCGCCACAGCCGAAGCCCCACTCGTGAAGCTCGGCGCGCTCGCCCACGTAGCACGTATGCGTTTCCACGCGCACCAGCTCGACGAGCGCTTCGCCGCCGAGCTTTTCTGCGAGGCGCCATGTGTCGGCCTTGTCGAGCCACATGAGCGGCGTCTCGATCACGAAGCGGCTGTCCATGCCCAGATTGAGCGTGACTTGCAGCGCCTTCATGGTGTCGTCGCGGCAGTCGGGATAGCCCGAGAAGTCAGTCTCGCACATCCCGCCCACGAGGAACTTGAGCCCGCGCCGGTAGGCGATCGCCGCAGCGATCTGCATGAACATCAGGTTGCGGCCCGGCACGAAGGTGTTCGGCAAGCCGCTTGCCGCCGTTTCGATCTCGATTTCGCGCGTCATGGCCGTGTCGCTGATCGAGCCGAGCACGGCGAGATCGATCATGTGATCGTCGCCGAGACGCTCGCCCCACGCGGGGAACGCCTGCGCGATGGCCGCGCGAAAGCCTTCACGGCATTCCAGTTCGACGCGATGACGCTGACCATAATCGAAGCCGAGCGTCTCGACGGTGTCGTAATGGTCGAGCGCCCATGCAAGGCACGTAGCCGAGTCCTGGCCGCCGGAAAACAGCACGAGCGCGCCGTTCCTGGGTTCTGTTCGAGTCACCGTGAAACTCCGTGTTGAGAGGTTCCGCGCGGTCGCAAGCCCTGGAAACCCGCCGCACGGACCGGCCTGATCTGACATTCGCCGGCCAATGCAGTATAGGGCGCAGCTTTTTTGTGGATATCGGCGTCACTTTATACCGCTGATATCCCGCCCGCATGGGTCACGCCTGGCGCTCGACTGCGTCGTCACCGACAACAGGTCCGGGCAGGAGTCAACAACATCGCGAAACCCACCAGACAACGAAAAAGCCCCAGGAATCGTACGATCTCCTGGGGCTGCATTCTGGTGGCCTGGGGCGGAATCGAACCACCGACACGCGGATTTTCAATCCGCTGCTCTACCAACTGAGCTACCGGGCCAACGAAGAAAGAAGAGTATAGCGGGCCTGACGGAGCCGCGCAAGTGCTTTCGCAAAAAAGTTACTTCATTCGCCCTTGCTCTTGCCGAGGTCCACGCCGAGCTGCTTGAGCTTGCGGTACAGGTGCGTGCGCTCGAGGCCGGTCTTCTCGGCCACGCGCGTCATGCTGCCGTTCTCGCGTGCGAGGTGGTACTCGAAGTAGGCACGCTCGAACGCGTCGCGCGCGTCGCGCAGCGGGATGTCGAACGAAATCGACGCCACGCCCGCGGCGGCGGCTCCGCCCTGCGCGCCGTCGGCGCCCAGCACCGGCAGCGCCGCCGCCGACGCCACCACGG
>NZ_BAYD01000204.1 GCF_000685075.1 Paraburkholderia oxyphila NBRC 105797
ATCGGAGTGCCTCGAGACTTCGCAGGCCTACGGTGGTCATGGCTTCGAATGCCACGGCGCGACGCGTCAGGACGTAGCGCTCGATCTGCTGTTCTATCCGACGCAGCAGATCACCGTGAAGGTCGAATATCGTCACGACTGGGCCACGCAGAAGGTGTTCCTGCGCGACGACGGCTCGTACAGCAAGAGCAACGACCTGCTGGGCGCGCAGTTCATCTACTCGTTCTGACGGGTACGCCGCGGGCGGCGGGTTACACCCCGCCGCCCGCATTTTTTAACGCCGACGCCTCAGTCCGCCGCCGGCAGCCGCGCCGCTTCAACCCGCCCGCGCAGCAACGGCGTGGCAAAGTCCAGAAACGCGCGCAGCTTGAGCGGCAGCGGCGCCTGCCCTCCGTGCACGAGGCTGACGGGCCACGGTGGCGGCTCGAACGCATCGAGCACCACGGCAAGCCTCTTCTCGCGCACCGCCTGCGCAACCTGATACGACAAGACCCGCGTGAGCCCCACGCCCTGCAGCGCGGCGTCGATCGCGGCCTCGGCGGTGTTCACGGCGAGCCGCGCGTGCACCGGTTGCACCACGTCGCTCTTGCCCGCGCTGAACGTCCACGTGCGCCCCTCGACGCCTTCGAACGTCACGCAGTGGTGGCTCGTCAGGTCATGCGGCGCGGCCGGCACACCATGCGCGGCGAGATACGCGGGGCTCGCGCACACCACGCGGCGGATCGCGCCCACGCCCACCGCCACGAGCGCGCTATCGGGCAGCGCGCCGATGCGCACGGCGGCGTCGACGTGCTCTTCCATCAGATTGACGACACGATCCGCGAGCAGGAGGCGCACGTCGATCTCGGGATACTGCGCAAGGAATGCGTTGACGACCGGCAGCACGTGCAGCCGGCCGAACACCACGGGCGCCGAGAGTGCAAGCGTGCCTCTGGGCGTGGTGTATTCGCCGGTTGCCGCGCGCTCGGCCTCGCCCACTTCCTCGAGGATGCGCCGGCAAGCCGCCACGTAGGACGCGCCCGCCTCGGTCAGCGCGAGCTGGCGCGTGGTGCGCTTGACGAGCCGTGTTTTGAGGTGCGTTTCGAGCTCGTTGATTTTCCGGCTAACCGTGGCGAGCGGCATGTTCAGGCGCCGCGCCGCCGCTGAAAGACTGCCCGCCTCGACCACGGCGACGAGCACGTACATCGCATCGAGCCGGTCCATGATGTTCTCGCCATTTGGAACGATGAGAACGAATATTGCCGGATCCGCTTCGGGTGTGAAAGCTCGGTGGCCCTGCGACGCCAGCGGGGCGCAAGAATGTCGTGCCCACTCTCGTGCCTCGGTCGCGTAAGGGCTAAAAAGCCGGCAAGCAATGTTGGCCGGCAGAGTGTTGACCTGCACCACGTTTTACAGCGTATGGAGGCGGGAGTTTTCAGGCTTCAGCGAATCGTGTTCGGGCAGACGAACCGATTCGACTCGCCCGTCGTGGCTCGTCGCCTCGCCAGCCCCGATGACTCCGTGCACCGGCTGCCGTTCATTCGGTATAGCCCTGAATCGGGTACGTCTTGCCACGCAGACGCCCCCACCACGGCAGGTACGCATTGTTTTCGCCGCGCGCGCGGAACCAGTCTTTGTCGGGGTCGATTGCAATGAGCTTCTCAGGCGGCACGACCACGACGGCAGTCAGGTGCTTCTGATCAGTGGTGCCCATCACGAGCGTGTTGCCGCCAAGGTGATTGGCCCGGCCGATCGCCAGCACCACGTCGGTCAGCGCCGTGCCCGCCCCCATCTCGCCAAGCAGCGCCGGCGTGTTGAAGGTCTGCTTCAGGTACTCGAACTCCGGCAGCGTGACCGTCAGCGTGCGGCCGAGTGCGCCGACCCGCTCGGAGGCCGCATCGCTGCCCCGTCCGGCATCGTGGATCACGTACTGGATGCCGGTCACCGGCACGTTCGCGTTGCGCGCTGCCGCCTCGATCGCGCTTTGCCACGCTTGCACGGTGCGCGTCGTGCCGGCCTTCACCTCGAAGTCGTCGACACTCGCGCTCGCGGCACGGCCGATCCAGGCCAGCGGGTCGCGTCCGGTGTCCACCCCCGGGCCCGCCAGGATCAGCAGCACCATGTTTTCGTTCATCTGCATGTCCTTCGGCGGGAAGCTCGGTGAATCCCAGTTCATTACCCAGACGCTCTCGGTCGGGTGCGATTGCAGGTAGTCGAGCGCCGCGTTCAGCGAGGTGAAGCCGGCATTCGGACCACCCGGCGTCACGTGAACGTCCGGTGGGGTGTCCTTCGACCAGAGGTCTGTGAACTGTTTGTGCCCGATGCTGAAGTTGTAGATGATCTTCTGCTGCAGGTAGTCCCGTGCCTTGACGGGATCGAGCCTGCCGGCGGGGATCGCGTACTCGACGTAAATGCCGGCGAGCTCGCGCCACTTGCGCTTGCTTGACGGCGCAACCGTGTAGAAATAGGACGGGTTCATTGCGTAGCGGTCCATGAACAGCAGGAACAGTTCGCGGACGTACTTTTCGTGGAACCCCTCGAACGTCTCTTCCCCAAAGACTCCGTTCGCAATCCCCGCTATTGGCATGATGGAGGTGAATTTTGCCGGCTTGGCCCGCACCATGTCGTCATTGCGGTTCGGTTTCACGAGCCCCAGTGTCCACAGGGTCTGCCATTCGGTCGGATAGTCGCGGCGTTGCAGCGGGTTGAGCCATTCAAGGCCCACGACCTGGGCGAGGAACGGCTTGCCGGTTTCATCCGTCGGCGTCGTGCCCGCTCCCGGCGTGGCCGCCGTGGCGTCTGGCATAACGTATGAAGTCGCAAGCGAGAATACCGCGATCGCCATCAGGCCCGGTATCAGCACCAGTCGTTTCATCAGATCGCCCATTGTCAGCAAGCGTCGAGGGCGGAAACCTGAAGCCCTCGTTCCTGTTTAGATCCTTCTTTTCCGATCGTTCATCGGATGTGCGGGCTAGTTACCCCAGATCGGACTCACCGCGCGGTTCTGCTCGTTCACGGCCTTGCTCGCTGCATCGGGTGGACTCACCATCACGATGCTTGCCGAGTGGCCGTCTATCAGGTTGACGGTCGCGCTCGTGCGCCCGTCCTCGTAACCCGCTATCGTGGCCAGGCACAGCTGGACCAGCGCCGAACTGACGCCGGTGTTGCCGATCCGGCGGCCAATGTCGTAGCCCTCCTGCGCGTCGCCGAGGTCGATGCCCTGTGCGTTGCCGTGCAGGGCCTGCGTAAGCGGGATCACCCACTGCCGGTCCAGCGTCGTGTCGTAGAACACGCGCGAAGGTTGCGTGCCGTCGGGCAAGGTTGCCAGCGCCTGCTTCCAGCCCTCCTGCAGGCGTGTCACTTGCCCGGCACGCTTGAGCGGCTTGCCGTCGTCGCCGGTGAGCTTGACCTGTACCGGACGGTGCAGGTAGCCGAGGCGCGGCGCCACGTCGAACTGCAAGAGTTGCCAGTCGGTCCAGCGCACCGGCAGATAGGGGCTTGGCTCAAAGTAGCGCGGCCCACTGTTGCTGATCTCCTTCCAGAGTTCCGGCAACTGGGCGATCCACCAGTCGGCTTTCATCGTGCCAACATCATCGACATCCTTGGGCACCCTGGTCGCGAGCTCGGTATCTTTTTTCCAGTAGAAGTTCCATTGCTTGATGACGTCGTACTGGGTGTTCCTCATGTCGACATCACCCGGCACCTTCACCGCATAGGGCCGCACGAGGCGGTCCACACGATCCGTGCGCGCAACCAGAAGGCCGCCCATGCTGTCAGGAACCGGAGGCACAAACGCCCCTTGTGGCTCCGGGGGCGTACCGGGAGTCAGGCCCCAGCGGTACTGCATGCCGTCCTGTGACAGGATCAGCGCAGCCGGAACATCCGGATGTTTGTCGAAGAAGTCAAACAGTTCCGTGATGGATGGCGCTGCGCTGGTCGTGTTGTGCTCGTCGAACCACAGAAACTCGGTTACCCCCAGACCTGCTCCATTACGGCCATCCAAAATCCCGGTCGCAGCACGGCTGTACACAGAGGGGTTTAGCGTATCCGGCGGTGCCACAATGATCACCGGTACCGGCCAGTAGTGCACGGCCTTCGACGCGGCATACCCAAACGCGGCATGGCTTGCCACATCCGAAAATATTCTCCGCTCGTCGGGATACTTCCCATAATCCTCCGGGTCCTTCGAAAGAAACGTCTCATAGTTATTCGCGGCCTCCTGGATGTACTTCCAGACGTTTGCCTGGTGCGTGCCCTTCACCGCGAGGCCCACCGCGCGAATCTCGAGCGCATACTTCTCGCCCGTTCCGGCCAGCACCCGAGCCACGTCCGGATTCATCGTGGTATCGGCGACATCGGCTGCGCGCGCGGCAACCGGAAACGGCAGCTTCGTTCCACCGCCTGAAGCATTGAGCACCCAGTGTCCGAGATATGCGAGCGCGCCCACACATGCAATTACCAACAAACCATTGCGAATTCCACTTCCCATGTCGGGGTCCTGTAGTCCGGTGAGCTCCCAGTGCTGCCAGGAGCGAAATAGTAGATTGGCTGTCCAGGCAGCGGCGAAGGCCGCCAGAATCAGCACATAGGGCCAGCGCTTTGGGCGATGCGCGATCGGGAGAATCGTTTTCATCAGCGCACCGTCCGGTCAGCGGTCGTTTCCTGATCCACCATCGCGGGTAGCGTCGTGGGCACGAATGTGGTCGGAAATATTCCTTTTTCATAGTACCTGGAACAGGCCTCGATCAAGCCTCGCGATTCCTGCGTGAGATGCTCGCTGTTGTAATACGGATTGCTCATAATAATTTTCAACCGCTTATTCGTGATCTTCCAGTCCGCCATCGCAACCAGCAGGTCACGCATACAAGGATCGTCGAGGGACTTTGCCTGGCCAATCGCCACGTCCATCGCCGCAACGCGGCGCATGTTGTTGTCGTCACGCAGGATGGCCGAGTGATAGGAGTTCTTGTCCCACTTTGGCTTGTCCTGCCCCAGACGCGTACGGGTCTCATTCGGCGTTTCTTCGCGATAGAACGACTTCGCCCCTGCTACGGGCGCCCCTTGAACAGCCCATTCCCGGACCCAGGCGGTCTGGTCCTCGGGATCCGACGACAGGCTGTTGTACCAGGCCTTGATTGCTTCCGCGCCCCGGCTCTTCACGTCCGCCGGAGCCTCGTTCACGGCACGGAACGGCACCATGGCATTGGGGTTTCCGAGCAGCGTATCGCGGGCAACATGGTCGGGTATGTCATGCCCCGCTGTCGTGGCATCGCCCCGGATTCCTTCGTCACCGTACATCTGCGGCGGATAGGGTGGCACAATTGCCTCGGCGTTGATCGTCCGGTTCTCCTCCGGGCCGTAGAGCCTGCCGTTCTTGAGACGTTCAATGCATACGGGCGCGTTGCCAATAAGAGGAGGTTGGCCATTTGCCATCCCGCCGCCCTTGCTCCAGATCCGCTGATAGAACCGGTGTTGTTTCAGCTCATCCATCGCCTTGAGGGGATCCATTCGGGTCACTGCGCCATTTCCGGACGGCGATAACGTCCAGAGATCCGCCTTTTGCGGAAGTGCCTTCCAGCTTTCAGCAATCGTATCGGGCACACCAAAGGTGCCAATGCCCTGGATGTTCGGAATGGCAACCGTCGAATCCTCCGGGCAGAAGTACAGGTAGACCTTGCCCCGGTTGTCCCGCTCCTCAAAGACGTGCGTCGAACGATCCACGCTGTCGATCCGCGTCGCCTTGTCGGGCTTCCACCCCTTGCCGGTACGACCTCCGTAGTTTTCGTTCAGATACACCAGGTCGTCGAGCTTCGGCGACGGGTGCGGGCTTGCCGTGATGGCCTTCACGATGTTGAGCAGCGTGTTGAGCTTGCCGCGCGTCGTGTATTTTTTCGCATCGGGTTGCGCCAATGAGGCGAGAACCGTCTCGCCAAGGCTATAGGGCGAGTCGACCATGATCACGCAGTCTGCACACCGTGCCTTGTCGTTGCTCTCGGCCAGCATGGCCTGGGCGAGCAGCGTGATGACGGTGCCCTGGCTATGCGCCATGACGGTCACCGTTTCATCGGGATCGAAACGGCGGATTTCGCGGATCAGCATCGCAAGGCGCACCGCCGCGAGCACGTAGTACGTGCGCTCCGGGCTCGTCGCGCTGTACTGATAGTCGCTCATCCCCAATATGGAAGCCCCCCTGTTACCGAGGCTTTGCTGAAAACCCGGCCCGTACATCTCGGGAATGTTTGTCGTGGCGTTGTTGAACATCCCGCCGCCTTTCGCGAAATGCTTGTCCAGACGGTTCCCATGGATGTCCTGATACTGCCCACGCAGCGTTGTGGGATGCTCCTCGCCGCCCTTGATCTTGTCCGATGCCGCGCGATAACCCCAGTAAAACGGGATCAGCATGCTGTGGGTTTTCCTGCCCCCTTTCGTAACATCAGCACGCTGGAACTGGTATGTATCCGGGTCATACTTGATCGTCTTCCATTGATCGAAATCCTTTTCGCGACTCGTGTGCTTGATCGCCTCCCTAAATTGATCGCCGTAGCGTCCCGCCCGCAGGTCATTGCGGCTCAGGCGCTCGTTAAGCCCCGCGCACAGCCCTTTCTCGACGTGTTCATAGCTCACGCCCGGATCGTTCACGCCATGAAGAAAGATCACCACGCCTGGAAGATCCGCGGGATGCTCGACATTGCGGGGCCCCATGCGGTTGGAGTACGTGACCGCGTTGCCTTGCGCGATCACCTGGGAGGTATGGGTTGTTTGAGCCATGTCGTTACCTGTCGATGATTCAAGTGTCTGACTTCAGGAAGTCGATCTTCAGAATGCGCATCGCGTCATCCTTGATCACGCTGGTCAGCCCGGTTGCATCGGTCTTCCCCTCGATCACCCTCCCGTCGTCGAGCGTGATCCGGTAAGGCTTGTTGGCCACAGGCCGCGTTTCACCGGCATCGTTGGCCGGATAGTGCAGCCGGAACTGCTGGTCCGTGGGCTGGTTGTTGAAGTTAGATTTCGGTACACCCTGCGTGGACGGTCTGCCCCATTTGTGCGAAG
>NZ_BAYD01000203.1 GCF_000685075.1 Paraburkholderia oxyphila NBRC 105797
TTTAAGGCCAACGCGCGAAAGCGCGAAAGCGCAAAATCGCAAAACGCTGGCATCAACAGACCAGCGTCCCCAGATTGACGCTCCCCGAGCGCTCCCGTTCAACGAGAACCTTCTCGCTACCATCCACCCTGATTCGCACAGCGATCATGGAGGCCGCCGCCTTCAACCCAGTAAACCGAAAATCCCCAAAATGATCGGTCCGAACAACACGCTCGCTGCCATCGGCAGAGTCAACCAAAACAACTTCGACATCCTCGAGATTCCGCAATTTCCCGCCACCGAGATCCTCACAAACATTCCCCGCCACCAGATGACTTAAAGCCTCCTCCAGATTCTTATAGAAAACCCGCGGCTTAGTCCCAAAATCAGCCCGAATAACCGACAGGTGCTCTTTCTCCACCATCTCCACCAACTGAGCATCCGAGACATTCACCGCGCGAATCGCCTTGGTCGGACAAGCCTGCGCGCAACGCGGCTCCTTCCACCCCGCATCGAGCAAATGCGCATCGAAGTTCCAGTTCTGCGGCACCTGCTCCTGCTCATTCCACTCGATCATCCCGTAAGGACAGGTCCCAACCAGATCGCGCCGCCCATGCGCCTTGACCGGATCAATCACAACAACCCCATCCGCACGCTTGTAAATCGCCCCATCCGAGGCCGCCTTGACACAAGGCGCGTTATCACAGTGATTACAAGTCTTCGGTATATAGGTGACATCGACGAGCGAGCCCTCTCCGCGAACGTGACGCTCGATCCGGATCGTCTCCAGCCCTTCCGGCGGCTGAGGCGCCGCATACCCCGGAAAGGCATTGCCGCTGTACTCGTCCTTGGTCGCAAGGACGCAGTTTCTGCAATTGATGCAGAGCGATACATCAACAACCAGCGCCCAGCCGTTCACGCTGCTTTCTCGAGCTTCGCGTCCCATTTCTCCACCTCCACCCAGCAAGTATTAGGCATGATCCCGTCCGCGGTCGGACTCATCTTTCCGCCCGGTGTCAGCAGATTGAGACAGCCGCCGCGATCCACCAGGCCCACCGATGTCTCGATCAAATCGAGCTCGGCGCACGATTCGTTGCCGCGCGTGACTCCCGCCTTGACGAGCTGGGAAACGTCCACGGCACAGATGACCGACGCCTGCGCGTTGTAGACCCGAACCAGGTCGCCACGCTGGATGCCTCGCGCTTGCGCATCCTGCGCGCTCATGCGCAAGACCCAGTAGCGATAGCCGCCAACGTTCATCCGGTGCTCGTCGATCGTGCTCACGTGACTGTTCTTCCCGTCCGCATGCGTATGGAAGCTGTAGACCGGATGGTTGGTCACGAGCTGCAGCGGAAACGGCTGTTTCGTGGCGCTCGCGCGGTTGATGTAGCGGTTGACGGCCGGACGTGCGGGGTCGAGCTGTTCGATGCGGCGCAGGCTCGACGGCACGAACTCGAACTTGCCCGACTGCGTCGGCAAACCGTCGCCGAAGCCGGTCGAATACGTGCCGGGTAGCGGATTCGCTTCCGGCAGATCCTTCGGCCGGCCTTGCGCAAACCAGCGCATGTCGACAGGCGGCTGGTCGTCGTCCTTCGGCGGTGGCACGACGTGATAGCCCTTTTGCAGGAACTTCTTCCAGGTGGTTTGCTTGGGCAGGTCGGTGGAATTGAACATCCGCTCGCACCAGGCCAGTTCCGAGCAGCCGCCTTCCGAGAACATGCCGCCGTAGCCGAGCCGCGACATGATATCCAGAAAGATCTGGTAGTCCGATTTCGATTCGCCGAGCGGCTCGATGCACTTGTGCTGCATGATCACCATGCGGTGATTGAGCTGGGTCTGCGCATGCTGAATGTAGCCGCCGCAGTTGGCCCATTCGGAAATGTCGTCGCGTTCGAGCGCCGTGCACGCCGGCAAGATGATGTCCGCGAACTGCGCTTCGTTCTCCATCCAGATCGACTGGTTGACGATGAATTCGAGCGATGAATGCCGATACGCTTCAACGAGCCGATTCGATCCCGGCGTGGTGCCGAACGACGACGAGCCGTAGCGGTACAGCATGTGGATGCGCGAAAGGCCCGGCTTCGGATACGTGTATTCGGCAAATTGCCCCTCGATCGAAAAGCCGTCCCACGCGTAGCCTTCCGAGTGTCCCTCCACGATGGCCTCGGCCAGGCGTTGCCGGGGGACGGCCTGCTTCACCGGGTTGATCGTGATGATGTGGGGCATGCGGCAGTAGTTGTTGGCCGCGCTCGCCGTGTTGTTCAGATCGCCCGAGATGCCGCCCTCGGCATAGCCGGGGAAGTAGAAGTTGAGGTCCTGCGGTGCGCCAATCTGCAAGTTGCCGAAGTTGATCCCCGGCTTCCCCCAGCCCTGCATCGCCATCATCATGACGACGCTGCGGGCCCATTGGGCGCCGGTCTCGGTGCGGCATGCGCCGCCAAAGCCCGCGCCCAGACCGCCCGCCGCGAGATACGTCTTCTTCGATGCCCACAGGCGCGCCAGGCTGCGCACATCCTTGGCCGGCACGCCGGTCTCCGCTTCCTGCCACTCTGGCGTTTTCGGTATGCCGTCTTCTTTGCCGAGGACGTAGGCGCTCCATTCGTCGAAGCCCGTCGAATTCGATGCCACGTACTCCTTATCGTAGCTGCCGTTGATCATCCATTCGTGCATGATGGCAATCGCGAGCGCCGAGTCGGTGCCGGGTTTGATCGGCAGCCACTTCCCGCCGAGGAACTGGGCGGAATGCGTCAGATAGGGGTCGATATGCACGAACTCGATGCCGAGTTGCTTGGCCCACAGCCGCCGCTCGGTGCCTTCGAATCCGCCATAGACTCCATTGGTCGATTCGGGATCGCTCGACCAGAACACGATCACCTCGGCATGCTGAAGGCAGTCCTCGGTCGTGCCGTAGAAGCTCGGCGTGCCCAGGCGCAGGCTGTTGCCGTAGTGATGCATGGCTCCCCAGTACCAGCCTTCCCAACTGATCGGGCTCGGTTCGATGCGGGTAAAGCCGATCAGGTTGCCAAAACGCAGCATCGCGCTCAGGTAGTAGTTGATGTTCCCCCACTGGTGGTGCGCGCCCGTGACCATGCCGATGGCCCCGGGGCCGTAGTCCTGCTTCATGCGGCGGATTTCACCGGCCACGATATCGAGCGCTTCGTCCCAGCTGATGCGTTCATAACCCGAGATCCCGCGATTCTGCGGATTGCGCTCGCCATGGGGATCGAAGTCGACGCGCTTCATCGGATGGAGGATGCGCTTGTCGGAGTACACGAGCGACTTGAGCGAGAGCGCGTGCGGGCTCACCGTCGCGCGCCGTGCCGGCGTAAGCCGGCGGCCTCTCGCCGTGATGCTCCAGCTCGGGCCGTCTTCCTCTTCGAGATCGATGGGCGTGGTGCGGACGATCTTGTCGTCCTTGACGAAGACGAACACGGGGCCGCCATTGGTAAGCGTGGTGTAGCGCGTGGTGCCGTCTTTCATCGGCAGCCCCTTGCGCCACGGGGCCGTCTTCATCGTGTTGACGAGCTGGCCGAACCACACGAGCTTCTGGTCGCTGCCGCCCTGCGTGATCTTGAAGTTCTTCAGCGCATCGATCAGGAATGCGTGATCGGTCTTCGGCGCGAGCATCTTGTGCGCGGTCGCGACATCCATGAAGACGAGCTCGGCGTCCGGATTGGCGCACACGCCCCAGCGTCCGGTCACGCTGCCGTCCTTGAAATGAAGCTGCCGCGCGAGACTGTTGTCTCTGAGCCGTAGCTGGATGATGCCACTGCCGCCAGCGAGATGCGCGCGCATGGCTGGAAACCGGCGGGCCGCAATACGCAGGACGGTTGGCATGAGCCAGAGGATAAGTACAAGGATTTTGCGCTGCATGAGATGTCATCCCTGAGCAGAACTGCACTGTGATTGGACGTAACGACTGCCCGTCAGGTATCGCTCGATCCGCCGGCAGGCTGTTGCGCATTGCGCCCCGAAGAACGGATGCTGCGAGGCAGCACGACGCAACGGTCGATCGCGCTGTATGATCGGGCCTGTAACGGATCATTTGCAGGACAATGATACGTCAAAAAATCAACCTACATCGAATGATGTTATGTAGTATAAGTAAAGTCAAGGGTTCCGATGGTGGGGTGTGCCCTGACGACCTGTTCGTTCGCGGCCCGGAAATTTGCCCGGTTTGCCCATACACAGAGGAATGAGGGAATGTCCAAATCGAACTCCGGCGTCGCCCATGCCAGTCTGGATCACGCGCCACCCGGCGAAGCCTCTAACGACGTATCCAGCGAGGCACCCAACGTGGCAGCT
Organism: Paraburkholderia oxyphila NBRC 105797; assembly: GCF_000685075.1. Taxonomy (GTDB): domain Bacteria; phylum Pseudomonadota; class Gammaproteobacteria; order Burkholderiales; family Burkholderiaceae; genus Paraburkholderia; species Paraburkholderia oxyphila. Next base: position 4,285 of record NZ_BAYD01000203.1, read on the forward strand.
GCGAAGCTGTCGCCCGAACTATTCGATGAGCGTGGCCGTACGGTGCCGTGGATGGCCAGGACGGTGCGCCGGCTCTATGATGCGCTTGGCCAGAAAATTCTCGATAGGGAAAACCTTGCCATTGCGTATTGGTATTACCTGCGCGTGCTGGCCGAGCGTGGCGAGCTGAATCAGCTCGAATTAAGTAAGCGCGTGGGGATTGCCTCCACCACCGCGGTGCCGGCGCTCGACAACCTGGAAAAGCGCGGCCTCGTGCAAAGAGTGCGGGATCCTAAAGACCGGCGAAAGTATTACGTCAGCCTGAAGGACGAGGGCAGGCGCCTTGTCGACGACATTTTGCCGGCAATCGCCGAATTGCATTCGACCTCGCTCGACGGCATTGCCGCGCGCGACATGCAGGTGTTCTGGAAAGTCGCGCACCAGATCGAGAAGAACCTGATCGAGATGTCGAGAGACGACGCGGCGCTCGACTGACTTCGCGCCGGTGGCATCGGCATAAAACGCCGTCATGCGGCCGGAGCGCGGCTTGGGGAATTCCCTGGCGCGCTTGACTTGATTTGTTCTACGGCACATCATTCGATATGAATCGATAACGTGTGTGCGATGCACAACCTCGAACCCAAGGAGGTGGACAAATGAGTGCCAAGCCGCAAGACGCAGGCGCCCCGCCGGTGCAACTCTGGAGCCGCGACGGTTTCCAGGGGGCGCTTTCCGTTGTGACGCGCCAGACCTATGCGCCTGATTATCTTTCCGTGCAGGGGCCGCACGCGCCGCGGCGGGCCGTCCTCGAGCGCTTGACGCCCGACGATCAGGACGACCCCGAGGCGCTGCCGACCACCGTGGCGACGTCGAGGCTCGGCGTAAAGCTGCACGTCTCGGGGCGGCGCAAGCCCATGCCCTACGTGGTGCGCAATGTCGAGGCGGACGAGATTCATTTCATCCAGTCCGGCACGGTCAAGTTCGAAACCGACGTGGGCTGTCTCACCGCCACGGAAGGGGACTTCGTCTGCATTCCCCGCTCGATCGCATATCGCTATGCGCCCACGGGCGACGCGATGCGCAGCGTCATTGTCGAGAGTCCTTCGGCCCTGAAGCTCGCGCCGCCCGCGCCAAGCGGCCTGCTCAACGTGGCGCGCGATCTGAAGTATGCGGAGGTCGACGCCACCATGCCGGCCGGCGGCCCGACGCGCCTCGTGCTGAAAACTCTCGACCCCGAGAACACGGTCTTCATGCTGCCGCACGATCCGCTTGCGCTTGGCGTGCACTTGTCGGAGTCCGTTCCGGTGTGGAAGCTGAATCTGGCCAATATCCAGGTTCACGCCTATCTGCCGGAAGGCGGTCCGCCCAGCCAGTTTCTGCAATCGGGCACGGGCGACCTGCTGATGTTCAACCTCAGCGCGCGTCCGGGGGGCCGGCCGCCGGTCCACATCAACGCCGACTTCGACGAGCTGATTTGCTACGTGGGGGGGCCGGGCGCCTGGGGCGGGTGTACCGAGCCCGGCACGTTGACCTGTGTGCCGAAGGGGGTCATCCACCACGGGCCATCGGAGGACGTTCCCGAGGGCTATCAGGCCTGGCTGCTGGAAACCCGCGCGACGATGCGCTGGACGCCGAAGGCGCTGGCCGTTGCGGAGCCGATGGAGACGGGCCAATACATGCCGCATCCGGGCGCGGGCAAATGAACGGCGTGACGCGCTGTTCCCTGGCCGTGCCTGAAAAATGCGGCGGCCCGGCTGCATATGACTCGATAGTCTTGAGGAAGCAATGAATAAACGTTTTCGAGTGGGTATCGTGGGCGTGAGCACGGAGCGCCGTGGGTGGGGGACGGTTGCGCATATTCCCGCGCTGCGGGCGTTGTCCGACGTGTTCGAGATTGCCGGCGTGGCGAACACGAGTCTCGCGAGCGCGAAGGCCGCCGCCGACGCGCTGGACATTCCGCGCGCGTTCGAGAACGTGGCGGCGCTCGTGGCCTCTCCGGATATCGACGTCGTGGCCGTCACGGTCAAAGTGCCCCACCATCGTGAAGTGGTTGCCGCGGCAATGGCGGCGGGCAAGCACGTCTACTGTGAGTGGCCGCTTGGCAACGGCCTGGCCGAAGCGGTCGAGCTTGCCGAGCTGGCGAGGCGGAGCAAGGTGCGGGCCGTGGTGGGGACGCAGGCCACCGCATCGCCTGAAGTCGAGGTCGTGCGCAAGCTCGTGGCCGATGGATTCGTGGGGGAGGTGTTGTCGTCGACTTACCTGGGTTGTGGTCCCACCTGGGGCGATGAAGTCACGCGCGGCGACTCGTACGCGATGGATGCTAGCAATGGCGCCACCTTGCTGAGGATTATCGGTGGGCATGCGCTGGCTGCCGTGCAAAGTGTGCTTGGTCCTGTCGAGGAAGTGGAGGGCGTGATATCGCAGCGCCGCAAGACCGTGCGGGTGCTGGAGACGGGTGAGACGATCCCGATGCGCACCCACGATCATGTGATGGTCAACGCCGTTTTGAAGTCGGGCGCGCCGTTGTCGCTGGAGCTTCGCGGTGGGTTGCCGCGTGGTACGCGGTTGCTTTGGGAGATCAACGGGACGCTGGGCGATTTGCGGATGACTGCGGCGCATGGGGAGTATTCCGTTGTCAATATCGCGCCGTTGCGTGTGGAGGCTGGCCGCCGGGGCGAGCTTGGGTATCGGGAGGTGGAGGTGCCGAATTCCGGTTTCGGGGGGGCGGTCATTGGGCGCAATGTGGCCGCTATCTATCGGCAGTTGGCTGAGGACCTGATTCACGGAACCCGCACGGCGCCCGATTTCGATGACGCGGTCGCTCTTCATAGGGTGATCGATGCTATCGAGCGGTCGGAGCAGGCACGCAGGCGCGTGCGAATTGATTGATAAGGATGGCTAATTGAGTTGGCCTTAACTTGTATTCGCGGCGGGCCGCAGGCGTTGCCCCTGTGCGGGG
>NZ_BAYD01000202.1 GCF_000685075.1 Paraburkholderia oxyphila NBRC 105797
GAAGCGACGGCGGCGCGTCGTTTTACGCGCCGCCCGCTAAGGGGCGGCCGTCGCGCCGCATTGAAAAGACCAGGTCGGGGAGGCGCCATCGCGTTTTTATGTGCGCTGTTGTGTGCGCAGTCACGGGTGCGCTCGTGGCTGCGTGCTTGGCTACGTGCGGTGCTGGCCGCGGCGCTCGCGCTGGCCGTTGCCCTCGGGCCTTCGCTCGACCGTCCGCTGCGGCTCGTGTGGCTGCAAGGCACGGTGCATGGCGGCGCGGACCCGGCGTGGCACGCGCGGCTGGCTGCCACGTCCCTCTTCAGCGGCATCTTGCCGCAGTCGCGCGCATTCATGCCCAGCGCGTTGGCCGCGGCCACCGCGGCCAACACGCCCGCCATGCATCCCCCCATTCCGGCGCCAGGCCTGCCCGGCTTCCACTCGCCGCCCCCCATGCCGAGCTATGCGTCGGGCACGACGGCGGGCGGTCCGGTGCGCACGCAACCGGCTCGCATGCCGTTCTACGTCGCCACGCGCGGCACCACCACGATCTATCTGCTCGGTACGCTGCACGTGGGCGACCCCGCCGACTACCCGCCGAACCAGCCGTTCCGGGCGCCGATTCTCGCGGCGCTCAACGCCTCGCCGACGCTCGCGCTCGAACTCTCGCCCGACGACCTGCTCGTCTCGCAGGACGACGTCTCGAAATATGGCGTGTGCCGCAAGCCCTGTCTGCAGCAGCTCCTGCCCGAGCCGCTGTGGGCGAAGCTGGCGGCGCGCCTGCGTGGCAATCCCGAGGCGCTCGCGGAGATCCGCAAGATGAAGCCCTGGCTCGCCTCGCTGCTGGTGGAAACCTACGATTCGCTGAGCGCGGGCCTGCAAACCGAGTACGGCACGGAGGCGCAGTTGCAGAACGTGTTCCTGCGCCTGAAGGGGCGGCGCATCGTCGGACTGGAGACGCTCGGCGAGCAGATGCGGGCGTTCACGTACCTGAACCTCGCGCAGCAGCGCGAGATGCTCGCCCAGGATCTCGCGCAGACGCCCGCGCAAAATGTCGCCGACGTCCAGACGCTGCTGCGCCTGTGGCGCGTGGGCGACGCCGACGCGATCGCGGCCTGGGACGCCGCGCGCACCGAAAAGCTCGCGCACGATCCGCGCGTGGCCGCTTCGGTGGATAACCGCATTGTCTACGAGCGCAACCGGCGCTTCGTCGCACGCATGCAGCAGTATGCGGCGCCCAACAAGCCGCTGTTCGTGGCGATTGGCGCGCTGCACCTGGGCGGGCAGAAAGGCGTGCTCCAGTTGCTGCGCCAGCGCGGATTTACGGTCGATCCGGGCTGAGGTCCAGCTCGCCATTTGGCGCCTGGGCGGGCGCCGGCCTTGCCGCTTTTTGCGTGGCTTGCTGCCTCGCTTCGTGCGGCGGTTCCGGGGTTTTCGGCACGGATTTTCGCGCGCCCGCGCGTTTGGGCTTTTCAGCGAGCGCCTCGCGCAATTCGTCGAGCGCCGTCTGCCAGTCGCCCACTTCGCGCTGGCGGAGGAGCCGCGCGGTGGGATACCACGGCGAATCCGCGCGCTTTTCGAGCCAGCGCCATTCGCCGTTCGCGGGCACGAGGATCCAGACCGGCTTGCCGAGCGCGCCGGCCAGGTGCGCGACCGAGGTGTCCACGGCAATCACGAGATCGAGGTTCATGATGAGCGCGGCCGTGTCGCCGAAGTCGCGCAGGTCGTCGGTGAAGTCGTGGATCGTCGCGTCGCCGGCCAGCCCCGCGAGCTGCGCGCGGGCCGCCTCGCCCTTTTGCAGCGAGAACCAGCTGATTTTCTCGAGCGCGAAGAGCGGCCGGAACCCGGCCAGCGCCACCGAGCGGTTGCGGTCGTTATAGAAGCCGGGATTGCCGCCCCAGACGAGGCCGATGTTGCGGTAGCCGGCAGGCTTGCGCACGGCGGGTTTTTCTCCTGCCTTTGATGCTGGCGTTGCGGCGGCTTCGTGCGCCGCCAGCGGGGCGCCATCCGGCGCCTTGCCGGCCTCGCGCGCGAGATCCGCGGCCATGGCGGCCTGCACGCGCGGCTTCCACGCTTGAATGTCGACCTCGCGCGCGAACAGATAGGGCACCGTCGCCGGAACCGTGTCGAGCTCGGTGCCGCACGCGGACGGCGCGCTCATCACGTACAACCAGTAGTCGTAATCGCCCGCCGGCGTGCCGGTCCACGCGCGGTGCACGCCCGGCACCGACTGCGCGAGCAGTTGCAGGGTCTGCGGCACGCACACGTCCACGCTCGCGCCGCGCGCGGCAAGCGTGCTCGCATAGCGCACGAACTGGATCTGGTCGCCGAAGCCCTGCTCGTGCACGAGCAGCACGCGCTTGCCCTCGAGCGGCTCGCCTTGCCATTCGGCCATGCCTTCGATATCGAACGGCGCGTAGTCGCAGGCGCGCCAGCGCCGGGCGTATTCGGCCCAGCCCTCGCGATACTCGCCACGCTTGAGCTTGAGCCAGACGAGGTTCTGGCGCGCGTCGGCGTGCTGCGGGTCCAGCTCGAGCGCGCGCCGGTAGTAGGGCTCTTCCTCGTCGTTGCGCCCCTGCGCGCCCAGCGCAGCGCCGAGGCACACGAGATTCGCCGCGTTCGGCTCGAGCTCCACCGCCTTGCGATAGCACGTTTCCGCCGCGCGGTAGTCGCCAGTCTGGCCCAGCGCCGTGCCGAGGTTCACCCAGGCGGCCGCGTAGCCGGGCGCCAGCTCCACGGCCCGACGGTATTGCGCGATGGCGGCGGCATCATCGCCGAGTGCGCGCTGCGCGTTGGCGAGATTGAAGTGGATGGCGGCGTCGCCGGGCGCGAGTGCGAGCGCTTCGCGGTAGCTGGCGAGCGCTTCCTCGTGGCGCCGCAGCCTGGCGAGCACGCTGCCCAGATTCACGAGCGCGTTCACGGAGGCCGGCGCGAGCGCGATTGCCGCGCGGCAGTGGCGCTCCGCGCCTGCGTAGTCGCCCGCTTCGCGCAGCGCGAGCGCGAGGTTGCTGTGCGCATCGACGAAACCGGGGGCGAGGCGCAGCGCTTCGCGCAGGTTGTGCGCCGCTTCGGCGTGCTGGCCGAGCGCGAGCGCGGCGAGGCCGCGGTTGCTCCAGCAGACCGCATCGGTGGGGGCGTGCGCGAGCGCGCGGTCCATCAACGCCAGCGCGCCACGATGGTCGCCGCGCTGATGACAGACGACGCCCCAGTAATGCAACGCACCGGTATGCGCCGGATCGCGCTCGACGAGCGCGCTATAGATCGCTTGCGCTTCATCGAGGCGCCCCGCGCCATGCGCTTCGAGTGCGGCGGCGAGGCGCGCGGCTGGCGAAACGACGGGCGCGGCGGGATCGGTGTGCCCAGCGTGTTCGCCAGGCGCGGAGGAATCAGCGGAAGCGGTGGAACCGGAAGCGTTCGAAGTCATGGCGATGTGACGCGGCCAGGGCGCGTGAGCGCTGGACACGCATCTGACCGGATTGGGGAGAACCATAGAAGGTAAGGGTCCGGCCCCGCCGCATCGATAAGAAAACTCCGAAAGCGATGGAGGCAATGATCGAATCACAAGGTGAGCCGCATACGGCTTCGCGCTTTAGTGGGTTTTCGATTTCGGTTCGTATGAGGCGGTTCTACGATGCACTTTTTTTGTCTGTCCAGGACCGCAACATGACGACTTCACCGACTGCCAGGACCGACGCGCCCGTTGTCAGCGTCATCACCCCGACCTGGGAGCGCGAGGACATGCTGCAGCATGCGTACCGGTCGTTCGCGCATCAGGACCTGCGGGCCAGCGAATGGATCGTGATCGACGACAGCGAGCGGCCCAGCGCGTTCATGCAGGGCCTCGACGATGCGCGCGTGGTGTACCGCCATCTGCCGCAGCGCATGAGCGCAGGCGCCAAGCGCAATCTCGCGGTGGCGCTCGCGCGCGCCGAGGTCATCGCCCATTTCGACGATGGCGAATACTACGCGCCGCCCTATCTGCGCACCATGTGCGCGCAGTTGACCCAGCAGCGGGCCGATTTCGTCAAGCTCAGCGCGTTCTTTCTGTATAGCCGCGTGTACGGCCAGTTCGCGTGGTGGGATTTGCTGCGCAAGAGCGGACTGCATTTCCACTGGAGCGCGCAGCCCATGACTGCGCTCAACTTTCCCGCCGACCACAAGGCGTTCGCCGACAACCATTCCGGCTACGGCTTCAGCTACGTCTACACGAAGCGCCTGTGGGCCGCGGGCCCGTTCGAATCGTGCTCGCTCAACGAGGACGGCAAATTCCTGCAGGCCGCACTCGAGCGTGGCGCGAACCTCGCGCACTTTCCCGACGACGCCGGCCTGTGCCTGCACGTGCTGCACGGGTGCAATACGTCGGCGAGCTTTCCGCAGTACCTGCTGCCCGAAGCGCTCATGACGCGGCATTTCCCGCAGTTCGCGCAGTTCGTCGCGATGCTGCGCGCCGCGCCGCCCGAGAGGCAAGCGTGAGCGGACCCGCCAGGGCGCCGGCCCGTGCCTGCGCCCTGGCTAGAACCGCTGCGCCCGGGCCCGCTCAAAACCCGAGCACGTTCAGCAGCACGATATTGGCCGCGAGTATGCAAAGCCCCGTGGGCACCTGCACGCGGATCACAGCGTTCTTGTCGGGCAGCTCCAGCAGCGCGGCGGGCACGATGTTGAAGTTCGCGGCCATGGGCGTCATGAGCGTGCCGCAGTAGCCCGAGAACATGCCGATCGCCGCCATCATCGCCGGATTGACGTGGAAGACGCCCACCAGCACGGGCACGCCCACGCCGCCCGCCATCACCGGAAACGCGGCGAAGCCGTTGCCCATGATCACGGTGAACAGCGCCATGCCGATGCAGTAGACGGCCACGGCCACGAAGCGCACGTCCATGTTGATGGTCGAGGTGGTCACGTGCGCGACCGCTTTGCCCACGCCCGCGTCCGAGAACACGAGGCCGAGCATGCCGAGCATCTGCGGCAGCACGGCGGCCCACGACAGCGCGTCGACGAGACGGCGCGTCTCGCGCATCGACTGGCCGACGCTGTCGCGCGTGATGAGGCAGGCGATGCCGAGCGCGATCACGCAGCCGATGCCGAAGCCGATCAGCGTGACGTTCTTCGGATCGACGAGCGGCGTCGTGCCCACCACGAGATGGCTGGCCGCCAGGGTGAGCACGACCGTCACGGCGGGGATCGTCAGCGCCGGCACGAAGAGCTTGTTGCCGAGACGCTTCGCACTCGCGAGCCGTGCCTCGAGCGAGGGCACCCTGGGCTTGCCGGCGGTCACGCCGCCAAAGCCGGCGATCAGCGCCATGGCGAGCACGAGCACGCCCGCGACTTCGGCGGGCAGGCGGTCGCCGATCAGGAAGATGAGCGCATAGAGCAGCCAGAAGCCGCCCGCCGTGAAGCGGCGCGGATGCTCGCGGTCGAGCACGATCATGCCGCCGACGATCAACAGCACGACGCCGAGCAGCCAGAAGAGCCAGTTGAGCGTGATCGTCATGCTTCGTCTCCTTCGCGATCCGGAGTGGGCGCTTTGGCGCTTGCTCCGGTCCCGGGCAGAGCCGCCGAGCCCGCGGGCTGACCCGCTGTCGCGCGCCGGATGCCTCCCAGCTCGCGCTCGAGCTTGCGGTCGAGCAGCCACAGGCGCGTGCCGTGAATCAGGAACGCGCAGATCGCGGTGGGAATGCCCCAGAGCGCAACGTGGATCGGCTCGACGGAAACGCCGGCTTCCCTGAGCAGCGTGACCATCAGCACGATCGCGCCGAACGCCACGAAAATGTCCTCGCCGAAGAACAGGCCCACGTTGTCGGTCGAGGCGGCCCAGGCGCGCAGCTTGTAGCGCACGGCGTCGGGGAGCTTGCCGAAGCGGTTTTCGGTGGCGCCTTCGGCCATCGGCGCGATCAGCGGACGCACCATCTGCGGATGGCCGCCGAGGCCCGTGAGCCCGACCGCGGCGGTCAGCTCGCGCACGAGCAGGTAGACGATCAGCAGACGCCCGGCCGTGGCCGCCTTGATCTTGCCGATCCAGATCTGCGCGCGCTCGCGCAGGCCGTGGCGCTCCGAGAGCCCGATCACGGCGAGCGGCAGCAGGATGATGAGCGGGATGTTGCGCGTCTTCATGAAGCCGGTGCCGATGGCGGCGAGGATCTTGCCGGGCGGGAACCCGGCGGCGAGGCCGGTGGCGATCGCCGCCGCGGCGACGATCAGCATCGGATTGAAGCGCAGGACGAAGCCGGCGATGATCACGGCCACCCCGATGAGCGGCCATAAGTTGACGGTGCTCTGCATCTCTTTGTCTCCATTTTATGTGCGTCGTTATCGCCGTGCCCCGCTGCGTCATGTGCGTCGGGGCGCGGTGGTGAAACGCTGCGCGCACGCGTGTGGCGTGGCGCAGCGCTCTGACTGCCCGGCTCTTGGTGGCCCTGTTTTTGCCTCTGTGCTGCTTGTTTGCCGCTTATTTGGTGCTTGTGCGCTGTTTGTGTACGGCTGATGTGCTGCTTTTGCGTTGTCGATGTGCTGCTGATGTGCTGCGAGTGTCCTTCGATGCGCGGCTCATGCGCCGGCGGCTTCGCGCGATGCGCTCAGGCCTCGGTCACGCCCGCCGCGCGCACGCCGATACCGGCCTCGTCGAGCGCCGCGCGGATGCGCCGCGCGAACTCGAGCGCGTGCGGACCGTCCCCGTGCAGGCAGATGGTCTGGGCGTTCAGCGGCACCCATGCGCCGTCCACGGCCTGCACGCGCTGCTCGCGGATCATCGCGAGCGTGCGCGCGAGCACGACATCTTGATCGTGGAGCAGGGCGCCTGGCTCGCTGCGCGGCACGAGCGAGCCGTCGGAGCGATAGCCGCGGTCGGCGAACACTTCCTCCACGGCCACGAGCCCGGCCTCCCGCGCGGCGACCACGAGCCCGCTGCCCGCGAGCGCGAACACCGTCACCGAAGGATCGAAGTCGTGCACTGCGGAGACGATCGCGTCGGCGATCTTCGCGTCGCGCGCGGCCTGGTTGTAGAGCGCGCCGTGCGGCTTCACATGCGCGATGCGGCCGCCCTCGGCCTGTGCGATCGCCGAGAGCGCGCCGAGCTGATACAGCACGCCCGCGTAGATTTCCTCGGCGGGCAAGTCCATCTCCTTGCGGCCGAAGTTCTCGGGGTCGTTGAAGCTCGGGTGCGCGCCGATCGACACGCCTTTCTCCACGGCCCAGCGCACGCACTCGCGCATCGCGTTGGCGCCGCCCGCGTGCCAGCCGCACGCGATGTTGGCCGAGCTCACGAGGTCGAGCAGCGCCTCGTCGGAGCCGCAGCCTTCGCCGAGGTCGGCGTTCAGATCGATGGTCGTCATGGTGTTTCTCTCCGTATTGCCCGGCGCCCGCTTGGCCTGGTTGTGCCTGGCCGCGCGGCGCGCTTCGATGCGGCGGCCCCGCCCCGTGCCTTGCTCGCGGCCTTGCGGGTTGCCTGATAGTGATTGGATTCGCGACGTTGGGCGGCGGTGCCCGCAGCGCCGGAAGTTCGGGCCGCCCGCGTCATGCGCCCAGACCCTGCGCGCTCGCGCTGCGTGCGCGCCGGCTCGCGTGGCGCTCGTCCTGCATGGCGATCGCGGTATCGATCTGCAGCAGGTAGGCCCGTTCCTCCTGTAGCGCGCGGCGCGCGACGGCCGCCGTCGCCTCGACGAAGCGCAAGCCGGCCGTGAGCCGCACCTGCGCGAGCTTCCACAAATCGGCGCGGATCACGGCGCCGATCTTCGGATAGCCGCCGGTGGTCTGCGCGTCGCTCATCAGCACGATGGGCTGGCCGTTCGGCGGCACCTGGATCGTGCCGGGCAGGACGGCGTGCGAGAGCAGGTCGGTGCGCGCCGCGCGCTCGAGCGGCGTTCCCTCGAGCCGGTAGCCCATGCGGTTGCTGTTGGGCGTGACGCGCCATTCGTCGGACCAGAAGGCCCGCTGCGCCTCGGGCGTGAAGCTGTCGTACTCGGGGCCGCGCAGCACGCGCACGGGCGCGGCCCAGCTCACGCCGTCCGGATGGCGGCCGCGCCGGTGATGCGGCTCCTCGGGGTAAACGAAATTGCACAGGGCGGGCGCCTTCACGCCGAACGGCGGCGCGCCGGGCGCGAGCGACGCGCGCT
>NZ_BAYD01000201.1 GCF_000685075.1 Paraburkholderia oxyphila NBRC 105797
GGAACGCCCCGTCAAGAGTATTTAGAATATTTATTTCCGCACTCGCGCACATTCCTGTTCGGGCGCTCAAATGGCCGGTGACCGAAGGTAGCTCCGCCCATCAAACAACCATCAACGCGCCAGAAACACATAAGGACACCCGCACGGGTAGCCGCATTTCTAGCTGGAGAGCGCAAGAAACAGGGTGCTTCCGGCGCATCGCGCACGGCACGGGCCCCCGGCACGAACGTGGCCCGGCGCAGATAGTAGGTCGCTCCGGCACCGACCGGGCTCTTTGCACACCTTGAACGGCAATCGGCGCCCCAGTCTGTGGAAGGCCGGATAGTCGTCAAAACGGCCGCAGGATTGTCCACGCCCAACCGGTTTCATGATCGAAGCAGGCTGGGTGCAGACAATCTGAAAGTGCAATCAACAATAAATTTCGTTATCCATAATAAATAGATGCTACTGAATGGACTTGAATTCTGGTTCCCAGCAGAAAAGCAGGGCTCGCGGAACTGATCGAGGACTTTGCGAGAACCGTCGGTGCGGAATACGCGAAGGTGCGCGCCCGCCCACTTTCAATCCCTCCCAGTCTGGCGCCGTGAGTCGCCCGGCTGAACACCCCGCAGGAAATCCGCGCTGTTGTAGAGGGCGCTATCGACGACGCCCTCCCCTGACTGACCAGCGACTACAGCCGCAAAGCCCCCCGCTGCTCAGCGCACATTGCCGCCCGGCATCATCCGATCTGCTGCGCCGCAGCCTCATCGAAGAGCCGCTCGCCAGCGCCGATAGGTCCGAGCCCTTTTTGCTTGCAGCAGAAACACCGACGACATGGCGCCCGTTGACGTGTTCGACAAGCCACTCGGCGTCGGACGTTATCGCCCGATGACTTCGTTTGACGCGCCGCCTCGGTGCGGGTACAATTCGCGCCGCGGGGTGGAGCAGTCTGGCAGCTCGTCGGGCTCATAACCCGAAGGTCGTAGGTTCAAATCCTACCCCCGCAACCAATATCGAAGCCCGCTCAGCGAAAACAAGCGGGCTTTTTCTTTTGGAGCAGCCGCGCGTGACGTCTCGCTGAGCTGGCCTATCAAGGCCGATCCGCCGCTCGCTGCAGATCTCGGCACCAGGACGGAAGCACAGCGGACACCAAGCCCCGGCGCTTGGCCGCCGGGGCTTTCTCTTTCCGCAGACAGAAAGAAACCGCAGAGCGACGCTGCGGAAATCCATTGCCCTTCACCACAGCCTCAATCTTGTCTGCGTGCTGCGCCATAGCAATCCGACGTGCAAATTGGATGCCCCCCGTTTTTCCTCTGATTTCCGATTCAAAGGTGGGCATGGAGAATCGGCATCGGCCGGGCTCACCCCTCGTCGTGGCTAGTCGTAACGCGTTCAGGGACGGCAACAATGCCGATGGTTGGTCGTCGGCGGACATGCCAGGATTTCCTGCAAACAACTCCGGAGAATGCTATGCCGTTCATCTGCGAAAACGTTGAATGTCGTGCCGTGCTGGCTCGCGGGCAGGTCAGATCCAGTTACGAGGCCGGTTGGTGCTTCTACTGCCCAGACTGCAAAGTCAGAAACGAGTTGAAAGATATCAGTGTACCTGGTAGTCCTGCCGAATTGGCTCAGCCAGAAAAATCCGATCTTCCTCACAAAGTGATAGCGGCTGCTCGACCATTGGAGGACGGCAGATACGCAGCGCAATTGCGCGTTCAGAGGGCACTCGGTGTGAAAGGAACGTACGCGGTCGAAGAACACTGGGAGCAACTCGGTGTATTCCTCGACGCACAAGAGGCCATTGCGCATGCGAAGTCTTTCGCAACAGACCTGCTGGAGCGAAAGGTTTAATCGCGAGTGACACGCTGGATTGCGCGATCCCCATCAGGGCGCGGATTTTTACGGGAGGGCCACGACCGTAGATCCGCGCGAAAACTTTGTGCTGCACGACATGCGTACGCAGGACTCGATGTGCACGAGGTCACGGTCACCTATGCACTTGGCGAGGACGAACTGCCTGGCAAGATCGGGACGACAACGACGGATATTGATCGCCTGCGCAAGCGTCTCCAATCGAAAGCGATCACGTGCTTTCTCGAGCGTGGCGCTAACGATCGGCCAAACGCTCGATCACTTCTCTATGCTCCTCAATGACTTGCCGCAGGATGTCGCGCGCCTCCTGCTTCCCTTCCGGGGTGGCCATGTCAACTTTCTTCCGCGGCGCAATTCTGACACGCGGCTTCAGGAATATTCCATACACCTTTCGTGGAGCGGTCATATACGGCCTCCGACTGCATTGCCAGGGGTGGGATGGCAGGATTCGTCAACCGATTTCGCAAATCAGGGCTTCGGATCTTTGCGGTGCAGGACGATGTGCCCTCCGTGCATCGTGCGCCTCCAGGCTTCATCGGCATGCCGCTGGGCCGATTTCAGGGTGTGCGCTGCCCGTTGGCTGGATTTGGGCACCGGGGTGAACGCGGAAGTCAGGCCGGAAAATGCACGGCGGACAGTCTTGGTGACCATGATTCGCTCCGCGTTGATGTCGGAGCACTCAGTCTATCCTTCCTTTCACGAGTTGCGATACTGTACGTTTACCCAGCCACGGTGGTGCCGCCCATGCAATGCAAAATGCATATAAGCCGCGCGACTAGTCAAGTTTCATGATCCCCATTTGCATTGCAGTGCTGGCGCACATGACAACCAGCCGATCATGCGACACGCCTTCGGTCAAACGATGGTTTAGAACCTCGTCGAATGTGCCGGCACACTCCGAAACCGCGTTCATCGCGTCACCTTCTGTCCGGTTGTATGCGCCGGCGATGAGCCACTGAGCACGACATTTAGCAGCGTCTATTGTTGCCTGGGCAGAGGCATCGGGACCCGCCGACCGGCATTCAGGAACAGGTATAGGCTGGAATGCTTGCGACAGAGTGGGGATAAGGAAGGCAGCGGCGGCAATGTATCGACGGCACATAGCAGCTCCTTTCGAGAGGATCTTCTTGTCGCCATGACTCGGTGGTCCGCGTAGCCACGAATTCAGTCCGCGAGCGGCACAGAGCCGTTAGTTCCGGCGAAGAGTCAGTCGACAATCTAGCACCTCCGTTGCATAACGTCAGTGACCTGGCGTACTCACTGATTGCCTTTTCTGCTTCTTCTCCCGCCCCCCTCTGACACTGCCCGGCTTGCTAACACAATTCCCCCCCACCCACTACCCCCCAATATCGACAGGAAGTGGCTCGGCTGCAGGCAGGTGTACGCTGTCGCAGCATGCATAAGGCCCGTGTCTAAAGCAGATTACAAATGAGGCATTGCTCCCTGAGTGCACAAGGTCCGCGAAAGGGCGGCGGATGAGATGAAGCGATCGGCAGATGAAAGTCGCCGGACTTGGCAACAGTCGCGTGTAGAAACTGATAGCCCATTCGGGACCTTGTCCGCACGGCCAGTCGCGCCTTCAATTCTGGTTTCCATAGCAAAACGAAAAGAACACTAAGCGCGGACTCGCGGCGGCATACGACCGCGAAGGCTTGTGCAATTGAACCGAATCGACAGATAGCGGCAGCAGACGATGAACCGCCTGCTATCCGCACTTTCGCTACAACGGGGGGCTAGTGGATCAATTGCCAAACGTTATGCCGACCAGAGCCACCTGGTCGCTTGCGCCAACCCACGGCGCGAAGCCGCATCAATCGGCTCTTCAAAGCATCAGCGCGCGAACGGCCCCTCCCTGAGCGCCCCAATAGGTTCTCAACCCTTGTGACGCCCTGCGGCGAACGCCGTCAGCCAGCTTGCGAGGCGTATCGGCTATCGCGTGAATCAGCTTTAGAAAGAAGGAGCTCCCATGTATCAGCATGCCGCACGTCATCCTTCAAGCCTTGATGGACTGCTAGTCGGCGATGAGGTATTCGCGTCGATCCTGAACATAAGCGCCGCCAGCAAGTGGGCACTTCCGTCACGCGCTCCCTCGATTTAGCCAGCCCCAGCCGCTCACGGTCTACTTGTCTGTACGTCCCTTGGGAGAATTAAATTGTCCTCATCTGCCGTAGACGTTCTACTCACCAGTGAGATGCGTGACGATCTCGCCGAACTTGCGAATGGTATCGCGCCGCTTCAGCAATGGATCGAGCAAAAGAAATACAACCCCGAGAAGGATCCGACGTTCAGTGGCAAAGCGATGCCATGGCGGGCACCCGGCGCCAGCCTGACGCCGGCCAAGACCGGTCTGATCGACTTCTTCGAAGGATTGCTGCGCGAAACGTCGGATGACGTGCAGAGCAAGAACACGTGGGAGAAGATCGCGGCCGATCCCCTGTCTCGTTTTCCGATCGATGACGTCCATACCTGGCGTGCCGAGCGAGGCCTCGACGAATCCGCCAGTTTCGGAATCGTCAAATCACAGAACGTGCTGCTGGATATTCAGAATCGTCAGATCGCACGCCTCACTTTCTACCAGGAGACGCTGCCAGACCTTGCGTATTGCCTGTCGCTTTCCAGACCCGACACCCCCGCAGCATGGGTCACGTTCGCGCAGCAATTGTTCACCGACCAGGTAAGCGCGTGGCCAGGCACGGCTTACCCCGCCAGCGTATTCCTGAACCAGTTTGCAGCCGATCTGCTGTACGCGATGCTCGGCATGCGCAACTTCTCCGCCGTTCCGGATCAGCCCGAATACGCCACCGCCTTGTTGACCGAGCTGGGTCAGCCGCGTCGACGCGGCAACAAAAACACGCCGGTTCAAGCGGCCGAGGCCGTCAGGCGCTTCCTCGCTCAAATTGATAGAGACATGCACAAGGGAGATGCACAATGAGCACCGCTGACGTTGACTTTATCGTAGTGGGCACCGGCGGCGGCGGCGGCACGTTGAGCTGGATGCTGGCCAGGGCGGGCTACAAGGTGGTGGTGCTGGAGCAAGGCGCCGATTGGTCGCTGCCCAAGGAGGAGTCCGGCAATGACTTCGACCCGGCCATGCAGGACGAGTATCGCTTCCAGCAGCAAAAGCCGGACGGCAAACGGCAGCCGCGTGGCGACTACAACACCTTTCGTCCAGTCGACGGCATGCAAGCGAAGCCGATGAGTTCCAACATGATCGGCGGCTGGACCGGCACGACCTTGGGCGGCGGCTCCAATCTGTGGGGCGGATGGGCGGCACGCGCATTGCCGGTCGATTTCCGCTTGCGTGACCACTACAGCAAAACCGGCCAGCTCAAGCAGTTCGAGGCATGGGGATATTCAGTTGCCGACTGGCCGGTGTCGTACAACGAGATGGAGCCGTTCTTCAACGTCACCGAGGCGATGCTCGCGGTAAACGGCGATCGAGGCCTGATGAACGAGGCGTTGACCGGCAGCGCCTGGTACAAGTCGCTCAGCCAGACGAATCCGGAATTCGAGTCGTACGGCCACTGGACTTCCGCGTTTCCCTATCCGTCGCCTCCCTATCCGCAAAAGCCGGTCGGACAATTCTTCAGCGAAGGCGCAAAGGCGAACGGCATGCGTCCGCTTCCCATTCCTACCGCGCTGGTCAATCCGGCTCTGAATGGTTATCGGACCCGTGAAGAGCTGGCCAAAGCGCTCGAAACGATGAACGGCAGACATGGCACGTTCTGGGGACAACCTGCGGAGAAGCTTTGGTCCGACCGTATCCGCGACGCATGCAACATGTGCGGCTTCTGCGAGGATTTCATCTGCTGGGGCAGTAATGCTCCCAAGAGTGGCGTGTTCTCCACCACGCTGGTGGAAATGCGCGACCTCCCCGAGTATGCGGACATACGGACCAATGCCAAGGTCTATGAGGTGCTTTACGATTCGCGGCTGCGGCGCGCCAGCGGCGTGCGCTACCTGGACATCTCCGATCCCGACAACCCGAAGAAGGTCGAAGTCCGCTCGAAATACGTGGTCTTGTCATGCGGCGCGGTACAGTCCGCGCGGTTGCTGCTGATGTCGGGGCCGCCGGAAGGTCTGGGGAACCGTTTCGGCAACGTCGGCCGCAACGTGATGTTCCATTTGTTCAATCTGAGCGCCAGCGTGACCTTGCCAGAGCAGTATCAGGGCCTGCTGCACCCGGAACTCGGCAACATCGGCTCCACGACCTGCTACGACGACTACTTCATTCCCGGTGACAAGTCGGGGCAGTGGTGGAAGATGGGCATTCTAACGGCCGCGGAGAAAAAGAATCCGCTGCA
The DNA here is from genome assembly GCF_000685075.1 of Paraburkholderia oxyphila NBRC 105797. Taxonomy (GTDB): domain Bacteria; phylum Pseudomonadota; class Gammaproteobacteria; order Burkholderiales; family Burkholderiaceae; genus Paraburkholderia; species Paraburkholderia oxyphila. The sequence continues at coordinate 6,156 of NZ_BAYD01000201.1, forward strand.
CGGCGCTGTGAATACGCTCAATAGCGGGGCGATCGGGATGGATATGCTCCAGCAGATGGACGCCTATACACGGCAACTGGACTTGCGCACCACCGGCGACGATCATCCGATGCCGAATAACCGGGTCACGCTGGATCCTGAATACGTCGACGAATACGGCTTTCCGGTGGCACGGATTACGCGCAGCTTTGGCGAACATGAGCAACTCATCTTCCGCCTGATGCAAAGCCGCTTCCAGAAGATCTTTGAACACTACAAGAAGATCGGCATTCAGGTGACCAACTCCGATCCGCAGTTGCTTACGCTGTTTGGCGACCACCAGTTGGGAACATGCCGCATGGGCGACGATCCCCGCACCTCTGTGCTGGACCGCAATTGCCGCATGCATGAGGTGCCAAACGTATTCGTGGTCGATACCAGTTGCTTTCCAAGCGCACTTGGGGTCAATCCGATGGCAACCGCCATGGCCAACGCGCTGCGGGTCGGAACCTGGATGATCGAGTCGCTTAAAAAAGGCAGCGAGCTCAATTAGGCGGCCCGGCAAGCTCACTGGCCATACGTGCCCCCGGGACGATCGATCGTCGGCCCCGGGCACCATTTCGCTTCTCCATTTCAGGGACCACAGCATGAACCGTACGACTGCGCAGATTTGGCAAAACTGGGCCGGCAATGTGACCGGTACGCCGGCAGCGATTTTTACTCCCCGTACCCAAGATGACATCAAGGAAATCATCCAGCAGGCGCGTCGGGAGAACAAGAAGGTGCGCGTGGCCGGGAGCGGCCACAGCTGGGGCCCGCTGGTTCCGACCGACGGCTATCTGATTCGCCTGCAGCATTTTGCCGATGTTTCCATCAACGCCGGGAAGACGATAGTGACACTCGGGCCCGCTGTCACTGTCGATCAACTGGCGCAATTCTTCCTCGACCATGACGTTTGCGTGCCATCTAGCGTCGGTATCGGACTTGGCGAAGCCACGATGGGCGGGGTTTTTTCCACCGGATGTCATGGCTCCGGAATCGAAATGCCTTCGGTATCCGACTGGATCGTGGGCGTCGAGCTCATCGACGCGAACGGCGAGGTCAGGACCTATTCACAGGACAAGGATGGCGTACGCGTCATGAACATGCTGAGGCTTTCGCTAGGCATGTGCGGCGTGATCACTGCATTTCAGATCCGCGTTCAACCCATGTTCAACGTGCACGTAGTCGAGTCCAAGGAATCCGTGGCATCGACTCTGGCGGGATTGAAAGAGCTGGTGATGGGCAACGCGTACGCCGAGGTCTCCTGGATGCCGTTCAACGATCAGATCTGGGTGCAAAAGGCCAATGTGACCGATCTGCCGATCACGCGCGACGGTTTTACACCGCCGGCCAATCCGTTTCGCGACAAGCTTTATGCAGCCGGAAGCGCGCTGGCCCTGGATGCGCTGGAAACCACGCCCGAGATGACGCCTGACATTCTGAGGACCAGTTTCCAGATGCTCGATCCCGGAAACTACGTTTCCAAAATCACGCACTATCTGCATTGCGCGGACTACGGGTTCCTGCTCGACCGCTATCGTCTGCTGGACATCGAGGTCGTTTTTGAAATCGACAAGTCGTTCGACACGGTGCGCCGCGCATTTGCCATCGCAGCGGAAAAAGTCGAGGAATGGCAGAAGAATGGCAAGTACCCATTGAACTCGACGCTCGGCTTCCGCTTCATCAAGAACAGCGATGCGACGCTTTCGTCATGCAGGGGAAATGCTTATACCTGTATGGCTGAAATCTTCAGCTATCACAAGACCGACGAGTGGGCGATCTTCGCGGGAGAGCTGGTGCACGCCTGGATGAAGGAGTTGCCGCGTGCGCGCCTCCATTGGGCCAAGGCGTTCCAGTACGTTCCTGACACTGTGGCCGCCATTCGGGAGGCGTTCGGTTCTCAGATGACCGAATTTCTGGAAATCAGGAGGGAAATCGGGGTCGATCCTGATGACCTGTTTGTGAACGATGTACTCGCTGAGTTGTTTGGTTTGGCAGCTCGAGCGGATGGTGGTCGCTGATTTACCGCCTGAGGTCGATGATTTTTGATGCTTTTGGCCTTAACTTGTTTTCGCGGCGGGCCGCAGGCGTTG
>NZ_BAYD01000200.1 GCF_000685075.1 Paraburkholderia oxyphila NBRC 105797
CCAAGTTAAGGCCAACGCCCCAAATAGAGAAATCACAATTTCGCCCTCCGTGGAGGAAAAAAAAGCCCGCAGCCACTCAGGCATGCGCATGAGGCCTACGGGCAAGCTCGCGAAAGGAACTATTTAGACGCCGTCACCGCGAATCGCATCGGGCGAGTAGTAGGCCTCGTTGCTCTGTGTGGTAGGCGTGAGCACAGGCATAGGCTCCTGATTCGTCAGACGGTCCGCATAATAAGCGCCCGAAATCAGATCGTGATAAAACACCGACGTCGAATAGAACGTCTTCGCATCAAACGCATAGAGCGTAGGCGCGAGGTTCGTGCGCCACAGCGTGCCGCGCGCGTCGTAGTTGTCGGCGGCCACGGCGTTCCAGGTGTCCTCATCGAGATAGAGCACACGCTTGGCATACTGGTGACGGTAGCCATCCTTGAGCGTCGCCTGCAGCACCCACACGCGATGCAACTCGAAGCGCATGTACTGCATGTCTTCATGGCCCTTCGTGAGCAGCGTCGTGTACTTGATCGACGGGTCCATCAGCTTGTAGTTGTCGTACGGCACGTAGACTTCGCGCTTGCCGAGGATCTTCCAGTCATAACGCTCGCCCGAGCCATTGAAGAGGCGGTCGTCGTCCACGGTGCGAAAGCCTCCCGGACCTTCGGGCTGGTCGAAGCCGAACTCCGGCGACTGGCGCACGCGTCGCGTGCCAGGGTTATACGTCCACGTGCGGCGCGTGTCCGAACCGTCCTGGTCCCACATTTCGTAACCCGTAATGATCGTGCCGCGATCGGAGAGCGGCAGCACCACGGTCTGGCGGAAGAAGCTGCGGGCGTTGAGCTTGTTGGCCGGATCGAACGGCAGCGCCGAGCGCGGTCCGTAGATCGAATACTGCACCTTGCCCCACGCGATATTGCCGTCCGGGTAGACCACGGCCTGGTCGTAGGTCGCATTCTCCGACTCCACCGCCGAGGCGAAGCGCAGGTTCCACATCGCTTCCACGCCGGTTTTCGGCACCGGGAACGGCGTCACGGGCGGGAAGTCCTTCAGCCCGTTCTGGTCCTTCGTCATCACGGTGTTAGGCGCGTACTCCTTGATGGCCTTGTAGACGGAATCAGGGTAGGCAAAGTCGCGGTGGCTCGGGTAGACCGTGATCTTGAAGGTGTCCGGGTACTTCTTGAACAGCGCCTTCTCGCCGTCGGTCAGTCGCGCCGCGTACTGATCCATGTTTTGCGCGGTGATCGTGAAGAGCGGCTTGTCGCTCGCATACGGGTCTGGATAGCGCTCGCCCGGCTTGTAGTTGACGTTGGAAGGCGCACCCACCCACTTGCCGGTCCAGGCCGGGATGGTGCCGTCGGCGTTGCCGGCGCGCTCGGCGCCCATCGGCGTGAGCGTGCTGTCGAGCTTCGCAATGTCGGCGGCGCTCGTCTTCGCGAACGTGCCCGCGGCAAGCGCGACGCCCGCCGCGAGTGCGCAGACTTGCATGGCGTGGTGAAAGGTTCGACTCATGTCCATTCCTCTTGCGGTAAAGATACGGCTGGATCAAAGACCCCGAAAGCGGGCGCCAACCGGTATGGCGCCCTCGCTTCAGAAGGAGTACGTAGCGGTGGCAAGCACGTAGTCGCGGTCGGCGAGCGGTCGCAGCGTCGCGTTGGGCGTGCCCAGGAACTTCGCGTAGACGAGCGAGAGCTTCAGATTCGAAAGCCGCGTGAAGTCCACCCCCACGGTTACACGGTGGTCGCCCACGCCCGTGAGCGAGCCGAGTGCGCCGGATAGCGCCGACGTGCCGGTGAAGTCGGAGGCGTAGGTGAGCGGCACGTCGAGGTCCCAGCCAGTGAAGACGTTCTTGTAGCTGAGCGTCCAGGCCACTTCGTAGGCCGCCGCGTTGCGCGTGTTCGTGAGCGTGCTCGTGCCGTTCACAGGCGTGACGTTGCCGGTGTGCACGTACGAGACTTCGGCCACGAGTGTTTGCGACGCCGCGAGGAACGTCGGCCCGATCGTATAGATGGCCGACAGGTTCGACTGCCAGACGTCGCCGCGCGTGGCGGTCGCCCCAGCGGGTGCGTTCACGAGCACCGCGGCGCCCTGGCGGTACGAGGTTTCGCCAGCGATGTTCACGCCACCTGCTTCGGTCGAAAAGCTCAAGCCGGTGAGCTTGATGTGATCGAAATACTTCTCCTGGTACTGGAGCGTCGGGTAGTACGACATCACGACACTCGGGTTCATGTCGTTGTAGTGCAGGTAATAGGCGCCGATCTCGGTGGCGCCGTAGACCCGCCAGCGTGCGCCGATACCCCATTGCTGGTCGTTGCCGGGGCGGATGTCGTTGCCGCGCGGAATCTGGATGCCGCCCGGGCCGATAATGTATTGCGAGCCGGGGCCGACGATGTCCGAATAGCTCCAATAGCCGCCGGGTGGCACGAGCTGGTTCGCCTCAAAGGCGAACTGGTAATAGCCCATCAGGCTGAATCGGGGGGTGAGCTGCCACTGCGTGGAGATCTGCGGCACCGGCAGCAGAATGTCCTTGACCTCGGCACCCGCCACGTAGGACTTGGTCGCGTCCGCAGGGCCCTGCGCGCCCGCGATGTTCGGGAAGAACACGCTTTCGCCCCATGCCACCACCTGGTCGCCCACCTTCACGTTGAGGTTGGTCTGGCCGATGTGGAAGGTGTTGTAGGCGTAGGCCGCCAGCAGTTGGGGCCGCGCGCCGGCCCAGTAGCTCGTGTCACCCGTGAACTGGTTGTAGGTGCCCGAATGGTTCACCGTGTCCGGTGCGTCGTTGTAGTTCGGGCGGTGATAGACCTGATCGTAGAACGCATCGGCCCGCACGAAGACACCCCAGTCGTCGTGCTTGAGGTTCACCTCGCCAAGGATGTTGCCCTGGTTCTCCATCAGCTTGCCGGCCTTGAAGTTGCGGTCCCCGTCGTCGCCGTTGATGTTGGCCGGAGTGAGCAGATCGCCGCTCGGCGAGCGCGTGCGCACGCCGAGCCCGTAGCCGATCGTGAAGTTGTAGTCGAGCGTGGTGTTGTTGCCGAAGTCGATCTCGTCGCCTGCCCACGCGTTCGTCGCGGCGCTCACGCACGCAGCTGCAAGGGCAAGCCGGCAGGCGGCGGTGATCGGTTTTAACGCACGCGATGTTTCGATTCTCATTGTGTCTCCTCAGATGGCTTTCTGGTGGCTCTTTCGATGGCTCTGCTTGGGTCCTGGCCGTGGCGCTTCGCTGGCTCGCCCGGGGTCGTCTCGTGCACCGGGGCTTTGTTGTGGACAGAGGTTAGGGCGCTTGTGCGCAGCGAGAATCGTCAATACGGACTAGTTGGTTCCCCTCAGTGTCCAGATCGACGTCGTGCGCAATGTCGCTAGCGGGCCCCGATTCGTCCCGCTCGTGTGGGCTTATCTGTGCCTATGCACTGCCGAACGCCTTGCCCGCCTCGGTGGCCGCGAGAAAGGCGGGCACTTCGCCGCCGCCTTCGAGCACGAGATTCGAGCCCGACGCGTACGACGCGTGAGCAGAAGCGAGAAAGAGGCAGGCGTTGGCCACGTCCGCCGGCGTGGCGAGACGTCCCGCGGGCACGGTGGCCGCCGCCGCGCTCAAGCCTGCTTCGCCCACGTGGTCGGCCGTGGCCGCTTCGGTGTGCACGAGGCTCGGGCTCACTGCGGCCACGCGCACCTTCGGCGCCCATTCGACGGCGAGCGAGCGCACGGCGTTGAGCACGCCCGCTTTCGCCGCGCCATAGGCTGCCGTGCCGGGCGAGGGCCGCAGGCCGCTCACGCTGCCCACGAAGAGCAGCACGCCGCCTTCGGCCTGGCGCTGCATCACCGCGTTGGCGCGCTGGGCGAGCCAGAGCGGCGCGATCAGGTTCAGCCGGATCACCGACTCCGTGAAGCGCGGCGATGCCTGCGCGGCAAGCGCGAACGGCGCGCCGCCCGCGTTGCTCACGACCACGTCGAGCCGGCCGGTCTCGGCCTCGATGCGTGCGATGAGGGCGTCGATGGCGTCGATGTCGCGCACGTCGGCGGCCACCGCGCGCAGCGCGGGCGTTGCGCTTGTATCTGCGTCGGTGTCGGCGTTTGTGTCCGCTTTTGCGGGTGCTTTTACGTTTGCGTGGGTGTCGGTGGATGCGGCGCCCGCGTCCGGCGCCACGTTGCGTCCGCAGACGTAGACGGTTGCGCCGGCGAGCCGGAATGCCCCGGCGATCGCCGCGCCGATGCCGCGCGTGCCGCCCGTCACGAGCACGGTCTTGCCGCTGTAATTAAAGGGTGTCATGAGCCTCGTCTCCTGAATGCGCCGTTGCGCGCCTGGATGCGCCGGTGCATGCCGGCGCGCTGGCGAGGCCGATGGTAGGGGAAATGCCGGGGGCTTTCTTAGTCTGAAAAGACGATGCGGCGCACGTTCGCGCCCCGGATCATCGGTTTGGAGAATGGATGCGCGGCGCGGCACAGCGTTGCCCCGGACAGGAGACAAAAGCACATGACAGCAACACCGAACACGGCTTTACCCGCCGGCACTATCGGATCTTTCACCGATGTGCCCAGCGGCCTGAGGCTGCATCATTTCGAAGCCGGCAGCGGCGAGCCCGTGGTGTTCATCCACGGCAGCGGCCCCGGCGCCAGCGGCATCAGCAATTTCCGCCATAACTACGCGCCCATCGCGGCGGCCGGCTACCGCGTTATCGTGGTCGACCTGCCGGGCTACGGCGCGTCGTCCAAGCCCGCCGATGCCGAATACACGCTCGACTTCTTCGTTCAGGCCCTGCGCGAGCAGCTCGTCGCGCTGGGCGTGGGCCGCGCCACGCTGCTCGGCAATTCGCTGGGCGGCGCGATCGCGCTGAAGTACGCGCTGGACTATCCGGACGACGTCAAGGCGCTCATCATGATGGCGCCCGGTGGCGTGGAGGAGCGCGAGACCTACTTCCGCATGGAAGGCATCCAGAAGATGGTCTCGCTCTTCACCAATCGTCAGATGAACCGGCAGACCATGCGGTATCTGCTGGAGCTGCTGGTGCACGATCGCAGCCTCGTGACGGACGCGCTCGTGGAGGAGCGCCTGAAGGTGTGCGAAACGCAGCCGCCCGAAGTGCTCTCGACGATGCGCGTGCCCAACCTCACGGCGCGGCTCACGGAACTGCGCTGCCCGGTGCTCGGTTTTTGGGGCACGCAGGACCGCTTCAACCCGGTGAGCGGCGCGATGCACTTCCTCGAGCAGTGCGAGGACGCGCGCTTCGTGTTGATGAACCGCTGCGGGCATTGGGTGATGGTGGAGCACCGCGAATATTTCAACCGCGAATGCGTGGATTTTCTCGCCGACCTCGACAAGGGAGCAGACCACGCGGAACGCACAAGCAAGACACAGGATAAGGAGACGGCATGACCGGCACGCAACCCCAGACGCAAGCGCTTACACAGCAACTCTTCGACATGAGCGGCAAGGTGGCCGCGATCACGGGCGCCGCGCGTGGCATCGGCGCGCAAACGGCGCGTACGCTCGCGGCCGCCGGCGCCGCCATCGCGGTGCTCGATGTCCTGCCGCAGGGCGAGGCGCTCGCGGCCGAGATCGTTGCGGCGGGTGGCAAGGCGCATTTCTGGCGCCTCGATGTCACGCAGGAAGCCGAGGTGCAGCGCGTGTTTGGCGAGATCGTGGCGCGCTTCGGGCGGCTCGACGCGCTCGTGAACAATGCGGGCATCGAAGGCGCGAACGTGCCCACGCACGAGATCACGCTCGCGCAGTGGCGCCAGGTGATGGACGTGAACGTGACGGGCGTGTTCCTCTGCACCAAGTACGCGATTCCGGCCCTGCAGCAGGCCGGCGGCGGCGCGATCGTGAACGTCTCGTCGATGTACGGGATCGTGGGCGGGCCGGACGTGCCCGCCTATCACGCTTCGAAGGGCGCCGTGCGCCTGATGGCGAAGACCGATGCGATGCTGTACGCCGCGCAGGGCATTCGCGCGAACTCGGTGCACCCGGGCTTCATCCGCACGCCGATGCTCGAAGAGGCGTTCGAGAAGATCGGCGACCCCGAGCAGATCTTCGGGCAAATGAAGCTGATGGTGCCGCTCGCGAAGATCGGCGATCCGCAGGATATCGCGTCGGGCATCCTCTATCTCGTCTCGCCCGCGGGCCGCTATGTGACCGGCACCGAGCTCATCATCGACGGCGGCTATACCGCACGCTAGGAGTCCGAATGACAAACGACACCGCACATATGAAGGCGTGCTTGCGCGAATACGTGGAGGCATTCAACGCAAGCGACGCCGCGCGCGTGACCGGGCTGTTCGCCGACAACGCCACGGTCGAAGACCCGGTGGGCACGCCCATCAAGCGCGGGCGCGACGAGATCGAGGCGTTCTATGGGCACGCCACGAAGGTGGGCGCGCGGCTCGAGCTGATCGCGCCGCCGCGCGGTTCGCACACGAACGCGGCCACCATCACGTTCAAGGTCCACGTTGCGGGTCCGAACGGACCGGCGCACATCGACGTGACCGACGTGATGGAATTCGACGCGCACGGCAAGATCGTGAGCATGCGCGCGTACTGGGGCGCGGACGACTATCACCCCGCGAACGCAGCCTGAGCGGGTTCTGGGCTCGTGCTGAGCCCATTCATGGCGGGACGCGCATTGCACGCCGTCCCGCCGCGCGCCAGTTGCCCGCTTACTCTTCCATCAGGCGGGCGCGCACCTTCTTGCCCTTCACCTTGCCGGCGTTGAGCCGGTTCACCGCCTTGCGCGCGATGCTGCGCTCGACGGCCACATAGGTTGAAAAATCCGTGACGTTGATCTTGCCGATCTGCGCGCCGCTGAAGCCCGCCTCGCCGGTGAGCGCACCCAGCACGTCGCCGGGGCGGATCTTTTCCTTTCGTCCGCCGAGAATCTGCACGGTTTCCATGGGCGGCAGCAAGGGCGCGTCGCTGGCGGGCGTGAGCTGCGCAAGCGGTTGCCATTCCACTTCGCGCTTGAGCGCCTGCTCGATGCCGCCCACGCGGCCCATCTCGTCCATGCTCGCGAGGCTCAGCGCCCAGCCGTCCTGATCCGCGCGTCCCGTGCGGCCGATGCGGTGCACGTAGACCTCGGGGTCGGGCGTGACGTCGACATTGATCACGGCTTCGAGCTGGGCGATGTCGAGACCGCGCGCGGCCACGTCGGTTGCCACGAGCACCGAGCAACTGCGGTTCGCGAACTGGATCAGCACCTGGTCGCGCTCGCGCTGGTCGAGCTCGCCGTGCAGCGCGAGTGCATGAAAGCCCTGGGCGCGCAGCACGTCGAGCAAGTCGCGGCATTGCTGCTTGGTGTTGCAGAACGCGATCGTGCTCACGGGCCGGTAGTGATTGAGCAGCATGCCCACCGCGTGCAGGCGCTCCTCGTCCGTCACCTCGTAGAAGCGCTGGCGGATCTTGCTGTCGTCGTGATGCTCTTCGAGCTTCACTTCCTTGGGATTGCGAAGGAATTGCTGGCTCAGCTTCGCGATGCCTTCGGGGTAGGTGGCCGAGAACAGCAGCGTCTGACGCTCCTTCGGGCATTGCCGCGCCACCTTGGCGATGTCGTCGAAGAAGCCCATGTCGAGCATGCGGTCGGCTTCGTCGAGCACGAGCGTATTGAGCGTGTCGAGCGAGAGGATGCCGCGCTCGAGGTGATCCATGATGCGGCCCGGCGTGCCGACGATGATATGCGCGCCGTGCTCGAGACTGGCGGTCTGCGGCTTCATCGGCGTGCCGCCGCACAGCGTGAGCACCTTGACGTTCTCTTCGGCGCGCGCGAGACGGCGGATCTCCTGCGCGACCTGATCGGCCAGCTCGCGCGTGGGGCAGAGGATCATCGCCTGCACGTCGAGGCGGCGCGCATCGAGCTTCGCGAGCAGCGCGAGCGAGAAGGCGGCGGTCTTGCCGCTGCCCGTCTTCGCCTGGGCGATGAGGTCGTTGCCGGCGAGCGCGATCGGCAGGCTGGCGGCCTGGATGGGCGTCATCTCGACATAGCCGAGGCGGGCGAGGTTCTCGAGCGTGGCGGGCGCGAGCGCAAGCGCGCTGAAGGGCGTGGCGGTGGGTGTGTTTGTCATACGTGGTCTCGCGCCCCGGGGGCGGATGCCGCGCGGCAGTCGCACGGGGCGCGCGGCGCGGCAAGGATGGATCGGGCGGCGATGGGGGCATCGCGCGTGGCGCAATTCTAGCCGAAGCGCGCGCGGGGGCGTCTGGTTTGTCCAATGTCAACGGGATGGCGGGTTCCTGGCGGCTTGTTGCGGCCCGCAGCGGCGGGCTGGCCGAATTTAAGAATTTTCGTGTACAAAGATAAAAATCGCTCTTCCAAGATAAATGCCTGTGGGTGGTGTGGTCTGCCGCCCTCGCATCGCAGACTCTCTCTTCGGAAGGAAGCGGCATATGAAGGACGCAGTGACAGGGCGTGAAGTTGCCC
>NZ_BAYD01000199.1 GCF_000685075.1 Paraburkholderia oxyphila NBRC 105797
GTTTCCCCTCGTACGCGTGTCGTGCCTCTGCCGTACAATGAATTCGTTGCATCGCAGCAATGGCGATTGGCCCGAGCGGGCCGTCCGTATCTCCGCCAGGTTCCCTCCTGACATCCACAGTCTCACCTCCATGGAGCAGTGATGAGCACGCCTATTCCCGAACAGTGGGTCACCGCGCAGAAAGCCGGTCTGGAGAGCTTCTTTGGTCTCGCGACCAGGGCCGTCGAGAGCATCGAAAAGCTCGCTGAACTGAATTTTCGGGCAGTCAAATCGACCCTCGCAGACAATCAGGACCTCCTGACCCATTCACTGTCTGTTCGCCAGCCGCAAGAGTGGGTTGCCTTGACGGCAGGCCTGGCCCAGCCCGCAGTGGCAAAGGCCGCATCATATGGTCGGGACGTGTGGGAAGTCGTGTCGGACGCACAGGGCGCGTTCTCGGCGGTCACGGCGACGCAGGCCCAGCAATACCAGCGTGATGTGCAGGCGATGGTCGAAAACTTCGGGAAGAACCTGCCGGCAGGCACCGGGGCCATGATGACGGCGTGGAAGCAGGCGATATCGGCGGGCAGTGAGACCAGCGAAACGGCCAGGGAATCCGCGAAGCCGGCGGCCTGAACCGAAGCTGCGCGAATAGATTACTCGCGGAGCCAACGTCTTGAGGCGCTTTCGGGTGCGCGTTTCGTTCCGCTAGTTTTTTTGCACCCGGGCGTTCAGGACCGGGACACGCGGCGAGGTTCAGCATGTCCTCATGGTCGTGGACTTCGGTCTGGGCCGATGCTGCGCGGTTGTTCGGCGGCCCGTTAGCGGTTGCCTGCTTCTGCTCCCCCGACCCGGCGTCCTGCGTCCCAGGTCGGGGCGGCGCTCCGTTCCGCCGCCGCCAGAGGGTGTAAATCGACGGCGCTCGCTGCTACACGCGCCTGGCAATAGACGGGCTCGACTGTCAGCGTGATCGCGAACGTGGAGGCCTGGCGCCGGCCCTCCGTTCCCCAAAACTCAATCGTCCCGTCCTGTCTGACCACAATGACCTCCGTGGCGCCGCCTTCCAGGTACGACGCGACCCGACGGTCCCTCTCGCGCGGCAGGTCCCTGTCGAGGAGCACTTCGACGCAAAGGTCGGGAACAAACGGCACGGGGCCATCGCGGTCGAAACACTCCCATTTTCCGGGCGCCATCCACACCACGTCCGGGACCCGGATGCCAAATGAGGGCGTCACAACGGGCACTGACATGGCCGCCAGATGACCCATCTGGTCGGCCAGCTGACAGTAAATGTCGGTGAACGCTAACTGGCGCGTGCCCGACGGGCAACCATTCGCCACCACTTCACCGGACGCGTTCAACTCGTACCGGTCGCGCATGACACCTTCCACGGTCGGGACGAGGCGATGCCATAGCGCCAGTAATCCGTTGCAGTCCAGCGCCATAGGGGTGTCCATAGTCGTCTCGCAGGAAATTTGCCTGAGCGTATACCCGACCTTTGCTGTTTAACAACATCTAACACCCGTTTTCCATTGTGCGATGCACAATAGGAACCGGGCTTCATGACGACTGGCAGGCATCGTCGGGTGTTGACGGTCCCGCATGCACGCGCCCAACGTCCTTGCGCTGTGGGACCCAGCTGTCTAATGTTCAAGTAGTTTCTCAGGTTCGGTGTGCACCGCGACAGGAGGAAAGTGATGAGAGCCAGGACACGAGGTCTCGGAAGAAGTTTGGGTGGCGTCAACGGCACCCGTGACTGCGCGGTGTCGAGGGCAGTGGCGACCCGGAATACGATGCGCCTGGCAGCAGAGGAAGCCGGACCGGCGGACGTCCAGCGCGTCGAGTCGCATGCGGTGTCGGCGGAGATTCGTCTCCTGCGGCGTCCGAAGCGGACGCTCAACTGAGCCAGGGGACGGGGAGGCCCGCAAGTTGGCGGGATCTAACCCAGCAACAGGACGGCTGGCCTGAGCCCGCGACAGCCTCGAATGCCGGTGCTGGCGTCATCGTGCCAGCCCGGCACGTTGCGCGTTCTTCCCGCCGGGAGACACCGGATTCGTTGCAGCCTGCCCGGCGAAACTGGCCCGGGCAGCGCTCGGGGCGCGTCAGCCTGGGGGCACGCTGCCCGCTGACCACAGGAGTTCCGGCATGAAACTTGACGCCGCCATTTTCCGGCAACTGCGTCGTCTTGCTCCCGTTCTCGATGACGTGCTCAGCGCAGGCGAGGTCGAGCACGCGGACCAGGCCGTCGATCTTGCGGCGCTGGCGCAACTTTGCTCGCAGCTGTTCGATGCGTATCACGGCCAGTACCCGGACGAAACGGCGCAAGCGCGGCTCAACGCCCTCAAGTCGCCGTAACCAGCCAATGGCGTGCCATCCTACGCAGCGTGACCCCGATGTCGGGCACCCTCATGCGCTTCCTCATGCCGCAGGGTAAGCGTTCATTGCAGGTTGTGGAGTATGCCGCGCGAGCCGGGCGCGAACGGCAGGAGCTGGGTGAATGGGTGGCCGAAGGAAAAAAACGAACGATCGTTCGAAACTTCGAATCTTGGTAAGTATGGCTTAGTGTTGCGTTGGGTGCGGTTTTCAGTTTTTGTTATATTTCAACGGGGAAGGCGGCCGAGTTATCCACAGGATGACCCACTTTTTAACGGGTTGCCTGTTGCGCGCAGGCAGCCCTAGTTTTTGATGCGGTTTGACGCAACAGCACTTCACCTGACAGCACTCTCTTGCTGCCTCCGTGTTGCGCATTCCGCGATCCCGGCGGCTAGCTGATTTGCGTTCTGGGACTCACGCCGAGACGCCAGAGCACGTCGATATTCTTGAGATAGACGGCGACGTTTTCGCGTGATGCGTGGATGATCGAGTGGTCCTGACCATCGACGCTATCGACCTGCGCAGTCCACGGGTCCTCTAGGCTTTGGCAGATGTCGTTGATGTCGTCGCGATACTGTTCCAGTCTGTCCGCTTCCCAGTTCCGCACAACGTCGGGTGCCAGAAGCACAGTCAGTACACCTTTTCTTTCCCCGATATACCGTACCGCGGGAAGCAGGCCTCCGACGTAAAGCACCATGACCGCGTCGATCACGCGATCATCGTGGTCTTCATCCCAGATAACGGCGAAGTCGAGGAAGGCGCACCGCTCAATCCGGTTGAGCAACTCGTCGTGCCAGACCGGGGCACGTAGCACGGAGTAGTGAGTGCCGCGACCAAGGTTACCAACCGGGTGAGTCTCGTCATGCAGCGTCTGGAAGAAGTGGCAATAGGACATCAGATGCTCCTTTCGGGAGGAATGCAGCTTCCGCTGCGAACCCAGCCCTTTCGCGGCTGGGAGGATCGGGTAAGCACTAGCGTTTGTTCTTTTTCCCATCGCGCGCTGCCGGCATGGCCGAGGCCGATGCAACCGGTATGGCGCCGAGTTCTACCAACTTGTCGCGGGCGGCCCGGTGATATTCATAGAACTTCGCCCACTTGCTGAAGCCGCCGAGTTCGCCGACCGCGCGCAGCATTGCAAGGTGCGAAGCAGTCAACAGTTGCACGGTGGCTTCGAGTTCTGCAATCCGTATATCCTTGTCGGCAAGCGATGCCGCAGTATCTGCGCCCGAGCGTTTGGCAACACGGACGCGCCAACGCCGGTAGTCAGCCTGCCGCTGCTGATATTGAGCGAGCAGTTGGCTGCGCGACTCACTACGGGTGATCGACGATGCTGCCTTGATGGTCGGATGTGCTCGCGCAACGGCGCGCGCCGTGATGTCTTCATCATCTGCCAGCAGCGTTTCTAGAATCGCGCGCATCTGCTCGTCGTTGCTGGACGGTGTGGTCTCGTCAGGTTCAGTCATCAAGTACTCCGCGTTGCCGGGTCTGCGACAGGTCAACGCCCCCCGGGAAGGGATGTTCGCCCATTGGTGTTGCAAGAAGCTTCTGTACGCCGGCCAGCCGCTTCTCGGCATGGTCAAGCTGATTCTGCCAGCCGATGCTGGTCGATGGTCTGGCATTGATCGATTCAATGGCAAGCTTGAACTTGCCCTCGAGCCGGATCAGGTTCTGCCGGTGCTCGGGTAGATCGCTGGCCGACAGGTGGCGACAGTCCGCGAAGCACTCGAGATGTTTAGGGCAGGGATCGACCGTGAACGAATTCAGGCAATGCCCATACGGTGTGGCATGGAAACCGCCTGCTTCGGCACGAAGGTACGCATACGCGGCAGTATCGCCCTCCGTTGCCTGGATGCGCCGGAACGCATCCACGATCGGACCACTGGCCTTGCCACCTTTGACGAGCCTGGCAACCGTGGCAGTCTTCTCGCCAAGCATGATTTCGATATCCTGCGGGATTTCGATCGCCTCAAGATCCTCGGCGAGGCTGCGATGGTCGTACTCGTAACTCTGGGCGACGCTGCGCCGGTTGAAGCGCTTCGAGATGATGGTATCAGCAACGCCCAGCCGGAACAGCTCGGTATTTTGTAGATGACGCAGCATGTGCGATTCGATCTTCAAGGCCCGATCCTCATCGGTCTGCCCGTACTTTTCGAACAGTGACGGCAGATTTTTCGCGTCGCCGAGCGCCTGGCCGATGAACGTTGGGTCCGGACGGTTGACCGCAAGGTAGCGCGTCACGTCGCACAGACCCTCGTTGCGCTCCTCGGCGAGTGAGCGCTTGGGCTGCACGAACAGAAACTCCCATGGCTGGACGACCCCGGATGCAAGCGGTAGTGCAACGGTGTCCGACACCTTCGTTGGCGTTTCAAGCCTGATATGCGCTTCGAGCTCGCCAACGTGCAAATGCGCTTCGTGCCATTTCATACGTTCTGTATGACTAACAGAGGAGCCGTTCGCATGGCGGAAGCGCATGCCAGTCCTGCCATCTCGCATCGCCTTTACCAGGCGATTTCCGAGCACATAGACCGCCATATTGAGCCCAACGTCACCATTACGACACCGTTCGAGTTGATATCGATGTAGCTCGTCGAGTACAACCGGATCAAAGCCGTCACGGTAGCGTTCGATGAACGGCTCCTGCTCAATATCCAGCCAGAACGGGTTACCCATCATCCGCGTATAGACTTCGATGACAGGCACGATGCTATCGGCGGGGTACCACGGAAGCAAACGCCCCGTTTCGCACTGCAGCTTCAGCGTCGCGCGCAGCGGATATGTCAGCTTCGCAACGTGGTCAAGTGTCTCGGTCAGCAGTGCCCGGAACATATCGGGAACCGGCTGAGCATTTTCACGCAGGATGCGGCTGTCCGACCCGTCGTCCTGCTGCTTTTCGGCGAAGTGGCGGACCATCAGGGAAGTCGAGATACCCCCGGACTCTCCGGCGGGCCGTCCTTTCGCGTCCAGGTAAGCGCGCTCACGCTTCCAGTCGAGCGGCAGCAGGGCAGCTTCGCCCGCACGCATGCCAGTCACGATCATAGTGCGAACCGCAGCGAACCGCAGATCGTCCATGAACGTGCGCGGCTTCTCGGTTATCACGATTCGGGCCAGTTCCCAGAACGCCCTGCGTTCAGGGAGCCGTTCATCGCGCTTGCGCGCCTCCAGGTCCGCGCGCAACTTTTCCGGCGACCAGGTATGTTTCGCCTTGATCGCGCTTTTGACCTTCATCCGTGGAACGGCCAACGACGAGTACAGCGGGCCCGCATCGCAGAGGTGCTGGGCATCAAGAATCACCTTGACGATACCGATGACCAGATCGCCCAGTTTCCCGCTGGCCTGCATCGCCGCTCCAATTCGAATCGCGATACGCAGATCATCAACGGTCAGATGCCAGGGATCCTTTTCAACGCATGTTGCAACTACCCGGAGTGGTCGCGCGATGTGCTGCATGACATGCCCAGCAGTGTTGCGCTTGAACAGCAACTGTTCGGCAACGGCCGCCTTGATGAGATCCTGCCACACTGGCGATAGCGGGCGCCGGGGCATCAGTGTCAGGCCACGCTCGCCGCGCTCTGCATTGACGAGCGTCAGTGCCTTCGCATCAGTTCCCAGGTCTCGCAGGTAACGGGTCGGCGGCGGTACGTCGCCGACAGCGAGCGTGAGGTTCCAGCCGACGCCGTCGCGTGCAGCGCCTGTTTCGTCGAGAGGCATGTCCCATGGCAGGCCCTTGTCATGTGCCAGTCTTTTACCGAGATCAATGAACGCGGAGTAGTGTGGGTTCATCGAGTTTCGCGTTCCAGCTCTTCGATAACCGCCTGTATCTCAGCGATCGTGCGCTGCAATTGCAGATACGTTGGAGACTGTGTGTCGCCGCGCGAACTCTGGTCGAAGAAGACCACCACTTCGCGCATCTCGGACAGCACGCGCTCATGCATCGTCTTGTCATGCAGGGGCATGAACTTCGTGCATCCATAGCAGGACGTCACCGGGTTATAGGGGCACGCCGGCTGACCCGACGTGCAGCCACCGATACCTGCGATTGGGATGCCATGAGGCACGCCGGCGACTTGCTGTTCACCCTTGAGCAAGGTGAGCTCTTCCGGGGAGATGAACCGGTCGTGTGCGAACTTTGCGACGCGTCGATAGACATCCGACGCACCGAGAGCCCGGTTGACCCGTTCCGCGTGGGTGGCAGATGTCGCGTAGTACACCAGTCCCGTCTGTATATGCGAGTGACCCAGGAACTCGGCTAGCTCTTCATGGCTCGCGCCTGCGTCGACGAGCCGTTGGGCTGCAGTGTGGCGAAGGTCCGTCGCCGTACCGCGATCGTTTGAGCCAATCAGGTTCCTCACTACTTTGGCGATCTGGCGTCCCGCATCCATAGCAGATTCGACCGCAAAGAAGCGGGCTGAACCTGACATGCTCACGGCCTCTCGTTTTGCATACAGGGAAGCGAAGATCGGAGCCCATTCACGCTTGACCTTGCGAGTCAAAGGCAACTTCCTGGACTCACCTCTCTGCTTGGCCATGTGGAAGGTAAGATGGACCGAAGGCATTGTTTCGGACACGTCGCGCCAGATACGGACGTTGCGCATTTCAAGCTTCGCGATTTGAACGGGGCGCATGCCAAACTGATACGCACACAGCAACATGCCCGCCTCATCCAAAGAAGGAGGTAACTCTTCCGCTGCGCTTCCAGATTCCGTGGCAACTTGATCGGCGGTATTGTCCAGGTAGCGAACAATGCACGCTTCCTCCTCGACCGAGAGAAACACATCTCCAGACCGAATGCCAGCGTGAGCATCCCGTGCTGGCCAGGGGAGTGCACTCAGAAACTCCAGATATGATTCGGACCAGCCGCTCAACCGATGGCGACATAGCATGCGCAGAACCGTCTTGACACACGAATAGGCCGTCATAGGCAGGTCCCGCGAGCGCAGAATCATCCACTGCTGGAGAATTCCGGTTGGCGTTGCGCTCAGTACCGACGCCATCTCATCGCGACTGATATGCAAGCCACCGGTAACTATATGGAGAACCGTTGACATGCTGAGATCCTCGCCGAGCCCAAATGCGAAGACGTGCTTGAGAAGTAACGCGTAGGCCCTCTCAAACCGGGCAAAGTCAAATGCACCTCTCGTTCCGTCATACACGTAGTTGAAGGCATCGGAACCTTCTGGATTGGCTATTGATCTCAGACGGTCATCGAACTCATCGTAGTAGCGGATAACACGAGGCAGCGTGGGCAGGGCGGCCAACACGTTCTCAATAGGACCGCTCTGCGCCGTGTCGAGAGAGCGAAACAGTTCCCTCGATGTCTGCGATCTGCCCATGTCAACGCCCCTTTGGCAGTGCGCGCAGGAGGGCAACGCGATCATCAAACGCATCGTTCCAGACATTCGCAAGTCGATCCTCGAATACGGCACGAGCGTAGCGCGATGGCATCACCGATTTACTTGACCAGCCGAAGAAGGTCCGCATTTTTTGAAGTGCCTCATCCATTGGATCGCCTTGCTCGAGCAACTGATGAAGTCGAACCACTGCACACGTATGGCGTAGATCGTGCGGTGTTACGGAGTCCTTACCGGTCCGGTCATGAAGCTCATTCAATACGTCAGAGGGCAGACAACGCGACAGCTGGGCAAACACCTTTGTCAGCGTCTCTGTGGCGAGCGGCATATCGGATTGAGCATTCAGAAGGAACGGGTGATCAGGCCGGCCGCGATAGTTTCCTACGTAGGTTTCTACTATCGTGGCCGTTAGCTGACTGACGGGCACCTGACGGACGGAGTGCACGGTTTTGATCGAAGGTTTCGAATACCGAGGGTCACCGTCGTCATCTTCATACTCGTTTTCCTGAACGTTGAGCCAGTATCGAGTTCTTTTCTGCTTTGGGTCGTAAGCGCTTTTGACCGCGTCCGCGGGAAGCAGCAGAACCTCGCCGCGCCGCAGCCCCTGATGCAGCATCAGTACAAATGCGACGTAGACACGCCAACGCGTTTTCATGCGTAGAAACGGATTCTGCGGACATTCCGGATCAAGCAAGATATACAGCGCTTCGACCGTACTGGCCGGAAGCGATCGGACCGCATCCGCGGCAGCACTCCTGCGAACGTGCAATTGGCTGTAAAGCGAAGACAGCCGGTGTAGTCGCTGCTCAATGTGCCGGAGCCGATCGTCAGCGCTCCCAGCTCGGGAAAGCCAGGTGATGATGTCAGTCACAAACCCGAGGCCTGTCTGCCAGCGATTTTCGTCGGCGCTGGTCACCGCTGGCTGATTCCGGATCGAGATGAACCAGGATTCGAGGATCGCCGCCAGTGCTTCGTCGTCAAATCCGCTCAGGGCATCATCAAGCGCGTTGTCGCCAATCAGCTTGTCCGCATGCTGATACAGGTTTTCAACGTATCGAAGCTTCTGCGTGAGCGTTGAACTGGCGAGCCGTGCTATCGACGTCGCTGACCAGATCGCAGACCAATAGCGCGGTATGCCGGTATTGTCGACCAACACCGCACCACGAAGTGCTGCAGGAACAAGGCTGCTGTCGAGTTGACGAAACACGGGCCGCTCGCAAGGAGAACGCAACGGCCAAATTTACCATTCGGTGTATGTCAGGTTGCTGACTCGGTGCGCTTCCATGCAACACTTTCAAACTGACCACATAAT
>NZ_BAYD01000198.1 GCF_000685075.1 Paraburkholderia oxyphila NBRC 105797
CCTTAACGGCTTGTACTGCAGCATTCATCGCGCGATTCATTTCGGCCATTCGTCCATCGCATCGTTGAAGAGTTCGGCCACCACGCTGCGCAGCCATTCGCCGCGCGGCGCATTATGGTACTTGCGGTGCCAGTGCTGCTTGAGGTCGAAGCGGGGCAAGGGAAGCGGCGGCTCCACCAGCGCGATCGAGGCGTGTTCCGATACGTAGGCGAAGCCGATTGCATGCGGGACGGTCGCGATCAAGTCCGTGCGCGTGAGAATGAACGGCAGGCTCATGAAGTGAGGCGTCTCGAGCACGGCACGCCGGTGCAGGCGCTTCTTCTCCAGAAAGCGCTCGAGCACTTCCTGGCTGCGTCCCTCTGCACGCACGACGGCGTGCCCGAGTGCAAGAAATTGCTCGAGCGTCATGGGCTTGCCGGCGAGCGGATGGCCGCTGCGCATCAGGCAGATGAACCGGTGCGTAAAAAGGCGCTGCTGAAAAAAGTTGTTGCCGCCGAGGTCGGGGAAGTAGCCGACGGCCAGATCGATGTCACCCGATTCGAGGCCGCGTTCCACCTGGCTGTGCGGCAGCGAGACCGAGCGCAGATTGGCGTTGGGCGCCCGTTTGGCGAACAGTTGCAAGAGACGCGGCAGGAACACGATCTCGCCCACGTCCGAAAGGGCGATCGAGAACGTATGCGTGCTGGTGGCCGGGTCGAAGTCTTGCGCTTCGAGCATGCCCTTTTCGATGCGGATGAGCGCGTCGCGCGCGGCCGGGATGAGGCCGAGTGCGCGCGGCGTGGGCTCCATGCCGCGCGAGGTGCGCACGAACAGCGGGTCGCCGAAATACTCGCGCAGCTTGCCGAGCGCCGTGCTCACGCGCGGCTGGCTCACGCCCAGGCGCTCGGCGGCGCGGCTCACGTTACGCGTTTCCTCCATCGCGACGAGGTAGGGGATCAGATTCAGGTCGAGTTCTTGCATGGGAAAGACGCGCTGGCGGCGGGGTGCACTATGTTGAAACGCAATAAACAGTAGAGCATGAATTCGATTGCGCGATATTGGGGGATTTGCTCACTGCATCTCGCACGACACGCATCGCCTGCAGTCCAATGCCTTGCGCAATGACAATGCATTGGATTTCCTCCGATGAATCCGCCTGCACTGGATGGCTGCCTCAGGAAGTCCCGCCTTGACAAGTGCACATTTCGGCTCCGATAATGCGCTGGACGTTCGCTAAACGAATCAGTGTTCGTATATAGAACTTTTTCGCGATCGGGTGACGTGGACTTTCCGCGATGCGCATCGCTTTCAGGAACAGTGATGATCAACAAGATTTTCGATTCGCTTCAAGCCGCCGTCGCCGACGTGCACGACGGCGCCACGGTGATGATCGGCGGCTTCGGCACGGCCGGCATGCCGTCGGAACTGATCGACGCGCTGATCGCGCAGGGTGCGCGCGAGCTCACGATCGTGAACAACAATGCAGGCAACGGCGACACCGGTCTCGCTGCGCTGCTCAAAGCCAAGCGGGTGCGCAAGATCATCTGCTCGTTCCCGCGCCAGACCGACTCGTATGTGTTCGACGCGCTCTACCGCGCCGGTGAAATCGAGCTCGAACTCGTGCCGCAGGGCAATCTGGCCGAGCGCATCCGCGCGGCGGGCGCCGGCATCGGCGGCTTCTTCACGCCCACGGGCTACGGCACCAAGCTCGCCGAAGGCAAGGAAACGCGCCTGATCGACGGCCGCCACTACGTGCTGGAGGCGCCGCTGCACGCCGACTTCGCGCTCATCAAGGCCTACAAGGGCGATCGCTGGGGCAACCTGGTCTATCGCAAGACGGCGCGCAACTTCGGCCCGATCATGGCGAGCGCGGCGAAGGTCGCCATCGCCCAGGTGACTCAGGTCGTGCCGCTCGGCGAGCTCGACCCGGAAAACATCGTGACGCCCGGCATTTTCGTGCAGCGCGTCGTTGAAGTGCCGCAGCCGGCGCATCTGGCGCTGCAAGCCGGCCAGGCTGCCTGAGTACGGAGTCAAGAAATGAAACGTTTGAATCGCGACGAAATGGCTCAACGCGTGGCTCAGGACATTCCTGAGGGCGCTTATGTGAATCTCGGCATTGGCGTGCCGACGCTGGTGGCCAACCACCTCGACCCGAGCAAAGAAATCTTCCTGCACAGCGAAAACGGCCTGCTCGGCATGGGCCCGGCGCCGGCGCCCGGCCAGGAAGACGACGAACTCATCAACGCGGGCAAGCAGTTCGTGACGCTGCTCACGGGCGGTGCGTTCTTCCATCACGCGGACTCGTTCGCGATGATGCGCGGCGGCCACCTCGACTATTGCGTGCTCGGCGCGTTCCAGGTTTCCGTGAAGGGCGACCTCGCGAACTGGCACACCGGCGCGCCCGACGCCATTCCGGCAGTGGGCGGCGCAATGGACCTCGCACTGGGCGCGAAGCAGGTGTTCGTCATGATGGAGCTGCTCACGAAGCAGGGCGAAAGCAAGCTCGTCGCCGAGTGTTCGTATCCGGTGACCGGCGTGGGCTGTGTCGGTCGCGTCTATACCGACGTCGCTGCGTTCGACGTGACGCCGGAAGGCCTTGCCGTGCGTGAGATCTATTCGGACATCGACTTCGACGCGCTGCAAAAGCTGGCCGGCGTGCCGCTGATCGACGCAACGCAGAACCGCCGCGCGGCTTAAACTGCTGCAACGCGCTCATCGCATGAACACCCGCGTGGCGCGGCGTCCGGCTGTAGGGTGGCCGGGCGCCGCGCCATCTGTGTTTGTGTGTATCTCCACTCGACTCATCCCGATCCATGATTGAACGCCTGACGAGCCTGATCTGCGGCACCGAGCCGATGAACGCCGTGTGGTCTCCCACCGCCACGCTGCAGCGCATGCTCGACGTGGAAGCGGCGCTGGCGCGGGCGTCGGCGGCGCACGGCGTGATTCCGCAGAGCGCCGTGGCGGCTATCGTCGCGACCTGCGAGCCGGACCGGCTCGACGCCGAAGCGCTCGCGCGAGACGCCGCCTTGGGCGGCAACCTGGCGATTCCGCTCGTCAAGCAACTGACCGCGCGCGTGAAGGACGCCGATCCCGAAGCCGCAAAATATGTGCACTGGGGCGCGACGAGCCAGGACATCATCGACACGGCCACGGTGCTGCAATTGCGCGACGCGCTCGCGCTGATCGAAAGCGGGATCGACGCCACCTGCGCGAAGCTCGCCGACCTCGCGCGCACGCATCGCGCGACGCCCGCGGTCGGGCGCACCTGGCTGCAGCAAGCGCTGCCGATCACGCTCGGCCTGAAATTCGCGCAATGGCTCGACGCGATGCTGCGTCACCGCGAGCGCCTCTCGGCGTTGCGCGAGCGCGCGCTGGTGCTGCAATTCGGTGGTGCGGCGGGCACGCTCGCGAGCCTGCGCGAGGCGGCGCCGAAGGTCAGCGCGGAACTCGCGAAGGAACTGGGCCTTGCGGCGCCCGCGCTGCCCTGGCATACACAGCGCGACCGCATTGCCGAGGCCGCCTCGTTCTTCGGCATGCTGATCGGCACGCTCGGCAAGATCGCGCGCGATATCTCGCTGCAGATGCAAACCGAGATCGGCGAACTGGGCGAGCCGGCTGCGGCAGGCAAGGGCGGTTCTTCGACGATGCCGCACAAGCGCAATCCGGTGGGTTGCGCAGCAGTCCTGACCGCTGCCACGCGTGCCCCGGGCCTCGTCGCCACCGTCTTCGCGGGCATGGTGCAGGAACACGAGCGCGCGCTCGGCGGCTGGCAGGCCGAATGGGACGCGCTGCCGGAGCTCGCGCGTCTGGCGGGCGGCGCGCTCGCCCAGATCGAGCAGATCGCCGGCGGCCTCGAAGTGCGGCCCGAGCGCCTCGCGGCCAGCCTGAACGTCACGCATGGCCTGATTCTCGGCGAGGCCGTGATGCTCGCGCTCGGCGACCGCATCGGGCGGCTGGACGCGCATCATCTCGTTGAGCACGCATCGAAATCGGCGGTGCAAACGGGGCGCACGCTATACGACGTGCTCGCAGCCGATCCCGCCGTCACACAACATCTGGACGAAGCGCGCCTGAAGGCGCTGCTCGATCCCGCCAACTACGTGGGTGAGGCGCACGCCTTTGTCGACGCGGTCCTCGCGTCGTATGGCGTGCGCGCGCCCCATTCTTCATCGCAGACTCATCAGGAGTAACCGCATGCCTCATGCAGCCGTCAACGACACGCAACTGTTCTACCGCATCGACGGTGCGCAGAACGCCACGGCGCCGTGGCTCGTTCTGTCGAATTCGCTCGGCAGCGACGTGTCGATGTGGACGCCCCAGCTCGCCGCCTTCTCGAAGCATTTCCGCGTGCTGCGCTACGACACGCGCGGCCATGGTCATTCGGCGGTGCCGGCCGGCCCGTACACCATCGAGCAGCTGACCGGCGACGTGATTGGCCTGCTCGATCACCTCGGCATCGAGCGCGCGCATTTCGCTGGGGTCTCGATGGGCGGCCTGACGGGCGTGGGCCTCGGCGCGCGCTTTGGCAGCCGCATCGAGCGCCTCGCGCTGTGCAACACGGCGGCGAAGATCGGCACGCCCGAAGTGTGGGTGCCGCGCGCGGCGAAGGCCCGCAACGAAGGCATGCTCGCGCTGGCCGATGCGGTGCTGCCGCGCTGGTACACGGCCGAATTCATGGCGAAGAACCCGCTCGTGATCGATCAGGCGCGCGATGTGTTCGTGCATACCGACAAGGATGGCTATGCTTCGAACTGCGAAGCGATCAATGCCGCCGATCTGCGGGGTGAGGCCGCGTCGATCAAGGCGCCCACGCTCGTGATCTCGGGTACCCACGACCTGGCCGCCACGCCCGCGCAAGGCCGCGAGCTGGCCGAATCGGTGCCGGGCGCGCGCTATGTCGAGCTGAACGCTTCGCATATCTCGAACGTCGAGCTGGCGGACGAGTTCAACCAGACCGTGCTGGGCTTCCTGCTGGAGTCGAAATGAACGAAGACGAGCGCTACGAAGCGGGCATGACGGTGCGTCGCGCGGTGCTGGGCGACGCGCACGTCGACCGCTCGATCACGAACCGCACTGAGCTGACCGAGGAATTCCAGACGCTCATCTCGCGCTACGCGTGGGGCGAGATCTGGACGCGCGAGGGTTTGCCGCGCCACACGCGCAGCCTGCTCACGATCGCCATGATGGTGGCGCTCAATCGCAGCGAGGAGCTCGCGCTGCATCTGCGCGCCGCGAAGAACAATGGCGTGACGCGCGACGAGATCAAGGAAGTCTTGCTGCAGACCGCCATCTACTGCGGCGTGCCCGCAGCCAATTCGGCGTTCCATCTCGCCGATCGCATCTTCCGCGAGGAAGACGCCGCGGCGTCCGGCGCAGCGCCGTCTGGCGGCGCGCAGGGCTAGTCCTGCGCAACGGGGCGCGCGCCATGTGCGCCCCGGTTCATCCCCTCATTGCACTCACTCTTCGGCATTGATTTCGGCCACGTAGCGCCGCAGGACGGCGAGTACGGCGGCGTCCTCGGCGCGGCTCGCTTCGTCGCTGGCCGAACCCGCATCGTCTTCTTCGCCCAATAGCGCGGCCGGCGCCGCAAACGTGTCGACTGCGCGGCCGTCGCGGAACACACGGATCTCATGCGTCGACGCGAGATATTCCGCCACCCAGTGGACGCCTTCGATATGCGCGCCCATACGGATCGGTGTCTTCATGGCCCTTCCTCCCGCCGCCGCCTGCGAGCGGCATCGCAGTGTCGATAGACCAACGATACGCCGATGCCGCGCGCCGTGCGCGTGTCGTGACCGCCGGACCAGGCACGGGAAAAAGCAAACTGAAAGATACAGGCGCAAAAAAGCGGCCCGCGCACATGTTGCCGCGGGCCGCCTGGCTGTCTACTCACCTCATTGCGCCGCGCTTGAGGGCGCGGCGCAATGAGCGGGGTGCGTGAGCGATAGCGCCTGGGTTACTGGACCTTCGCCAGCACGTCGCGCACCGTGCCGAACAGACGCTCGATCTCTTCCTCGGTGACGATGAGCGGCGGCGAGAACGCGAGAATGTCGCCCGTGAAGCGGATCAGCACGCCCGCCTCGAAGCACTTGACGAACACCTCATAGGCGCGCGCGCCCGGCGCGCCATCGCGCGAATCGAGCTCGATGCCCGCGACGAGGCCAAGATTGCGGACATCCTTCACATGCTTCGCGTCGCGCAGCGCATGGGCCGCGGCTTCGAACTTCGGCGCGAGGCTATGGGCGCGCTCGAAGAGCCCCTCGCGGCGATACAGGTCCTGCGTCGCGATCAAAGCCGCGGCGGCGAGCGGGTGCGCCGAATACGTATAGCCGTGGAACAGCTCGATCGCGCCCGGCGCGCCGCTGTTTACCACCGTGTCGTAGATCGTCTGGCTCACGGCCACGCCGCCCATCGGCACGGCCGCGTTGTTGATCGCCTTCGCCATCGTGATGATGTCGGGCGTGACGCCGAAATATTCGCTCGCCGTGGCCTTGCCGAGGCGGCCGAAGCCCGTGATCACCTCGTCGAAGATCAGCACGATGCCGTGCTTCGTGCAGATTTCACGCAGGCGCTGCAGATAGCCTTGCGGCGGGATCAGCACGCCGGTCGAGCCCGCCACCGGCTCCACGATGACGGCCGCGATGGTCGAGGCGTCGTGCAGCGCGATGATGCGCTCGAGGTCTTCGGCGAGATGCGCGCCCCATGCGGGCTGGCCCTTCGAAAACGCGTTGTGCTCGAGGTTGTGCGTGTGCGGCAGATGATCGACGGCGGGCAGGAGCTGGCCCGAGAACGCCTTGCGGTTCGCACCGATCCCGCCGACCGAAATGCCGCCGAAGCCCACGCCGTGATAGCCGCGCTCGCGGCCGATGAGCTTGGTGCGCTGGCCTTCGCCGCGCGAGCGGTGGTAGGCGAGGGCGATCTTGAGCGCCGTGTCGACCGACTCCGAGCCCGAGTTCGTGAAGAAGATGCGGTCGAGACCCGCGGGCATGATGTCGGCGATCTTGCGCGCTGCCTCGAAGGCGAGCGGGTGGCCCATCTGGAAGGTGGGCGCGAAATCGAGCGTGCCGGCCTGCTGGGCGATGGCGGCGACGATCTCTTCGCGCGCATGGCCGGCGTTCACGCACCACAGCCCCGCGCTGCCGTCGAGCACTTCGCGGCCGTCGCTCGTGCGGTAGTACATGCCCTTGGCCGACTCGAGCAGGCGCGGCGCGGCCTTGAACTGACGGTTGGCCGTGAACGGCATCCAGAACGACGACAGATCGTCGATGACGGGGCGCGAAGTCATGGGTTTGCTCCTCCTAGTGGTTTCGAAGACTGTAGCCTCCGGGCTTGAACGGCGGCATATACAGTCTCTATACTGCGCTGATAACCGTGCTGGACAATTTGACGCAACTGTATTGGTCTGCCTGCCCCATCGACTTTTCCCATGATCGAACTTGAACTGGAACGTGGCCGCGGCGCCTCCATGACGCTCGTCGAGCAGCTCGTGCGGGGCTTCGCGCACGCGATCGAAGCGAACTCGCTGCGCACCGGCGCGCTGCTGCCCTCGGTGCGGCAGCTCGCGCAGTCGCATGCGCTCTCCACCTATACGGTGACCGAGGCGTACAACCGGCTCGTCTCGATGGGGCTGGTGGTGGCGCGGCGCGGCTCGGGCTACCGCGTGGCGCCGCGCGAGACCGCGCCGCGCCCGAGCGTGGCGGTCTGGCAGCCGCCCACGCTCACCGCCACCTGGCTGCTCTCGGACGTGTTCGCCGACCACTCCGTGCCGATCAAGGCGGGCTGCGGCTGGATGCCGAGCGAGTGGATCAACGAGACGGGCCTGCATCACGCGTTGCGCGCGACGAGCCGCGTGCCCGCGGTGCGGCTGGGCGACTATGGGCATCCGTACGGCTTCGCGCCGCTGCGCGAGCGCATTGCCGCGCAGCTGGACCGCCAGGGGCTGCCGGTGGAAGTCGGCAACGTGTTGCTCACCCAGGGCGCGACGCAGGGGCTCGACCTGATCGTGCGCACGCTGCTGCGTCCCGGCGATGCGGTGCTGGTGGAGGACCCGGGCTACTGCAACCTGCTGCAGATCCTCAAGCTCGCCGGGCTCGCGGTGCACGGTGTGCCGCGCACGCCGGCCGGGCTCGACCTCGACGCGCTCGAGCAGCAGGTGGCCGCGCATCGGCCCAAGGCGATATTCGTGAACACGACGCTGCAAAATCCGACTGGCGCGACCTACACGATGGCGAATGCGTTTCGCCTGCTGCAGATTGCCGAGCGCGAGCGCATGTGGGTGGTGGAGGACGATGTGAGCCGCGAGCTCGCGCCGCCCGGCGCGCCGCTGCTGGCGGCGATGGAAGGGCTGCAGCGCGTGCTCTACGTGGGCGGCTTCTCGAAGACGGTGACGCCGTCGCTGCGCTGCGGCTACGTGGTGGCCGAGCGCGACGTGCTGCGCGAGCTGGCGCGCGCGAAGATGGCGGTGGGGCTCACGTCGTCGGAGACGATCGAGCGCATCGTTGACAAGGTGTTGCTCGAAGGGCGGTATGCGCGCCACGTCGAGCTTGTCAACGAGCGCCTGAAGGCCGCGCATGCCACGCTGGAGGAACGTCTCGACGCGCTGGGCCTCGAGCCGTTCTGCCGGCCGCGCGCGGGGCTTTTCGTGTGGGTGCGCCTGCCCGTGGAGGCCGCGCGTGCTGGCGCGATCGCCACGGCGGCGCTGGCCGACGGCATCTGGCTCGCGCCCGGCTCGTACTTCTGCACCGACGATGCGGCCAGCGCCTGGTTCCGCTTCAACGCGCCGTACTCGCTCAACGACGCGCTGTGGCGGTTCATCGAGCGGGTCGGCAGCCGGTCGTCGTGAAGCACGGCTGCCCCGCGCGCCACACAAACCGCTAGATCGTTCCGTACAGCGCGCGCGGCCGGTCGCGCAGCGTGCGCGCCAGGATTTGCGGCGCGCGCCAGTTGCTCTGTACGGGTATTAGTAGGACTCCAGCATATTTTCTCGGAAGTATTCCTGCGCATTCGCCGGGCAGCGCCCCTAGTTTTCCTTGCAGA
>NZ_BAYD01000197.1 GCF_000685075.1 Paraburkholderia oxyphila NBRC 105797
CGGCCCGCCGCGAAAACAAGTTAAGGCCAATTCGCAATAACCCGCGAGAAAAGCTTAGGAGCGGAAAGCTAAAAGCGCTCCAAAAGAACGAATGGGGGAACCCCCATAAGCAACCCTGGCTACGTACAGCAAGCGCCGCACACCACCCCAGTGCGGCTCAAATGACAGAAGGAGAACATCAATGTCCGCACGCCCTTACAAGATAGAAGCGCATCCGCTCACCCAGCGCTATGCCCGTGGCTGGCATTGCCTCGGCCTCGCGAGCGACTATCAGGACGGCAAGCCGCACACGCTGAACGTATTCGGCAAGCGTCTGGCCGCCTTCGCCGATTCGGCGGGCGAAATCCACGTAGTAGACGGCTACTGCCCGCACATGGGCGCCGACCTCTCGACCGGCCGCGTGGAAGGCGACACCCTGGTATGCCCCTTCCACGGCTGGCAATGGAACGGCGAAGGCCACTGCCAATCCATCCCCTACTGCAAACGCATTCCGCCCAAAGCAAAAATCGGCGCATGGCGCACCAGCGTGCAAAACAAGCTGCTCTTCATCTGGCACGACCCCGAAGGCGCCGAACCGCCCGAGAGCGTGGCGATTCCGCCAATCGCGGCCTGCGAATCGGACGAGTGGTCCGACTGGGTCGTCGACAAGATGGTGATCGGCACCAACTGCCGCGAGCTGGTGGACAACATCTCGGACATGGCCCACTTCGCGACCGTGCACGGCGCACCGGTCGATTACTTCGCGAACCTCTTCGAAGACCACAAGGCCACGCAATTGCTCGTGGGCCGCAGCGAGCGCCTGGGCGGCGACGAACTGATCGCGCTCTCCACCTATTTCGGCCCCGCGTATCACATCACCGAAATGACGGGCCAAAGCGGCGGCCATCCGATTCACTCGATCCTGCTGAACTGCCACGTGCCCATCGACATGAACAGCTTCGAGCTGCGCTACGGCGTGATGGTCAAGAAGATTCCCGGCATCTCCGAAGAGCAGAACCTCGAGATCGCGCGCGCCTACGTGACCCAGGCGCAGGCGGCGTTCTATGAAGACGTGGCGATCTGGGACAGCAAGACGCGCATCGACAATCCGCTGCTCTGCGAAGGCGACGGCCCGCTCTATCAGATGCGCGACTGGTACAACCAGTTCTACCTCGACGCCGCCGACGTGCGGCCCACGACCCGCGCGCGCAAGGTGTTCGAGATCACGGTGCGCGAGGGCGGCTCGGTGCCGCCGCTGCACCACGTGTTCGAAGGCTGAGCAAGGTGAGCAGCGCGGCAGGCGGCGCGGCGTGGCGCGCGCCGTGCTTGCCGCGCGAGCTGGGTCGGGCGATCACGCTCGCCCGACCATAGAGTTGCCATCGCAACGAGCCGTCACGCTTCGTCGCCCGCCTCTTGCGGATGTGCGTTGCGCAAATCCTCCAGAAACGCTTGCACGATCGGATCGTGGCTGCTGCGTTTTTGCGTGACCATGTGAAACGTCACCTCGTAGGTGAGTTCCTTGGGGTTGAGCGCCGCCAGCAGCCCGCGCCGCACATGCGGCGCCGCGAACTGCTGCGGCAGGTAGCCCAAATGATGGCCGGACAGGATCAGCAGCGACACGGCCTCCATGTTGTCGGCCTGCGCGCTCACCTTGTTCGCCGTGGTCGAATGCTGGGCCTCCGGCGTCGGGTAGGTGCGCCACACCCATTCATGATCGGCCACTTCGGCGGGGGCGAGCTTGCCCGCGCGCCCGAACAGCGGATGGCCGCGCCCGCAATAGGCGATCTGCCGCTCGACGAAGAGCGGCGTGTATTCGAGCGTCGGCACACGATGCCAGAAATAGCCCACGGCAATCTGGATCTCGCCATTGAGCAGCTGCTCTTCGAGCTCGCCCGGCGACTTCACCGAAATCGAGAAGCGCACTGCTTCGTCGCGCTTCTTGAATGAGGCGATCGCCTCGCTGATGCGCGCATTCTGGCTGATCGGCGTGTGGCCGATCAGGCCAATCCCCAACGTCCCCACGAGCTTGCGGTCCAGGTGCCGCGCCTTGAGCGCGAACTCCTCGGCGGCCGCGAGCAGCGTGGTGGCGAGCTCGTACAGGCGCTCGCCCTTTTCAGTCAGACGAAAGCCACTGCGCCCGCGCTCGCACAGCCGGTAGCCGAGGCGCGTCTCGAGCGTCGAGAGCTGCGCGCTGATGGTGGGCTGGCTGACGTTCAGCGTCGTTTGCGCGACGCTCACGCCGCCGGCCTCCACCACGGCCACGAAGACGCGCAACAGGCGCAGGTCGAGGTCGGTCAGGCTGCCGAGCATGGGTTCTCCGGGGGATTCATCGATACATAGCAATATACCAATGTAAACAGTGTGGATTCGTTATTTATCTTTGCTTGACGGATGCTTGAAACTGCGCCTGTAGCCGATTCGCATGATACGGCGGAATGAATGAGAACGTGGAGCACGGATATGTCTGACAATTTCTACCAACCCCTCGGCGGCAACGTCATGCCCCGCTGCGGCGGTATCGCAACGATGATGCGCCTGCCGCAGGTCGAAAGCGCCAAGGGGCTCGACGCCTGCTTCGTGGGCGTGCCGTTCGATCTGGGCACCTCGAACCGCACCGGCGCACGCTTCGGCCCGCGCCAGATCCGCTCCGAATCCGTGCTGCTGCGTCCCTATAACATGGCGACGCGCGCCGCGCCGTTCGACTCGCTGCAAGTGGCGGATATCGGCGACGTGGCGACGAACCCCTACAATCTCGCCGATTCGATCACGCGCATCGAACAGGCCTACGACGCGATCCTCGAGCACGGTTGCCGCCCCATTTCGATGGGCGGCGACCACACGATCACGCTGCCGATCCTGCGCGCGATCCACCGCAAGTACGGCCCCGTGGGCCTGATCCACGTGGACGCGCACGCCGACGTCAACGACACGATGTTCGGCGAGAAAATCGCCCATGGCACGCCGTTTCGCCGCGCCGTTGAAGAAGGGCTGCTCGATTGCAACCGCGTCGTGCAGATCGGTCTGCGCGGCACCGGCTACGAGGCCGAGGACTTCGACTGGTGCCGCCAGCAGGGCTTCAAGGTCGTGCAGGCCGAGGAATGCTGGAACCGCTCGCTCGAGCCGCTGATGGAAGAAGTGCGCGCGCGCGTGCAGGGCGGCCCCGTCTACTTGAGCTTCGATATCGACGGCATCGACCCGGCCTACGCCCCCGGCACCGGCACGCCCGAAATTGCGGGCCTGACCGTGCCGCAGGCGCTCGAGATCATCCGCGGCACCTGGGGCGTCGACATCGTCGGCGCGGATCTCGTGGAAGTCGCGCCGCCGTATGACCCGTTCGGCACCACGGCGCTGCTGGGCGCGAACCTCGCGTTCGAGATGCTCTGCGTGCTGCCGGGCGTGAAGCGCCGCAGCTGAGCGCAACGTGAAGCGGCTCGGCTGAGTGAAGCGCGAAGCGGCGCCACACGTAGCGCAGGCGGCGTGAGCGGCGCGTGCGGGCAGCATGGCCCGTGCGCCGCCGCCACGCGACAAATGCAGTAGGGAAAACGCAGTAAAAAGAGCAGTAGAAGAGCAGGACATTCAGGAGACTTGTTGTATGACAGCACAAGAGCATGCCGCTCGCGCGGCGGCCGGCGACGCGGGCCTCGAAATCGAAAACCATTCGATCGACTACATTCCCGAAAGCGAGCGCCACGCGAAGCTCAGCAGCCAGGGGCCGTTCTGGTTCCTCGGCAATTTCCATTTCTTCACCATCTCGATCGGCTTCGTTGGCCCGAGCATGGGGCTCTCGGCCGGCTGGACGACGCTGGGCGGCGCGGTCGGCATCATGTTCGGCACCATCTTCATGGCGTTCCACGGCTCCCAGGGCCCGGAGATGGGCCTGCCGCAGATGATCCAGTCGCGCGCGCAGTTTGGCTATCGCGGCGTGGCGCTCGCGCTGCTCGCGACGCTGTTCGTATTCGTCGGCTTTAATGTCGTGAACGTCACGCTCATCATGAGCGGGCTGAAAAACGTCTTTGGCCTGAGCCCGGCGCTGGTGGCGGTCGTCGCGGCGGTCGCGGGCGGGCTGCTGGCGATCTTCGGCCACGACCTCATGCACAAGGCGTTCAAGTGGGCGCTGATCGTGACGCTGCCGCTCTATGCGCTCGTCACGCTCGCGCTGATCTTCGGCGTGGGCAAGGGCGGCGCCGGCGCCGCATTGGCGGCCAATGCGGCGAGCACGCACCTCGGCTTCAACTGGGTCGCGTTCATCACGCAGTTCGCCATCGGCGCGAGCTACAACATCTCCTATGCACCCTATGTGTCCGACTACTCGCGCTATCTGCCCAGGCACACGAGCCGCGCGAAGCTGATCTCGGCGATCTTCCTGGGCGCGTCGCTCTCGGGCGCGTGGATGATCGGCCTTGGCGCGTGGCTCGCGCAGCAACTGCAGGCCACCGACGCGCTCGTCGCGCTGAACCAGGTGGGCGCGAAGCTGTTCCCGGGCTGCGGCAGCATTCTCGTGGTGGTGTCGGTGGCGGGCTTCCTGCCGATCATCGCGCTGAACACCTATAGCGCGATGCTGACGCTGCTGACCGGCGTGGACTCGTTCCGCAAGATCCAGCCGACGCGCCGTGCGCGGGTTGGCGCGGTGCTCGCGATCAGCGCGATCGTGCTCGTGTGCACGCTGTCGATCCCGGGTAACGGCGTGGCGCTGCTCAACACGTTCCTCGTGCTGATGCTGTACTTCCTCGTGCCCTGGACCGCGGTGAATCTGGTCGATTACTTCTTCGTGCGCAAGGGCCGCTATGCAATCACGCACTTCTTCACGCCGGACGGCATCTATGGTGCGTGGCAGGCGCGTGGGATCGTGGCCTATCTGATCGGCTTTGCCGCGATGATTCCGTTCTTCTCGATCGTGGACAACGAGTCGGGCAAGGAGATCTTTGTTGGCTACTTCGCGCATCAGATGAGCGGCATCGATCTTGCCTGGCTCGTCGGGCTGATCGTTGCTGGCGCAACTTATTATGTGTTGAGCCGCTCGCTCGATCTCGCCGCTGAGGAAAAGGTCATTCGCAAGATCAGCGAGCGTGACATCGTGGCGATGGCGCGTCAGACTTCGGGGCAGTGATCGGCTCGCGCCGGTTTGTGTGACGAAGCGGGCCGGTTGCGTTTCACGCAACCGGGCAGTTATCACGGTCTCTAATCCGCCGCAGCCACGAGATAGTTGCGGCGGATTTTTTCTATATCCACGTGCAGCACGTCGACGAGATAGTGCTGCATGCCGCCATAGCGTTCATCGATCACGGCCATTGCGGCGCCGATGTAATCGGGATCGACATCGAGCAAGGGTTGCGCGACCGCGGGCGCCACGCCAATCTTCTGCAACTGCGCCAATGCCCGCGCGTTGCCTGCCGCGTTATAGCGGTTCGACTCCAGATAGTTCGCGATAACCGTCGCGCGGTCCACGCCCAGCGCCGAAAGCAGCAGCACCGTTGCGAATCCAGTCCGGTCCTTGCCCGCCGTGCAGTGATAAAGCAGCGTCTTGTCCGCCTCGGCGAGCTTCAGGAAGCGGGCGAATTGCGCCTGGTAATCCTGGGGGAACTGGCGGTAGAGGTCGACCATGAAGCGGTGCATCTGCTCGGGCGTCGAGCGCTTGAGCATCGGCACGATGGCAGCGGGCGAGAGGTCGCCCGCGAGCACCGGGTCGGCCATCCAGGGAAAGAGCGCGCCGAATGCGGCTTCGGCGGGCGTCTTTTCGCTGGCGGCGCGAAAGTCCACCACGTCGTCCAGATGCAAGGCCGCGAGACGCGCGAAGTCGGCGGGCGTGCCGAGTGCGGGGTTCCCGCTGCGATAGAGTCGATGTGGCGCGACGCGCCGGCCATCGGCGCCAATGAGGCCGCCGAGGTCGCGCAGGTTCTGCACGTGATCCATGGGAATCAGACGGTCCGCGTCGGGCTGGGCCGTGGCGATGGCGCCGATGGCAGGTGCGGATTCGCCCGGTGCGGGCGTCGAGGTCTGGGCCGTCGCGGCATGAGCGATCACGCTCGTGGCGAGTGATACACCGGCGATGCGCGCCACACGACACAGCGCGTTGCGGCGGCGAGGAGAGCGGGGAGGTTGTTGCATGGGCAAGGGGCAGTGGGAGAAGATCGGGAAGAATACAGCAAGTGCAAAGCGCGCGCCGTCTTGCAACGGCGCGCGCTCTCGTACTACCTCGCGAAGGCGAACACGGTACAACGCTCAGTGAACGGCGCTCACGCCGCCACACTCAGCCCGCGCGCACGCGCGAAATTGATCGCCGTGTCTTCGATCATGTCTTCCTGGCCGCCCACGAGGCGCTGGCGGCCCAGCTCCACGAGGATGTCGCGCGCGGGCACGCCGTACTTCGCCTCGGCGCGCTTCGCGAACAGCAGGAACGACGAATAGACGCCCGCATAGCCGAGCGTGAGCGCGTCGCGGTCGATGCGGATGGGCGCGTCCATGATCGGCACCACGAGGTCTTCGGCCACGTCGGAGATCGCGAACACGTCCACGCCCGTCTCGATGCCCATGCGATCGCACACGGCCACGAATACTTCCATGGGCGTGTTGCCCGCGCCCGCGCCGAGCCCGGCCGCGGCGGCGTCGATGCGGCGCGCGCCCGCCTCGATGGCCGCGAGCGAGTTCGCAATGCCCATGGCGAGATTGTGGTGGCCGTGAAAGCCCAGCTCGGTCTCGGGGCGCAGGGCCTCGCGCACGGGCTTGAGACGCGCGGTCACGTCATGCGGCAGCATGTAGCCCGCGGAGTCGGTGATATAGATACAGTTCGCACCGTACGACTCCATGAGCTTCGCCTGCTCCACCAGCAGCTCGGGCGGGGCCATGTGCGCCATCATCAGGAATCCTACGGTGTCCATGCCGAGCTCGCGCGCGAGGCCGATATGCTGGCCCGAGACGTCGGCTTCCGTGCAATGCGTGGCCACGCGGATCGTGTTCACGCCAAGCCCGTGCGCCATGCGCAGATGGTCGACGGTGCCGATCCCGGGCAGCAGCAGCGCCGAGACCTTGGCCTGCTTCAGCTCGCTGATCACAGCTTCGAGATAGGCCTCGTCGCTATGCGCGGGAAAGCCGTAGTTGACCGACGCGCCACCCAGGCCGTCGCCGTGCGTGACTTCGATGAGCGGGACGCCGGCGGCGTCGAGCCCGCGTGCGATGCTGCGCATCTGGTCGAGCGAGATCTGGTGGCGCTTGGGGTGCATGCCGTCGCGCAGCGTCATGTCATGCACGGTGATGCGGGTGCCCGCGAGCGGGTGCTGCGGGGTTGCGCTGGTTTCCGGTTTTTCGGTTTGCATCGTGACTCCTGTCGTATCGGTATCAGGCGGCTGCGGCGGCCAGCATCTGCTCGGCGAACACTTCGCCGGTGCGGGCGGCAGCGGCCGTCATGATGTCGAGATTGCCGGCGTAGCGCGGCAGGTAGTCGCCGAGGCCGGCCACTTCCATGAACACGGAGACGCGCTTGCCGTCGAACACCGGCCCGTTCTTGAGCGTGTAGCCCGGCACGTAGCGGCGCACTTCCTCCACCATCTTGTGCACCGAGGCGGTGATGGCCTCGACATTGGGCTCGTCCTCGGTGAGGCAGTGGATCGTGTCGCGCATGATGAGCGGCGGCTCGGCCGGATTGATCACGATGATGGCCTTGCCGCGCCTGGCGCCGCCTACGCTTTCGATGGCGCGCGCCGTGGTGCGCGTGAATTCGTCGATGTTCTTGCGCGTGCCGGGGCCGACCGAGCGCGAGGACACGGTTGCGACGATCTCGCCATAGGCCACGGGCTGCACGCGCGCGACCGCATGCACGATGGGGATGGTCGCCTGGCCGCCGCAGGTGACCATGTTGACGTTCATTGCGTCGGTGACATGCTCGCCGAGGTTCACGGGCGGCACGCAGAACGGGCCGATCGCGGCGGGCGTGAGGTCGATCACGCGCACGCCGCGCGCGGTCAGCTTGTCGGAGTGCTCGAGGTGCACGTAAGCCGAGGTCGCGTCGAAGGCGATGCGGATCTGATCGGCTTCCAGATGCGGCAGCAGGCCGTCGATGCCATCGGCCGTGGTCTTGAGGCCCAGCGCCTGGGCGCGCGCGAGTCCTTCGGAGGTCGGATCGACGCCGACCATCCAGACGGGTTCGAGCACGGCGCTGCGGCGCAGCTTGTAGAGCAGATCGGTGCCGATGTTGCCGGGGCCGATCAGCGCGCATTGAATCTTGCTCATGGATCTTTCCTTGTTGATGTGACCTTTGCTTTTAATGCCATCCTTTCGGATTGCAGACGATAGGCAGACCGTTTAGACGAAGCTGACTTCGCAGCCGCCAATGCCTTCGATGCGCATCGAAAGGCGGTCGCCGGCGCCAACCGGAATCAGCGCGGCCAGCGCGCCCGAGAGCACGACTTCGCCCGCGAGCAGCGGCATGCCGAGTTCGCCGAGCATATTGGCGAGCCATGCCACGGCGTCGGCGGGGTGGCCGAGGGCGGCTGCGCCCACGCCTTCGCCGGCGTTGTTGCCGTTCTTTTCGATGCGCATGTGGCACGCCGCGAGATCGACGTCGTGCGGTGAGACGCGCTCGGGGCCGAGCACGTAGACGCCGCTGGAGGCGTTGTCGGCCACGGTGTCGCCGATGCGGATTGCCCAGTCGCGAATGCGCGAGTCGACGATCTCGAAGCATGCGCCTACGGCTTCGGTGGCTTCGAGGACGTCAGTGCGGTCCACGCCGGGGCCGCGCAGGTCGCTGCGCAGGTAGAAGGCGATCTCGCCTTCGGCGCGTGGCTGGATCAGCGTGTGGGCGGGAATGGCGGCGCCGCTTTCGTAGTGCATGCCGGAGAGCAGCATGCCGAAGTCGGGCTGGCGGACGTCGAGCATGTCCTGGACGGCTTTGCTGGTTACGCCGATTTTTTTGCCGACGATGGCTTCGCCGGCTGCTACTCGGCGTGCGATGAAGTGTTGCTGGATGCGGTAGGCGTCGGAGAGCGGCAGCTCGGGCAGGCGCGTGGTGAGCGGCGCGATGGGCATCCGTTCGAGCCAGGCAGCGAAGAGGGCGTCGCCGAGCGCCGCATGTTGGGCTGATGTCATGGAGGTGGCGTTCATAGTGGTAGAACGTTATTGGTTGCTGGCCGCAGTGGGCTTTTCCTGGTTGGCCTTAACTTGTATTCGCGGCGGGCCGCATGCGTTGCCCCTGTGCGGGGCGGCACCTACTTTTC
>NZ_BAYD01000196.1 GCF_000685075.1 Paraburkholderia oxyphila NBRC 105797
CCAGCCACGTTGAGATTCGTGGTGCTCACCGTATACGGGTCCGTGCCACGGCCCAGGCTGTTGGACACGGACCAGAACGAGCCCACCGGTGGATAGCGGTTTCCGTTCCACTGAAATTGATAGTAATCCTCAGTACTAAATCCATGAGAAAGATCGGCGGCGAAACTGATCATCGGCGCGGGCAGCAGCGCCTGCTTCAGTTGCGAGCCGGGAATCAGCAGCTTCTGCACGTCGAGCGAGTTGGTGGCGTTGATGCCGCCCATCGCGAACATGCTCTCGCCCCAGTTGATCACCTGGTTGCCCAGGCGCACGTGCGCGTTCTGCCCGTTGATCGTGAAGTCCTTCTCGCCCCACAGATCGAGCAGTTGCGCATCGTAGACGACCTGCGCGGCAGCGGTGCTGGAGAGCGGCGTGCGGTTCGTGTCGCCCGCGAGGAAGTCGTACATGCCCGTGCCGCGGATCATGAACTTGAGCCCCTCGCTGGGCATCCTCAGCAGCAGCTCGCTGGTCGCGCTGATATAGGTGCTGAAGGGCTGGCCCTTGCGATAGTTCAGGTCGCCGTCGTCGCCCACGCCCCACTGGTTGACATTGGCCGCCGCGCCGCACCCGAAGGCGTTCGGATCGCCCGTGAGCGAGCAACTCGGGTTTTGGGTGCGGATGCCCGCGCCCGCCGTGAGGTTGGTCACCCACGAACCCGAGAGATCGTTAAAGCCTGTCGTGAACTCGTAACCGTATGCATTCGATGTTACTGCCCCCAACGTAGCCAATAACACCGGAGCCTGCAGCGCAATCGCTTTCCTCTTCATCACGTCTCCTCTGTCGCTTCGGATGCCGACGCGCGTCTCTTGCGCACGTCAGCCATTTTTATTTATGTAGCAACACCTAGCGCTCGCTGGCCGATCTCAACGACTCCGCGGTGAAGAAGTCGGCCTTGAAGCGCGGATCGCTGACCTGCTGGTACCAGCGGATGTCCTTGCCCTGGCCAATCGACGATCCGTCGACGAGGTAACGCCCGCTGTTGAGGTCGTACTGCGCGAACGGTTCGTTATCGCAGGTGCCGCCCAGTTCCCAGACCGGAATGGGGTAGCTCTCGCGCACCTTCCAGAGCTTGCCCTGCGCGTCATAGTCCTCGCCCACGAGCGCGAGCCAGCTGTCCTCGTCCAGATAGAAGACCTTCTTCGAAGCCACATGGCGCGCCGTGGGCTTGAGCGTCGCCTCCACCACCCAGACACGGTGCACCTCATAGCGACGATGCTCAGCGGAGACGCCATTGGGCGTCGCAACGTCATGCAGCTTGCCCTTGAAGTCGTACATGCCGAAGTCGTCGTACGGAACGATCATTTCCTTCTTGCCCACCAGCTTCCAGTTGTACCGGTCGATGGAGCCGTTGAACATATTGACTTCATCGATCAGATACTGATTCTCGAAGCCAATCAGCGGCGCATCGTGCGTATAGGCCGGCATGCGTCTCACTCGGCGCTGCCCTGGAAAGTAGTAATAGGTTTCAGAGTCCTTGTCGAAGTACTGGCGCTGCACGATGGCCTGCCCGGCCAGCGCTGCCGGCGAATCGACCGAAAAATAGGCTCCCAGATTGAACTGGTCGACGTCCTGCGGCGTGGTCTTCCCCTCCTTGCCAGCCGGGAAATAGAAGGCCTGCGGCCCGATGACGTCGATCCAGTCGCTGCTGC
Organism: Paraburkholderia oxyphila NBRC 105797; assembly: GCF_000685075.1. Lineage (GTDB taxonomy): Bacteria > Pseudomonadota > Gammaproteobacteria > Burkholderiales > Burkholderiaceae > Paraburkholderia > Paraburkholderia oxyphila. The sequence continues at coordinate 1,689 of NZ_BAYD01000196.1, forward strand.
CGGGATGCGGAGCAATGGCCGTGACCACGGGCGACCATTCGATGCCCTCACCGCGATACCGCGTCTCGTAGTTGAGGATCGCCTCGGCACCGCTCTTCGGCTGCGGGAAGACCACGCCGGGAAGCAGCGCGGCCTGCACGGTCTGGCCATCGGAGGCGAGCTTTGCCGTCGTGAGATTCGCCTTCGAGTTCTGTTCGGCGAATTCCGGCAATTCGCATTCGCGATGTGACGGATAGACGTCCATGCGGTAGCCCTTCATCTGCTTGATCAACTGGATCTGCCCGGGCGTCAGCTTGTCCGCATACTTGTCGACGTTCGCCGCATCGATCGAATAAAGCGGCTTCTCGTTCTTGTGCTTCCAGAAGTCGCCGCGAAACTTGCCCCACTCCCATCCGGACGGCGTTGCTGGCCTGCCGGAAAACGCGGGCACGAGGCCATCCTGGCTGGCCGCGCGCTCGGCCCCTGCAGGCGTGAGGTCGTCGGCGACGGCCGTTCCGGCTGCGAGCAACAAGGCAGCCGCGATCGCCGACACTGCTCCAATAGTTTGCCTTTTCATCGTCATCACTCTCCTTCCATTCCCGACTTCATGCGCTCATCGCGCGGAACTGGCGCGATGGGCGTTCCTTGTTTCCGTCCACCCTGGAGCCCTCGCCGCTTCATGGAGCGGCAGGCGGCCACCTGCGGCATATGCATCCCGAAGCCAAATCATTCGTAGTACGATGTTTAAAGCAGCGCGTATCGCGGTGTTTCTCGCAGGCGAACCTCACGTTTGCGGCTCCTTCAGTCGACCGGCAATCGAGCGCAGCGCTATGGCCGGTCTCATGCGGCCTCATGGCGTGTGAGGGACTATAGCGGCGGCAGTGCACGAGTCTTTAGCCACAATCGGCACGGTTTTCTTTCTATTTGCTAACAGCGGTTGCCGGCTCATCGCCCCGCTTGGGCGAAGGTGCACGGGCTTGACCCGATATCGCAGTGGTTTTTTTCTGGATACGATTCAGGCCGCCAGACGACCCATTTGAACCGCCCCACAGTACCTGTAGCAGGTAGCGCGTGACCAGGCGCACCCGAGGTGTAGAAATGAACGGCCATTATTCTGCCCAGCGCTTCTCCGACGCAGACGAACATGCACAAAATCTGCGCAATTTCGACCAGACGTATTTCCAGATCGAAAAAGGCGCATTCGAAAGTACGCTTGCCCAGTTCGATCTCGACGGACTCAACGTTTTCTCAGAAAGCGCCAATCGGCGAATCGTGGAATGCGGGCAGGTTCAGGCCGGCTCGGTGACGCTCGCGTGGCCGGTACAGTCGGTCACGGCACCGATCTTTCAAGGTCGCGAGGTCACCGCTTCGTCAATCGGCTTCGTTCGCGGCGGTAGCGATTGGGTCTTGCACATGCCCGCCCATACCGAGCTGGTTGGCATCACGCTTTCAACAGAAGAATTCGAGCGCCTGGCGGAGCCCCTGAGACTCGAGAGCGGCGGCGGCCGGCAGCCGTTATTCGAAACCGACGGCGCCGTCACTTCGCTCGCGCGATTTGCCCTGAAATCACGCGTCGACGAGATGAAGTCTTGCGCCCAGTCCCTCGCCGATCCCGAGGCACGTCGCGCGCTGCGCAACGACATTCTGGACAGTATCTTCAACATCCTTGGCGAGTCGAGCTGGTCAAAGCGCTGCGACGTGACACGGCTCACCTATAGCGAGATCGTCAAGCGCAGCCAGGACATTGCACTGAACAATACTCAGCAGCCGATCTCCGTGCTCGATCTGTGCAGTGAATTGCGAGTGTGCCGGCGCACGCTGCAAAAGAGCTTCCTGCAGGTCACGGGACAGTCGCCATTGACTTATCTGCGCTCCGTGCGCCTCGCCGGCGTGCGGCGCCTGCTGCGCTCGACCACCTCCGAAGCGTTGACTATAGGCGACGCCGCCGCTCGTTGGGGATTCTTTCATTTGAGCCATTTTTCCCGGGACTACCGGAATCTGTTCGGGGAACTCCCCTCTCGTACCCCTCGCTTCGGCAGCACCTGAACTGCCGACCGCATTGCTCGAACGCACTTCGCGTTCGCCCTTCGCGGTGTGCCGATTTTGGCTAATGCCCGCCCATAGCGTCGTAATACAGTCCCTCCATATCGTGAATCGAAACTGGAGAGGACATGACACTGAGCCGAAAGACCGCGGTCGCGTCAGCCGTACTCGCGCTGGCTTGCCATGCGCACGCCGCTGAACAGCCCGAGGAGTTGACGGTACAGAAGATGCCTGCATGGCATCCTCACGAAATATTCGTCGTTGACGGCGCGTTGACGTCAATGACCGATGGCCGCGTGCACGTATACGACGCGGACACCAGCAAGTTGCTCGGACAGATCGACACGGGCTACGCAGCCGGCTTCGCGATCTCTCCCGATCACCGCACGAGCTACACCGCGACGACGTACTTCTCGCGCGGCTCGCATGGCGCACGCACGGACGTCGTGGAGTTCACGGATAACGCCACCCTCTCGCTGGCCGGCGAAATCGTTATCCCGCCCAAGCATGCGCAGATGATGCCGTCGCCGTGGAATACGGCGTTCAGCAGCGACGGGAAGCTGCTCTACGTGACCAACATCACGCCATCGACATCGGTCAGCGTCGTCGACGTCCAGGCGAAAAAGGTGCTGAGCGAAATCGATACTGCCGCCTGCGTGCTCGCCTTGCCGAGCGGCAACAATAAATTCACCTCGCTCTGCGAAAGCGGCAAGGCGCTCACGTTCACACTCGACGCTCACGGCAAGGAAATCAAACGCTCGATGTCCGAGCCGTTTATCGATGTCGAGCACGATCCGGTTTTTGCCAATGCCGCGCGTTATCAAGGCACCTATCTTTTCACCAGCTTTCACGGCATGGTCCGCAGCGCCGATTTCCGCGGCGACAAGCCGGTCTTCGGCACGCCATGGCCACTGGTCACCGATGCCGAACGCGCCCAGGGCTGGCGCCCGGGTGGCGTGCAGCAGACGGCAGTGCAGGAAAAAACGCATCGGCTTTACGTTGCCATGCACCAGGGCGCCGATGGCTCGCACAAGGACCCGGCGAGCGAAATCTGGGTGTTCGATTTGAACACGCATAAACGCATCGCCCGCTGGAATCTTGCGCAGATGAAGATCGATCCCGTTCTGTCGATTCAGGTCAGTCAAGACGAAAAGCCCCTCTTTTACGGGCTGACGGCGACCGCGGCTCTCGCGGTGATCGACGCTCAAACGGGCAAGGTCCGGCACGTCGAGCCCCATCTGGGCAGCACGCCGCTCCTGCTCGTCAACCCGTGAGGACATCATGCTGATCGATCCTGTCCTCGCGAGCGCCACGCAATCGGGCGCAGCCGTTACGGTCCTGCTTGGCGCCTTGCCCAAATGGCGGCGGCCGGCCTTGTTTCGTCAAGCCGTGGCGCAGTATCAATTGCTGCCCGAGGCACTCGTCACGCCGGTGGCGCTCGCCATCGTGGTCGTCGAAACACTGGGCGCCCTCGCACTGCTATTGCCCGACTGGCGCACGATCGGCGCCGCCGCGCTGGTTTTGCTGCTGTCGATGTTTGCTGCGGCGCTCGCCATCAACATCGTGCGCGGGCATACCGATATCGATTGCGGCTGCCACGGCTTTGCCGCTCCGGATGCGGCAACTCACGCCGCAACGAATCGAATCGGCTGGCTACACGTCGCACGCGTTTTGGCCATCGCAGCGCTTGCCGCCACCGCATTCATCGCGCCCGCCGCACGGACGATAGTCTGGGTGGACTACCTCACGCTGACTTTCTCCGTACTGCTCACCGTTTGTGGCCTGACCGTATTCGACGGTCTCCTTGCCAATACACCGCGACTCAATCATTTGAGGAATTCATGATGCAAACCGCCCTGACCGTTTCCCTCGTCCTGCTGTGGGCCGCCGTGCTGGCGCTCGGCGCAATCTGCGTAGCGCTCGTTCGACAAGTGGGCATTCTCTACGAGCGCATCCTGCCGGTGGGCGCGTTGATGATCGATAAGGGCCCTGCGGTGGGCGCGCTCGCGCCCGCGTTCGAGCTCGACGACATTCACAGCCGCCCGGTCAAAGTTGGCGGCATTGATGCCACGGGCAAGTCAACGTTGCTGTTCTTTCTGTCGCCGACCTGCCCGGTCTGCAAGAAGCTGTTGCCGCTCCTCTCCTCGATTCGCGCAAGCGAGCGTACGCCGCTCAACGTCGTGCTGGCGAGCGATGGAGACATTGCCGAGCACACGCGCTTTGCAGAAAAGCATCGTCTTGGAGCGTTCCCTTACGTGCTGTCCCAGGAGCTGGGCATGGCTTACCAGATCGGCAAACTGCCTTATGCCGTCCTGCTCGACGAAAGCGGCAAAGTTCGTGCAAAGGGCCTCGTCAACTCCCGCGAGCATCTCGAGAGTCTGTTCGAAGCGAAGGAGCGCGGCGTCGCCTCGTTGCAGCAGTATGTGCACGGCGAACAACACGCGTAACGCAAAGCCTGATGCCTTTAAACCGGAGAATGAACGAATGGCTCTGTTTGACTTGTGGTTCGAGCGCTCAGCGCGAAGCGTCGCCAGCCGCACCTCGCGCCGCAGTGCAATGGCTACGCTCGGCAAGGCGCTGGTGGGCTCGGCACTCGCGCCGCTCCTGCCGGTAGACCGTACCGCGAACGCGGCTCCCGTAACGAACGCGAAAGCGGGTGTCAGCGACGACCCGATGAGCTGCGACTACTGGAAGTACTGCGCAATCGACGGCTTCCTGTGCAGTTGCTGCGGCGGCACTTCGAGCAGCTGCCCGCCCGGCACGACGGCTTCGCCCATCACCTGGATCGGCACCTGCCGCAATCCGCATGACGGGTCGGACTATATCGTTTCGTACAACGACTGCTGCGGCAAGACTTCGTGCGGCAACTGCTTCTGCAACCGCAACGAACGCGAAAGACCGCTATACAAACTTTCCCTCAACAACGACATCAACTGGTGCATGGCGAGCAGCAACTCGAATTACCACTGCTCCGTATCGGTCCTGCTGGGAGCGGCCAAACAATGAAAGTGAAGGCGATCAGGATGATGAGCGCGATGGCTCTTGCGATCGCAGCGAGTGCATCGTTCGGACAATCGGTGCGCTACACCGCCGGGCAAAGCACGTTCGGCGCGCGTTGCGCGGTCTGCCATCAGGCCGGCGGCAAGGGCCAGGACGGCCTCGCGCCACCGTTGACCCGCTACCCCGGCCGCTACGCCGCCGCCCCGGACGGCCGCCAGCAATTGACCGCAACCGTGCTGAACGGCATGTACGGCGAAATCGCCGTGCAAGACAAGACCTACAACTTCAAGATGCCGAGCTTTGCCAGCCTGTCCGACGAAGAGCTTGCGGAAGTCCTGAACTATGTCGTGTTCGACCTCAATGCGAAGCACGGCAACGCGAAGCCGTTCACCGCAGCCGAGCTGAAGGCTGCGCGGGACAGAAAACTCGACGCCAGCGCCGTTCACGCGAGCCGCGCCGTGTTGACGAAGAGCCTCGGCTTATGAAACGGCCGGCCGCCCAGCACGCGCAGCTCATCCAGCGCATGGGCATGCACATCGTGCAGATAGCCTGTGGTGTCGCGACCTCGCTGGCGCTATGCACCGTGCCGGCCGCGGCTGGGCAGTTTTCGCTGGTTGAACAGCATTGGATCCAGAATTGCATGGGCTGCCACACCACAAACGCGAGGGGCGTGCCCGGCAAGGTCCCTCCACTCGCAAACTCGCTCGGCTACTTCGAGCATGTGCCCGACGGCCGCGAGTATGTAATGCGGGTGCCCGGCTCATCGAATTCGGCACTGTCCGACCAGGAGCTGGCCGACGTGTTGAACTGGTTGCTGACGACCAGGAACGCCGCCGAGTTGCCTGCGGACTTCAAGCCGTATACCGCCGCGGAGATCGCGGCACATCGCCGTCCCGCGCTGGCCAATGTGGCCGTCAAGCGGGCCGCGCTCATCAAGCAGTTGCACGAGCAAGGCATCACCGGCATCGCTGACCACTATTGACTCGTTGACGTCCGGGACTACTAGCGCGCCTCGCAGCCCACAGAACCCGGAATTTCCACCTCCATAACATATAGGATGACTTATGAATTCCGGAGCCATGCAAGCCGAATGTCCCACGACTGCGGGCGCGGCCATTCATGATGCGTTCACGCGGCAACTTCGCGCCTTTCGGGCCAGTCCTGCTCCCACGCTTGCCCAACGCCAGGAGAGTCTTGCGAAGCTGCTGCGAATCTTGAAGCAGTACGACGACGCCTTTGCGTCGGCGATCAACGAGGACTTTGGTCATCGTTCGCGGCACGAATCGATGATGCTCGACGTCGGCATGACGATCGGCGACATCAAGGACATTCACAGGCATGTTGGGCAATGGATGAAGCCGCGCCCAATTGGCGTGCGGCGCCATCTGCTGCCCGCCCGGGCACGGCTGCTGCCGCAGCCTCGCGGCGTGGTCGGTGTAATCAGCCCGTGGAACTTCCCCGTCTACCTGACTTTTACGGGCCTCGCGGCCGCGCTCGCAGCGGGCAATCGCGTCATGCTCAAGCCTAGTGAGCTCACGCCCAGAACGTCCACGCTGATCGGCGAGACGCTGGCCGAGGCGTTCGATCCCGCGCAGGTCTGCACCATTGAAGGCGGCCGCGACGAGGCTGCTGCATTCTCGGCGCTGCCATTCGATCATTTGCTATTCACGGGCTCGACTTCGGTTGGGCGCCATGTCGCGCAAGCTGCGGCGCGAAACCTGACGCCGGTGACGCTTGAATTGGGCGGGAAATCGCCGGCCCTGCTCGGCAAGCACGCGAACGTGGAAACCGCTGCTCAACGTATTGTGTTCGGCAAGCTGCTCAATGCTGGGCAGATTTGCGTCTCGCCCGACTACGCACTGGTTCCGCGGGAGAAACTCGATCACTTCATCCAGGCGGCACAGGCCGCGGCATTGCGCCTGTACCCGGATGTCCTCGAGAATGCGGATTACACGTCCATTGTCAGTGCTCACCACTATGGGCGCCTGGTTCATATGATCGAGGAGGCTCGCAGCTCGGGCAGCCGAATCGTTCAAGTCGGCGCGCGAGCGGCCGAGACGGCGGCAACGGCGAGGAGGATCCCATTTACGCTCGTTGTCTCACCCGATGATGATGCACGAGTCATGCAAGAGGAGATTTTTGGGCCGATTCTGCCGGTTCTGACCTACGACACGATTGACGAGGCTATCGAGCGGATCAACCAGCGTGACCGTCCTTTGGCGCTTTATCTATTTACGAACGATACGTGCGAGCGCGACAGGGTGCTGGAGCAGACGAGCTCCGGCGGCGTGACGGTCAATGACACGCTCTGGCATGTGGCGTGCGATTCGCTGCCGTTCGGCGGGATTGGTGCTAGCGGCATGGGCGCTTATCACGGCAAGTGTGGGTTCGATACGTTTTCGCATTTGAAGCCGGTTTTTTATCAGAGCGGTGTTAATGCTACTTCTTTGCTTTATCCGCCCTATGGGCGGGTTACCGAGTGGGTTGGTGCCTTGTTGCGGAAGGTGATGTGAGGGTGTTTTCATTGGCCTTAACTTGTTTTCGCGGCGGGCCGCA
>NZ_BAYD01000195.1 GCF_000685075.1 Paraburkholderia oxyphila NBRC 105797
CGGAAGGGTCTGCAAGGAAAACCGGCCAGGCTGGCCGGTGAATGCGTTAAGGGTGCCGCCCGCAAATGCGCGGAGGTACGGGCCGGAAAATGTGCGGGAGTGCTAACCGGTGAATGCGCCAGGGGGATGGCAGGTAAATGCGATGGGGTTCGAACCGGTGAATGCACTGGGGTGATGACCTGTAAATGCGCCGGGTACTAACCGTTGAATGCGCAGGCGTGCTGGCTGGCGAATGCGTGGGCAAGGCGCCGAGCGAATATATGTGAGCGCTACAGATGCGTGTACATCCCACTGGTTTTGGATATACCCTACGGCGCGCGCAGCGCCGCCGGATGGATGAGCCCTTAGTCACTCCGCTATACGCTGCGTGGTGACAGACGCTCCGGAGCCGCTCCGATATACAGGGCAGTGGTGGACGGCGTCACACTAGCGGTGTGAGCCGCTTTCTTTTGCCTACTTTTCTTTGCGGCTGCAAAGAAAAGTAGGTGCCGCCCCGCACAGGGGCGACGCTTGCGGCCCGCCGCAAATACAAGTTAAGGCCAAAGCGCCTAAAAACCCACCAAGAAGAAGCATCAATTTGCAAGCAAAAACCCCGCGAATCATGCGCGCTCATGCTGCAATTAGCAACTCTCCTTTCCCGTCCACGGAGACATCCCCAACGAGCCGTCGCGGCTCCCGTATCGCCAACTCACTGAACGGCCCGCCTTCACGCGCGAGGCTACGCGTAATGAGCCGCCAGAAGACGCTCACCTCGGCATAATTCTCGACGAACCGGTTCGTCTCCGGCAATTCCCGCACGCCGGCCAGAATCAGCGACCCACGTCGCATCCCATACGCAAGATGCTCGCCCACGCAGCCAGCGATGCCAATCGTCCCCGCCACCATCCGCGAGGCCGCAAACGCGCCCGCATCACCGAACACGAGCGCCGTACCGCGCCGCATGCGGTCACCAAAACGCTCACCAGCATGCCCACGCACGATGAGCGTGCCACCGCGCATGCCGTCCATGCTGCCCGGCAACGCCGCCCCCGCGAAATCGCCGGTATTGCCGCCAATCTCGAGGCGCCCGCCCGCCATCTCGCAGGCCGCGAACTCACCGCTACTGCCGCTAACGACGATCGATCCAGCGCTCATCTGCGAGCCAGCAAGATCGCCCACGTCGCCGTCCACGACGATCATGCCGCCGTCCATCGCGCAGCCTACGCGATCGAATCGCCGCAAGTCGCCCTCAAACACGACGCAAGGCTCGCCCTCGGGTATCGCGTGCATACGCACATCAAAGAGCTCCGCAAGCACGATACGCTCGGTCCCATGCCAAAGCGGCAGGCGCGCGATTTCACTCTCGCTCAGAGGAGCGAGCATAGCCGGCAGGAGCGTGCGCGCGTCGATGCGCAGCGCGGGCGCGTCCTTCACGCGCAGCGTGATGCGCTTCATGAGGTTTCTCCGTTGCCGCACAGACGATGCAGATGAAAATGAAACGGCCCGAGCTTGCCGCCATAGTTCCCCGCGCTAATGCGCGTGACGCCGGCCTGCGCGCCGCGCGCGGTCACGGCTTCGATGCCGGTGCGCATCGCGTTCGCGACATCCGCTTCGCTGAGCCCGTCCACGACGATCTCCAGCACGCAGCGCGTCTCATCGGTCAATGCGGTGCGCGGCGCGAGGCCCGCGAGCGTGGGGCAATACGCGTCGTTGGTCGAGGCGGGCAGGGTAGAGTACTTCGAGCCGACCTTCGAGCCCGAGCGCACTACGCCGCCGGGGAACGGCATGATGATGCCGGGCACGCGCCGCATCGCTTGCACGGCGGCTTCGGCGCCCGCGAGCGCGGCGTCGGGGTCGCGCGCGAGCAGCAGCAGGTTGCCGCCGCCCACGCCCTTGATCACCGAGGTCGTTTCCTGCGCAACGAATTCGCCGTCCATGACCGGCACGCGCCAGTAGCGCACGCCGTCGATCAGCTTCGAGATCTGCCAGCCGTCGCCGAAAAAGCGCAGGTTCTTGCCGAGCGCAATGGCCTCGCCCTCGGTGATGCCCGCATAGACGGCCGTAGTCGGGCAGGTCAGCACGCACTGGCCCACGCGTCGCTCGACCTGCTTGGCCAGCTCCTTGCCCGACATCGAAAAGAGCAGGACCGCGATGCCCGGCCTGCCGTCGGGCGAGGCGTCCGGCGCGATCTCGCGTTCGATGGCGGCCTCGCAGCCGCAGGCGATCACCGAGGTTGCAAAGCCGGTGGCGGCCACGGCCGCGTGGCGCGCCCAGGCGGCGTTGCGCGCGGTGATCACGAGCCGTGTCGCCTTCATCGGGAAGGCTTCGGCGAAGGTGTCGTCGATGGTGACGCCGTTGATCGTGAGCGGCGCCTTCTCCGTGGTGCTCGCGGTGGCACTCATGACGGCTGGTCTCCGGTGTTGCCTCCGTGTACGCCGCAGGCCGCGGGCAGGAGGCGCCCGCCGTTGCAGCACGAGCACAGCTCGTCGCGGCCGATGGCGGCGTGGCGGAAGTTGAACGCGAGATGGCGTTCGCCGTATTCGTCGAGCGTGCGCTCGATCGAACGGTCGAACTCCGGCTCGACGAAGTGCGTGCCCCCCACGGGCGTGGCCACGATGCGCCCGTGGCGCGCCACCAGCTCGCCGTCCTTGAAGACGTATTCCGGTGTGCTGAACATGGCCTCGCGGTTGGCGTCGTCGCGATAGACGGCGATGTCGGCGGCGGCGCCCGCGCTCAGGCGGCCGCGGTCGGTCAGCCCGAGCAGGCGCGCCGGCGCGGCGCGCGTCAGAATCGCAATCTCCTCGAAGCTCAGCTCGCGCGTCATGCTCGCGAGCGCCGATTGCTGCGCCACCTCGGGATGCAGCTTCGCGAGCTGCTCGTCGCGGAACGATTTGTCCATCAGAAGCCGGATCAGGTGGGGGTAGCTCGTGAATGGGCCGCCGTTCGGATGATCGGTGGTCAGCGTGATTTGCCAGGGGTTCTTCACCATCAGGAACAGTTCGAGGCCGATCGTCCATTGCAGCGCATTCACATAGCTCTGCTCACGATAGCGGAACGGCACGACGCCACAGCCCGCATCGCATTCGATGTCGCCGGCGATCCATTTGCGCGGCGTGGCGAACTCGGCCTGCTTGACCTGTTTCATGATGTCGCCGGACGCGGTGACGGTCTGTCCGAACATGATCTGGCCCACGTCGATCGAGATGTTCGGATGCGCGTTGACTGCGTCGGCAATGCGCTCGGCCGCCGAGGAGAACTTGCGCGGGCCTTCGGTGCCGTAGCTGTGGAACTGGATGTGCGTGAGATGGCCCGGCAGGCCTTCGAGCGCGTCGATGGTCGCAAGCGTGGAGTCGACGTTGCCGGGCACGCCCAGGTTGCTCGCGTGGATATGCAGCGGATGCGGCACGCCCAGCTCGGTGAGCGCACGAGAGAGGGTATGCAGCACCTGGCGCGGGGTGATGGCGTAGTGCGCGTGCGTCTCGTCCACGTCGAGGCTGCGCTGGTTGAACTTGAACGCGGAGATCCCGCCCGGGTTCACGACCTTCACGCCCAGCGCCTTCGTTGCGTTGATGGACCAGCCGACGTAATCGCGCAGGCGCTCGAAGTCCTCGCCTTGCGCGAGCATGCGCAGGAACAGCTCGTCGTTGCCGAGCATCACATAGGCGCCGTGATCGATGATCGGCGTGTCGCCCATTTCCAGGTGCGTGTGGCGCGCATTCGAGGCGATCATCGCGGGCTCGAAGGCCGCCGTGTAGCCCATCTCGGCGTAGCGGTAGCCGGTCGCGAGCGTGCCCGGCGTGCAGATGCCGCACGAGGCCAGCTCCAGCGCGCTTTCGGCGTGCTCGCGCTGCATCCGGATCCGGTGATCCTCGGGCATCAGCATGCGGGCGAGGTTCACCTTGCCGCCGCCGATGTGCGAATGCATGTCGATGCCGCCCGCCATCACGGTCATGCCGGTGACGTCGTATTCGTGGTCCACGGGCTCCTCGGCGCCGAGTTCGACGATGCGGCCGTCGCGCACGCAGATGTCGGCAATCGACCCGTCGATGCGGCTGGCCGGATCGAACACGCGGCCCCCGCGCAGACGAAACGTGCTCATGCGGCGTTCTCCTTGCGGGCTGCGAGCTTTGCACCCAACTGTCCCGCGAAAGCGGCCACGGTGGGAAGCGTGTCTTCATAGACGGGCGTGAGCGGCAGCACGACACCGCCATCGGCGCGGAACAGATGGCCCGGCGAGCCGATGCCCGGCGTGGAGACGGGCACGAACACGGTCGGACCTTCGCGGTCTGCACAGGTCGCGGCAAGGCCAGGATGGCCAAGCACGATCGTCGGCAGGGTAGTGTGCGGCGGCGGCAGATCCGCGCCGAAGCTCGCGACCCAGACCAGCGCATCGACGCTCTGGTCCGCGAGCAGGCGTGCCGTGTCGTAGCGCTGGGGCGCGTGCTCGAGCCCGCTGCGATGCACGCCCGTGCGCAAAGGCAAGCCGGAGAGCCACGTGAGCGTCTGGTTGACGCTCGCGCCGCCGTCGTCGCCGCCTAGTGCGAGGCCACCCGCGCGCCGCATGCGGTTGAGCGTCTTCAGCAGGCGGTCGAATCCCTCCACGAGCAGCGTGGCATGGGTGCCCGGCAGATCGGCAGGAATCCATACGATTGCGGTGTAGTCCGCCGCGAGCATGCGCTCCACGAGCGCGGTCAACGCGGGATCGGCCGGCGCTCGCAGGGATTTGCCGGCGAGCAGCGCGTTGAGTGTGGCCACCGTGTCGTAGAGGTCGCCGTGCAAGGGCACGGCGAGCGTCTCGACGCCCGCTTGCTGCGCGAGCGCGGCATCGGCCTCGCAGCCGAGAAAGACGACCGTGCGCCGTGCCGGCCCGACGCTGCCGGCCTCGCCGCCCACCGCGCAGCGCGCGAAGAACTCCGGATACCGGGCCGACGGCGAGGCACCGATGCAGACGATCAGATCGGCGCGATTGCGGATCTCGGCGAGCGTCGTCGTGAAGGCGCCGCGGTCCTGCATGGCCGTCAAGCCGTGCATCAGCGCGCGCCCATGGGCGTGATCGACGATCGCGCCGCACGCGTTGGCGACGCGATAGAGCGCGCGTGCGCCGGCCACGTCGGTGGCCATGCCGCCAAAGAGCGGCTGGCGCGCGCGGGCGAGCCACTGCGCGGCGGTGTCGAGCGCCGTCTGTGCGTCTGCCGGCTGGCCGTTCACGGCGGGTCTCGCGTGAGAGGGCGCGCCGCCGAACTGGGCGAGCGCGCGCGCGGCGCGCGGGCAACTCGTGCCCGCCGGTGTCAGCGTCTTGCCTTGGGCGACGCCGAAGCGATCGCACAGCAGCGCGCAGAACGGGCAGGTCCAGGGGGGAGAGTGAAGAGTGGCATCCATGCCTGCCGATTTGCAAGGGCTATGCCATGCGCGTCGCGGCGGCGGCGCATGTGGGCTCAACGCGACTTGCAGGCGGACCTACAGGCGGACCTACAGGCGGACTTGCGGGTGGACTTGCAGGCGATAGGCAGGGGGGCTTTGCAGGCTGATCGGCGGTTCGATCCGTGTTCCTCGTGGGCAACGGCGCGCGCCGTGCGCGACACACAATGCGCACGACGATGCCCGAGCGCGCCACACACTGTCACGGCCGCTTCTCACCTGCTTTACATCTGCTTCACACCGGCGCCGCATCGACGTTGCCTCCACGCTGCCTCCACGCAGCACCGGCGCGGCACCGGCGCAATGGCCGATCCGCTGCCGATTCGCGGCTCATGAACGACCGCATGCGCTACTCAATCCGCAACTCAACGCGCTAATCAACGCGCTACCGCCCACGCTCACAAGCCGCGAGACACGCGCGCGATCGTCTGCGCCCGGCGTTGGCATGAAACGTGATTGTCGCGAAGTGGCCGGTGCAGCGCGCGGGCCGTGCGCTCAGGACGCGGCGGGAATGCGCCGCTCGTGCAGGGCGGAGGCCACGAGCCATGCCGTCGCGCCCGATGCGGCTGCTGCTTGCAGATCGTCGGCGTTGCGAATGCCGCCCGCGCCGATGATCTGCCGCTGCCCCGCGCGTTCGCGGACTTCGGCGATCGTGCCAAGCGCAGGGCCGTCGAACGAGCCCACGCGCTCGAGCGTCATGACGATGAGGCGCGCGGGCCAGTGCGAGGTGTCGGTCCAGCAATGCGGGTCGCCGAGCGGCGTGTCGTGCCGGCGGTCGAGCGAGAGCAGCGCATCGGCAGGCAGATGCGCCATCGCGCCGGGGCGCAGCGATTCGCTGCCGAAGACGGGCGTGAAGGTGGCGCCGCAGGACAAGCCGGTCTCGCGCAATGGCGCAAGCAGTGCACTGGCGGCGTGCGGATCGGCAAAGCCCGCATCGAGCCACAGCTCGACGCCGGGCAGCGCGCCGGCGAGGCGGGCGAGCAGGTCGCGTTGCGGTGCGCCGTGCATGATGCCGTCGAGATCGGCGACATAGAGCACGGCGGAGCCGCAGTAGTCGAGGAGGGCGTGCGCGGCGTCCACAGGATCGCTGCCGCTGCAGAGCTGCGATTCGAGCGGGCGATAGCGGCTGCGTTCGCCACGCACGGCACGCACCGCGGTGCCGCCGAGCACGTCGATAACGGGAATGATTTGCATGGGGGAGCGAGCGATGACGAAGGTGCTGGTCTACGAATATATCAGTGCTGGCGGCGATGCGGCAGCGGCTGCCAGGCCCGAATTGCTCGCGATGGGGCGTGCGATGCGCGACCCGGTGGCGGGTGACCTCGCGCGCCTGCCGGGCGTCGAGGTGACCTGCGTCTGCGCCGCGGGCGATACCGCCGCTACGCCGCGTGCACCGTCGCTGACATGGCGTGTGCCGCCACGGGGGCATGACGCCGTCGCGTTCGTGGGCGAGGAGGCGCAGCGCCACGACGCGGTCTGGGTCATCGCGCCGGAGACGGACGGCGTGCTGGCCGCGCTCTGCAACGCAGTGGACGCGCCGCGCTGGATCGGTTGCGACGCCGCCGCGCTGCAGGTGGCGGGCAGCAAGCGCAGGACGGCGCGGCATCTCGCGCAAGCCGGCATCGCGGCCACGCGCGCGTGGTCGGCCGACGCGCCGCTTGATCCGGGCGCGAGCGCGTGGGTCGTGAAGCCCGACGACGGCGCTGGCGCGATCGACACCCATGTCTATCACGACTTTCGCGCGGCCCAGTCCGCGTACCTCGCGCGCCTCGCCGCGCGGGAGCAGGTGACCTTCGAGGAATGGGTGGAGGGCGACGCGCTGAGTCTCTCGCTGCTGTGCACGCCGGGCCATGCGGAACTGCTGAGCGTCAACTGGCAGCATGTGAACGTCACGCAGGGGTGTCTCGCCTATGAGGGCGTCACGGTTGGCGCCATCGCGCTCGACAGCCTCGTTGGCCGCGCATGCGCGGAGCTGGCGGCGCGGGTTGCGCGCGCGCTGCCCGGATTGGCGGGCTTTGTTGGTATCGACGTGGTCTGGCATCGCGAACGCGGACCCGTGATCATCGAGATCAATCCGCGCGTGACCTGTGCGTATGCAGGGCTCGCTGCGCGGCTCGACACGAATCTGGCGGCCCGCGTGCTGGCGGCGCACCGTGAAGTCCAGCGCGAAGTCCAGTGCGACAGGCACGATGCAACGCACGAAATAGCGTACGACACCGCGCACGACGGTGCCGAACGGATCTGCCATGTCGCATGATCTCGTGATTGGCTGGGACATCGGGGGCGCGCACGTCAAGGCGGCGCGCGTGGAGGATGGCCGCGTGCTCGACGTCGCGCAGTGGCCCTGCCCGCTGTGGCAGGGCCTCTCGCAACTGGACGCCGTGCTGGCTCAGGCTGCCGCGCGTTGGCCCGATTACCGCGAGGCCGGACACGCGGTGACGATGACGGGCGAGATGGCCGATCTCTTCGAGCATCGCGAGGCCGGCGTGGCCGCGCTCGCGCAGCGGCTTGCCGCCCGTCTTGGCGAGCATGTGGCCTTCTATGCGGGCGAAGGGCTCTGGAGCGGGCTGGACAGTGTGGCGACGCACTGGGCACGCATCGCCTCGGCCAACTGGCTTGCTACGGCACAGGTGGTCGCGAGGCGGCTTCCCGATGCGGTGCTGGTCGACATCGGCAGCACCACGACCGACCTGATCCCGTTGCGCGGCGGCCGGATCGCCGCGCACGGCGCCGACGACGCTGCGCGACTGCGCACGGGCGAGCTGGTCTACCAGGGCGTCGTGCGCACGCCGCTGTGCGCGCTCGCGCAGCGCGTGGGCTTTCGCGGCGAGACCTATAACGTGATGAACGAGCACTTCGCGACCACGGCTGACGTGTACCGGCTCACCGGAGAGCTTGCGCCGATGCACGACCAGCATCCCGCCGCGGATGGCGCAAGCAAGGACGCCGCGGCCACGCACCGGCGGCTCGCGCGCATGATTGGCCACGACGCGAGAGAGGCATCGGAGACCGAATGGATTGCGTTCGCCCACCAATGGCGCGATCTGCAGCTCACCTACCTGGCCGCGAATCTCACGCGCGTGCTGGGGCGGGTTGCGCCGGTGCGGGGTGCCGTGCTGGTGGCGGCGGGCTGCGGCGCATTTCTGGCTGAAGCGCTGGCGCGCTCATGCGGGTATGAGAGCGTGCGCTTTGCCACGCTCGTCGAGGCGCAAGGCGGCGCGGCTGGCTGGGCGCAGGTCTGCGCGCCGAGCGCGGCGGTTGCGCTGCTGTTCGCGGAGACGGCCGATGCTGCGCTTGCCTGACGCGGCGGGGCGGACGATGCCGTCGAGGGAGCGCCTATGTGGGTGGTGAAGATCGGCGGGAGCTTGAGCCGCGACCCGTTGCTGCAGACCTGGCTGCGCGAATTGAGCGAGCTGGGCGGCGGGCGCGTGGTGATTGTGCCGGGCGGCGGCGGCTTTGCGGATCAGGTGCGCGAGCATCAGGGGCTCTGGCGATTCGATGATCTGGCCGCGCATAATATGGCGGTGCTGGCGATGGCGCAGCATGCGCTGATGATGCAGGGGTTGTGTCGCCGGCTCGTGGTGGCGACTAGTGAGCCGCAGATTCGGCATGCGCTGCATGAGGGCAGGACTGCGGTGTGGGCGCCGTTTGGGTTGCTGCGGCAGGAGGCCGATACGCTCACGAGCTGGGATGTGACTTCGGATTCGCTGGCGGCGTGGCTCGCTAATCGGCTCAATGCTGAGCGTCTTTTGATTGTGAAGTCTTGTGAGGTGGATTCTGCGTCTAGCGTCGCGATGCTGGCCGATAGTGGTGTGCTCGATAAGCGATTTGGTGAAATTACGCGGGATGCTTCTTATCCGTTGGATATCCTCAATAAAGAGGAATGGGTTCGTGTGCGTGAATTGCTATTGCATGCTGCTGCTTCGTGAGAGATGCTTTTTTTGTGGGTTTT
Organism: Paraburkholderia oxyphila NBRC 105797; assembly: GCF_000685075.1. GTDB lineage: Bacteria > Pseudomonadota > Gammaproteobacteria > Burkholderiales > Burkholderiaceae > Paraburkholderia > Paraburkholderia oxyphila. Next base: position 9,350 of record NZ_BAYD01000195.1, read on the forward strand.
TTGGC
>NZ_BAYD01000194.1 GCF_000685075.1 Paraburkholderia oxyphila NBRC 105797
ATAACGAGACATCCGGCCTCCAGCCCCGAGCGTCTGGTTTAATGGTACTTTCTGCCGGCCGAACATGGCCCCATCGTCTGCGACGCTGTAGGCCGATGCCAGAACCCGGTTCGCAAAGAGTTAGCAAGCTTAACTCACTGTAGCGCTTGACACCAAAAGAACTGCTGCAGTCACTCGCGAATGCGTTGCTGTTGCTCGCGTAGATACGCTTTGGGTGTCTCTCCGACCATGTTCCTGAAGAACGCGATGAAAGCGCTGTCGCTCGAGAACTGTAACTCCGAGGCGACGCGTGAGATGTCAAGTCCTGTGGACAACCATTCAATGGCCCGCATGACGCGCCATTGCTGGCGCCAGGCTTGATAGCTCATACCGGTTTCTTTCTGGAAGATGCGGGTAATGGTCCTGGCACTCGCCCCAACCTGCGTTTCGAGCACATGCAGCTCGGGCGGCAGGTTCTCCGGGTGTTCGATGAGCTTCGCGAGCCGCCTGTCGTTGGGCAAGGGAAGCAGCATGGGTGTGCACGGTGCGGCGCAGATCTCATCGATGCACAGAGCCAGCAAATGCGCATACCGGCCACTCGCCCAGGTCTGGCCGAAGTCCGCTTGGGCGATGGGTTCCATAACAGCACGAAGCAATGGGCTGACGTCGATGACCCGAACCTCGGGCGGCATCGTCGCGGCGATGTCCAGGCGAAAGTACAACGACCGATAGTCGACGACACGATGCATCACCGCGCGATGGAGCATCACCGGAGGAATCCAGACGGCCCGGGACGGTGGCAGCAGGCAAAGCTGCGTATCCATGGTGATACGAATGCAGCCTCGCCTTGCGTAGAGCAGTTGGCCGCGCCCGTGCGAATGCGCGCCGGAATCGTGCTCGCTGAGAGACGTTGCCAAACCAATGACTTCGGCCTCGTATGCGTCGGGATCGAATGCAGTGGTGTCGTTTAGCCAGGCCATAGCCGATTGTCCGATTTCAGGGATTGATTGTCCAACAAGTGGTAACAGGACAATAGGGGCCCACGCGACAATTCGGTTCCCGCGTTCCGATACCCCCTATGAGGGCCCGAAGTTGCTTTCGCTCTTGATCGCCTTGTTGATGTTTCCGCAAATTGCGCAAACACTCTACAGTCCCGCCCTCGCGGATTTCTCTCGTACTTTCTCGGTGGCGCCTGCGATAGCGAGCCAGGCGCTGACGGTCTACTTCCTTGCATTTGCGCTAGGCGTCGTCGTATGGGGGCGCGTGAGCGATCTCATGGGCAGGCGTCCCGCGCTGGGGGGCGGCCTGGTACTCTATGCCGCGGCATCGGCGGCCGCCCTGTTCGTCGACACGTTCTACGGTTTGCTGGTCACGCAGGCATTCGCCGCATTTGGCGCAGCCGTTGGATCGGTCGTTACGCAGACCATCTTGCGGGACCGTTACTCCGGTGAGGCGCTAGCAAAAGTCTTCGCCACTGCGGGTATGGTACTGGCAGCCGGTCCCGCGATTGGCCTCTTCACAGGTGCTGCCGTGGTAGGTCATTACGGATACAAGGGGGCAATGTTGTGCCTTGCAAGCTTGTCACTCGCCTTGCTTGGATGGGCTGCGGCTCGCTTGCGGGAGACACGGCCTGCCATGCTTGCCTCGGCGTCGCTGCCGGCAACCGCGGGAAAGATGATTCGCGACGCGGCGATATGGCGGTCCGCGTTGCTCGTCGCGGTCTTCAATGTGGCTCTCTATAGTTACTATGCACTCGGTCCATTCGTGTTCGAACGTCTGCACCTCTCCGTCAAAGCATACGGATACAGCGGCTTCCTGCTCGCGGCCGGCTCCTGCGCGGGCGCATGGCTGAACCGGCGCCTGCTCAGGCGCGGCTACGCCGGCAGGCAACTCGTCGCCGCCATGTCGATCCTCGTGCTTGCCGGCGGAATCGGGCTGCGATTCATGCAGGACACGGCGTACCTTCTGTTGCCGGTTCTGCTGATCGTCCTTGCCTTCGGTGTGGCGATTCCCAACATCCTCGGAGAATCACTGAGTGCCTACAAAGACCGCCTCGGCACGGCCGGCGCGCTGTTTGGGCTGCTGTACTATCTGATGATCGGGGCGGGCATGTTGCTAGTCGGCTGGACGCAGGCGCTCGCGGGATCGGTACTAGCCTGCGGCCTCGTCGCGGTGGGCGCGAGCTTCGCCCAGTGCATGGAGCCACGCACCCGCAACATCGAACCAGTGCCCTGATGACACGGGCGCCCGCGGGTCAACGCCGTACAACCGGTGGATAGACAAACTCCCGCTTCGGACGCGCAGGACTCGCCCCGTATAGCCTCAATACGAGATAAAAGCGTGTCGGCGGCCCCAGAACATTTCGATGCAAGGAAGATGACGATGCAAGGAAGACGAGCGATTCACGCAAACGAAATTGAACTCTACTACGAAGCGTTTGGATCGCGTACGGATCCGGCACTGCTTCTGGTGATGGGGAATAGCGCACCGGGACTGGTCTGGCCCGACGAATTCTGCGCGATGCTGGCGGCGACTAGCCTGTACGTCATACGTTTCGACGCCCGGGATACAGGGCTCTCGACGTACATCGACTTTGACGAGACACCCTATACGCTGGACGACCTCGTCGAAGATGCGTTTGCGCTTCTGGACGGCATTGGACTGAGCAAGGCTCACATCGTCGGGCTATCTCAAGGTGGAGTCATTGGATATCGGATGGCAATCCGGCGGCCTCAGCGATTGCTGAGCCTTACCGTCATGATGTCCTCGGCGGATTTGCGACCCAAGAACGACGCGTTTGCGGGGGCAGCCGCGAGAGAAGGTGAACTTCCCCGTCCGTCGCCCAACTACGTCGCCAAGGTGGTCGCGCTCAATGCAACAGCGCCGACGACTATAGAAGAAGTCGCCAGGCGATTTGTCGAGAATTTTCGGCTTGCTGCCGGGCCCAGGTCGCCCTTTGATGAAGCGGCCTGGCAAGCCCTTGGCCATGCGTTTGCGCAACTACCCCTGTCGCGCAATGACGGTTTGGGACCCGCACTTGCAAACAATAGCAATCACGCGCTGGCACAGAAGCTAACCTCGGCCTTGACCGTCGAAGAACTTTCAGCGATCAGAGTACCAGTGCTACTCATCCAGGGGAGCGACGATCCCATTTTTCCGGTCGAGCACGCCAGGTGGTCAGCGTCCGTGATACCGGGCGCGAAGTTACACATCATAGACGCTATGGGGCATGCGCTCGACCCGGCATTCTTCAATTCAATTGTTGGCACGTTGAACGATTTCTACGGATGAGGCGAGCGCGGCGATGGCGATCGAACCTGCTCTAATTGCCGGGAGTTACCGGATCGACGCCGTTCGTTTGCAGCGGCTCTAATGAAGCTCAACGAAAAGCCGCTCTCGAGTTGCGCTTCAGACGAACCCGAAACCCGTGCAAGGGACCGCTTCGGGTCAGGATATGCCTTCTGTATGAGAAGCTGCATCCGTGTCGACCGTCGCGCTTCGTCGTGAGGCGGTGGCCGGCCAGTAGCGCTCATAGAGACAAGCAGTGTGAGTGTCCGCTGCCTGGCCGACATGGGACCCGCAAGTGTCGTTACCGTGTTAGGTCATCGGCGATTTACGAACTACACGCACGATTTGCCCATACATTAGTGGCGGGGCATCACTTGCCTCGTCTGCGGACGTCTGATGGACAACCCTGCGGATTCAAATTCGTCTCCGTCTACCTTCCAAGAAGAGCGACCGCGTCGCGCATCGGCGTCAGCGAGAGCCTGACCATGCCACTAAGCGGGGTATCCATTTCGAGGATCAGAAATATCGCCTCGGAAGTCGACAGAGCACCCGTGAACAAGACTGCAATGATTGTCCCGTTGCGTTGGGTAAACAAGCCAAACGTGCCGAAGATCATGGCCAGCCACGACACTAGAACGATCAGCAGCGGCACGGGGATCGGACCAGTCGCTCCCAGCAATTCCAGCCAGCGCGCCGCGGACAGGTCATCGAGAATCCGTATGGCCTGCGTCTGTCTTTGACGCTGCTCGTCCGTGCGGGGCGAAAGGGCCTGCAACTGACGCTGCAGTTCTTCCAACCGACCGGCCGCCTCAGCGCTCTCGAGTCGAGCCAACTGCGAAGGGTCGCCGGATGCAAGTATCTGGATCGTTGCGATGTAGTTACGCTTGAGTGAAGCACGTATTTCCTGCGTTTCTGGTCCATATTCGGCCAGTACGCGATCGAGATTAACGACGCTGGCAGTATTACGGACAATCGCCGCGTTCGCTGTATCCAGTTGGCTTTTCGCCGACGAAATCAGCAGGCCGAGTACCAACGCGGCCATTGTCGCGATAAGGCCCGTCGCCAGTTTTACGACGTTGACTGATTCTTCGCTAAGGTGATGTTCTGGCAACACGGTGCGCAGGTACAGTCCAAGCAGTGCGCTACTGAATACGGCGACAAACACAATCAGGGCGATGACGAGGTGGCTCATCCGTTTTCTCCATCCGGGCTTATGTGCGGCACGAGACTGTGTACTGACATCCGGTGGCTACCCTGAAATGCGCGTTGTTTGCCAAGGGCGGCATCACATAGCCTGGCTTTCAGGTCCAAGCGGGCCACTCTACCTGGCCAACCCTCGCAGCAATGTGTCCACAAAGCGCTCAATGAAACTATCGTCGATGGGCTGTCGGGTGATCAAGGTTCTGACGTAGAGCGGCCCAAGCGCAAGATCCATGGCGACTTCATGGTCGATCCCCTCACGTAACTCGCCACGAGCCGCAGCACGCCGGATCATCGTTTGCATCGCGGCAATCCGAATTTGCACGAACTCTGCACGATGTGTCGCAAAGTCGGGATCGTTGTCGGCATTGGCTACGACCATCTGCAGTATTGACTTTCCAACTGGCGTCGCGAAATAAGCTGACAGGATTTTGGAAAAACCGACCAAATCTCCACGCAACGAGCCGGAATCGGGGATGCCGAGGGCTTCGGTGCCGTAGGTCCGCAAGGCATCGAAAAGTACATTTTCCCTGGACCCCCACCGCCGCTGCACCGAGGTCCCGTGCACCTCCGCCCGTCGACCTATTTCACTAAAGGTCAGGCCATCGACGCCTTGCTCCAACAGAATTTCCCATGTGGCTCGTAACACGGCCTCCCGAACCCTGGCTGATCGTCCACCCGTCCGGCGCCTCACATTAGGCTGGCCCCCATTCAGGCCTTCATTTTCGTCGCTCATCGAGTTCATTACCTGTCGGCCTGTGGCCATTCCTTTCAATTTGTCATCACTCACCTTAAAGCAAGGTGTCTCGATATATTTTAACGCAAGACACTTGCGTTAACGATTTTTTGGCGTATGATTTCCTTAACGCAGATTTGTTGCGTTAAGGAAATCATACGGAGAACTGCAATGAGCCGCATCTACGACATCGACCCCACCGCCGCCACAGCCTTTAGCGAGGTTGACGCCGTGATGCGACCCCCCTTGGAGGTTGCCTCGCCGGCATCCGTCGGTTTCGCACCTGCACGCCTGAACCGGCTTGACGGCGCGATGCAAGCGGAGATTGATGCTGGCCACTACGCGGGCATCAGCGTGATGGTCACCCGTCATGGCAAGCTGGTGAAGTCCGGCTGCTACGGTTACCAGACACTCGAAAGCCGCAAGCCACTGCGCGAGGACGCAATCTTCCGCATCGCCTCAATGACCAAGCCGATCGTCGCCGTCGCGATGCTGCTTCTCTACGAGGAGGGCAAGTGGCAACTCGACGATCCGGTCACCCGCTTCATTCCAGAATTCTCGGACCTGAAGGTAATGGGCAAAGACGGCACGCTCGTGCCGCTTGACCGTCCAATGCAAATGCGTCACGTGATGTCGACCTGCGCGGGCTTCGCCTTCGGACCGCTTCTCGGTAGCATCAATCCAGACGTCGACGCTATGTATGCGGCAGCTGATTTGTGGAGCGGCACGAACGACGACCTGATTGCCAAGCTGGCCAGGCTGCCGTTGGAAGCACAGCCGGGTACGCATTTCCGCTACGGTTTGCAGCAGGAGGTTCAGGGCGCGATCATCAAGCGGATCACCGGCCAGACAATCGACGTCTTCCTTGAACAGCGGATTTTTGCCCCGTTGGGCATGAAGGACACGGGTTTCGAGGTGGCGCCGGTGAAGCGCGATCGCATCGCACCGCGCTATGCCCTGGATGACAGCCTCAAGCTCGTACTCGCCCCAGATCAGTCGGCGTTCCCAACCGTGGCCGGCACTCCTGCGGGGGTGAAGCCCAAATTTTTGCTTTCAATCGCTGGCCTCTATTCAACCATTCAAGACTATCTGCGCTTCGCGCAGATGCTGGCGAACGGCGGTGAACTCGACGGCGTACAGGTTCTTTCACCAGGCTCGGTCAAGTTGATGACGAGCAACCTGCTGCCTGATGGCGTGCCAATGCACTTCCTGCAATCGTTCACGGGTATCGGCTACGGCATGAACGTGGGCATCGTGCTCGATCCCGCCAGAGCCGATTTCAACGGCGGAGCGGTCGGCGTCGGCACTTTCTATTGGGGGGGCGTTCACGGCACCTGGTTCTGGGTCGACCCCAGCAACGACATTGTCGTCGTCGGCATGGTTCAGCAAGTGGACGCAGGCAATCAGATGACCGGCCGGCCCTATCCGGTGCCTGACATCCGCGCGATCTCGCGATCCATTACCTACGGGGCGTTGGTCGACCCCGCGCTCTAGCTCGCAGAGCGAATGCGCTGATTCTTGCGATCGGCGCCTCCCCTTCAGGCGCACCCCTGTCTCTTTTTAGGAAAGGCTTGTCATATGCCCTCGAAACTTGAACTCGATCCTCGCCTCGACCCTCGCATCAAGGCGTTCTTCGCCGGAATACCCCTCGGTATACCGCAGCCGAACGTCGCCAGTCGAGAGGAATTGCTGGCGCAGGAGCTCTCCCCGGAAGGCGACGCGAATTACGCTCGCCAGGTCGCGTTTTTTGACACCATGGACAGTGAAGATGTCGCCCCGTCGACTGGCCTTACAGTGCGCACGGAGACCTTCACCTCTTCGCCCGACGGCAACACGGTCCAGATTCAATACATCCGGCCTGAGGGCACTGAGGTCCTGCCGTGCATCTACTACATACACGGCGGCCGCATGGCGTTCAGCTCCTGCTACGAAGGTAACTACAAGACCTGGGGCCGCATGATTGCTGCTCGGGGCGTGGCCGTGGCGATGGTCGATTTCCGCAACTCGGTGCATGCCGACTCAACGCCGGAAATCGCGCCTTTCCCAGCCGGCCTTAACGATTGCATCTCCGGCCTCAAATGGGTTGGCGCCAACGCCACCGCCCTCGGCATCGATCGGGCGCGCATCGTGGTTACCGGCGAAAGTGGCGGCGGGAACCTTGCGCTGGCAGTCGGCATGAAGCTGAAGCAGGACGGGGACCTCGGTCTGATCAAGGGCATCTACGCAATGTGCCCGTTCATCGCCGGAGAGTGGCCGCTGCCTCAGAACCCGTCGTCGAGCGAGAACGAAGGCATTTTCATCTCCGTGCAGAACAACCGCGCCGCCATGGCCTACGGCATCGACGCATTCAAGGCCCGCAATCCACTGGCCTGGCCGGGCTTCGCCCAGCACGCAAATGTCGCCGGGCTGCCGCCGGTGGTGATCAGCGTCAACGAGTGCGACCCGCTTCGCGACGAGGGCATCGGCTTCTACAGGCTGCTGCTTGGCGCTGGTGTCCCGGTGCGTTGCCGCCAGGTGATGGGCACCTGCCACGGAATTGAAATTCTTCCTGTCGTCTGCCCTGACATCGCACGCAGCACCGCATTAGACATTGCCGACTTCGCTAACGGTTGAGCACAGCTCTCCAAATCCTGGCACAGCGCTGCGCCCGTCTTGCGACCGCCCGGCGCCGCATACTTCTTGTTGCAACCGTCAGTCTTAATTTGAGGACTCCGAAAATGAGCCATCGCAATCTCTCGCAAGCCGCTTCAACCCATGCCTCGGTATCGACCGATGGTGGTGCGCAGAAGCCACAATCCTTCTTGGCCGACAATGCCGGAACAGACGCTTTGCTCTTCAAGGACGACCCCGAATTTTGGTTCGAGACCGTCCGACTGTTTGGTGCGGCCGAATATGGCGGCGCTCTCTTCGGCGAGGTCATCGCCATCACCAGGAACATCAAATCCGGCGACTACGATAGCTGGTACGACGCGCACAGCGCCGTCGCCGACCGGCTTGCCGACGAGGCGGCGGCCCAGCTCAAGAAAGGCCACAAGATCAGCGCTCGTGACAACTATCTGCGGGCCTGCAGCTACTACCGCAGCGCTGAATTCTTTCTGCACGCCAATTCCGACGACCCGCGGATGAAGCGGGCCTTCGAGCGAACCACAGCCTGCTACAGGCAAGCTGCGGCTCTCTTCACGCCGGCGATCCAGGCCGTAGAGATTCCCTTCGAGGGCACGACTCTGGCGGGCTACTTCCACCCGGCCGATGACTCAGGCGCACCGCGTCAGACGCTCATCCTGAACAATGGCTTCGACGGCTCGCCGGAGGAGATGCACTGGAATGGCGCGCGTGCCGCGGTCGAACGCGGGTTCAATGTACTTGTGTTCGACGGCCCCGGACAGTTCGCCTCGGTCCACCGCCAGGGACTGCATTTCCGCGGCGATTGGGAGACCGTGGTCACGCCAGTCGTCGACTACCTCCTGACACGGAAGGACGTTGACCCGAAGAAGATCGCCATTCATGGCGAAAGCCTGGGCGGCTACCTCGCACCGCGAGCGGCTGCCTTCGAGCATCGCCTTGCGGCGTGCATCGCCGATGATGGCGTCTATGACTACGGTATCGCGCAATTGTCAGGTCTCCCGGCAGAAAAACGCGATGCGGTTATCGCAGCCTTGTCCGCACCTAGCTCGCCGGAACTCGACGCGATGCTGGAAAGCGCGATGAAGACCAGCAGCGTCGCACGATGGGCCTTCACCCACGGTATGTATGCCTTCGGTACGGACACCCCACGCGCCTATCTGGCCGCGACCCAGTCTTTCCATATGCGGGACGGTATTGCAGAGCAGATCAAATGTCCGACCCTGGTCTGCGATGCAGAGAAGGACCTGTTCTTTCAAGGCCAGGCCGAGCAGCTATTCGACCACCTGACCTGCCCCAAGACGATGATGAAGTTCACTGACGCCGAGGGCGCAGGCGCCCACTGCCAGATGGGCGCAGGCCGTCTCGCCTACGGCAGGATGTACGACTGGCTCAACGAGGTCCTGGCCGACGTCAAGTAAGTCCGTGACGAGCCGACATCTGGCGTTGTCAAAATCTGCGTGGATCTTGGCCGCCCCCGTCTGGAGCTAGAACTCCAGACGGTTCCTGCTGATTGGTGTCATAAACCAGGGAGGTCATGTGGCATTCCAATGTCGCACCTATCGCCGCAATCATCAGCGGTCTCGGCTACGGCCTCTCTGATCTACGTCGCGATCCAGACCCGGCAGAGCCTCCGCAGAAGCTGGCAAAACGACCTTACCGTTATCGCAAGGTGCTCCGGGTTGTGGATATGGATGCTGATGCGGGCTAGTGCCATAGTGTTGGACGAGTCGCAGACGGTCGTGCGGCTACTCGGACGACCGGTGCACTCTCAAAACCAGCCATTGAACTCGTCGAGCCGACCGGCAGCAACGGGTCGACTATCGCCCGTTGTTCAGAGCACAAACTGAATCTCCCTTCAATCGAAAGGGGATTGCCATGAGCACATCAACCAACACAGGTCCGCAGAGGGTAACCGCTTGTTCGTGCCAAGGAAATTTCAATGAACTTCGCTCTGCTGTCGACGGGCCGAAGACGGCCGATGAATAAGAAAAAACGCCACTGGCGCAAGCCAGTGGCGTTTTTCACTGCATCGACCCACCGCCGTCAGGAGCCACCGT
>NZ_BAYD01000193.1 GCF_000685075.1 Paraburkholderia oxyphila NBRC 105797
TTAAGGCCAACGCCAACAGCCCCACAAAAGACCACAAATTACACTCTAAGGACTTCCCCCAATACCTCGCCCAGCGAGACTGTCAATAATTGCACACATGCGGGCCAGTGCAGAAACTGGCCAATTTCTTGCGGCCAAACGCACAGCACCATTGAATGCCCAGCTCTCCCCCTCATTTCGCATCGAGCGCCGAGCGCCCCAGCCTGAGCACCTGGCACCATGAACTAAGCGGCGCTCAGGATTTCGACCAGGTAACCGAGGTCGTCGGACGCGCCTTCAAGCCCCACGCAATGACCTTGCGCGACCCAGATCGCGCACTCAATACGCACCTCTATTCGAAGCAAATCGGCCGAATTTCGCTGCACATGCTCGAATACGGCGCCGAAGTCAAGGTCGAGCCCGACTGCTTCGAAGGCTTCGTGCTCGTCGAGATTCCGCTGCGCGGCGGCGGCCGCTACCGTTGCGGGCGCGAATCGCTCGACGGCGATACCGCGCACGCCGTCGTCATGTCCCCTGGCAAGCCCGTCCATCTCGATCTCGCGCCGTCGCTCTCGCAGCTAATCGTGAAATTGGATCAGCAACTGATCGACCGCACCTGCGCGGCGCATCTCGGCTGCCAGGCGCGCGAGCCGGTCAGCTTCGATCTGGGCCTCGATCTCAACGGCCGCGCGGGCCGCGCGTGGCTGAGCACGCTGCGTCACGTGATCGACGGCAGCGAGACCTTTCCCGAGCTGCTCGAAAACGCCGGCTACTGCGCGCACATCGAGCAGATGTTGATCGACGCGCTGCTCTACGCGCATCCGCACAATCTTTCGCACCGCTTTGCGCTCACGCAGGCGCTGCCAGCCATCGCGCCGGCGTACGTGCGGCGCGCCGTGGACTACCTCGAGGCGCATGCGGCGGAGCCCATCACCGTCGAGTCGCTCTCCGAAGCCGTGGGTGTGAGCGCACGCGCGCTCTTCAATGCGTTTCGGAGCACTTACGATCAAACGCCGATGGGCTATCTGCGCGAGCTGCGTCTGCAGCGTGTGCGCGAAGCACTGCTCGAAGGCGCGCCGCACGCAGAGAACCTCACGCAGCTCGCCATGCAATGGGGCTTCTTCCACTACGGCCGCTTCGCGCGCTATTACGCCGAACGCTTCGGCGAACGCCCGCAGGACACGCTGCGGCGCGGCCGCGCCGACACCGGCGCGCAGCCCGCTCGAGCCGTCAAAGCAAACTGACGCTACGCGCGCGTTCGCCCGTGCCGGTGGGCACGTGGTGTGCCGCGCGATTGATCTGCTCGATCACCCACGGGTGGGCCATGGCCGCGCGGATCGTCGAGGTCCGCACTTCGTCGGGCAGGAACGCGACTTCGCCATACAGCGTCGACCACTTCTGGCAATGATCGATGAGCGGGCGTTCGCGCGCTTCCCACGCTTCGAGTGCGGCGGGAATGGCCTCGGCGCGCTCGATGCCGTCGAGTGCGCACGCGAGCGCGAGGCCGTTCTGCATCGCCATGCCGCCGCCCTGGCCGAGATTGGGCGGCTGCGCGTGCGCGGCATCGCCGAGAATCGCCGTGCGGCCCGCCGACCACGCGCTGCACTGGATGATGCTGTAGACGCCCCAGCTCACCTCCGCGCCGATGCGCTCGATCAGGTGCGCCCAGCGCGGGAACGCGTCGCTCCATAGCGCCTTGTCGATCTGCGTGTCGCGCGCCGCGCGATCACGCTCGGGACAGGTCAGCGCGAGATAGATCTGCGTCTCGTTGATGGGCGTGATGAGCAAGCGCCGCTCGGCGTTCCAGTTCTCGATGTACTTGCCCGCATCGTCGGCGGGAATGTCGCCGGGCCGTCGTTCGATCACCGTGCGCAGCGCACCTTCGGCCGTCTGCTGGTGAAACGTTTCGAGGCCGAGCGCCTCGCGCACGCGCGACCAGATGCCGTCGACGCCCACCGCGAGATCCGCGCGCGCCACGTCCCCGTTGGCGAAACGCAATTCGCCGCGTGGCGTGGCGCCGATCACCTCCGAAGACGTGACCACCTTCACGCCCGCGCGCAGCGCCGTATCGCGCAACGCGTCCAGCAACTGACTGCGCTTGACCGTGATGAGCCGCTTGCCCGCGCCGACCGGCGCCGAGTCGATCACCCCACCGTGCTTGTCGCGTTGCTCGAACGCGCGGCCCTCGAAGGCGCCGCGCACGGCGTCGTCGTAAGCGCCGAGCGCTTCGAGCACGCGCAGACCGTTCTCCCAGATATAGATGCCCGAGCCCGAGGCGCGCAGCGCGGACTGCCGTTCGTAGACGGTCACGTCCCAGCCGCGCTGCGCCATTGCAGCCGCGGTGGCGAGGCCGCCGAGACCTCCGCCCGCGATGATGGCCGACAGTGTCTTGCTCATGATGGTGATCTCCGTGTCTCTCTTGTGTCTCTTGCGTTTCTGGTGTTGCCTGCGTTCCGTCTCACCGTGAAGGCGTGAACGCTTGAATGCAGGGTTGCAGGGTTGCGCGCTCGAAGCGCGCTTGAAGCTCACACGAGCCAGGCCGTGTCCGCCCCGCCGCGCGGCACGCTGGCGACGCCATCGCGGCGCACGTACCATTCGCTGCACTGGCCGTCGGGATCCGCGAGGAAGAACGCGCGCTTCCAGGGCAGGTCGACGACGCGCAACGGTGCGATCCCGCGCGCGCGCAGCGTGTCGAGCGCAGCATCGAGGCTCGCTTCGCCGGCCAGCTCGAAGGACGCGTGATGGTAGCCGGCCGCCGCGCCTTCGACCAGCACGAGGTTGTACGGATAGTCCGCGTGGCTCGCGCCCAGCCACGCGGCGCCGGGCTCGCGGCGCACCACCTGCAGGCCGCCGATACGCATGTAGAAGTCGAGCATCGCATCGAACTTCGCGGTCACGAGCACCGCGTGCGTGATCCGGCGCGGATGCACGGCCGCGCCTTCGACGTGGCGCAGCACGGGCGCATCGTCGTAAAGGCCAGTTGTCGACGGCTCCTGTGCGGCCGGATCCCAGACGCTCGTGAGCAACTCCATTTCGCCGCTCAACACCGAGCGCCAATCCTTCACCGTGTCGCAATAGAACTCGTTGTAGTTGCGGTCGGGGTCGAATACGTAGACGCTGTGCGCGACCTGATGATCGACGGTCAGGTCGAGCGGCATGCCTGCCGCCTTCAGCCGCCGCCAGGCGGCCACCAGTTCCGCTTCGTTCGCAAGCTCCCATGCAAGATGATTGAGGCCCGGCGCGAGGCCGATCGTGCCGGGCAGTTGCAGCAAGCCATTGCGCCCATAGCGGTCCACCCCGCCCGTGGTTTTCATCATGCCGAGATCGTGCGGCGTATGGCCGGTGCCCAGAAACGTCGCCTGCAGATCCGGCTCCCAGAACTCGATGTTCAGGCCGCACACGTCGCGATAGAACGCCTCGGATCGACCGAGGTCGTCCACCCACAGATTGACATGGCCAAGGCGCCGCGGCGCGAAGTAAGAGCCGTTCGCGGCATCGGGCGCCGCAGGCGAGGCCGCGGACACAGCGGGGGACAGCGTTGAGGTCATGAATTGCGCTCCTTCTGCGGGAATGGTCGGTCCGGGCGCGCGAGCAACGGCACAAGCAAACACAGACGCGCGAACCGGCAATGTCGGGTGCTGCGCCTGCCCAAGGCCCAGTGAAGGCGTGCATCGGCAAGGCGTAAGCCGATCTTATCGACGCGCGAAACCGCCGTGACCACGCGGCTGCAATTCGATGCGGGAATCGGATGTCCACGTCATTTTCCGGACTGCGACAACACTTTCGTTGCCCAACAATGCGTTCACCGCACGGCGCATCGCATGCCGTGCGCCACATCGATTCGCCCGCCCCACTGCTACGACCAGGAGACCCGACATGCTTTGGACGCAAACCAGCCCGGCCCAGCGCCGTGCGATTCGCCAGTGGCAATGCCATGCGCTTGCCATCGGCATTCTGGGCGAGCTCTTCCTCGCCGGCGACTGGTACGGCTTTGCCGCCGTGATGACCTTCGTTTCGCAAACGCTGCATCTGAGTCCGACCGAAGCCGGCTTCGTGCAAGGCGCCTTCGCCATCACCTACTGCATCGGCATGTTGTTCTGGTCGCCGTTCGCCCGCAAATGGTCCGCGCGCAAGCTGTTCGCGATCGGGCTGCTAGGCACGGGCGTGTTCATGCTCGCCCAGGCCGCGGCCGGCGATTTCGCGCAGCTCGTCGGCGCGCGTCTGCTCATCGGCTTCTTCGACGCGGCCGTGTGGGTCGGCACCATGAAACTCATCGTCGGCTGGTTTCCCACCGAGCGCCACGGCGCCACCATGGGCACGCTGCTCGCCGCGTTCAGTCTCGCCATCACGCTCGATTTCGCGGTGGGCATTCCGATGGCCGTTTCGCTCGGCTGGCGCGCATTCCTCGTCTCGCTCGGCTGCCTCACGCTGCTCGTCGGCGTGATCGGCCTCTTGACCATCAAGGGCGGACCACAAGAGATCGGCATCGCGGGCTTTCGCTGGCAGGCCGGCGCGGAGCCGTCCCATCACGGCGGCGATCTGGCGCTCTCGCAGATCTTCCGCAAGCGCTGGATCTATATCGGCTGGCTCGCGATTTTCGGCGATACGTTCGCGCTCGCCGCCACCGCCACGTGGGTCGTGCCCGCGTTCATCCAGCAACAAGGCATGCCCGTGCAGAGCGCCGCGCTGATCGGCACGTTGATGGGGCTCTCCCAGGTGGCGTTCCTGCTCGTGGGCGGCTGGCTGTCCGACCGCATGTCGCGCATCACGATGATCCGGCTCGGCGCCGCGCTCTCGGTCCTCTCGGCATTGAGCTTCGCGGCGGCCACGCACTACGCGATGTCGTGGGGCATGTTGCTCGCCATCGCGGGCGCAAGCGGCGTGGCCGTGCTCTCGGGCGGCGCGATCTTCAGCCTCGTGAGCGAGAACTACGGCGAAAAGCTCGCCGCGACCGCCATCGGCTACGCGGAGCTGGGCGGCATCGTCTCGACCTTCATCGCCCCCACGCTCATGGGCTGGGTGATCGATATCGCGCATTCGTTCACGGCGGCGTTCATGGCCTTCGTCGCGGTCGAGGCCGTGATCCTGGTCGCGCTGCTCGTGATCGCCGCAAAGCGCGCTGCGGTGCCTGCCGCGGCCATCGCCCATTGACCCGCCGTCCCACCTCGTTCAAGCGGATCGACATGGAGACGCGCATGCCAGGCCCGACACTGCCCGAGCGCTATTCACCGGCGCAATGCGAAGCGAACTACAACCTGCGCGCGCGTCATCCCGATGCGCTCGAACTGATGGCCGGCTGGCAGCGCCAAGCCGCGAGCGCACGCGCGACACTCGAGCACTATGCGGACGAGCGCTTTGGGGAGAGCACTCATGAGCTGATCGATGTCTTCCCCGCCGCGCGCCGCGATGCCCCTGCCGTGATGTTCATTCACGGCGGCTACTGGCAGGCGGGCGACAAGCACGACGTGTCGTTCGTTGCGCCCTTGCTGGTGCGTAGCGGCATCTGCGTCGCCATCAACAACTACGCACTCGCACCGGGCGCGTCGCTCGACACGATGGTCGCGCAAACGCGCAACGCGCTCCATTGGCTGCACCGCAACGCGGGGCGCTTCGGCATCGACGCGAACCGCCTCTACGTCATGGGCCATTCGGCGGGTGGCCACCTCGCCGCCATGATGCTGACGACACATGGCGCGGCAAACGGCGTGGCCGCGCCGGTGCGAGGCGCGATTGCGCTCTCAGGCCTGTTCGATCTCGTGCCGCTCGTCGACACGAGCATCAACCGCGCGCTCGGTCTCGACGAAGCCAACGCAAGGCGCCTGAGCCCCGCGCGTATCGCGCGCCGCAGCGATGCGCCCATCCACACGCTCGTGGGCGAAGGCGAAACGCGCGGCTTTCACGAGCAACGCACGCTGTTGAGCAGCCAGTGGCAACGCGTGCACGCTTTGCCGCCTGTGCCGCGCCGCCATCACTACGACATCCTCGAAATCTTTCGCGAGCCGGGCAACGCGTGGCTCGATTCGATCGTCGGCATCGTGCGCACGGCAACGAACCCAGGCAGCGTCCTGTAGACGCCATTCGAATAAAACCCAAATCTGGAGCACACGTGAAAAAGAGCTTGATGGCGGTTGGCGCGATTGCACTCTGCTCGGCCACGCTCGCCGATGCGCAAAGCAGCGTGACGCTGTACGGCAACCTGGACACCAGCGTTGCCTTCTTCAACAACGTCGGGGGCAAACAGCTTTATACGACCGAGGACGGCAACTTCATTCCCGACTTCTTCGGCCTCACCGGCACCGAGGACCTCGGCGGCGGACTCTCGGCCATCTTCAGGCTCGAATCGGGCTGGCTGCCCAGCAGCGGCAAATTGACGGTGCCGAACCAGATCTTTCAGCGCGAAGCCACGGTGGGGATTTCGTCTGAACAATTCGGCACATTGAAGCTCGGTCATCAGCCGAGCTTCATGTTCGACGTGCTGTCGCCCATGAGCACCGGATGGATCGGCGGCGGATTCAACACGTTTCACCAGGGCAATCTGGATGAGCTCGCCAACACATTCGAATTCGACAATTCGGCCAAATACGTCAGCCCGACCTGGTACGGCCTCTCGTTCGGCGCCCAATTCGGCTTTGGCAATCAACCCGGCAATTTCGCGGAAGGCCGCAATTATGGCTTCACCGTTCAATACAAGAATGGACCGTTGAAGCTGGGCGCGGTGTACACGAATGAAAGCGACCGTTTTCTCGAACTCGTCGACTTCGTGGGGCTCAGATCCTTTCTCGGCACGCCACTGCCCGCGCAAGGCATCGTCGCCGATCGCGTGCAGAACTGGGGCGCAGGCGGCACATACGCGCTGGGCGACTGGCTGCTGCACGCGATGTTCACGCAAACGCGCATCGACATGCCCGGCGACAGCGCCAATGCCAACACCGTCGATGCCGGCGTGAGCTACACAATCGGCAAAGTGGATACCGTCGGGTTTGGCGGGTCGATCGAGAATCTCGACGGCGGCCATTGGGTGACGCTGAGCTTGTCGAATCTTTATTCGCTATCGAAGCGCACCGTGCTGTACCAGCAAGCGATGTATCAGCACGCATCGGGCGCAAATGCCGTGGCATCGCTGCTTGGCGCAGGTCCGGCGTCCGGCAGCTCGCAAGTGGGCGTGGCAATCGGCATTCAACACTTCTTTTAGACGCCCGCGCCATGCCGAAGCGGTCTGCTTCGGCATGGCGTCAACGCGCACTCAACGCGATATGGGGAGCACTAGCCTCAAGAGTGGCTATACCGCAGATCGTCCTCGCCGCGCGCCACGCCCGCGCTGTGGCGATCGAACGCGCGCGTCAGATCCTCCAGATAGTCGTCCGCGGCTTGCTCGAACTCCGGCGAACCATACGCGAAGTCATCGGGATTCGTCTTCCCCTGGGCGCGCCGGATGATCGACACGGTCAGGACCATGGCGCGGTCGAAAGCGAGATCCACTTTCGCCTTGCGCGGATTGCGGTTTCTATTTTCCATGCAGCATTTGTCGGCACGGATCGGACGAACTTTAGGGCGCCGTTTGAAGCACGAACGCACTAGCGCGGCGACGTTGCCGCGCGCGAACGGCGCCGTCTGGACGTAGCCTGCGCATGGAGCCGGTTGTCGTCGCGTTCGAGCGCGGCCGGCAATTCCGCCTTCAATAGCTCGACCCACGCGCGGGTCTTGGCTTCGAGAAATTTCCTCGATGGCATCAGCACATAGACGCCCACGTCGAGCGAGCGCCAGTTCGGCAAGACATGCACGAGCTCGCCCCGCTCCATGTGGTCCAGCACGGCGAACCCCGGCAGCAATGCGATACCGAGCCCGGTGCAGGCGGCGTGCACGACGGCCTCGGGATGATCGCCGATCAGCGGGCCCGCGGGCTCGAACGAATGGGTGGCCTTGCCATCGGTGAGCGCCCAATGCGGTGTAGTCGAGGGATTGACGAGCCGCAGGCACGCGTGGCCGGCCAGATCCCGCGCGGTCTTCGGCGCGCCATGCTGCGCGAGATACGCGGGCGCCGCGCACAGCACGCCATGCACCGCGCCAAGCCGCTGCGCGACGAGACTGGAATCGGGCAGACGCGGCGTGAGATACACGCTCACATCCACGCCCTCGGCCAGCAGATCCGGCACATATTGCGAGGCGCTGTACTCCACCGTCACGGCCGGATACATCGCACAGAACTTCGCCACGAGCGGCACCACATAACGATCGCCAAAGCTCGCCATGCACAGCAGCCGCAGGCGCCCGGTGGGCTGAATGCGCGCGCCGCTCGCCTCGCTTTCCGCCTCCGTGACCAGCTCGAGGATGGTCCGGCACTGGTTGGCGTAGCGCTCGCCGGCGCTCGTGAGCGCGAGACGGCGCGTCGTGCGCTGCAGCAGCTTCGTTTCCAGGCGGTTCTCCAGCTCGGAAACGAGCCTCGAAACCTGCGCGGTCGTCAGTTCCATAAGCGCCGAAGCCGCGGTGAAGCTTCCCGCGTCGACGACCCGCACGAACGCGGTCATGGCGTGCAGCAAGCCGTAATCGAGATTCTTGCGCATGACGTAATAAATTTTCAGATCACACTGTATTTTTGCACGAGAGCCGACTAGTTAGGATCGTCTCAGATGTCGATACGCGACGTCCGGGCTCCCGAAAAACCCTGGGTGCCACAGCTGATTGATGGGTTCGATATCGAGGTAAGCAAACAATGAACGGTGCTGAAAGTCTGTTGCGTTCGCTGGTCGCGAACGGTGTGGAAGTCTGCTTTGGCAACCCTGGCACGTCCGAGATGCATTTCGTGGCGGCGCTCGATTCGGTCGAGGGCATGCGGCCGATCCTGGGCCTGTTCGAGGGCGTGGTGACGGGCGCGGCCGACGGCTACGCGCGCATGGCGGGCAAGCCAGCCGCCACGCTGCTGCATCTCGGGCCGGGCCTCGCCAACGGGCTGGCCAATCTGCACAATGCGCGGCGGGCGTCGAGTCCGGTCGTCAATATCGTTGGCGACCATTCGTCGGACCACTCGCGCTATGAAGCGCCGCTCACCTCGGATATTCAGGGCTTTGCGCGCCCGGTGTCGCACTGGATTCACTCGTCGAGCAGCGCGCTGACCGTGGGCGCCGACGCCGCCCGCGCCGTGCAGGCCTCGATGACGGGCGCCGGGCAGATCGCGACTCTGATCCTGCCGGCCGACACGGCCTGGTCGCAAGCCGATGTGGTCGCCGAAGCGCTGCCGGCTCCGGCACCCGCACGCGTGAGCGAGGCCACGATCGAACATATTGCGGCGCTCACGCAAAGCGGCGTGAAGACGGCGTTCCTGCTGAGGGGCAAGGCGTTGCAAGGCGCGGGGCTGCGCGCGGCCGGACGCATTGCCGCGAAGACGGGTGCGCGGTTGCTCTGCGATACGTTCGCACCGCGCGTAGAGCGCGGCGCCGGGCGCGTGCGCGTTGAACGCTTGCCGTATTTCGGGGAACAGGTTGTCGAGTTTCTCGCCGGTACTGAACTGCTCGTGCTGGTGGGTGCGCAAGCGCCGGTCAGCTTCTTTGGCTACCCGGACAAGCCGAGCTGGCTCACGCCGGAAGGCTGCCGTATTGCAGTGCTTGCGCATCCGCATGAGGACGGCGCGGCGGCGCTCGGGGCGCTAGTGGATGCGCTTGGTGCGCAGCAGTGCGTCGTGGCCATGAACTCTCGTGTGGTTGATGATGTTGCTCCGAATGGGGCGCTCGATGCTGAGTCGATCATGCGAAGTGTGGCCAGGCATTTGCCTGAGAATGCCATCGTTACCGAAGAGGCGTCGCTTGCGATGGCTTATTCCGGCCTGACTGAGTCGGCCGCGCCGCACGATTTGCTGACCCTCACGGGTGGGGCTATTGGGTGCCTGATGCCCGTTTCCGTTGGTGCGGGCATTGCTTGCCCTGAGCGTAAAGTTGTCAATCTTCAGGGGGATGGTAGCGCCATGTATACGGTTCAGGCTCTCTGGACCCAGGCTCGCGAGAATATCGATGTGGTGACCGTTATTTTTGCTAATCGCGGGTATCGGATTCTTGCGAATGAGCTTAAGCGCGTAGGCGCGAAGACCGATGGCGTGCATGCTGCTTCCATGTTCGATTTGGGGAATCCGTCGCTGGATTGGGTCGCGCTTGCGCGGGGGATGGGCGTCGAAGCCGTGCGCGTGGAGTCCGGTGCTGCGTTCGATGCGGCGTTTGCTGCCGCTATGAAGCGGCCGGGGCCGATGGTTATCGAGGCCGTTATTTGATTTGAGCGCAGGGCTCGGGTTGGTGCTATCGCGATCTTTTGCTTTGGCCTTAA
>NZ_BAYD01000192.1 GCF_000685075.1 Paraburkholderia oxyphila NBRC 105797
GCAACGCCTGCATGCCGAATGCAAAACAAGGAAACGCGAAGCACCCGCGAAGCACCCGCGAAGCAAACGCGAAATATTGCAGTCACGCGCCAACATACTGGACGCCATCACGCTGCAGCCCTTCGTCGATCTCGCTGACTGCATCGACACTGACCAGCGTGTCCACCGTCACGCGCCGATTCGAAACGAGCGTCCACGAGCGCTGATCCGCGCCAGGCTGGCCGGCCGTTAGCACCTCGGACAGTGCAGCGAGTAATCGCTCCCGATCCACCGATACGATCAAAAACCCTTCGTTAGAAACGGCAGCCTTATCGATGCCCAATCGCTCACACAGCGCGCGCTTCTCCTCCAGCTCGTCCTCATCAGCGCGCCTGCGCTGTTCAATCGCCGCGCGCGTAGCGGGATCGACCGGTATCCCATCGATCGCAAAGGGCGTGACACCCTGCCATGCTTCGGACGGGCAGAGCTTGTGCTCCGGCTTCAATGGAATAAACGGATTGACCTCCGCCGGATACACCCGGCAGACGAGGGGGCGCTCTTCATAGATGCCGCAACGCATGGCGTCGCCCAGATTCGGGCAGGCACCCGTGAACGATGCCGCCAGCGTCACCGCGACCCGGATCGGCAAGGTGCCGCTCATCGCGGGAAAGCTCCGCTTGCGCTTGTATGCGGCGAAGGCGTTCGACGCATCGGGCTCCACCGGCCACGGGATGGCCTCGCACAGAATGTCCACGTCGCCGCCGCGTTCCAGCCACCTTCGGGCCTCGGCGAAGCTCACGGGCAGGCGTAGATCATGGCAGCACTTGCCGCATCGCGTGCAATCGAATCGGGTATGGTCCAACAGAGGTCCTTGGGTCGCGCCGTCCACCGATGCCGTCCAGCATGGCCGGTTCAGGGGGCGCTTCGGACATGCACGTTACACCGGTCCGTGTCGATGCGATGCGCCGAACACGATCGGTTTGTGGGTTCTGTTTGGCGAAAGCGCTGCAAGCGAATTGAAATGTTCTTGCGACATCAGGCCCTTGTTTAGCGCTAGTCGGGCGTGTATTTTTAGCAGGATTCCTGAAGATATCGACTAACCGACCCTGCGGCCTGTGGCCCGCCGCTTGCCTCAAGGCGCGATTTCGGCCTTGACGCTGTCGACCACGGGCATGCCGTCATCGTCGATTAGCGAGAACAGCACTTCTGCGCTTTCGCCCGCCTGGGCGTCGAGCGGGTCGAGTGCGAGCGTGGCCGTGGAGAGCGGTGCGACCATGTCGGGCGTGATCTGCTGCGAGTGGCCGCCGGCTTTCACGAGGACCGCGCTCAAGCTCGCGTAGTAGGGCGTTGGATTCCCGATCTTGAGGGTGAGTTTGCCCGCGGCACGCGCGAGCGAAAAGGTGAGCCGTTTCGGCAGTTCGCGCGGCCCGTAGGGCAGGCCGGCCGGGCGCACGAAGACCTTGAACTGCGTGCGCATCGTGATCGTGACGGCCTGCGCGTTGCCGGGCTGCTGCTTGGGCAAGCCCGGGATCTCGTACAGGTTGAGCCAGAACAGCGATTCGCGATCGGAAGGCAGCTTCGCGCCGGAGTGGATGATCCGCAAGCTGGTCTGGTCGCCCGCGGCCATGCGGAAAATCGGCGGCAGCACCACGAACGGAGCGGTCGATTCCTGCGGCACGGCGTCGATGCGGCCGTCGTCGATCCAGGCCTGGACCAGCACGGGATACTGGTTGGCGTTGAAGACCTGCAGTGACTGCTCGGTCGCGCCGGCTGGAAAAATCACGCGCGATGCTTCGGGTGTCACGCCCGCATGAGCGGGCAGGCTCAACGCGGCGGCTAGCAGTGCCGCCTGTGCGAGCGCGAGGCGGCCGAGTCGGCCGAGTCGGGCGAAGCGAAGAGGGCACCCGCTATCCGCTCGCGCATGACGGCCGCGCGGCCCTGGTGTGCCTGCGCGAACTCGGCAAGGCGGAGCAGCACGCGTGTCGCGGTCGGCTTTACTGGACACGGACGATCACCTGGGCAGTGGCGTTGTAGCGGCCTGGCGTGACGGCCACCGTTCCCGGCGCGAAGGCCTTGAAGGTCGCGTTGATCTGGCGCGTGTACGAAGTCAATCCCGTGCCGGGCGACCCGGTCGAGGTCGCGTCGTTCAGGACGGCATCCCAGCCGTCTTGCGTGCCACCCAGCGTGACGTACTGGTTCGTGAGGAAGTTCAGCGCGCCGCCGCCCGGCCTCGTCAGCGCGACGCCGACGCCGGTCGCCACCGATGGATCCGTGCCATAGCCGTCGGAAAGCAGGTAGGTCACACCGCTGCCGCTGGTCGTGAGTCCCGCCGTGACCGCGGCCTGTGCGTTGGCCGGCTGCGCGAGGATGCCCAGCGCGGTCTGGTTGGCCGCGGTGCCGCTCGCGAAGGCGCGCATGCCCGAAGGGGTCGTGGACTGGCATTGCATCTGGATCGTCACG
Organism: Paraburkholderia oxyphila NBRC 105797; assembly: GCF_000685075.1. Classification (GTDB taxonomy): domain Bacteria; phylum Pseudomonadota; class Gammaproteobacteria; order Burkholderiales; family Burkholderiaceae; genus Paraburkholderia; species Paraburkholderia oxyphila. The sequence goes on from NZ_BAYD01000192.1 coordinate 2,440, forward strand.
GGCAACTGTCGGGTGAGGCCCTGATTCAGATCGTTCACGGTAATCAGCGGAAAGTTGACGACAGGCGTGGCATTGGTCACCGCACAGGTTGCCGTTCGTCTGATGTAGACGGTGTTATAGGCGGTGATCGCTCCCGGCCATCGGCTATAAAACCCGTCGTACGCAACGTTGTGGTCGGCGCCGATCTGTACGTCGCCGCCGAAGTTGGGCGCAACGAATGCCACGTAACCGACTGGCTGTGTGTAGGACCAGTAGCCGGCGTTGGTGGAACTGTTGGAATAGTATGCGGTGCAGGCGCTGCACTGGAAAAATTCGAGCTTGTACTGGCTGAAGTTCTTGGCCTTCACGAGCAGCCAGCCCTGGCTGTCCTTGTCGAGGCCCGTCATCTGCCGCGCGGCCCAATAGCGGGAGGCGTACTGTCCCGTCGTGAGGTTGGTGATGCGCGATATGAGGCCCTTGTAATAGGTGTAGTAGGTGCCGGGGATGCCGGAGTCCGCGCTCGCGTCCCACTTGCCGGCATAGTTGTTGTCGCCGTTGGTCGAGTAGAACTCGAACAGGCCGTTGGCCGTGGCGGGCTCCGGCGAGCAGCGCCACAGCACCTGTTCGGGGCTGTAGGTGCCCACGCCGTTCGATCCCATGTTGTAGACCGGCGAAATGGCGCTGCCAAGCAGCGTGCCGTCGGGTACGAAGGGCGGGGTGTTGATCGTGACGGTCATCGGGTAGGCGCCTTGTCCTGCCGTATCGGTCGAGCCCACCCAGTTCGTCGTGATCGTGCCGGGATCGGTGTAGTACGCGCTGTTCTGGTCGGTGGTGAGCCCCGTGATCTTGTAGCATCCCGTTGACGTAGACACCGCCCACGACGACGTGGGCAGGCCCAGGCCGAGGGCGCAGGCGAGCAACGTCAGCCAGGCGGTTCGATGCGCCTTGAGCCTGTGAGCAACGGTATTCATGAATCTGCAGGACATGGAGGGTGCCTTCGATTGGGGATCTTGTCTGTCGATGATCGACCGGTGGTGGTGGGCGCCAGGCTTTGACACCGGCCCCGGCCCCGGACCGTCAAGCAGGGCGTCGCTCATTGCCTGGCCGACGCCTCGATGGGCGCGCAGCCGGCCGTCAGGTTCACGAGGGCGGCCTTGGGATCCTGCCCGCTGACGTCATAAGGGATCGTGCACTGGTCTTCGTGCCGCCCGCCCCACTTCACGGTAACGACGCCGCGCTCCGAAGGCACGCGCGCATAGACCTGGCCGCCCTGGCCGACCATGCCGATGGCGGCGCCGTCGCTGTTGAGGACGTCCGCGCCCAGCGGCAGGGGCTTGCCGTCCGGCAGCGTGGAGCGGATCAGCACGGCGTGACCGGTCAGGGTCGAGAAGCGCAGCAGCACGGCCGAGCCGGGGTAGGGCGCGACGCGCAGCTGGTTGCCCGTGAGCTCCGCACCGGTGCCGATGCCCTTGCTGTCGAGCGCGACGTCGTTGTAGCGATAGGGCGTGAGCGACGGCACGATCGCATAGCCCCAGCGGTCCACCTGCGCGCCCTGGCCGTTGCGCACCGTCGCGCCTTCGGCGCCCTTGGCCTCGACCACGCCGAACGTGTCGGCGAGATACGGCCCGAGCGTGACGCCGCCGCTGTGCGCGACCGCCGAGCCGCGCGCCGTGGCGCCGCCTTGCCAGAAGCCGTTGCCCTGCGAGTAGCTCGCGCCCATCGTGATCATCGAGAGGTTCTTCTGGATGTTGCCGCTGATGCTGCGCTGGCCGTCGCCGGCCTGCGCCGTGCCCGTGAGGCCGTAGCTGACGGTCTGCGCCTCGTCGGCGATGCCCGAGACCGAGGTCTGGTACGTGCTGCCCGAATTCGAGGCGAGCGTGACGCCGCCGGACACCGACGCGGCGCGCGGCCCGGAGCCGAACGGAATCGTCACGGTCGCCATGAACGTGTTCGAGGTCGGATACTGCATGCCCGTCTGGACGTTCGTCTGCCCGCCGCCCGTGTAGAAGTCCGGCCCGTTCGTCGAATAGAGCGGCCCTGTGTGCTGGCGCACGAACGTCAGGTTGTAGCTCAACGACTTGAAATGGTTGTTGTAGCTGATCTGGAACTGCGTATCGCGCGCCTTGGCCCCGTAGTAGTTGCTCACGCCGAGCGAGAACGACAGCGAGCCATAGCTGTTGAAGTTCTGGTTCAGGTTGACCGTGAACTGGTTGCGCTGCTGGTACGTGCTCGACGACCAGTTCCGGCCGCTCTCCCAGGCGGCTCGCGCGCCGAGCGCGTCGACGAAATCGCGATAGCCGCTCGTCGAATAGCGGTAGCCGGCGAGCGCGAAGGTGGTCTGGGTGGCCGCGATCGTATGGCTGTAGGTGACCGAGCCGAGCCAGCCGTTGGTGTAGTGGCCGGTCACGTCGAGCGCGTTCGACCACGACGCGTTCACGCCGAATGCACCGATGGGGGTGGCGAACACCGCGCCCGCGAGCAGCGCCTGGTAGTCGCTGGCGAGGCGCGCGGCGCTGTTGAGCGTGACGTTGTTGGTCAGGCCGCGCTCGTAGGTGAGGTCCGCGAACGCGGCATTCGCGCCCTCGACCTGGCGCACCTTGCCGACCGTGAAGCTGTAGTGGGACGAGCCCGCGCGCCGCGAGCTCGGCACGGCCGAGAACGGCACGACGAACGAGGACACCTGCCCGTTCGCTTCGAACACCTGAACGGTCAGGTCGCCCTGGAAGCTGGTCGGGTTGAGATCAGTAATCCTGAATGGTCCGGGCGCGACCGTGGTCTGATAGATCGTATTGCCATTCTGGCTGACGACCACGCGCGCATTGGTATTCGCGATGCCGGTCACGACCGGCGCGTACCCCTGCATCGAATCGGGCAGGGAACGCTCGTCGGTTTCGAGATGAAAGCCGGTATAGGCGACCGAACTCAGCAGGCTGCCGCCGGTGAAGTTCTGCCCGATGACGAGATCGCTGCCGATTTGCGGCAGGGGCCGCTCGGCATAGGCGCGGATGTTGTTCCAGCGCGAGTAGTGGAAATTGCCGGCGTCCGAATAACTGAAGGCCGACTGCTGATGCAGGCGCCAGAGGCCGAAATTCACGCCCGCGTTCAGGCCGGCGTAGAACGAGTTCGCCTTGTAGCCAAGCGCCGAAGACGTGTAGTAGTTGGTGTCGTAATTGACGTAGGCCATGGTCTGGCCAGCGTCGAGGCTCTTGACGTCGATCGACCCGCGCGGCGTGCTTTTCATCAACGCCTGGGGGACGCTGATATCGAGGCGCAGCCGCGACAGGTCGAATGCCGTGGACGCGCCTTCGATGCGACTCGCTAGCGGCAGGCATTCCCCGGGCGTGTCCGTGCCGCCGGCCTGCTCCGCGCCAGCGGTCATGCCGCTCTGGCGGTCGGGCAGCGGCGTCTCGGCGGGCGCGGTATTGACCGGGTCGCCGCCGGACTTGATGCCGGAGACGAGCACGCCGCTGTCACGCAGGAAAGCATCGCTGAGGCAGGGGTAGATCTCGCCGTCCTGGGCCGCGCGAAACTCGACAGCCTTGCGCGAGATGAAGTTGCTGTTCAGGTAGATGTCCACCTGATAGCGGCCCGGGTCGACGACGCTCGCCTTGTTGTAGCGCTCGATGTCGGCCACGCCCAGCGATGAGCCGAGCAGAAGGCGGTTGTCGAAGTTGTATTCGGGGGGGGACGCCGCCGCCGTGCCAGAGCCGCTGGCGTCGATATCGACCGGCGCGGCGAACACCGGAAGCGCCGGCACCGCGAAACCGAGCGCGACCACGCTGAGCGAGAGCCTCGTGGCCGGATGCAGGTCTTTTCTCGACACGTGTCTTGCCACGCGGCGCGCAGGGCGCGCTGCGACGTGTAGCGAACGCTTCATCTCAGTTCTTGCCCGCCGTGAAGGTGAGCGGATACTCGGCGTCACGGATTGCCCCGTAGTCGTCGACGTATTTCACTTTCACGCGTAGAGGGGCGCTGCCGTTGATGCGCGCGGATTCGACCTTCCAGCTTTGCGCGGCATGCGGCGCGATCATGGACGGGGTGAAGCTCGCGACTTGCGAGCCGCTCACGACGCCGCCCTCGGTGAGCGAGATGTAGTAGCCCGATCCGTTATTCACGCTCACACGCCATTTGCCGGCTTCGCTCTCGAGCTGGAAGCTCAACTGTTCAGGCGCTTTCTGCGCGCTGCCCGCGATGCCTGCCGGGCGATAGAAAATCTTGAGCCGGTTACGCAGCATCACCAGCATCTGGTTCTGGTCGGCGTAAGCACGGTTGATGGAAGGGATCTCCAGGGTGTTCAGGTAGAACACCGATTCGCGGTCTTGGGGCAGTGCCTTGCCGGTAAACACGAGGCGGACGGTTTGCCCGGCTTTCGGATTGATCCTGAAAACCGGCGGCGTGACGATGAAGGGGGCGTCGGCAGTCTGCGGCGTGGACTCCGGATTGCCGGAGTCGACCCAGAGCTGCATGACACTGGGCGAGTCATTCTGGCTCGTGAACTGCACGGTCTGCTCGCGCGCGTCGGCGGGGTAGATCACCCGGGTCGCGGGCATGACGACGCTGGCCGAAGCGCTGCCGAGTTGCGCCGCCAGTGCCAGCGGCGCCATCACCTTGAATAGTTTCGCGTTGAACCACGTCATGCCGTATTACCTTCTTTGCGCAACGATTGAGACACTGGGCCTGGAAGTCTCCGGGCCCGGCTCAGGACGCCGGGCCCGGGGGGACAGGCGCTCGAGGCTTACTGATAGCTGACCGCGTACTGCACGCTGCCCAGCACCGAACCGGCGGTCGCAGTACCCGTTGCGCTGTAGTAGCGAACAGCGTAGTTGTACGTGGCCGAGGTCGAGCCAGCAGCGAGGTTCAGACCGGTAGCGGCATAGCCCGTGGCGCCGAGCAGGCTGAACGGCGTGGACGGCGCGGTCGGGTCCAGCAGTTGCAGCGCGACGCTGCCCGCGGTACCGGTGTTGCCGAGGTTGCCGTTGCTGTCGACCTGGTTGCCGACGAACACCGTTTTGATCGGCGTCGCGCTCGACACCGACGTACAGCCGGTCACGCCGACCGTGAAGGTGGTCATGCCGGCGTTGCTGCCCGCCGTCGCGAGCGCCGCGGTCGAGACGGTGGGCAGGAGAACCGTCGGATTGGCCGCGTTGCCGTTGACCGTGACCGCGCAGGTCTGGGTCGTCACTTCGCCCTGGAAGTTGATGGTGTTCGCGCTGCCTGCGAACGCCATGGCCGGAGCGATGGCAGCCGCAACCCATGCGATCGTGGCGATCTTCTTGTCGAGGATCATTGAGTATTCCTATTCAGGTGGTTGGATTGATGAGAATAGGCGTCAGTGTTCTCAAAATGGATAGGACTTTTCCTGGAATTACTGGCTGTCTGATCGAGAAAAATGAGACGTGCAGGCCGCGTTTTGATATAAGACCGCCGAATGGAGGCGCGTCTGTCAGAGCGGCGAAGTGGGTGCAAATTGTTCGGCCAGCGTGTGGCCGTCGCACCGGTGGCAGGCAAGTGTTCGTGCCACGACGATCAGCCCGTGTTGGTCCGCGATCGCCTGCCGCACGCAATGCGTCGAGCTTGATCTTGTCTGGAGACTGGGCGTGAGGAGGCTGGGTTCCAGAAAAGAATACTATGGATACCTATGTAATTGGCGTCGACCCAATGTCGGCGCGCTGCTCGCCTTGATCGACGATCGCCGGTGGGCATTCGCGCATCGATCGGGAACCCACGAACCCACGCTTGACGGGCAGCCGGCAAGTATTCTGCAAGCAAATTGAAATATACGTGTAGCGCCAGACCCTCGTTTATCCCTGGCAACCTCGCATAGCCGCTATGGCAGAATGATCCGCGCCTGTCCCGCCGGAGTGGAGGAGCCATGGCTGCGCACAACAAGGTTTGGCGCCTGCTTGTCGGTGCGCCGCTCGACCCGCTCGACCCCCGAACGCGCCACGCCATTGCCGTGACGCCCCTGCTCGCATGGGTGGGGCTCGGCGCGGACGGTCTTTCATCGTCGTGCTACGGCCCGGAGGAAGCCTTCCTCGCACTCGGCCAGCACCACGCGCTCGCGCTCTTTCTCGCGCTCGCCACCGCGTTGACGGTCTTCATCATCGCGCTCGGCTATAACCAGGTCATCGAACTGTTCCCCACGGGTGGAGGCGGCTACCGCGTCGCGACCGCGCTGCTCGGGCCGCGCCCGGGCCTCGTCTCGGGCGCCGCGCTGCTCGTGGACTACGTGCTGACGGTGGCGACCTCGCTCGCGAGCGGCGTCGACGCATTCTTCAGCTTGTTGCCGGTTGGCGCGCAATCGGTCAAGCTCGTGACCGAGCTGATCCTCATCGTGCTCATGACGGGACTCAATTTCCGCGGCATGCGCGAGTCGATTCTGGTGCTGCTGCCGATCTTCATCGGGTTCGTCGTGCTGCATGCGGGGCTGATCGTCTATGGCGTGGCGGTGCACGGCAGCCATCTCGCGAGCATCGTGCCGGACGCAGTGGGCGAGGCGCATGGCATGGCGCACGCGCTTGGGCCGCTCGTGGTGGCCGCGCTCCTCATGCGCGCGTTCTCGCTCGGCGGCGGGACCTATACCGGTCTCGAAGCCGTCTCGAACAACGTGAACATGCTTGCCGAGCCGCGCGTGCCCAACGGCAAGCTTACGATGACCTATATGGCATCTTCGCTGGCGTTTACGGCGGGCGGCATCATCCTGCTCTATATGTTGTGGCACGCGAAGCCCGTCGAGGGCGAGACGCTCAACGCGGTGGTGTTCGGCAGCGTGATTGATCATCTGGGGCTTGGCTCGTCGTTCGCGCGTCATGCGCTGCTGGCGGCCGTGCTCGCGTTCGAAGCGGGGCTCTTGCTGGTGGGCGCGCAAACAGGCTTTCTTGACGGTCCCGCCGTGCTCTCGAACATGGCCGTCGACTCCTGGGTGCCGCGCCACTTCCGCGATCTCTCCACGCGTCTCGTGAGGCAGAACGGCATCATCGTGATGGGCGTGGCGAGTCTGGTGATCCTGCTGTGGACGCGCGGCGATGTTTCCGTACTGGTGGTGCTCTATAGCATCAACGTGTTCCTGACCTTCAGCCTCTCGCTGCTCGGCATGTGCACGTACTGGTGGCAGCACCGGCGCGACGGGCAGCATTGGCTCAAGCATTTCTTGCTCTCGGCGCTGGGGCTTTCCGTGACCGCGACGGTGCTCGTGATCACGCTGGTCGAAAAATTCACCGAAGGCGGCTGGCTGACCGTGCTGGTGACGAGCGCCGTCGTGGCGCTGTGTTTCTTCATCAAGCGCCACTACTCGGACACGCGCGCGCAGCTCGCGCGCGAAGATGCGCTATTCGCCGGGCAGGCGCCCGAAGTGGACGCCGAGCAAGCCGCGCTCGCGCTCGATCCGGCGCAGCCGACGGCGATCCTGCTGGTGGGCAAGCATCGCGGCGCGAGCATGCATGCGCTGCTGTGGGTGAACCGGCTCTTTCCCGGTCACTTCAAGAGCGTGATCTTTCTCGCGGTGGGCGAAGTGGATGCGCAAAGCTACGAGGGCGCCGAGCATCTCGAGCGGCTCAAGCACACCATGATCTCCTCGCTCGAATACTATATGGCGCACTGCCGCCGGCATGGTATTGCCGCCGACTATCGCGTTGCATTCGGGACGCATCCGGTGCTTGAGTTCATGAACCTCGCCGAAAAGACGATGGACGAGTATCCGAATAGCGTCTGCTTTGCCAGCAAGCTGATCTTCCGGCGCGTAAGCTTCCTGACGGCATGGCTGCATAATCAGACGCCTGTCGAAATACAGTCGCGGTTGCATTTGCAGGGGAAGCAGATGGTGCTGCTGCCGATGAATGTGGGGTGACTCGAGGCGCTCGAGTCCAGGTGCGTAGTACCCATCGCAGAATTTGTTTTCGCGG
>NZ_BAYD01000191.1 GCF_000685075.1 Paraburkholderia oxyphila NBRC 105797
CTTGCGGCCCGCCGCGAAAACAAGTTAGGGCCAACTAGGGCCCCCAGAGATTCCGAAATCAGAACGAATGCCGCATCCCGATACGCACATCGGCCTGAGTCGTAGTCGACGACGGCGTGAAGCTATACCCGATCACAGCATCCACCCCTTGCGAAGCATGGAGCCAGTCTCCCGAGAGATAGACTTCGGTACGCTTGGAAAGCGAGTAATGCACCCCTGCCGAAAGCTGATTCCAGTGATTCCCATCGAAATGCGTGTACTGGTAGCCGCCGATCAGGCTCACAGAGGGCGTGATTTGCCAGTCGGCGCCGCCTTCGGCCACCTGCATATGCTCGCTCTGTCCAAACGCCTTGATCTGGGTATAGGTAAAGTCGCCCATCAACGTAACGGGCCCAATCACATAACTGGCCCCCACACCGAACGCTCCTTGCTTGTCCACCGGAAACGCATTGTTCGCATAGAGATCGGTAACGGCGCCCGTGGCGGGATCAACGCTCACAGTAGGCTGCCCAAAGAACGTATGCACACCGATCATCGCGTAAGGATCGAACGCATAAATCCCCGACGGGTTATTCAACTGCGTATACGCCGTGCCCGCCGAAAAATTGCCGTTCTGATATTGCGCACCCACGCTCCATGCACTACCCGTATGGAATTCCCCAGGCGTATTGCTGAACGAATACATGCCACCGAACTGGAACCCTCCATACGTATTCGACGTGAACTTCACGGCGTTCGGCAGATGGTCGCCATTCATGCGGTCGAAGTCGCCCTGGTTAATGGCGTAGCCGCTCGCCCAAGCGGAAACGTTGTACTGGTAAACCATGTCCTGCGTCATATCGGACTGGTTGCCGAACGTGAGCGTGCCCCAATCGCTCTGCAGACCTACGTAAGCCACACGCCCAAACAACGAGCCACCATTGGCGATTTCGCCATTACCCAAATGAAAGCCGCTTTCCAGATCGAAGATGGCCTTGTTGCCGCCGCCAAGGTCCTCGGTGCCTTTGATGCCCCAGCGGTTCGCATACGAAACACCGTCGTCGAACTTCACCTGATGCGAGCCGCCCGCGTTGGTGACGTAAGTCACGCCCGCATCGATGATCCCGTACATCGTCACGCTGCTCTGAGCCTCGCTCTCGGTGGAGAGCGCGGCCAATGCGAGTGCGATGCCAGTCAGTGCCGCCACTTTCACTTTCTTCATGGTCCAGGTCTCTCTTCTCTTGGGATACGGTTGATGGGCCGCATAAATGACGTCCCCTGAGACGTACAAATCGCGTGCGTATCGGTAAGCCCGCTGCACGCCTTATGCGGATCGTGAGAACGTACAAATCCAAATCTCGCGTGACTTTCGCGAACGCGACGCACACTTGGGAAAAAGCGCCGCCCCACCAGATCGGCGTTTTTCTTGATTGATCGTTCAATAAAAAAAGAATAAAGTGAGGGCCTTCCAGCTGCGCCTTGAAGAATCGCCATGCCCAAGATCGGAATGCGCGACGTCCGTCGCGCGCAACTCATTGATGCGACCCTGCAATCGATCGACCAGTCCGGGTTGTCGGGCACGACGCTTGCAACGGTCGCGCAGCACGCGAACATCTCGACCGGGATCGTCAGTCACTATTTCGGCGGCAAGGACGGCCTGCTCGAGGCCACCATGCGCCACATCCTGCGCGATCTCTGGGAGGCCACCATGCGCCGCCGCACGGCGGCCAGGGACGAGCCGCGCGCGCGCTTGCGCGCCATCGTCGCCGCGAATTTCGACGTCTCGCAGGTGAATACGCCGGTCATGAAGACCTGGCTCGCGTTCTGGGCCGAGAGCATGCATCAGCCCGCCCTGCGCCGTCTGCAGCGCGTGAATACGCGCCGGCTCTATTCGAACCTGTGCGCCGAGTTCGAGAAGGTCTTGCCGCACGCAGCCTCGCGGCGCGCCGCCAGCGGCCTCGCCGCCATGATCGACGGCCTGTGGCTGCGCGGCACCCTGACCGGCGAACCGTTCGACACCAAGGCCGCCCTGCGCGTCGCCAACGAATACATCGATCTCATGCTCGAAACGCGCGCCAAGGCGCGCTCGAGCAAGTCCGCCTAGCCTGGAGTCACCCACCATGTCTGTTTATCCGCTCGAACGCCTCTTCATTGACGGCGCATTCACCGACGCCACCAGCGGCGAGACCTTCGAAACGCGCGATCCCGCCACCGGCGAATTGCTCGCCACGGTGCAGCAAGCCAGCGCCGCCGACATCGACCGCGCCGTGCAATCGGCGCGCGCCGGCCAGCGCGTGTGGGCCGCCATGACCGCCATGGAGCGCTCGCGCATCCTGCGCCGCGCCGTCGAGCTGCTGCGCGCGCGCAACGACGCGCTCGCCGCGCTGGAAACGCGCGACACCGGCAAGCCCATCGCGGAAACGAGCGCCGTGGATATCGTCACGGGCGCCGACGTGATCGAGTACTACGCCGGCCTCGCCACCGCCATCGAGGGCCAGCAGATTCCGCTGCGCCAGGATTCGTTCGTCTATACGCGCCGCGAGCCGCTGGGCGTGACCGCGGGCATTGGCGCATGGAACTACCCCATTCAGATCGCGTGCTGGAAATCGGCGCCCGCGCTGGCTGCCGGCAATGCCATGATCTTCAAGCCGAGCGAGGTCACGCCGCTGTCCGCCTCGAAGCTCGCCGAAATCTATCTCGAAGCCGGCGTGCCGCCGGGCGTGTTCAACGTCGTGCAAGGCGACGCGCGCGTGGGTGCGATGCTCAGCACGCATCCCGACATCGAAAAGATCTCGTTCACGGGCGGCGTGGAAACGGGCAAGAAGGTCATGGCCGCGGCCGGCGGCTCGTCGCTGAAGGAAGTGACGATGGAGCTGGGCGGCAAGTCGCCGCTGATCGTCTTCGAAGACGCCGATCTCGATCGAGCCGCCGATATTGCGGTCACCGCCAACTTCTTCAGCTCGGGCCAGGTCTGCACCAACGGCACGCGCGTCTTCGTGCACGCATCCCTGCTCCCGGCGTTCGAGGCGAAAGTCGTCGAACGCGTGGCGCGCATCCGCGTCGGGCATCCCGGCAACCCCGCCACCAACTTCGGCCCGCTCGCCAGCGCGGCGCAGCTCGACAAGGTGCTCGGCTATATCGAGAGCGGCAAGCGCGAAGGCGCGCGGCTCGTTGCGGGCGGCGCGCGCCTCGTGGAAGGCGAATTCGCGCGCGGCCAGTATGTGCAGCCGACCGTATTCGCCGATTGCCGCGACGACATGAAGATCGTGCGCGAGGAAATCTTCGGCCCGGTCATGAGCATTCTTGGCTTCACTGAGGAATCCGAAGTCATCGCACGGGCGAACGACACCCTCTATGGCCTGGCCGCGGGTGTCGTCACCGAGAATCTGTCGCGCGCGCATCGCGTGATTCACCGGCTCGAAGCGGGCATCTGCTGGATCAACACCTGGGGCGAATCGCCCGCGGAAATGCCCGTGGGCGGCTACAAGCAATCGGGCGTGGGGCGCGAGAACGGTATCACGACGCTCGAGCACTACACGCGCATCAAATCCGTCCAGGTCGAACTGGGACCGTATCGGCCCGCCTTTTGAGGGTATTTAAGGGTATTTGAGGGAGCACGGCATGGCAGCGCAAGAGTACGACTACATCATCATCGGCGCGGGATCGGCGGGCAACGTGCTCGCCACCCGGCTTACCGAGGATCGCGACGTCACGGTCCTGCTGCTGGAAGCGGGCGGTCCCGACTACCGCTTCGACTTCCGCACGCAGATGCCCGCCGCACTCGCATATCCGTTGCAGGGCCGCCGCTACAACTGGGCCTACGAAACCGACCCCGAGCCGTTCATGGACAACCGGCGCATGGAGTGCGGGCGCGGCAAGGGGCTGGGCGGCTCTTCGCTCATCAACGGCATGTGCTATATCCGCGGCAACGCGCTCGACTATGACGGCTGGGCCGAGCGCAAGGGGCTGGAGAACTGGACCTATCTGGATTGCCTGCCCTACTTCCGCAAGGCGGAAACGCGCGACGTGGGCGCGAACGACTATCACGGCGGCGAAGGCCCCGTGCACGTGACCACCAGCAAACCCGGCGTAAACCCGCTTTTCGAGGCGATGGTGGAGGCCGGCGTGCAGGCCGGCTACCCGCGCACCGACGATCTGAACGGCTACCGCCAGGAAGGCTTCGGGCCGATGGACCGCACGGTGACGGCCAAGGGCCGGCGCGCGAGCACCGCGCGCGGCTACCTGGATCAGGCGAAGCAGCGGCCCAACCTCGATATCGTCACGCACGCGACCACCGACCGGATCCTGTTCAGCGGCAAGCGCGCGAACGGCGTGGTGTTTCTCGACGGCAATGCGCAGGTGAAGCGCTATGCGCGCCGCGAGGTGCTGGTGTGCTCGGGCGCGATCGCCTCGCCGCAACTGCTGCAGCGCTCGGGCGTGGGCCCCGGCGCGTGGCTGCGCGAGCTCGACATTCCGGTCGTGCTCGACCTGCCCGGCGTGGGACAGAATCTTCAGGACCACCTGGAGATGTACATGCAGTACGAGTGCAAGGAGCCCGTTTCGCTCTACCCTGCGCTGCTCAAGCGCAATCAGCCCGCCATCGGGCTCGAATGGATGTTGCGCGGCACCGGCAAGGGCGCGAGCAATCATTTCGAAGCGGGCGGCTTCATCCGCACGCGCGACGACGACCCGTGGCCCAATATCCAGTATCACTTCCTGCCTGTTGCGATCAACTACAACGGCAGCAACGCGATCAAGATGCACGGCTTTCAGGCGCACGTGGGCTCGATGCGTTCGCCTAGCCGCGGTCGTGTGAAGCTGCGCTCGCGCGATCCGCGCCAGCATCCGTCGATTCTCTTCAACTACATGTCCGAAGCGCTCGACTGGCGCGAGTTCCGCGACGCCATCCGCATCACGCGCGAGATCATCGCGCAGCCGGCGCTCGACCGTTACCGTGGCCGCGAGCTGAACCCCGGCGCCGACCTCAAGACCGACGCGCAGATCGACGCCTTCGTGCGCGGCCGCGCGGAGACGGCCTTTCACCCGTCGTGCTCGTGCGCGATGGGCTACGACGACATGGCCGTTGTGGATGCGGAGGGCCGCGTGCACGGCATCGAAGGCTTACGCGTGGTGGACGCCTCGATCATGCCGCTCATCACCACCGGCAACCTGAACGCGCCGACGATCATGCTCGCCGAGAAGATTGCCGACCGCATTCGCGGCCGCCAGCCGCTCGCGCGCTCGACGGCGCAGTATTACGTGGCCAATGGTGCGCCGGCGCGAGGTGGGGATTTGCCGCTGCGCCCGACGGGAGGCAAGGGAATAAAGGCGGCGCCGAGCGCAGCGAAGCGGAAGGCGCACGCGGTATCGTAATTATGGCAGTCCATCGGATACCTGAATAATCGGGTATCCGTTGCGGGCCGGAATCGAAGCGCGAAGCGCGGCGATTCCGGCCCGCATGCATTTATACGAGGGAAATCCTCAAGGATTTTCCGCAGGCAGCGGCGTACTTGCGCAGCGTCGCCAGAGATGGAGAATGCTTTTCGCTGGCGAGCGAAGATTCCAGACGGGATACCGCGGAGGTGGTGGTGCCCATACGCTCGGCGACCTGTGCCTGCGTAAGGCCTGCTTCCTTGCGAGCAGTGAGCAGCGTGTCCAGCGCCGCGAATTCTTCTTCCAATGCCTCGTACGCGGCCTTGAACGCCGGGTCCTGCATCAACCGGTCGATATCGGCTTTCGTATGCGGGACGGGATTGTACCGATCCTCGAGTTCGCGCTTCACCCTCGCCTTAGCCATTGTCCAAAACCTCCTTCAAGCGTTTGCGGGCAATACGCAACTCGGTAACCGGGGTTTCCTGCGTCTTCTTGATGAACGAATGCAGGATAACGATGCGCTGGCCCATCTGTGTGCAATAGAAAACTCGCCCGATGCCTTCATGACCACGCGGACGAAGTTCAAACAGTCCACCTCCCATAGCGCGCGAATGCGGCATTCGCAGATCGGCACCGAACTTCTCCATGACGCCGAGCAGCCGCATGTAGCCGGCGAGAATACCCACCGGTAGAGAGAAAACCTCGGTCCTTACACGCTCGCTGTAGTACGTGATCGTCCACATGCTGTTTCCGATATTAGCAAATTTGCGAAATTCGAGCAAGTTTGCCGGAGGACAGCATCCAGGGCCATGAGCAGGTGCAAGAAAGTCATGGGTACCTGGATATCAGGTAATCACCCCATTGCAGAGAAGCCCCGAGCAGCCGTAAAAGCAAAAACGGCGTCACGCGGCATCCGAAATCCGAATGCCAACGTGACGCCGTGAGCCTTAACGCAGGGTTAAAACCGCCCGGTTACACCGCCGCAGCCAACCGATACGAAATCGCAATAGTCAACGCAGCCGCAATCAACGCCGCATACGGCAACATATCGCGCCACTTGCTGCGCGCAGGAATCTTCACCTCCATATCGAGCGCACTGCCCGCGGGAAACTGACCACGATCCTGCCAGTAGTGACGATAAGCGAACACCGGCACGATCAGCAGCATCGCGATCAAGCCATCACGCAGCGTGTTAGCCCCTTGCAAATTCGCACCCGCGCCCACAAACACGAGATTCGCATAACCGCACAGCGCGCCAAGCGCGAGCAGCCACGTCGGGCAGCGGAACGGCCGATCCCACGACGGCCGATCCATGCGATGAATCCACCCCGATTGCAGATTGAGAAACACGAACAGCATGTAGCACACGTTCGAGATGGACAGCACCGTCATGTAGTCGGACATCGCCAGCAGCACGAGGTTGAAGCCCAGATCGGTCCACATGGCCGCGGTAGGCGCGCCGTGCTCGTTCACACGCGAGAGATAGCGCGGCAGCCAGCCATCCACCGAAGCCTGATACAGCGTGCGCGAGGACCCCATCATCGAAGTCATCACGATCAGCAGAATCGAGAGCATCAGCATCACGACCACGGCATTGCCGACCCATGCGCCACCGCCCACGATGGACGCCATCGCCATGCCAACGCCGGTGCCGTCGCCAATGCGCGGATCGAGCATCGCCTGCATGCCGAGCGAACCCTGGAAGGCGAGCGGCACGAGCGTCATCACGACGAGGCAGAGCGCGCCCGACCAGAAGATCGCGCGCGCGGTATCGCGGCGCGGATCGCGGAATTCGCGCGTATAGCAGACGGCGGTCTCGAAGCCATACGAAGCCCAGCCGGCCATGAACATGGCGCCCAGCGCCATCACCACACCCTGGCCGTTCCATGCGCCGAAGCGCGAGGCGGTGAGATTGCCCTGCGCGTCGTGGCCGAGCGGCAGCAGCGGGAAGAGATGCTTTGCGGGCACGTCGCCGGTGAAGAACGGCACGAGACCGACGATCAGAAGCGGCGTGAGCGAGGCGATGCCGAGTATCTTCTGCGTCTTCGCGGCCTTCGATGCGCCGCTATGTTGAAGCCGGAACGTAATGAGCAGGAACGCCGCTGCAATCATGAAGGTGGCGTTGATGCGCAGCGTGAGCCCGGGCTTGATGAAGTCGAGGTTCGCCAGCGTCCAGTGCCATTGCAGGATGGCCGCATCGGGCGAAAACAGCGTGGCGAGCGCGTAGTTCGCGGCCAGCCCGCAGCCGAGCGCGAGCATGGGTGACCAGGCGAGCCAGTTGCACCACACGGAGACCGGCGCAATCATCTTGCCGTAGCGCACCCAGCCAATCGCGCCATAGACCGACGCGCCACCCGATTTGTGCGGAAAAAGGCCGGAAATCTCGGCATAGGTCGCGCTCTGCATGAGGCCCATCGTGATCGATGCGATCCAGATGGCCCATGCGGGCTGGCCTATCGTGGCGCACACGCCACCGATCGTGAAAAGCACACCCGCCGGTACGCCGCTCGTGACCCAAAATGCGTCTTTCCAGGTAAGGCCACGCTGCAGCGCATGGCCATGGTCGCCTCGGGCGCCAACATCGTCGGCACCCCGCGTACGTATTCCAGCTTGCTCCATCCAATTCCTCCTGAGGTCTAACGCTAATCAACCAAAATTGCCGCGCCAATTGGGGCCTTCAGGGATCGCCAGGGACGTGCCGTGCATGCATACAGTTCGTCCCGGGCGCCCCGGCCGTCCGCAAGAGGGTGCGAACGGCGGCCACAACATGTCGACGCAAAGCGTCAATTCACGCCCAGATACGCGCGCACGGCGGGCAGGCCCGGCTTGCCGTCGAGGGTCGTCACCCCGGCGAGCCACTTGTCGAGGATCTGCGGATTGGACTTGAGCCAGTCGGCGGCCGCCTTGTTCGGGTCTTCCTTGGCGGCGATGGGCACCATCAAATGGTTCTCGATGGCGGTCGTGAACTGCAGGTTGGAGACGAACTTCGCGACGTTCGGGCAGCGCGCGCTGTAATCAGGCGGTTCCGCGGTCAAGACCTTCGCCGCGCCGTAATTGGGTCCGAAAACGTCATCGCCACCCGCGAGGTAGTCGATCTTCATCTGCACGTTCATCGGATGCGGCTCCCAGCCGAGGAACACGATCCACTGTTTGTCGCGCACGGCGCGGTTCACCTGCACCAGCATGCCGGCCTCGCTCGACTCCACAAGCTTGAACTTGCCGAGGCCATACTGGTTCGAGCTGATCATCTTCTGAATCAGCTGGTTGCCGTCGTTGCCGGGCTCGATCCCGTAGATCTTGCCCTGCAATTTATCCGCGTACTTCGCGATGTCCTGGAACGAGTGCAGGCCACCCTGGTACACGTAGTCGGGCACTGCGAGCGTGTATTTCGCGCCGATGAGATTGGGGGTCGGCAACACCTTGATCGTGCCCGCTTTCGTGAACGGCTCGATCATCGGGTCCATCGTCGGCGACCAGTAGCCGAGGAACACGTCAATCTGCTTGCTCTTCAGGCCCGCGAACGTAATGGGCACCGACGCGATGGTCTTGGTGGGCTCGTAGCCGAGTCCGCTCAATATGGTGGACGCAACGCCCGTGGTTGCAGCGATGTCGGTCCAGCCGACGTCGGCAAAACGCACCGCCTTGCATTCGGCGGGATCCGCCGCATAGGCGCTGGAGCAGGCGGCGGCGGCAAACAGCAACGCACAGGCCTGCAGGGTCTGAAATCGGCTCATCTTCATCTCCTCGAGATTGCACAGCGTCGATCGGTTCCTCATGGAAGGGATGGCGGCAAACTCGCGGACAAACTGCGGGCTGACCAGCGCAAGACGCGTGCCCGCCCCTGTTCCTGTGCCCCGGTACCCCTTGTGGCGGGGCTGACGGGAAGAAAGGCGGCGAGGACGCGCATCCCACGGTCAATAGTCGTTTGGCAAAAAACGGATCAACGTAGCAATTGCGACGAGCACTTGCGCATTTGCGACACCTCGACGTCGCGAGGTCCGAACGACAAGGTTTTAAGTTGATTGAACGATCAATCGAAATACGGAATGGGTCGCCGTCCGGCTGCTTTCAAAGGCACTTCATCTGCATGCGTTTTGCTTTCGTTTTCATTGCATTCGTGGTTGCGGCTGTGGTTGCGGAGCGCAGATTCTATTTATAAGGACTTCGATCTATTTCCCTTTACCGCTACACGTGTGAGCAGCGGCGCGAGCGTTATGCGCATGGCTTCGCCCATTCGGGATTCGGATAGCTGTCCGCGCAGCACCGCGAGCCGCACGAGCATTTGAGCGTGCGCGGCGCGTAGGCGATGACGAGTAGCGCGCGCGGCACCGGCGCGAGGCGTTCGAGTTGGCGACGAATCCGGGCCGCCTGCGCGGTCGCATCGGTGCCCGTGAGCGTGGACGCGGACGGCACGCCTTGATGCAGCACGCCCAGCGAAGACATACCGCCACGCTCGACGGCATGGCGTAGCGCGTCGCGCAAGGCGGCGGCGTGACTCGTGTACAGGTCGCGCATGGTGAGCCTTTACCAGGCTGCTGAAGTACCGGCGGTAACGTCATCGCGGAAGGCCGGTGAAGCGTTGATGGAAGACCCCCACTTGCCCCCTGGAGATCATGCGCGGCGCCGACACATTCACCGAGAGTTTGTTTTCCATGCGCAAGCTGGACGACTTCGTTCCGAAGTCGCATCCGTTGCGTTCGATCCGCGTGATGGCGAACGAAGCGCTGGCGAAGATGGATCGGTTGTTTGCCGGGATGTACGAGGCCGACATCAAGGGTGGGCGGCCGAGCATCGCGCCGGAGAAGTTGCTGCGAGCCATGCTGATCCAGGTGCTCTACAGCATCCGATCGGAGCGCCAACTGATGGAGCAGGTGCAATACAACCTGCTGTTTCGCTGGTTCATCGGCTTGGCCATGGATGACGAGGTCTGGGTGCCGACGGTCTTCACGAAGAACCGCGAACGTTTGATCATGCATGATGCAGTGATCGAATTTTTCAACGAAGTTG
>NZ_BAYD01000190.1 GCF_000685075.1 Paraburkholderia oxyphila NBRC 105797
ACAAGTTAAGGCCAAAGCCTTAGAACCAACCACGAATCAAACCGCAGCCTGCTGCGAAACAGCCGCCACGACCTTCACGCGACTAACATAAGCCAGCGCCCACAAACTAATCATTGAGGTAAGAATCAGCCAATACCCAGGCGCGCTCTTATCGCCGGTAGCGCTGAGCATCCAGGTAACGACAGCCGGCGTAAACCCGCCAAACACGGTGACACCGATGTTATACCCAATGGACATGCCAGTCGCACGCGTAGCAGCCGGAAAAATCTCCGCCATAAGCGCGGGCAAAGCCCCAAAATAAATCGACTTCAGAAGCGCCAGCCAGGCGATCAGCACAAACAGCGGCATCGCACTCGAATGACTCGTGGCCCACACGAACCCAGGATACGCGCTAGCGAGAAATAGCAACGCCACGCAAGTCATCTGCGTACGCCGCCCGATGCGATCAGACAGATACCCCGCAAACGGCGTAACAACCGTGAGAATCACACCACCCGCCATAGTCGCGGCAAACCCGGTAGCCGCAGGCAAATGCAACTGCCGGATAGCAAAGGTCGGAATATACTGAAGCAGATAGTTGACCGCCGTAGAGACGGTCATCAAACCAATAGCCGTGAGCACGAGCCGCTTCTGCTGGCTCAGCACTTCGCGCACAGGCGTCTCAGTGCGCGCGGCGCGCTTGAAGTCCTCAGCATCGTCGATATAGCGGCGCAGATAAAGCCCCACCGGACCAATCAGCAATCCGAAGAAAAATGGCAAACGCCAGCCCCACGCCGCGAGATCAGCAGGCGCCATGAGGCGCGCCAGCCCATACCCGAACGATGCCGCCAACAGCGTTGCGAGGCCTTGCGTCGCGAACTGCCAGCTCGCGAGAAAGCCGCGCCGGTGCGGCGCGTGCTCGATCAGCATGGCCGTCGACGCGCCGAATTCGCCGCCCGCCGAAAAGCCCTGGATCAGCCGCGCGGCAAACACCGCGAGCGGCGCGGCCACGCCGATGGCCGCGTAGTCGGGTACGAGCGCGATGATCGCCGTGCCAACCATCATGAGGCCCACCGATGCCATCAGCGCCGCCTTGCGTCCGCGCCGGTCCGCATAGGCCCCCAGCACCGCACCGCCGAGCGGCCGCACCAGATACGACGCGCCGAAGGTGCCGAACGTCAGCAGCATCGACACGGTTTCGTTGACGGCCGGAAAGAAGTGCTTGCCGATGTACACCGCAAAGAACCCGTAGATGGCGATGTCGAACCATTCGAGCGCGTTGCCGGCGGAGGTGGCGATAACGAGCCTCACAAGGCTCACGGGTTGCTTTGCGGACATGGCGGCGGCCCTTATTGGAGAACGGCGTCGGAGGACTGCGGGGCTTGCGCCTGGCTCTGTGCCTGCGCGTGCGTCGAGGCGAGGCGCGCGGCGTCCTCGCCCAGGTCCCACCAGAGTCCGGCCATCACGGCCAGCGCCTCGCGCGCGACGGAGCCAAGCAGGTGTTCGTTCGGCGCATGCTGCGCGCAGGCCGGATACGAGTGCGGCACCCAGAGCGTCGGCAGGCCGAGCGTGTACGCGAACACGTCGTTGGGCACCGTGCCGCCCAGGTTCGGCAGCAGCGCCGGCTTCTTGTCCGTGGACGCGCGCAGCGATTCGAGCGCCCAGTGCACCCAGGCGTCGTTGGGGTCGAGGCGCGTGGCCGCGGAAATCTGCGTGACGCGCACTTTCACGTCGTCGAAGCCGAGACGCGCGAAATGCGCTTCCAGGTGTTCGCCGGCGCGCTCCGCGTCCGTGCCCACCACGAAGCGCAGCTGGCAGGTCGCCTTGGCCATCGGCGGAATCGCGTTGACGGGCGCATCGGGATTGCCGGCCTTGAACGCGAGCACTTCGAGCGTGTTCCAGGCGATCACGCGCTCGGTGGGCGTGAGGCCGGGCTCGCCCCAGTCCGGGTCGATCGCGGGCGCGTCCTCGTCGCCGCCGAGCACGATGTCGGCAAGCGCTTCGCGCACGCTCGCCGATATGGGCGGCGGACGCAGGCCGTCCACGGCAATGGCGCCGCGCCGGTCGACGAGGCTCGCGATCGCGTGCGAGAGCACGATGGCCGGGTTGCGCAGCGCGCCGCCCCAGTTGCCCGAGTGATGGGCCCCCTTGCGCAAATCGACGAGCAGCTCGAACGCCACGCCGCCGCGCGAGCCGAGAAAGAGGGTAGGCCGCTCGGCCAGCACGCGCGGGCCGTCCGAGGCGATGAAGACGTCGGCCGCGAGCGCCTCGCGATGCGCCGCGCAGACCGCGTCGAGGCCCGGCGAGCCGATTTCCTCGCCGGTTTCGAAGATCAGCTTCACGTTGTAGCCGAGCTTGCCGCCGCGCGCGTCGAGCACCGCGCCGAGCGCCGCGAAGTTCACGGAGTGCTGGCCTTTGTTGTCGGCGGTGCCGCGGCCGTACCAGCGGTCGCCTTCCACGGTGATCGTCCAGGGCGCGAGGCCTTCGCGCCACTGTTCGTCGTAGCCGCGCACGACGTCGCCGTGACCGTAGGTCAGCACGGTCGGCAGCGCCGGGTCCTCGATGCGCTCGGCGATCAGGAACGGCGCGCGCGCGGCCGCCGCATTCTCGACGATGCGGCTCGTGAAGCCGAGCGGCGCGAGCGACGGCGCCACCTCGTCGGTCAGATAGGCGCGCACGGCGTCGGCCTGGGCGGGGTTCTGGCTTTCGGTCCGAAAGCTCACGCGGCGCTGGAGATCGCCCAGAAACTGGCCGGAGTCGTAGACGCGCAGCGCGCGGTCGATGGCGGTCTGGCGCGACCCGGTTTGTCGAGACTCTTTCAAAGTGGCTCCTCTGTGGCGTTCGGGCGGGACATTGCAGGAAATAAGCCCAGTCTAGGAACGCCAAAAATTCGCAACAATTTCAATATTTGCGGATAGCATTGCCAAAATGGCAACGCACTGCTCGAACACTGAGCAGGCACTGAATGGATACGCCGATGCTTCATGGAATCGCCTTGCGCTACTTCGTCGAGGTCGCGCGCACGGGGTCGCTGGCCGCGGCCTCGGAGAACCTGCACGTCGCCGTCTCGGCGATCAGCCGGCAGATCAGCAAGCTCGAGGAGGACGTCGGCACGGCGCTCTTCGAGCGCATGCCGCGCGGCATGGTGCTGACCGAATCGGGCGAGCGGCTCGCCGAGCACGCGCGGCGCGCGCTGCTCGAGGGCGACGCCGTGCTCGCCGAAATCGCCACGGCCAAGGCGCTCGGGCGCGGCATCGTCCGCATCGGCTGCACGGAGGGCTTTACGCGCTCGTTTCTGCCGCATGTGCTCGCGGAGCATCACGCCGCCGCGCCGCAGGTGCATTTCAATCTGCGCTCGGGCACGCCTTCGCAGGTCGAGCAGTGGGTGGCCACGGGCGAGGTGGATCTGGGGCTGACGTTTTCGAGCGGAGACCCCTCAAAGGTCCAGGTGGAATACAGCGCCGAGGCGCCGGTCTGCGCGCTGCTCGCCCCCGGGCATCCGCTGGCGCGTCGCGCGTCGCTCACGCTCGCGGATCTGCGCGACTATCCCGTTGCGCTGCTCGCGCGCGGCAATACCGCTCGCCAGTTGTTCGACGAATGCTGCGCGCGGCACGGCATCACGCTCGAGCCGATCCTCACCAGCAACAATTCGAGCGCCTTGCACGCGTTCGCGTCGCTGGCCGGTGCGATCACGCTCGGCAGCAAGCTTTCGCTTTCGGGCCTCGCGAACGATCTTTCGCTGGTCGCCAAGCGCTTCGACGAACCGCTGCTCAACCAGCGCAACGTGTGCGTGATGACGATGCGCGAACGACGGCTTTCGCGTCCCATCGAGCGTGTGCTGAAGGCCTTGATCGCGGAGATCGAACGCGCGTCGTGAAGGCTGCCTCGCTTGTCGCGGGCGGCACGGCCAGAGGCATCAAGCCGTTGCGATCTGCGTCGATATCGACGCTTGATGGTGCAGCCAGTCGCGCAGTTGCGCGACCGGCCCCGGATGTTGAAGCTTGCGTGGAAACACGAGATAGAAACCGGCGCCCGTGTGCAATTCGTCGTCGAAGACGCGCACGAGGCGCCCGGCCGCGACGTCGCGGGCGACGAATGCCCAATGCGCCAGCGCGATGCCTTGTCCTTCCAGCGCCGCGTCGATCGCCAAGGAAGTCTGATTGAAGCGGATGTTCTTTTCCGCGGCCGACGGCAGCGGCTGATGGAGCTGCGCCAGAAACTGCGGCCAGAGATTGTGCGCGTCGTGCAGTAACGCGTGCCGCGTAACGATGCCGTTGCTCTTTCGAGCGCCGGCCATGGCGCGCGGAGCGGCCACGGCAATCAGAATGTCGTCGAACAATAGCTCGGCATTGAGTCCCGCCCCGAATGGCGGACTGCCATAGCGCACCGCGAGATCGACGCCATCGGTCTGGAAATGCGAGATCCGCTCCGTCGCCACGATGCGCAAATCGATCTCCGGGTGCGTGGCCGTGAAGTCGGGCAGCCGCGGGATGAGCCATTTGGCGGCAAACGTCGGCGTGACGCTAACCGCGAGTTTCAGCGCCTGGGGCCGCAGCGCCTGCGTGGCCTCGACCAGCAGGTCGAATGCGCGGCGCACGCTGGCCGAATAGCTCTGCCCGTTTTCGGTCAGCGCGAGCCTGCGCGGCTGGCGCTCGAAGAGCTTGAGTCCGAGCGCCGTTTCGAGCCCGCGTATATGCTGGCCGACGGCACCCTCCGTGACGCCCAGTTCCTCGGCGGCCCGGCGAAAGCTCAGGTGACGGCTGGCCGCCTCGAAGGCGCGTAGCGCATTGAGCGATGGAAGCGGCTCGTTCGGATCTTTCATGCGATAGTTTTTCTACTGCAAACCGGGATGGAAACTGCGGCATCAGGAGGGGGCGCCGGTGCTATGCTTCTTGCGATACATCGTGCATTTTGCGGCCTGTTCAAAGCGTCGCCCAACATCCGGAGATTAACACCATGACAGTAGAAAAAGTGGCCGTCGTTACCGCAGGCGGGAGTGGCATGGGCGCTGCAGCTGCGCGCCGCCTGGCCACCGATGGCTTCAAGATTGCGATTCTTTCGTCCTCGGGCAAAGGCGAAGCGCTCGCCGCGGAGCTCGGCGGCGTGGGGGTGACGGGCTCGAATCAGTCGAACGACGACCTTCGCAAGCTCGTCGACCTGACCGTGTCGCGCTGGGGCCGCATCGACGTGCTGGTGAACAGCGCCGGCCATGGTCCGCGTGGCCCGCTCCTCGAGATCTCCGACGAAGACTGGCATCGCGGCATGGACACCTACTTGATGAACGTGATTCGCCCGACCCGGCTCGTCGCGCCGATCATGCAGAAGCAGCAAGGCGGCGTCGTGATCAACATCTCCACCGCGTGGGCTTTCGAGCCGAGCGAGATGTTCCCCACCTCGGCCGTGTTCCGTGCGGGCCTGGCCTCGTACACCAAGCTCTTTGCGGATAGCCAGGCCAGGTACAACATTCGCATGAACAACGTGTTGCCTGGCTGGATCGACAGTCTTCCTGCCCTGGACGAGCGCCGCGAGAGCGTCCCGCTGCAACGCTATGGAACCAGCGAGGAAATCGCGGCGACCATCGCCTTCCTGGCTTCCGATGGCGCGGCCTACATTACCGGCCAGAACATCCGCGTCGACGGTGGCGTCACCAAATCGGTTTGAGTCCGTGATGCGCGAAGTCATCGACCGTGTCTGGGCAATGCTGAGTGCGGGCGCGAACGCGGGGGCAACGCGTTCGCCGTTCACCATGCTTCAGGCCGCAACCGTGGGTCTCGATGGCGGACCCAGGGTACGCACCATCGTTCTGCGCGGCGTCAGCCCGGAGGCGGGCGCGCTGACCTTTCATACCGACGTGCGCTCGGAAAAGGTCATGGAGCTGAGAAAAGACCCGCGAATCTCGCTACTGGGATGCGACCTGGACGCGGGCATACAGATCCGGCTCGAAGGCATCGCGCGGATAGTGGACAGCCTCGACGAGAGGATGGCGCTCTGGAAGATCAGCAGGCCTCACAGCTTGATTATCTACCGTGCGCAACTTGTGCCCGGCACGCCCATTGCCTCGCCAGAGGAGGCGCACATGGCGCCGGGCAGCCCGCCCGATTCAATGGCGGGCTTGGAGAACTTTTGCCTCGTCACGGTGGACGTGCAAACAATCGACTATCTCGACTTGTCTCCCAACGGTCACGCGCGTGCGAAGTTGTCCCGCCAGGATGGCGCATGGCATGGCGGCTGGGTCGCGCCGTAGGCACGTGTGGCGCTGGGTGTGAACGCCCAGCGCAGCACGTGACCCACGACTAGGGCACCACACGCTGGCTGTGCGCCTCGGCAAGGCGTTCGATGGTCTTGCGCGCCTTGTCGATCTCGCTGGTCTTGTCGAAGAAGTAATGCGCGCCCGCCGCAAGGCAGGCTTCGCGAAACGGCTGGCTCGATTGATTGGTCAGCACGACCATGACGACCGGCGGGCCGCGCCGCGCGAGCGCATGCACCAGATCGAGCCCGCTGCCTTCGGCCAGGCGCAAGTCGGTGATCACGACATCGGGGCGGCTCGCCGCGATGTCTCTGAGCGCGGCCGCGATCTCCTCGGCTTCGCCGACCACGCGAACCCCGGGAATCGTGTGCAGCAGCGCCGCGATCCGGCGTCGCAGCGATGCCGAATCTTCGACGAGGAAGACCTTCAATTCTGCCGATGAGAGGTTCGCGTCCATGTGCCGAAGTATCGTTGCCGCCATGGCCCAGCGGAATCGGCCGGAGTTGAACTTCGGGTAGGGGAAACGGAAGTCGTGTAGGTGGATGCCTACATGCTCAGACTTCGTCGTGGTCGTCGAAGAGCTTGTGGCGCATGGCGTAGCGCACCAGCGCGGCCTCGTGCGGCAGGCGCATCTTTTCGAGGATGCGCGTCTTGTAGGTGCTGATGGTCTTCGCGCTCACGCAGAGTTCCTGGGCAATTTCCGTGATGGTCTCGCCCGCGGCGATGCGGCGGAATACGTCGAATTCGCGGTCGGAGAGGCGCTGGTGCGGCAGCGCGTCGACGGGCTCGTTCAGGCTCTGTGCGAACTGCTCGGCCATCGCGAGGCTCACGTACACGCCGCCCGCCGCGACTTTGGTCACGGCCGACACCAGCTCCGCGCCGGCGCTTTCCTTCGTCAGGTAGCCGGACGCGCCGGCCTTGAACGCCCGCACGGCGTATTGCTGCTCGGCGTGCATGGTCAGCACGAGAATGCGCAGCTCGGGCTTTTCTTCCTTGATTTGCTTGATCAGCTCGACGCCGTTGCGTCCCGGCATCGACAGGTCGAGCAGCAGCACTTGCGCCGGCGTCGAGCGGATCAGCGCGATTGTGCTTACGCCGTCGCGCGCCTCGCCCGCCACGTCGAATCCGCTGGCGTTCTGCAGGATATGGCGCAGGCCGTCGCGCACGAGCGCGTGGTCATCGGCGATCAAAACTCGGGTCATCAGTGTGCGTCCTCCAGCTGTACCGCTGGTTGCGGGTCAGTCATTGCGATGGTGCCTTGCCTGGTTCCGGCCGTGGCGAGTGCAACCGATTCGCGAGGCATAGGCCAGTTGTCACGAGAGGCATGGGGCTGGCCGGTCCGGGCCAGCGTGGGCCGCTGCGGGAGGCTGTTGGCTGCCGTTCGCAACAGGCAGTATGCAATAGTTGCCTTCGGCGTGCATCATCTGCTCAAATGCCTTTCTCCGGATTCTCTTCCAGGCACGCGCATGGGTCGCGATCGAGACGACGCCAACCAGATGTTTCTGTCGACCTTGCCCGCGGGGCGCAGCGAGCGGAGGCTCGCGCTTACGGTGATCGTCGTGAGCTTCGTGCTGTTCGCCGCGTGCGCGCCGTTTGCGAAGCGTCCGCTGCCGGCGGTGGGGGCGTTCATCCCCAGCTACGAAGCGGCGCTGGTGATGAACGACCTGATCACGGCCATGCTGCTGTTCGGCCAGTTTAATTCGTTGCGCTCGCGTGCGCTGCTCGCGCTCGGCAGTGGCTATCTGTTTACGGCCGGCATGACGATTGCGCACGGCCTCACGTTCCCGGGCCTGTTCGCGCCCACCGGGCTGCTAGGCGCGGGCCCGCAGAGCACCGCGTGGCTCTACATGTTCTGGCACGCCGGGTTTCCCTGTTTTGTCATGGCCTATGCGCTGCTCGGAAGCGCTTCAGGCGGCCTGCGCGGCGATATCCCGAGGCGCTCCACACTCGCATCGATCGCATTCTGCGTGGTGGCCGTGGCGGCGATCGTCGGCGTCCTGACCGCTTTGGCCACGGCAGGCAAGGCGCTGCTTCCCGACCTCCTCGAAAACGGCCGCTTCACCTGGGGCTACCGTTACGTGATCGGCGCCGTGTGGCTGGTGAGCCCGGTTGCGTTCGCCATGGTGTGGCGCCACGGCAAGCGCACGGCGCTCGATATGTGGCTGATGGTCGTGATGGCGGCATGGATGATCGACATCGCACTCGCCGCGATGCTCAACCATGGCCGCTTCGATCTCGGATTCTATGCGGGACGCATATATGGCCTGCTGGCGGCGAGCTTCGTGCTGATCGTGTTGCTGGTCGAGAGCGGCACGCTCTATGCACGGCTCGTCGCGCTCACGCGCAGGGACATGCGCGAGCGCATGCGCGTGAGGGAGCTCGAGCACCTGGGGCATCTCTCGGCCGGCATCCAGGCCGCGCGCGAAGAGGAGCAAAAGCGCATCGCGCGCGAGCTGCACGACGATCTCGGGCAGCGGCTGACCGCCCTCAAGATCGATCTGACGATGCTCGAAGGCGATCTCGACGACCGCACGATGGCGCCGGCATTGCGCGGGCGGGCGCGCTCGATGATGACGCTGATCGACGAGACCGTGAGGTCGGTGCGCCACATCGCGGCGGGGCTACGACCGACCGTGCTCGACGACCTCGGGCTCGTGCCGGCGCTCGAGTGGCTCGCCGGCGATTTCGAAAGCCGCAATGGCATCGAGGTGGAGCTGCACATCGATATCGGCGAGCTGTACTTCGATTCGGCGGCCGCCACCGCCGTCTACCGGATCGTCCAGGAGGCGCTGACCAATATCGCGAGGCACGCGGAGGCCACCGAAGTGCAGGTCGAGGTGGTGCTCGACGGCGAGGCCTGCCACGTGAGAGTGGCGGACAACGGGCGCGGCACGGCGGCGAGCGCAATGCGCAAGGAGCAGTCGTTCGGGCTGCTTGGGATTCGCGAGCGCGTGCGGCAATTGAACGGCGCCGTGTCGGTGGACACCGCGCCGGGCGAAGGATTTCGTTTATCGGTCAGCTTGCCCGTGAGTGCGCTCAATCGCGAGGAATCGGCTTAGGGCGGGGCGGTTTTTCGGACCGGGCTTCACCCTGCGCGTCAATTTCAGTTTGCGTTTCAGCGTCGTCACTCGCGCCATCCGTGCCGCAAGACGCGGCGGGCACCTCTTTGTCTTTTGCGCGCTTGCCGGCGCGTGACGGCGGCTGGCAGATCGCGCAGACTTTGCCATCCGGCGCATCGTATTTGTGGATGACGAATTTGCCGGCGCAGCGGCGGCAGGCCGTCAACTGCAGCAGTCCGCCCTTGAAGAAGCGCACGAGCGTCCAGGCGCGCGTCAAGTCGAGCTGCATCTCCAACCTGTTTTGCGCGCAGTGCTCGCGGTACAGACGGAATCCCTTGGTGAGCGCGTCGAGATGTGAGCAGCCCGCCTGGTCCTTGAGAAACACATAGGCGTTGTAGAACAGCGATGCGTGGATATTGGCCTGCCAGGTCATGTACCAGTCGGCGGACGACGGCAGCATGCCCTTGGGCGGCGATTCTCCCTTGATCTCGTGATACAGCCGGATCAGCCGGTCGCGCGGCAGCGCGAGCTCGCTTTCGAGCACCTGCATGCGAGCGCCGAGCTCGATGAGCGCGCTCGCGCGCACGACTTCGCGCGCATCGTCGATGATACTGGTCCTGGTCATGGCTCGCGCCGGCCCGTTCAGGCGAACTGTTCGGCGGGCTGACCGGCGAGCAGCACGGCCGCATGCGTGTGCGCGACGTTCGCGTGCTTCGCGGGCGTGGCCAGCACGGACAGCATCTGGTGGTCGTTGATTCGGAAGAAGCAGAGCAACTGATTGCACGCGGCGAGCTTGACGGTCTGGGCCAGCGTCAGCCCGGACAGCAGATCGGCCACTTGCTCGGACAGGCCCAGCCGGAACATGCCCGCCGGGCGATCTTCGCGAAGCAGGCGCTGCGCGAGCGCGAGGTAGGACAGGTTGAGTTCCTGAATCGATTGCAGCGTTTCAGTGCTATGCATGATGTTCCCCGTTCAAGGGCGACGTCGCTATTTTCTGACAACTGGCTTTCGCAGCCGAGGTGTGCACGTTGGTTGTCAACCGTTTGCTTTGCTGGAGCTGTTTTGTCAGCATCCGCCGCGCATATCGGAGACGCCCTGAGCGATCAGGTTCGTGGCCAGCTCGCGCAGCAGGTGTTGCGTCAGCGCGCCTGCGCCGCCGTGGGCGAGGCGTAGCAGTTCGATCAGGTCTTGTGCGATGAGGCTCATGGACGTCTCCAACAGGCGGCGTCGGGGCTGGGGCGCCGTACGACTCGTGTGCCGCTCTGGTGACTGAAGTATTGCTTTTGCGGGGGGGAAGATAAATCAGCGGCCAGCGAAGTTGGTGTAGTCGCAACAGTAGGGCTGTCAGTGTTTTCCTACAGAAGTTGCGGCGTTGCTCGGGATGCTGCGCGCATGGACGGAGCGTCCCGTCAGGGTGTTTGGCGATAAACGGCGATGCCCGTTCGCGTTTTTGCC
>NZ_BAYD01000189.1 GCF_000685075.1 Paraburkholderia oxyphila NBRC 105797
GACCGCCGCCCGCCGCATCGAACAGCCACGCCGACGGGCAGTGCACGGTTGGGAACCGGGCTTGCTCGCCAATTGGCAGGAATCCTGCTCATCCGGTGGACTGCTGGCTGATGAGGTCCGGGTCTGGCGCTAGCATGAGTAACTGGTCCTTGCGCGCCTGCTTCACAAATGGGTCGGTGACTTCGTAGCGTCCGTGATCCTTGCGCATGACAAGGTTGGCGTCCGACAGTGCGGCAAGAGCGGTTTGGACCTCGGTCGACGTCACTTCCCGCCCCAGTGCCTTGCTGTAGTCTTCGAGTGCCTTTGCGGAGTACAAGCCTTTGGCGGTGTCCTTCGCTGCGCAGATCCGCGAAAACACTTCGCCCGGCAGGCTGCCGAGTTGCTCGAGTCGGGCGAGCTCGATGTCGCCGGCCGACACCTTCAGGGCGTTGACGATGATGGGTAGCTGCGTATCCGCTGGAACGCTGCGATCGGCGGCGCGCAGTGCCTGGAACGCCTTGGTGATCTCCTCCGGCTTTGAGCCAAGCTGCTCGAATGCCGCGGTCGCCACCGGTAGCGAGGGGGTCATCTCCAGAAGCTGCGGCCGGATCTGCTCCAGCATGAACTGGACGTAGTCGGCCCCGAGCACCGGGAATTCGCGCGACTCGGCGCCCTGGAATGCCTGGTTTCCACGAACGACCAGCTCCTGCACCTGGGCACGATGAGACCCGGTGCCGATGAAGATGAACCGGCCAGGCGTATCGAGGCGCTTGTTGACCGCTTCGCGGGCTGCCTTCAGCGCGAACAACAGATCGCTGCCTTGCGTCGTGCCCAGGGTGTGCTGGACTTCGTCGATGATCAGGACGACGTTGGCGCGGGCCTCATCGACCAGTTCCGTGATGGCCTCGGCGAGCGGCGCACCATTCGGTTTCCCGAGCTGGTCCAGCTTGACGCCAAACTTGAAGCCGCCAGCGCCCACCTCGATGTGAGAGAGGGCTTTCAGTCTGGAAAGCAGGGCAGACTGCGATGTGCTCAGGTCCTGCAGCGTTTTGCGAATCTCTGCAATGACGAGATCAGCCGGGTTGGCCTGGGGTTGTGCCCAGAGGTCGACGTAGATGACGATCGCGCCCTGTTTCTCGAGCTCGGGGATCAAGTCGTACTTGAGAAAGGTTGTCTTGCCGACGCGCCGGGGGCCCGAAATGAAGAGCCCGGACTGCAGCGTCTGGTCGAGCGGGCCGGGGTGGAGGAGTTGATGAGCCATGGCCGCAGCCAGCTCGGTACGGTGGAAGGTGAAGCTCATGGTTTTTGGGGAAAATTATGTGATGGCCATAATTATGGTGTTGGCATAATTTCCTGTAAAGCCGGACGCGAACTGTTGGCCCTTGGCCGCCGCGGCCAAAGAGGCGGATGAGCCCGGACCTGATGGAATACGCGCTTGTTGCTGAAACCGCGCCCCGAGACCGAATGATTGATAAACTATCGATCGCAAATCAGTGGATGATCGATTTAATATCGCCTGACGGTTGCCGTTTTGCCCAAACATGACTGATGGGAGTGAAAGCCCTATCCAACGGATATGTGGGGACCGGGCAGGCGGGGCGTATCGTTATTCGGATCGAGAAATGGAACCAAAATTCTATCGCGGGTGGCATCTCGCAAAGTCGGAAATGGAGTACCAGGCGACCGAATTCGAGTGGTCGCTGATACGCTTTTACGAGGCGTTTTCACGCTTCGTGCTAACGACGGGCATGATCACGATCGCGGCAGACGTCGACATCAAGTATCAGGAGCACGTCATCCTGCACGTCATCCGCATGCAGGAGCGGCCCAAGAACAGCGCGACGATCGCGCGTCTGATGAACCGGGATGACATTCCCAACATCCAGTACAGCCTCAGAAAGCTCGAATCGGCTGGCCTGATCGAAAAGCACAAGGACAACAACGGCAAAACGTACTCGTACGTGGCGAGCGAACTGGGCGTCAAGCTCACTGACGAATATTACAAGGTCCGCCAGGAAATCCTCGTCAAGCGCCTCGAGGAAATTGCCGATGTCGAGGAGAAGTTTGAAAAGGGCGCGCGCTTCATGTCGCTGCTCACGGGTATTTACGAAGAGGCGGCGCGCGATTCAGCGACCATCACGCCGCAGATCGTCGAAACGGCACCCAAACCCAAACCCGCTCGCAAGACGCGCAAGGC
Organism: Paraburkholderia oxyphila NBRC 105797; assembly: GCF_000685075.1. Classification (GTDB taxonomy): domain Bacteria; phylum Pseudomonadota; class Gammaproteobacteria; order Burkholderiales; family Burkholderiaceae; genus Paraburkholderia; species Paraburkholderia oxyphila. The sequence goes on from NZ_BAYD01000189.1 coordinate 2,177, forward strand.
AGCGGAGGACTGACGCGCGTTGTCTGCGGCGCCGAGTCCTCCGGCGGCGGTTCAGATGCCCGGATGTGCGTTGTGCCACTGGGTGGCGCGCTGAAACGCCATGCCTGCGCGGCACAGCGCGGCTTCGCCGCCGTGTGGCGCGATGAACTGGAAGCCGATCGGCATGCCTGTGGAGGTCAGGCCGCACGGCAGCGCCATGCTCGGGTGCCCCGTCGAATTGAACGGCGCGGTGAACTGGATCAGGCGTGCATTGAGATCCGGGTCCTGTGCCAGCGCCCCGAGTTGCTCGTGCGTCGGCGCCGCAAACGGCTGCACGGGTGCGACCAGCAGATCGATCTCGCTCATCACCTTGTTGACCCTGCCGCGCAGCGCTGCACGATTCAACAGCACCCGCTGATAGCGCGCGGCGCTGGTCTCGTGCCCTAACTCGATCAGGCGGGTCAATGCCGGACCGTACTCCGAGGCCAGGCGCGGAAAGGTGTCGGCGTGCGCGAGCGCGACTTGTACGCCGCAATCTTCCTGCCATTCGTCCACCACCGTGCGGACCGCCGGGAAGCGCACCTCGCGAATCTCGGCGCCGAGATCCAGAAGCACCTTGAGCACGTGCTCGAGCGCCTCGACGATGACCGTATCGGTGCCCTCGGTATTCCAGGTCGGATCGATGCCAATGCGCAGGCCGCGCAGGTCCCCGGCCGGTTCGGGCAATGCGAGGTGCTCTTGCGGCAATGAGGTCGGGTCGAGCGAATCGTAGCCCGCGATCACGCCGAGCATCAGCGCGGCATCGGCCGCATTGCGCGCCATGGGTCCGACGTGATCGAGGCTGGCACCCAGTTCGAAGGCGCCATGACGGCTGACTCGTCCCCAGGTTGGTTTGATGCCGGTGAGGCCGTTGGCGGCCGACGGAAAACGGATCGAACCGCCGCTATCGGTGCCGAGCGCGCCGTAGCAAAGACCGGCGGCCGTGGCCACGCCCGAGCCGCTCGACGATGCACCGGCCCAGTGGTTGGCCCCCCACGGGTTGACGGGTTCCGCGACGCTCGGGTGGTGCGTAGCAAATGCACCCTCGGTCATCTGCAGCTTGCCCAGCACGACGGCGCCGGCTTCGCGCAGCCGCCGGACCACAGTCGCGTCTTCTGTCGGGACGAAGTCTTTGTGAATGGTCGTGCCTGCTGCGGTGGGCGCACCGGCCACCCAGAATAAATCCTTGATGCCGAGCGGGATGCCGTGCAGCGGGCCGACCGCCTCGCCCGCCATGACCTTGCGCTCGGCTTCTCTGGCGTCGGCCAGCGCCTGTTCGCGCATCACCCGCGCATAGCTGTGCAGCATCGGGTCGAGACGCTCGATGCGTTCGAGCATCGCCTCGGTGACTTCGACCGGCGAAACGTCTCGAGAGCGAATCATCTGCGCGAGCGTGCCGATGTCCAGATAGTGCAGATCAGAATGTGACATGATCGGATGAAACTCCGGACTGGAGGTTTAAAGGCCGAGTTCCGCGCGCGGACGGGTCAGCGTGTCGATCACCGCGTACATGATCTTTCGGGCACACGGCATCAGATCCGGGATATAGGTGGCGCCCATGCCGCCCAGGCCTTCGGCGAGCGGCTCGGGCGAACCCTCGGCGGGCCACGGCCAGCCGATCCGCGCGGTCGGGATGCCGAAACGTCGCAGCGCGGCGCCGTCGGTCTGGCCGCCCAGATAGTCAGGCGTGGGGTGCGTGCGCTGTTCGATGTGCTCCCAGCCGCGTCGCGCAGACTGGACGATCCAGTTGTCGGGCGAGGTGGTTCCGCCCGGCACCGAGCCGTACATTTCCCAGTCCAGATCGAAATCGGGGTGGCGCGCCTGCAGTCCCGCCATGAACGTTGCGAACTGTGCCTTGACCTCTCCCGGGCTCGTGCGCGGATTGATACGCACATCGAAGAAAATTTCCGTGACCGCCGAGGGGAAGGCCGGTCGCTCGGGCCAGCCACCCTGGACACCCGCGATCCAGCCATGTGGCTTGACTACGCCCGAGGTATTGCGTTCGGCGTACTCGATCAGCCACTGCTCGAGTTCAAGAACGACCTGCGCGGCCGGCACCACCGAGCTGCGGAAGCCTGGTGTGCCGCGCGGCACACCGGCATAGCCCAGCGTGCCCTTGACCTTGACCTTGAACCAGCCCATGCCCGGCTCCTCGTGATAGACCCAGTTCCACGGTTTCATCACGATTGCGAAGTCCGGCGCCACACCGCGGCTCAGCAGATGCGTGACACCGGACGACATGCCCGCCTGATCGCGCGCAGCCACGTCGACCGGCATTCCGCCGTCGGCCATCGCGACCAGCAGGTCGCCCGTCAGCGGCACATCGGCTTCGATCAGCGCGTTCGCGACCTCGGTCAGTGTGGCGATCATGCCCTTCGGATTCGACGCGCCAAGCCCGAACACCCAGTCGCCGTCCATGCGTGCCCGGGGTTTCAGATCGACCGGGTCGGTGGGCCCGACCCAGGGACTATCGCTCTCGTCGCCTTCAAGGTGCGTATCGATCGGCGCATACAGCATCAGCGAGGCGCCGCCGCCGCTGCCGCGCTTTTCACCCACCACGTTGCCGGTGCGCTCGTTCATGCGGCGGTAGCTGGCGTTCATGCCGATATTGCCAAGATGGCGGGCCATGAATTCGCTGGCCTCGCGGGCCGCGCCGGTTGGACTGTGGATGTTGGTCAGTTCGTAGAGCAGCTGTTGCAGGCGACGCGGATCGAGCTTTGCGCAGGCACGCTCGTACCAGGTCTGCTGTGCGGCGGAGAAGGGTAATGGTGTCGTTGTCAGCACGGCTAGTCTCAGGAGTCGGGATCGCGGTCAGTTCGACGGCGAAAACTGTTCGGCGTAAATGTTTTCCGGTCGCAGGCCGAGCTCGGTGAGCCGGTGCGTGGCCGCTTCGATCATCCGCGGCGGGCCGCACAGATAGGCGACGGCATCGGCATGCAGCACGTCGTCGGCGCGCAGCGCATCGACCGGATTGCCGATCAGGTAGTCGCTGCCATCACCGCGGTCGACCGAAATGCGCGCATCGAGTTGGGGCAGCCAATGCTTGCGCAGTGCGATATCGTCGATGCCGAACAGCTGATCGGGCGTCGCACAGCCAAAACTCAGGAGTACGGGCGGTTTGCGTCCCGGCTTGCGGCGGATCGTGTCGATCATCGACAGGATTGGTGCGAGTCCGGTGCCGCCGGCCACCATGATGTGCGGCGCAGGCACTTTTTCGCGCAGATAGAAGTTGCCGAACGGGCCTTCGATCTCGAGCACGTCGTCGGGCTGCGCCTCGTTCTCGAGCCACGACGACATCACACCGTCCTCGAGCAGGCGCACCATCAGTTCGATTTTCGGCAGATCGGCCGAGGTGCTGGACGGCGAGTAGCTGCGCGTCACGTCGGTGCCCGGCACGCGCACCTGAATGAACTGGCCCGGACGGAAGTCGAGCCACGCGCCTTCGGCCAGTTCGAGGGTGACGCGCACGACATTGGTGGCGATCTTCTCGATACTATCGACGAAGGCATGCGCCTTGACAGCGCCGGTCGCGCCGACATCGCTCTCGTAGTTGAGCGATATCGTGCAGTCGGTTTGGGGTTCGGTCAGGCACAACAGGCGCTCGCCGGCGTCGAATTCGCTCTTCAGCAAGGTCGAACTCGCACCGGCGCGCATGCCGGCCCGGCCTTCCACCAGACGGCCCGTGCAGCTCGAGCACGAGCCAGAGCGGCACTGGTGGAGGACCGGAACTCCGGCGGCGAGAGCGGCATCGAGCACGCTCTCGCCCTGCTGTACGGCAACCGATGTCTCCTTTCCGTCGCGGAACTTCAGAGTGACATGATGAGTGGATGACATACGGAGTCCTCAGTACAAGCTGGATTAATTCTCTTCTTCGATCTTCTCGACGAAGTAGGCCGGCGCCTTGCCTTCGGCAGTGCGCTTCATGCGGATGCTGCCCGCCTTGATCGCGCCGTCGACACCACGGCCCGGCTTGGCGATGCCGCGGTTCCAGCGTGAGGCCACCTTGCGCCACGTGATCGGCGAAACATCGGTGGCTACCAGCTGTTCGTTGTCCCAACCCGTTCCATCGGCGTAAAAGTCGTGCATCGCTTCGCGCGCATACAGGTCGCAGTCGTTGAAGCCGTGCAGGCACAGCGGCTTGTAGAAGTGTTCGAAGCGGTAGTCGAAAGCCTTGCGCTCCTTTTCGGTCGGGCACACGCGCACCAGCACTTCCCAGTATTCGTAGGTGTCGTCGGTGATCGGCACGTACCACTCGTACTGCACGACATGCTCTTCCGGCCAGTTCTCAACCATCAGCACGCCCGGCAGGAACACCGAGGTGCGGTACGGACGGGCCACCGGGTTGTCGATCTCGAGGCCGACCTTCTCGTTCTTGAGAACGGGGTTCCACTTCTCGGTGAACAGCCACTGCACGAGACCCTTCGGACCGTTCTCGTCCTCGACGGTGGCAATGCAGTCGTCCGCGGTCGGCACGATGCCGAGCGGCAGCACCCAGTCCTTGGCGTGAATGATCGCGTTGTCCTTGTGAACGAGGATGTGGGCGTTATCGAAGCCGTTCTCGCAGGCGATACGCCAGTTGGCGAAGCCGGTGCGGTGCATGCCGCGCACGACCACGTCCTTGTCGAGCAGGCTCGGGGCCGAAGGCCACAGCGGGTGCGGGAAGCGCTCGTCGTTGTCCGGGAAGCGGATCGGCAGGTCTTCGGAGAGCGGCGGCACCTCTTCGAGCGGGAAGTCGTCTTCGCGCACGAACACGAAGATCATGCCGGCCACTTCTTCAACCGGGTAGGTCGTCACGCCGGTGGTGCCGATCAGCTTGTCATCGGGATTGCCTGCGATGGTCGAGAGCTTGCCGTCCTTGAGGTCGAACGTGAAGCCGTGATACCAGCAACTGATGGTGTCCCTGGTCAGGCACATCGGCTTGGCCGACATACGCACGCCTCGGTGCACGCACTGGTCCCTCAGTGCATAGATCTTGCCGTCGACGCGGCGCAGAACGATGGGGATACCGCAGATCTGGATGCCTTCGACCGCATCCTCGGCGAGTTCGTTGCTGAACAGCGCCGGATACCAGTGGTTGACGAAACCCCAGGCAGCGTCCTTGTACGGCTGGTACTGACTTTGGACCTTGGCGTCGTTGACGCGTGAATCGCTGATGTCGTTCAGACGCGGGCCGCTGCTGCGACGGCGGACGATGGGCGTATCGCTCATGACGTGTATCTCCTGACTTTTATCGATTGGGCGGCGCTTCGTAGCTGGCGACGAGCGCCTGTTTCCGGACAGCTGAACACGTCCGCTGACGCGGTTCATGTTCGAGGCTGTGGCGAAGACTACGAAAAAATAAATTGACAGTCAATTTGTGTTCAATCAATGTGCGAGGCATGTTCAATGAGAAATCTATTGATCATATAAAAGAAGCCTGTCGAAAAGCCTTGCTGGACGGCGTTGGCAGCGATGCGGTGAGGTTCTTCCGCAAGCAGGGGCACAAGTGGCGTCGGGGTTTATCCCGAGGGCATGTGAAGACTCCGGGCAGGTCGGAGCACCCGGCACCGATGAGGATTTACCCCAATCAAACAACAGGAGACACCCAATGAGTACAACCCAATCCATGCGCGCCATGCGTGTTCATGATTCAAGCGGACGTTTTGTCCTTGACACGATCCCCCGCCCCAGGCTGCTGCGCCCGACCGATGTGCTGGTTCAGGTGAAAGCGTCCGGCGTGGTGCCGAATCTGCGCAACGTGATGAGCCATTACGGCGACCGCGCCTATCTCACGGTGCCGGACCTGCCGGCAATCTATGGCCTCGATACTGCGGGTGTCGTGGCGGAGGTCGGCAGTGCGGTGACAGGGCTGACGCCGGGCGACCGCGTCTATATCAATCCGGGACGTTCGTGCGGTTCGTGCCATGCATGCCGTGTCGGAGAGCCGATCCATTGCGAGGCGTATACGTTCCAGGGCTACTTCGGCTTTGGCCCGAAATCGAAAAAGATCTACGAGCAATATCCGTATGGCGGCTTTTGCGAGTACGCGACGGCGCCCGCCGATGGCCTGGTCAAGCTGCCCGAAGCGGTGAGCTTTGAGACGGCTGCGCGATTTGGTTACCTCGGCACGGCGTATGCCGGTTTGCGCAAGGGTGGTGTCCGTGCGGGGCGCACGGTGTTGATCGTCGGGGCAACCGGCACGCTGGGACTTGGCGCCACGCAGATTGCGCGTGCCATGGGGGCGACCCGCATCTTGTGCGTGGCGCGCAACGAAGCGCTGCTGGCACGTGTTCAGGCACTCGATCCTCGTCGCATCCGTACGTTCTCCTATGGAACAGGGTCGATGGCTGAATGGGCTCACCAGGAAACAGAGGGCATGGGTGTCGATGTCGTGATCGACGCCATCGGGCCGGGCTCGCCGCACCAGGTCACGCGCGACGCGATCGGCACCTTGCGTCGCGGCGGAAAACTGGTCGAGATCGGTTCGATGACGGATCCGTTGCCGATCAATATGCACGAGATGATGTGCTCGGCAATCAGCCTGATCGGCTCTGTGTGGTTCACGGTGGGGGAGGGGCAGGATCTCGCGAACATGATCGCGGCCGGCACGCTTGAACTCGACATGTTCGAGCACCACCGCTACCCGCTTGATCAGGCCAATGAAGCATTGTCGGATGCGGAAAAGCGCGCGGGCGGCTTTGTCAACGTCGTGATCTGCCAATAACCCATTCCACGGATATCAAGGAGAACGCCATGGTGAGACGTATCGTGACCGGCGAGAAGGACGGTAAATCAGTAGTCCTGTCAGATGGTCAAGCGGAAATGCGGCATGCCTATGCGGCGGTTCCAGGTTTCGAGACCACGCAAGTGTGGGCGACCCTTCAGGGTGTCGCCTCGCTGCCGCATGCCGGCGGCGATCCTGTGGTCAGCCTGGATTCGGTGATTCCCGACCCGCACGGCACGCGTTTCATGATCGTGCAATTTCCTCCCGACAGCGTGATGACCACGCCGGATTTCGATCCGGCTGCTGCGGGTGCCGAGTACGCGGCGAATCTGCCAGGCCTGGCTGAATGCTTCGAGCCCGATGGCTCGGGCTTCCATCGCACCACCTCGGTGGACTACGACATCATCCTGGCCGGCGAACTGACGCTCGAACTCGACGATGGTCAGGTACGCCATCTGAAGGCGGGCGATATCGTGATTCAGAACGGTACCCGCCATGCATGGCGAAATAGCAGCGAGGAGCCGGCCGTGATGGCCGCGATCCTGATTGGCGCTGACCGCAAGTAAGGCTCGGCAGGAGACATGAAGTGGGAACGCAAACGATGAGTCAACAGGTCGAACACCGTCCACACCCTGCGCAGCACCCGCCGCGCGCCGTAGTCGACAAGCTTGAATGGAGCAGTGCGATGCTGCTTGGGCATGCGCCGATCGACGATGCCCATAAGGAATTCGTCGAAGTGGTCATGGCCTTGCGGGAATGCACCCGGCAGACTGCATTGGTCCGCCTGCAGGCCGTGGAGGCACATCTGCTGTCCCACTTCGCGACCGAGCACGAGTGGATGAAGAAGACCGACTTCCCGGCCATGGAGTGTCATCTGGACGAGCATCAAAAGGTGCTCGATGCGGTACAGCAGGTGAACGCATTGGCGGCGGTCGGCGACGTCGGATTAACGGACGTCAGGCGACTTGCTCAGGCGTTGATCGACTGGTTCCCCGGGCATGCGGACTATATGGACTCCGCATTATCGGCTTGGGTCAACAAGAAGTTGCATGGCGGTGCGCCTGTCGTGCTGCGTCGTGATCTACAGGTCGAAACGCCGGCCGTCACGCTTTAAAGGCGGGACATCCATACCCGCGCAGTTTTTAGATATAGATGAAATACGGAGACAAAGGTTGAATATGCAAAAGAAGCTTGTGAAAACGGCGCTGGCTGGTTCGGCCCTGTGCTTCGCCGTCGCGGCGCAAGCACAGAGTAGTGTGACGCTGTACGGCATCGTCGACGCCGGCGTGCTGTATCTGAGCAAGACCCAGAATGCCACGGGCGGCAATGGCGGCAAATTCTTCGGTTTTACCGACAGTGGCCAGATGCCATCGCTGTTTGGCCTGAAGGGAGATGAGGATCTCGGCGGCGGTTTGCATGCCGAGTTCAAACTTGAAAGCGGCATCAACATCGCCAACGGGGGTTTCAACGATTCGAACGGAAACTTTTTCGGACGTCAGGCATGGGTCGGTCTGCGAGGCAACTTCGGTACGGTGCGAGCTGGTCTGCAGTATTCACCGTTCTTCGATGCGGTATACGCGCTCGATCCGCGCAATATGTCGCAGCTCGGTAGCTCCCTCGTGCCGTTCATCAACAATACGGTCGTCACCGGCATCTTCAGCGCCAATGCGGTGACCTACACGAGTCCGGTTCTGGCGGGTTTTCAAGGCAGTCTGATGTATGCGCTGGGTGGAGTGGCGGGAGACTTCCAGGCGGGGCGTGCGTATTCGGCCAACCTTTCGTACCACTGGAGCGGGCTGGGTGTATTTGCAGCCTACTACAACGGCAATACGGGCCCCTCCGTATCGCCGTTGCCCTCGACGCTGGGGATGATCGGCCGCACCCTGGGCGCCAGCTATACGTTCGGCT
>NZ_BAYD01000188.1 GCF_000685075.1 Paraburkholderia oxyphila NBRC 105797
CTAGAGGTGGCGGCGGAAATCCGCGCATAGGCTGGGCGCTCCAACAGCCCTCTCGGAACTCGGAGTATTTGCTGGCGCATGGCGAGCCGGAGCACCCGATCGATCTCGGCCATTTCATGCTGCCATAGGCGTCGACGCAGAGCGCGGCGAAAGGGCGGCAAACGCTGGATGTGTTCGACGTAGCGCCAGGCGTGGGTCCGCAGCAACGCTAGGCTTAGCGTTGGCATTGGCGGATCACTTTCCGCTCCGCGACGATCTTCGCGGCGGCTTTCGCCGTTTCCCGGGCCCTCCGTTGTACGACGGCCTGGACCCGGGATTCCAGCTTCAGCTCACGATCTGTCGACGAGCGGGTCAAAGCAATGTACGATTGACGTACAACGTCCATCTGCCGCCGCTACGGGAGCACAGGGTGCGAATGGCAAAGGCTCGTCAACTTCGAGGCGAAATATGGCCGCAACGGCCCATCACCCGGGCGAGGTCCTCGCCCAACGGCTTGAAGCAGTCGGCGTGTCGCCGACTGAGCTAGCGCGCCAGCTCGGCGTCCCCGCCAATCGGATCAGTCAGATTGTTAAGGGCAAGCGCGGAATCACGGGTGACTCGGCACTACGGCTTGCCCACTGGTTCGGCAACGAGCCTCACTTCTGGATGGACTTGCAAGCGCGGTACGATCTGAATCTCGCTGAAGCTGAATCGGGGCAAGCCATAAGGGCGCTTCCCACGGGCCCAAGTGCTCGCCATCACAAGACCAACAAACACGTGCAGGGCGCGTAGAGAAAGACCAATGATAGGGACGAGCAAAGCCTTTTGCCGCGTCAAAATCGGCGCTGAGTGCGTTTTAGAGGAGGCCGTCGTATGACTGGCGCCCCGGCGGACATCACATTCCACTACCCACCAGAACTGTTTAACCTGTTGGTTGACGTTTTACCACTTCTCAACCGGTCTAAACGGGATGTGCTCGTATTCTTTCGTGGTGCGGGCGTGCCTGACAGCGTAACTTCGGACATTGCCGCACGCCTGACAGCCACACCGAAGGAGGTTAACAAATACGACATAGTTCGCACGGTGCTCGAGCGCCTCAACGCGAAGGGTGAGCCAGCCCTCCGCGAGCGTCGTGAAGTGCTACGACGTGTCGTGGATTTCACCAACTTCGATACATGCTGGCCAGACGACCAGCTCAAGGCCAAGGGACTCGTTGCCAGTATTCGAGAGGTCGTCAACCAAAAAGACGCCTTTACGCGCATGAACAATGCACGTGAGGAGGAACGTCTATCGCGTCTCGCCGAGGCGCAAAGAGTTGCCGCAGAGAAGCGCGAACGCAGCTCGAAGATCGAGGCTGCCAAGCAGGAGCTCTACTCGCTCTTCGGCGCTGCGATCACTGCACAGGAGCGAGGCAAGAAGCTGGAAACGGCGCTCAATAACATCTTCCAAGCTTACGGCGTTCTCGTTCGTAAAGCCTTCCATTTGGTCGGCGAAGCTGGGGAAGGGATCGTCGAGCAGATTGATGGAGTGATCGAACTTGCTGGCGTTCTGTACTTCGTTGAAATGAAGTGGTACCGCAATCCGGTCGGCAAGCCCGAGATTTCAGAGCATCTTGTCCGCCTCATGTCGCGTGCCGAGGTTCGTGGCATCTTCATCTCTGCCAGTGACTATACGGAACCCGCAGTTCACACGGTACGTGAGTTTTTGCAGCATAAGGTCCTGGTCCTCGCGACCCTCCAAGAGATCGTGCGCCTGCTCGAGCAGCAGCAAGACCTCGCGGAGTTCCTGGCGAAGAAAGTCCAGGCGGCGCAAATACACAAGAATCCGTACTTTCAGCCCCTTGATGTGTAGGCGGGAGGCACGACATGACAACCAGCTGGAAGGACATCGCCGTGCCCGGTGGACCTGTTAGCAAAGTAATGGTATCGCAGGTGATTCACGGGCCATCAATTCCGCCTCATCGGGCATCTTGGCTTGTCGAGGTGCTCGGCGAGCACACGGATAAGGAGTTTCAAGTGGTAATGCGTCGCTTCTTTGACAGATGGGTCGAGGAGTTCCAACAGGTCGAACAAAGCCTTGGAGGCAACGCATGACGATAGCGACGCCGGGGTTCCGCTTGCGCTTCCTCGGATTCTTTGGCCCCGCGACGGTGGCCTTCGGTGCAGGCCTGAACGGCATCTACGGAGCGTCGAACACCGGAAAATCGTTCATCGTCGAGGCCATCGATTTCATGCTTGGTGGCAAGCCACCTTTGCGACCTCGTCCTGTTGGGCCTTGAGACGCTCGACGGCCAGTCTTTACGCTTTGGAGCAGCATGGACGGCGGGGGCCTTCGGCTTTACGAAGGCCTACATCAGACGCCACCCGCCACGGATGTCCCGTGTAAGCCGATCGACGAACAGCACAGCAATGAATAAACAAACAATCCAAGGGATAGGATGTGCGAACGATATCTGATGATGATTTCTCTAGGACGTGCCCAGAGTCGCTGCAACGCGATGAGTCGACTTCAAGGGGTGGGCAGGGGCCGATTACCAGTCAGAATGTTGACACCGCCGCCTAATCACTGTACTGACTTGCACCCCAGTATTCAATGAGAACGAAAATGGCCGCATCTTCCAATAACGAGTCTCCGTTGTCGATCGTAGTGGCCGATATCATCCACCGTATTCCCGGCGGGGAGCATCTCCGAACGGTCCAAGACGCGCTCAAGAACGGTCATGCATCGGTGATGATCGGCTCGGGCTTCAGCCTAAACGCTCAAGGAGGAAAGAGACTTCCCACTTGGGCAAAGCTTATCGACAGCCTGCTGGCAGATCTCTATTTGACGGAGGATGCGCGCAAGAGGGCAAAGCAGCGATTTGGCGGAACCAGCGGTATGCTGCGACTTGCGGAAGAATACGCAGCTGTTCGAGGGCGCGCTCAGCTCGATTCACGATTGCACGAATTGCTCCCCGACGCCGGCGCAGTTATGCCCAGCGACCTGCATACGAAGCTCCTCTCGCTCTTTTGGAGTGACGTCTTTACAACAAACTATGACACCCTCCTCGAGCGCGCCCTCGATGCTGATCGTACGCGACTCACACCGCGCATCAAGCCACGATATCAGATTGTGTCTGCAACAGACGATGTTCCTCTGTCGAAGCGAAACGGAAGGCCGCGCATAGTGAAGTTACACGGAAGCCTGCGCTCCGGCGCGAGAATGATTGTAACCGAGGAGGACTACCGTACGTATCCGGTCGACTTTGCGCCGTTTGTTAATACCGTCCAGCAGTCGATGCTTGAAAATGTTTTCTGTCTCATAGGGTTTTCTGGCGACGACCCGAACTTTTTGCTTTGGACGGGGTGGGCGCGCGATCATCTAGGTGACAAAGTACCCCCCATTTTCCTGATAACGCTAAGCCCTATCCCTGAAGGGCAGCGCGTCATACTTGAGCGGCGAAAGATATTCCCAATCGATATCGCTGAACTTGGCACTCGGAATGGAGAAGTCGACTATGCGCAGGCGCTCGGCGCAGTGCTGGACTATTGGCAGGAAGAGCCGCCGCCACGACGCGCAAAGTGGCCTTTTCATAATGCTGCGCATGAACTGAAAGCTGTCGAGCCCAATGTGTCTCAGCTCGTCGCATGGTTGCTTGTAGCGCAGCGCAATAGACGGGACTACCCAGGATGGTTGGTGGCACCGGCCAATAATCGGGAACAGTTACAAGACGCATCTGGGAGTTGGCGCGTCTTGATGTCCCTAAAGGCGAACGCTGCGTCCATACCTCAATGGTTAAGGCTAGTGATCCTGAGCGAGATCGTCTGGATTCTTGAAACCACGCTGTCCCGCGTAAACGTCCAGGTCGCTAAACTAATAGCCGAAGAATTCGTCCACACCGTGCGCAACGCAAGTAAGACAACTTGTACGTTACCAGATTCCGCATCAGTCGTGCGGCCCTCGCCGGAGGAAATGCATCGTATCAAGGCCCGACTCGCTCTGGAGATGCTTCGTGATGCGCGTGAGGACAACGACTCAACGGAGTTCGCAAATTGGCTGCTTGAGGTGTATAGGCTTTCTCCCGAGAGGCTTCCGTCTGAATTTCATTGTTTTCTCTTGCATGAGCGGATACTGTTTTGTCTCGAGCAGCGAGACAAACAGACAGCTATCGACTTACTGAACGAACTTGAGGTCGTTGCAACGCGCGACGTGGACCCATACTGGCCCGTTCGCGTTGGTGCACTCTTTGGTGAGGTAGGCGTCGTGCGACGGGCCTATGACCTGGTAAAAGGGGGATTGCAAGCTATAAGATATGCGATTCAGTTCGAAGGCGAGGCAGCTTATTTAGTGTCGCGTGAACAATGGTCGGAATGGCTCCTTGGCGCCCTCGAATATGCGGTCGAGGTTGATGACGAGTACGCACGTGGATCGGCCTTAAACCGTGGGCGAAGTGCTAGTTGGTCTCCGGAGCCAGGTCTCAGGAAGCGCATCGCCCAAGAGGAGAAGAAGAATTCCGAGCGGGAGCCTGAGGAGGCAATGGAGCGTGACCACAACGCACGTGACAACATCGAGCACCCCAGTTTCCTTATGGATGAGTTGAGGTATGAGCTGGACATTGCAGGGAATGTGCTCGACTCTGGCGCAATCAAGTTCGATTGGACGGATGTACCGGAGCGAACGCATCGCCCCTTGATTCGTGACGAAGCGGCTAGGGCAGCGGTCTCCTACATACGATTGGTTGAGCTTGCATCGCTGCCGCCATCTGTCGGCAGGGTTTCTTTCACAGCTAAAAATTTACTGACCTGCTACAGGATACTCGCCCACGAAGACGCATCCTCGAACTTAAGAGTTTTCTCACGCGCTAGTGGCGGTGAGGCGGCGAGTTCGGCAGACGCACTTGAGCTTCCAATAATTGCGTCGCTGAGAAAAAACGTTGCTCTCAGATTGTTTCAACGGGCTATCGACGTAATCCAATCCATCACCGTCGAGACACGCTGGGAAGACCGCGATGCATCGTCCGTGAAACTCCTGCTGGATATCGCGTCGAGAGTTGCGTTCCGGCTGGACTCGGAGCATGCAGTAACTCTTTGCGAGCTGGCCATGCGACTATATGGATCACAAGCACTTCGGGACGACTACTCTTTCCACGATACGTTCGCAAAGTTCTTCGCGCGAGCCGTACGTTTATTGCCAGTCACGGAGATTGCCCGCCTCGGACCGCAGCTTTTATCTTTGTCTCCGAAGAGCGTGCGCTTTTGGGAGCGGCGCTCATGGCCGGACATCGTGCGGTTTCTGAGCTCGCCACCAAAATTGCAGCGTAACACTGCATGGAACACAGCCGTCGAACAGGCTCTTGGGGAACTGGAGACGCTTTTGCCGCATGACCAAAGGCACGAGGGCGGCGACAGTGTCAGACGTCTTGATTGGCTTTATCGCGCCGGGGTCATGAGCCCGTCACAGAAGCGACGATTCGCGTCGTTGATATGGCGCGAAGTCGGCACCAATGATGTTCCACGGTTCGAAACGTTCTACGACGCAGCCTTCATTAGCTGGCCTATGCCGTCGGAGGCGCCCACTGCCAAGGCGAGGTTTTCTCGATGGTTATGCAATGAGAAAGTCCAGCCGATCGAAAGAATGTCCGATGGTTTGGGCGAATCAAAGCTGGTCCTAGGCTATCCTGATGATGGCCTGCTGATCGGACTCCTGCTTACGGTTAGCAATGGAGTGAGTCTCGTATGGACTGAGTCTGAATTGATAGAGGTCGCCAACAAGCTACAAGACTGGTGGCGCACGGAGGGGAAAAGGCTCGTTTCGCGTGGCTCGACCGCAGCCGCTCGCGACAACGTCGGAGAGTTTGTTTGCCCGCGCTTACGGTTACTGGCACACGTGATCCACCGAGTCTTTTCCGAGAGACTCTCACTCGAAGCCGTCCAGTCGAATAAGCTCGACGAATGGTTCAAGGAACTTTGGGATGCAAGCGTTGCAATGGATGCGCCACTTATCGCACTCCTATTTGGATGTCTTCACTGGTGGCCAGAACAAGAAGGGGCAGTGCTCGACCTTGCAATCAATACTATTCAAGGTAATTCAGACAGCAACGTTGTAGCGGGAGCCCTCAGTGCCGCTTCGATATGGGTTAAGAAGCATCCGCGCCCAACTATGGCAACTCGCCGCTACGTGGGCTACCTTGTCGATGGGATTCGCAGCGGTGAAGAGTTTCTGCTCGAGCACAAGCTGAACGCTATTTCCGAACTGCTTGAATACGCCGAATCGATGCATTTCGAAGGACACCGGCATTCGCTCGCAATTGCCCTTTATACGTTGCTCGCCGACCTCCTGCAGCCGAAGCCGAACGAAGCGGCCAGATTTAACGTGTACGCGACCCCGCTGCTGCGTGTCGCCGTTGTTGAGGCCCTCGTTGCTATGGGCCGATTCCTTGATGGCTGTGCACGGGAGCCTTTGTGGCTGGCTGGGATGGATCTCGCTCGAAGCGATCCCCTTCTCGTGGTCAGAAAGCTTGCCATCTAAGCGGCGCGGAAGGTTACCAACAAACTTCGTCGGGCCGGGGTGGGCACCGATATCGGCTGGCAACATCTTCGAGCAAGACCACGACAGGTACCTCCTCGACATCGAGGTGGTACGCCCGAACGAGCCGATGGTTTCCGTCCGCCACGATGAAGTTGTAGCCGCTTTCGAGGTCTGCCAGCTCGAGTGTCCCTTCATCCCGGCCAACGTGCAGAAGAATGACTGGCCGCGTCAGGTCCTCTTCCGTAAGCGTCGCTGCGTAGGCGGCGTCGACGTGAACCTGGTCCGGCTGCATCATGTGGGCCGGCACATCCGGATGGGGAACCCCTTGAGATACGCTCGATACTGGGCGATCTCAATGCGATTGAACGTCGTCTGCAGGTACACCGGCACGCGGCGGTTCTCGAGGTCTTCAAGCAATGCGGTAATGTCGTAGACATCATTTGTCCAGCCGAACGTCTCGCGCAGTCCAAGCCGCCCGACTTCAGCAGTCTCGGCATGTAAAGCCCCCGTTGCTGTACATGCAACCTATCACAAGTCCTAGTGCCCGCTGCCTGTATCCGCGCGCGCTCCGTCGTCCGCGTCCTCTGACGATGTCGAAGCTCTACACTCGACACAGAGATTGTGGCGGCGGCCACTGACGCGCGCGAGGATGCGACGTTTGAAGCGCTAGGCACACTCGAAACCGCAATCGTGCTGGACTTGCCGAGGCGCAGAAAATCTGCCCGCCACGATGCGCGTCGTTTGCCGCTATTGTGCGGGCGAGGCGAATCACGGCTTACTGCGCTACGGGCATTGGACCATCAGATCGCACCGGTTAATCGCTGTAGCAATCGCTGTAGCTATCATTTTTTCCTACTGGACCTCACGCCTTGACGGACTGCCACCGACTCGTCCGCGAGCGTTCGCGCCCCGGACGGATGTCCGCGTTTTGTCTGTTTGGACGCATCTGATAATGCCTTCTTGCTAGGCGGCTTGATCGTTTCCTTCTTCTTGACCATCGGTAATCCCCTGATCGCTTTCGAGCGTTGCAAATGATCATAGGTAAACGAACGAAATAAGCCAAGGATCGGGCGCGTTAATTGCGCGTGGAAAAAACACCGCCTCGTCCCGATGGACTGGAAGCAAGCGGGCGGCGAACGCAGCAAAGCGTTGGTTGATATGCGCGCCTGGCAGGTCAGTCAGGCAGCACGCTGGGCAGCTTCAGGCAAGGCGCAGCCGTAGGGCAAATTGAAAGTGACACCACTTGAGTCTTGATGCGACGGCGTATTCTGCCTACTGAGTGACAGTTTTGCTTCCACTCGGAACGCAATGAAAGTGTCCCTTCGCCTCACGGCGGATTGAATCTGCCACTTCGCATTGCTGCAGCGGGGCAGTATGGGGCTGTCGTATACGTGGTTCGAATCGCGCGAGAGCGGTTGCGGAGGAAATCGCAGCTATATCGCAGCTATATCGCTAATATGCGCTAGCGGTATAGCTGCTTCGCGGTGCACGTCCCAGGCGACAGACGCTTGTCGACCCGCAACGGACCTTCAGATTCATGCCGTCGAATGGCCGAAGCTGAAACTTCTGGGGGGTTTTACCGTATCCACCGGCTTGGGGTAGCATCTCATTATGCAAGTCGATCCATCCTCGCTCATGCAGACAATACTTATTGTGGATGACGATCCCGCGATCGTCGTTGCATGGAGCCGTATATTGCGCTTGAAAAGCTTCGGGGTCGCGACCGCCAGAGACGCTGAGGCGGGTCTGGCTGCCGCGAACGATCTACACCCGGCCCTGATCGTTACAGATCGGCATATGCCTGGAATGGATGGAATTGAATTTTGCTGCCGACTCAAATGTAATCCGAAGCTGGCTGAAATCCCCATCATCATGGCCAGTGCAGGCGAGAAACCAACCTCGAGCGAACCTCTGTGGGATGCGCTTTGGCAGAAGCCTGTGCCCGCGGATGTCATGCTCGTGACGATAGAGCGGCTTCTGGCGAGGCCCTGCTAGGGGCCTTCGCCGCCCCGGAAACAGTCACTCTTGCGAGACGGTACGGATGGGCGACGCTCAACAACGGTTACGCGTCACCCCGGCATCGAATTTCCGTTGTTGGCCGACCTCAGCCGCTGCTATGCCGAGCGATCGGCCGCGCGCACCCGATCGCGCCAGGCGAGGCCGAGCATGGTTCCGCGGCACCGCCTGCTCCCGCAACGGCAGGCGTATTCGCTGAGGGATCTCCTGGACGGTTTCGAGGGAACCTCGAGAGCGTAGTCGATGAATTCTGTGGTCGACCACAGAAGATGACGAGCTCCTCGCCGGGAGCAATGTTGCGGATGGCCTCGATGTAGACGCGGCCGCCTTCCTCAACCGCTTCGCAGTTCGCGGTGCAGGCGTGGTTGAGCCACCGCGTGCCGTTCCCGCCAGGTGGTTACGAGCCCGCTTCGAACACGCGCTCACAACGGGAAAGCTGACGAAGGGCGAACATGCCCTTGCCGTGGATGGGAGATCGCCGGACGGAAACGTGTTTCATGCTGGGCAAATGGAAGGAGGGAGGCCCGGAGTATTGCCGCAGAAAAGGCTACCCACATGCGGCGGCCGGCACCTTCGCGTGTCCTGCTCATGGGCGGCTGCATATGAGCAGGCTCATGTTCATTTTGCTTTTGAGAAAGCCTCCGCAATCTGCCGAGCGCGCTTGACCTCGTCGCTGTGCAGATAGATGGAGGTCGTTGACACCGAGGCATGCCGCAGGTTGTCGCGCACGGTGGTGAGTTCCGCGCCGCGGCCGAGCGCGTGCGTGGCGTGGGTATGGCGCATCCAGTGGGGGCTGGCGCGTCGCAGTTTTTCGGCGAGCGGTGCGTGGTCGGCCTCGATGGCATCTGCAGCCAGCACAAAGAACCGCCGCATCACCATCCAGAGGCGCACGCTGCTGATGGCCGCGTCGCTGTCGGCGCGGGTGCCCACGTCAAGGCTGCCGATCACCGGTGTTTGCGGATTCCAGCGCACGGGCAGCACCGGCAGGGCGCGTTCGGCGAGGTAACGCGCGAGCGCGTCCCACGCGAGCGGCGGCAGGGCGACGCGCGCCTGCTTCCTGCCCTTGCCCGTCACGCGCAGCCAGTGGTCGCCGCGCGGGTCCGTTTCGACGTGGCCCAGCGTTGCGCCGATGAGCTCGCTCGCGCGCAGGCCGGTCGCATACCCGAAATCCAGCAGGAAGCGCAGCCGCTGCGCCGCGGGTGCCGACCAGCGCGGTGACCCCTTCGACGACCATTCGAGCCCGTCGGCGATCGTGCGCACGAGCGCCCATTCGCCCTCGCTGAAGGCGTGCGAGGCGTCGAGCACGTTGACGCCGGTTGCGTCGCGCACCTTCACCCCGGCAAACGGATTGGCGAGGACGTAGCGCTGTTCGATGAGCCAGCGGAACAGGGCGCCGAGTATCGACAGGGCGTGCGCGACCGAGCGCGCGGACAGGCTGCCGTTGAACGGCCGCCAGTCCGGCGAGGTGCGCGTCCGCACGGGGCCCACCCAGCGCCCGCGCGGCGACGGATGGCGCAGGAAGGTGCGGTAGGCGATGGCATCTTCCGTGGTGAGCGACGAGAGCGCGCGGCCCCGTTCGACGATGGCCCACAGGATCAGGCGCTCGGCTTCCTTCCGGTAGGTGCGCTGGGTGGCGGGTGACTCGTGCAGCGCGAGCCAGGTCTGCACGGCCTCGTAGTCATTGGACGCGTCGAGCGTGCAGGTGGCGGGCGGCGCGCGGAAGGTCCCATCGGAGCCATCCACCTCTTGCGGCACCCGGATCGCTTCCCACGGCACGCACATCATGTCCATCGGGCCGCGCCGGTCCGCGACCACGAGCGCGCGGGCCTTTTCCGTGAGCGCGGGCCATGCGGCGAAGAACGCCTCGATGGCGCGGGCGCTGGCCATGCCGAGTCCCGGCACCGCCTTCCACCACTGGCGGCGGCGCGGAATGCGCACCGTGAGATCGGCCAGCGTCGTGATGCCGTGCGCGTGCAGCACCCGCACCGCGCGCGGCGTGAACCACTGCGCGATGGCGTCGGCGATCTGCGGTTCGGGTGCGCGCGCGGTGCGCAGGGCGTCGATCGCCTGGGCGACGGCCTTCGCGTGCCGTTCGCGTTCGTCCGCGGGATGGTCGAACAGGGCCACCCAATCGTTGCGGTGCGCGGCGCGTGCGAGGGCCTGCAGCCGGCGCCGCAGGGTGCCCAGCACGCCGCGTGCCGATTTTCCGTCGCCGAGGCGCGCGGGCAGGTAGCGCGCCACGGCCTGGCGTACCGGCAGGCCGGAATACCAGGCGCGCAGCATGGCGAGTTCGTCGGCATCGGGAAATCCGGCGGGTTCGGTGGAAGGCGGGGCCGGGAGCCGGGCAGGGCGATTTGTCATGCCCAGAGTTTACTGCATGAATCGGTGCATTGTGATAA
>NZ_BAYD01000187.1 GCF_000685075.1 Paraburkholderia oxyphila NBRC 105797
TTAAGGCCAAAAAAAGCAAATCGCAGAAAGCAAAAAATTCAGGAATCACAATTTAAAAACCCTCACCCAGAGAAAGGGAACCCTCCATGAAAACCATCAATTTCAAAATCGAAGAAAACACCCCAAAGTACACCGCCCGCGCGATAGCGATAAAAAACCTGATCATAGCGGGCTGGACAGGCCGCGACACCATCGCGATGGAAAACCACATCCGCGAGCTGGAAGCGCTAGGCGTAAAGCGACCGCCCTACACACCGGTCTTCTACCGCGTCTCGGCAGACCGCATCACCACGACCCCAACCATCCAGGTAACCGGTGAAGAAAGTAGCGGCGAAGCAGAATTCATGCTAGTGAGAGATGGCGGCGAGACCTACATCGGCATAGCCTCCGACCACACCGACCGCCAGGTGGAGACTTACGGAATCACGGTCTCCAAGCAAATGTGCGAAAAGCCCTGCGCGGATACGTTATGGCGCCTCAACGACATAGCCGACCACTGGGACGCACTGCTGCTGCGCTCCTACGCGACAATCAACGGCGAGCGCGTGCTCTATCAGGAAGGCAAGGTCACAGCAATGCGCAGTCCTGAAGATCTCCTTGCACAGTTTGCAAACCGAGGCGGGCAATTCGACGACGACACCGCAATGCTCTGCGGCACGCTTGCAGCAATCGGCGGAATCCGCGCGGCGCAGGCGTTCGAAATCGTGCTCGAGGACCCCGTGCTCAGACGAACGCTGCGCCATGCGTATTCAATCGAGACGCTGCCGGTCGCAGGCTGAGATCGGTTGAAACGCCACGGCGCGGCGCCGCCTCAACAGCATCGCCGCACTCGCGCGCGTCACTCTTCGTCTTCGGACTGCTGCACGGTGCCCGAGAGCACGCGGGCGCGAATCACCTTGACGCGCTGCTGCATGATCTCGCGCGCCTTTTCGCCATCACGCGCCTCCATGGCGTTCAACACCTGCTTGTGCGAGCGGATCACGCGCGTGGCGATGGTGTTGGTCGTGTTCGGCGCGAGCAGCGGCTGCAGCACGAATCGCAGCGCACGGAACTGCGCAAGCAGCACGCGGTTGTGTGACGCCTCGACGATGGCCTCGTGAAAACGCAGCGAGGCATTCGTGAAGCCCTGCGGGTCGTCGCGCAGCTTGTCCAGCTCGGCCAGGATGCCGCGCAGCTTGGCGAAATCGTCGTCGGTGGCGTTTTGCGCCGCCAGCTCGGCGGACGTCACCTCGATGGCCATCTGCGCATCGAAGATCTCTTCCCCGCTCACGCCAATCAGATGCAGCTGGATCGCGAGTGCATCGGCAAATCGCTCGGGGTTGCCTTGCGCGATCCACGCGCCGCCCTTGGCGCCCATGCGGATCTGCACGATGCCCACCGCTTCGAGCGTGCGCAATGCGTCGCGCGCGGCCATGCGGCTCACATTGAATTGCGTCGACAGCGAGGTTTCGCTGCCGAGAAAATCACCGGCCTTCAGCTGCCCGGAAAACACGGCCGCCCGCACCTGCGAGACGATGCGCCATGACAAGGTTTCCGTCTGCACCGGCTCCCACAGCGGCGCCCCCTCGACGTTGCCTTTTTTCAATTCGGATCTCCACGGCCTTGACGTTATGACGGTGACCGGTCGCCGCCAACGCATGCAAGCGTGAGCGGGGCCGGAATAGCATGCGCGATGTTAGCACAAGCCTTGAACAATCATAAGGTTATACAGTTTGCATCGTGGATGCCATAACCGCCAACGCATGGCGGGTCATAGATCGAGCACGAGGCACGCGCTCTTGCTGCCCGAACAGCAGATCATCATCGACCGGTTGGCCTCGCGTTCGGCCTTCGTGAGCACCATGTCGCGATGCTCGGGCACGCCCTCCACAATGCGTGTCTCGCACGCGCCGCATACGCCCTGCGAGCACGAGTAGTTTACGTCCACGCCCGCCGCGAGCAGTGCATCCAGAATGGTCTTGCCCGCCTCCACGGCAATCGTGCGGTCCGTGCGCGCAAGGCGCACGGTAAAGCCGCCGCTGGCGGCCGGCGCTTCCTGCGCGGCGAAGTATTCGACGTGAAAGCGCGCCGAATCTTCGAGCGGCGCGGCGGCCGCTTCGAAGGCGTTCAGCATTACGACCGGCCCGCAACAATAGAAGTGGGTGGCAGCGTCGTGCCGGCGCAGCAGCGCCGCAATGTCCAGGCGCTCGCCGCCGGGCACGCCGTCGTGATGGAACTGCACGCGTGAGCCATCTTCGCGCAGGGTGTCGGCAAACGCCGTGGCGTCGGGCGTGCGTGTGCAGTAGTGCAGCTCCCATGAGCGCCCGAGCGCGTCGAGCCGCCGGATCATGCTCATGATCGGCGTGATGCCAATCCCGCCCGCAATGAAGACGGTATGCGGCGCCGCCTCGAAGAGCGGGAAGTTGTTTTGCGGTGCGCCGATCGTCAGCGTCATGCCCACCCGCAACGCGTCGTGCACGCAACTCGATCCGCCGCGGCTGGCGGGGTCGCGATTCACCCCCACGACATAGCGGTGCGTCTCGCGCGCGTCGTTGCATAGCGAGTAGCTGCGCACGAGGCCGTTGGGCAGATGCAGATCGATATGCGAGCCCGCCGTGAAGGGCGGCAGCGCCGCGCCGTCCACCGCCTCGAATTCGTATGTATTGGTGGCCGCCGCTTCGTGGCGGATGGTCCGAAGCCGGACCGCTAGCGTTTGCCTGACCTGCTTCATCGTGCTGTTCCCTGGATCGTTCGCCGTCGCTGGCGCGAGTTCTTGTTGCGTTTCGGTATAACTATAATATATATTAAGTAAAACGACATCGGCAAGCACACCGGGTATCGTTCCATCAAGAAAGATACTTCTCTAATGTTAAATATGTATTATCATTAGGTCGATCGGAAGGGCAGGACCGATCGGGCGGTGCAGAACAACCGGATGGCCATTGAGTAGCGCGTCGGCCGGGCCGGAAACAATGGAGACTTGAAATCATGCTGTCCCAAGAGAAGAACGAGCTGTTGACGAAGGTCGGTCCGGGCGAGCCCATGGGCGAACTGCTGCGCCGCTACTGGATGCCGGTCGCCGGGGTGAGCGAGTTCGACGAGGTCGCCGTGAAGCCGGTGCGTCTGCTCGGCGAGGACCTCGTGCTGTACAAGGACCTGAGCGGCAACTATGGCCTCGTCGACCGCCAGTGCCCGCATCGGCGCGCCGATCTCGCGTACGGCTTCGTCGAAAAATGCGGTCTGCGCTGCAACTATCACGGCTGGCTCTACAACGAATCGGGCAAATGCACCGAGCAGCCGTACGAAGACGTCGCGAATCCCCAGGTGAAGCTCAAGGAGCGCGTGAAGATCAAGGCCTATCCGGTAGCGGAGAAGGCTGGCATCCTGTGGGCGTATCTCGGGCCGCAGCCCGCGCCGCTCGTGCCGAACTGGGAGCCGTTCTCGTGGAAGAACGGTTTCGTCCAGATCGTGATTTCCGAGGTGCCGTGCAACTGGCTGCAATGCCAGGAGAATTCGATCGATCCCATCCACTTCGAGTGGATGCACAACAACTGGACCACGCGCCTGAATGGCGAGACGGGACCGTATTCGGCCGCGCACCGGCAGCTCGATTTCGAGGAGTTCGACTACGGCTTCGTCTACAAGCGTCTGCGCGGCGACGCCGACGAGAACGATCCGCTGTGGTCGGTCGGCCGCGTGTGCCTGTGGCCGAACGCCTTCTTTCTGGGCGAGCATTTCGAATGGCGCGTGCCGATCGACGACTTCCGCACGCTGAGCGTGACGTGGGCCTTCACCCGCGTGCCGAAGGAAAGCGAGCCCTATGTGCAGAAGCACATCCCGACCTGGCACGGCCCCGTCACAGATCCCCAGACGGGCCGCTGGATCACGAGCCATGTGATGAACCAGGACTTCGTCGCGTGGGCGGGGCAGGGCGTGATCGCCGACCGCACGAAGGAGAACCTGGGTGCGAGCGACCGCGGCATCGTCATGCTGCGGCGCCGCTTCCTCGAGGAGCTCGACGTGATCGCCAGCGGCGGCGAGCCCAAGGGCACGATTCGCGATCCGCGCGTCAACGAGTGCGTCGAGCTGCCGATCGCCGCGCGCGCGACCTTCGTCGAAGGCATGACGCGCGCCGAATTCGCGCGTCACCCGCTGTGGCGCCACCATCTCCAGGACTTCCGGTTCCAGGCCGGGCAGCCAGAGAGCGTGCGCAGCGCTTTTCTCGAAGCGATGGGCATTGGAGAATGAGGCCTGCGGCGCGGCATGAAGGACCGCGCCGGCTAGCGACATCAGAACGATTGGAGACGCAGATGCAACCGAGAAGCTACGATTTCCCGACGGGCCTGTTCATCAACGGCGAATGGCGCTGCGGAGGGCGCGATACCCAGCCGGTCGTCAACCCGGCGAACGAGCAGGTGATCGGCCATGTGCCGCTCGCCACCCAGGCCGATCTCGACGACGCCCTCGCCGCCGCCGCGGCCGGCTTCTCCACATGGTCGCGCATGAGCGCGGCCGCGCGCGCCGCCATCATCGAAAAAGCCGCCGCGCTGATGCACGAGCGCGCCGAGCAGATCGGCACGCTCATGAGCTTCGAGCACGGCAAGCTGCTGGCCGACGGGTTGCAGGAAGCGCATAGCTCCGCGGACATCGTGAAGTGGTTCGCCGAGGAAGGGCGCCGCGCCTATGGTCGCATCGTGCCGGGGCCGCTCGCGAATTCGCGCCAGCTCGTCATGAAAGTGCCGGTCGGCCCCGTTGCCGCGTTCACGCCCTGGAACTTCCCGGTGCGCATTCCGGCGCGCACGGTAGCGGCGGCGCTCGCGGCAGGCTGCTCGGTGGTGCTGAAGGCGGCGGAGGAAACGCCCGCCTGCACGGCCGCCATGGTGCGCTGCTTTCAGGACGCGGGCTTGCCGCCGGGCGTGCTCAATCTCGTCTTTGGCGTGCCGGCGCAGGTGTCGGAGCATCTGATTACCTCCGACGTCATCAAGGCCGTGGCCTTCACGGGGTCGATTCCCGTGGGCAAGCATCTCGCGGGTCTCGCGGCGGCCAACGGGCTCAAGAAGCTCGTGATGGAGCTGGGCGGCCACGCACCCGTGATCGTCTGTGACGACGCCGACGTCGAGCGCGTCGCCACCCTGCTCGCGAAGGCGAAGTTCCGCCAGGCCGGCCAGGCTTGCATCTCGCCCACGCGCTTCTATATTCAGGAGGCCGTGTACGACGCGTTCGTCGAGCGCTTCGTGCAGGTGGCGCAGGGCCTGCGCCTGGGCTCCGCGTTCGAGCCCGATGTGGATGCGAGCCCGATGGCCAATGCGCGCAGGCTCGCCGCCGCCGATGCGTTCGTCAAGGATGCGCTCGAGCATGGCGCGCGGCTCGCGCTCGGCGGCCACCGGCTCGAGCGGCCCGGGTACTTCTACGCGCCCACGGTGCTCGTGGACGTGCCGGAAACGGCGCGCATCATGAACGAGGAGCCGTTCGGGCCGGTCGTGCCGTTCAGTTCGTTCAAGACCGTCGAGGAAGTGCTCGCGCGCGCCAACCGCCTGAACTATGGCCTCGCGGCCTATGCGTTCACGGGCTCCGACCGGCGCGCGCTGGAGCTCTCGAACGGGCTGGAGGCCGGCATGATCGGCATTAACAGCATGCTGGTCTCGGGACCGGAAGTGCCGTTCGGCGGTGTGAAGGAAAGCGGCATCGGCTCGGAGAACGGCGTGGAAGGGCTGCAGGCCTATCTCGTCACGAAGTTCGTGCAGCAGGCCGTGTCCTGATCGGGCGATGAGGCGGCGGCGGGACGGCGCCTGAGCGCGCCGTCTCGCTGCGCCGAGCGGCACGTGAACCCTGCAAACTATTTCGGATACCTGATGAACCACGACAAGGCATCTGGCGAACACGCCCGGCTCGCGCCGGCGCTCTGGGAGTCCGTGCAGACGGAGAAGCTCTCGTGGCGCATTGCGGCGCAAGTCCGTGCGGCGCTGTTCTCGAATCAGGTGCGGGCCGGCGATTTTCTCGGCAGCGAGGCGTCGCTCGCCCAGCAGTTCCAGGTGAGCCGCACGGCGGCGCGCGACGCGTTGCGCACGCTCGAGGCGGTCGGCATCGTTGAGATCCGCATGGGGGCGAAGGGCGGCGCGTGGATTGCCAGCGCGAACCCCGAGCGCTTCGCCGATGCGCTCTCTATCCAGTTGAGCCTGATTGGCGCCAGCGCGCTGGAGGTGTTCGACGCGCAGATGGCGATTGAAGTGCTCGCGGCGGAAAAGGCGGCTCAGCGCCTGCTGCCGGAGCACCGCGCGGCGCTTGCCGCTGCGCTGCAGGCCGTGAAGGACGCACGCGGCCCGCTCACGGGGTTCACGGATGCCTCGCTGCACTTTCACGAGGCGCTGGTCGAGGCATCGGGCAATCGCGTGCTGCTGGCGCAATTCAAGGCGCTGCGCTTCGTGCTCACGCCGCTGCTCGCGATCTACACGAGCGCCGACACGGCGGTGCGCGTCGTCGCTTCGCACACACGGCTGTTCGACGCCATTTGCCGCGGCGACGCCGCTCTTGCGCGCCGTCTGATGCAGGAGCGCATCCGCATCGTGCGTGCGAGCTTCATTCCGGCATGGCTCGCCGAGCCGGCCTTGCACCGGGCCCGCGCCGACACGGCACGCGCCGAAGGCAGTCCCCTCGAGGGGCGGCGGCCCGAATTCACTCACAACACTACGGAGACACGATGATCATCGACGCCCACGCGCACGTTACCGCGCCGGATTCCCTCTACGTCTGGAAAGCCGGACTCGTTTCCCATCGCGGCGCGCATGGCCGCGGCAGCGCGAAGGTCAGCGACGACGAAATGCTCGCCGTGCTCAACGCGCCCACCTTCGGCACGCGCTCGCATATCGAGCAATTGCGCGAGATCGGCACCGATCTTCAGCTCATTTCGCCGCGCCCGTACCAGATGATGCACAGCGAGCGGCCCGCGAAGATCGTGCACTGGTTCACCGAGGAAACCAACGACATGATCGCGCAGCAGGCCCGCCTGATGCCGCAGACGTTTCGTGGCATCGGTGGCCTGCCGCAGGCGTGGGGCGAGCCGCTCGCGCGCTGCCTTCCGGAGCTCGAGCGCTGCGTGAAGGAGCTGGGCATGGTCGGCATGCTGCTCAACAGCGACCCGAGCGAAGGGCTCGCGACCAACGAGGTGCCCGATCTCGGCAGCGAGTACTGGTATCCGCTCTACGAAAAGCTCGTCGAGCTCGACGTGCCGGCCTACCTGCATTCGGCGGGCTGCCGCTCGGAGCGCCACAACTACTCGCTGCACTTCATCAACGAAGAGACCATTGCGGTGATGGCGCTCGCGCGCTCGCGCGTGTTCCAGGATTTTCCGAAGCTGAAGATCGTGGTCTCCCACGGCGGCGGCGCGGTGCCCTATCAGTTCGGCCGCTTCCAGGCGCCTTCGCTGCGCCCGGGGCGCGCGAGCGAGCCGTTCCTCGACAGCCTGCGCCGCCTCTATTACGACACGGTGCTGTACTCGGAGGAGGCGCTGCGCCTGCTCATCAAGACCGTGGGCGCCGACCGCTGCATCTTCGGCGCGGAGCGTCCTGGCGTGGGTACGGTGAAGGACCCGCAGACGGGCCGCTGGCTCGACGACACGCGCCCGGTGATCGAAAGCTTCGAGTGGCTGACCGAGGCCGAGAAGCGGCAGATCTTCGAGGGCAACGCGCGCAAGGTGTTCCGGCTCGACGAACCGGCGGCCAGCCGCTGAAGCGCCATGAACGTTCACTACGCAACTGTCGACGAGGCTCTCGCATGGCAACGCTGATCGGCGCAATCGCGACTTCACACGGACCGCTGCTTTCGATGCCGCCTGAGCTGTGGCATCTGCGGGCCGGTGCCGACCGCAAGAATCCGGCGCACTGGTATCGCGGCCGTGCCTACGATTACGGCCAATTGCTCGATGCGCGCACGCCCGGTTTCGCGTCGGCCGTTGCGCCGCAGGCGCAACAGGCGCAATACGAGGCCTGCCAGCGGGCGCTGGATACGCTGGCGGAGCGCTTCGCGGCGCTGCGTCCCGATCTGGTCGTGGTGCTCGGCAACGACCAGCGCGAGGTCTTCAAGGAGGACCTCACGCCGGCCATCACCGTCTTCACGGGCGCGCGGATCGAGAACGTGCCGCTTGGCGAAGCGCAGCGGCTACGCCTGCCACCCGGTGTGGCCGAGGCCGAGGACGGGCACTGCCCGCCGGGTGGCGCGACTTATCCCGGCGCGCCCGAGGCGGCGTTGCACCTCGTGCAGACGCTCGTTGGCGAGCACTTCGACGTGGCCGTCTCCTCGCGGCTGCCCGGCGGCGAGGATCGTCAGCACGGCATTCCGCACGCGTTCGGCTTCGTCTACCGCCGCGTGATGCGCGACGCGCCGCCGCCTTCGATTCCCGTGTTCCTCAACGTGGGCGTGGCGCCGAATCAGCCGCGCGTCGCGCGCTGCCTCGCGTTCGGGCGCGCGCTCGCAAAGGCGATCCGCGCCTTGCCCGAGGACTTGCGGGTGGCCGTGGTCGCGTCGGGCGGCATGAGTCACTTCGTGGTGGACGAGCCGTTCGACCGCCAGGTGCTCGAGGCGCTGGCGAGCGGCGACGAAGCCACGCTGCGCGAGATCCCCGAGTCCTGGTTCAACGGCAATACGGCGGAGATCAAGAGCTGGCTGCCGCTCGCCGGCATCGCGCGGGAAGCGGGTCTCGAGATGACGCTGGTCGACTACGTGGCCTGCTACCGCTCGGAGGCGGGGACCGGATCGGGCATGGCGTTCGCTAGCTGGGAAGCGCCACGCTAGCCCCAACCGCATGCAATGGAGAACATGACAATGCAGGAAAGTAAGGATTACGTAGCACGTCTCGCGCGCCTCGATTGCTGCGCGGTGTCGGACGCGCTCGACAAGCTGGGCCTCGCGGGCACGGTCACGGGTCTCGCGCAACGCGCCGCGAGCCGGCGCATTGCGGGCCGCGCGGTGACCGTGAAGCTGGTGGCCGCGCATGAGCTGGACAAGACGCAAGCGGCACAGCACGGCGCGCCGCGTCATCTGGGCACGACCGCGGTGGAACTGGCGGGCCCCGGCGACGTGATCGTGGTCGAGCAGCGCAGCGGCATCGACGCGGGCAGCTGGGGTGGCATTCTCTCGCTGGGCGCTTCGGTGCGCGGCATCGAGGGCGTGATCGCCGAAGGGCCGGTGCGCGATATCGACGAAGCGCGCCAGTTCGATTTTCCGGTGTTCGCGCGTGCGCTCACGGCGTTCACGGCGCGCCAGCGCGTGGCCGAGGCGGGCACCAACGTGCCGGTCACGGTGGGCGACGTGAGCGTGCAACCGGGCGACTACGTGATTGCCGATAACAGCGCGGTGGTGTTTATCGCGGCACGCGAGATCGAGCGCGTGCTGGCGGCCGCGGAACAGATCGCCGCGCGCGAGGCCGCGATGGCCAAGCGCTTGCTGAGCGGCATGCCGATCACCGAAGTGATGGGCGCCGACTACGAGAACATGCTGCAGCGATGAGGACCGAGATGAACGACATCAACGAAAAGAGCGACACGAGCGACAAAAACAGGGCGCGCGCGAGCCGCCTGGACACGGCGACCTTGAGCGACGCGCTGGACCGGCTCGGCATAGTCGGGCAGTGCACGGGCATCAAGCCGCGCGACGCCGGCTTCCGGCTGTGCGGCCGCGCCTGGACCATACTCTACGGGCCGCCGACCACGCCGCCCGGCACCGTGGGCGACTATATCGACGACGTGCCGGAAGGCAGCGTGCTGGTGCTCGACAACGCGGGGCGCGAGGACTGCACGGTCTGGGGCGACATCCTCACTGAGATCGCGCATCGGCGCAAGATCGCGGGCACGGTTATCGACGGCATCTGCCGCGACGTGAGCCTGTGTCTCTCGCTCGGTTATCCGGTCTTCAGCAAGGGGCACTGGATGCGCACGGGCAAGGACCGCGTGCAGGTCGAGAGCATGCAGGTGCCGGTCAACATTGGCCAGGCGCGCGTCATGCCGGGCGATCTGCTGGTGGGCGACGCCGATGGCGTGATCGTCATTCCGCGCGTGCACGAGGAGCGCGTGCTGGCGGCCGCCGAAGAAATCGAAGCGGCGGAGAGCGCGATTCGGGCGGCCGCGCGCGCGGGCATGCGGCTCGACGAGGCGCGCCGCGAGCATCGCTATCACGCGCTGCAGACCAAAGTGGGGGCCTGATGCGGAGCATGCACCGCAAGTGCGCGCGTTGACGTGCGCGCTTGCCGGTGCCCGCTTGCAGGTTCATTCGCCAGGCAATTGCCCGACTATCCAGCAGGAGAGAGCATGACTTACCCTTTCATCGATTCGGCCTACGTGAGCACGTCGATTGAGCGGCCCGACGCCGAGCGTGTCCGTGCGGCCCGTGCGTTTCCCGCCGCCACGCTGCTCGAGGCGAACGGCAAGCGCGGTGCGCTGCCTTCGCAGATCAAGCCGGTGAACCCGAAGTTCCGCGTGTGCGGGCCGGCCGTTACCGTGCATTCGCCGCCTGGCGATAACCTGTGGTTGCATCGGGCGCTGGTGCTTGCGCAGCCGGGTGACGTGCTGGTCGTTTATACGAGTGATTTTCATGAGGCCGGGTACTGGGGCGAGGTCATGTCGACGGCGGCGCGCCGGCGCAATATCGCGGGGCTCGTGATCGATGGCTGCGTGCGTGATGCGGATCTGCTCACCGAGATCGGGTTTCCGGTGTTTGCGCGGGGGCTGTGCATTCGTGGTACGAGCAAGGATTTTGCGGCGCGGGGCTGGATTAATCATCCGTTGCGGATTGGGGAGGTGCCGGTGCGGCCTGGTGATTTGGTGGTGGGTGATGCCGATGGCGTTGTGGTAGTCGCGCAGGAGGCGCTGGGCAAGACGCTTGAGGCGGCGCGTGAGCGCGAGGCGCAGGAGGCGGAAATCATCGAGCGTATAGCGAAGGGCGAAGCTACGCTTGATATTTATGGATGGAATAGGTAAGCGCGCGTGGCGCGCTGGATGGTATGGAGCTGATTGAGATTCGATTGGGGTGCGGGCGCTATC
>NZ_BAYD01000186.1 GCF_000685075.1 Paraburkholderia oxyphila NBRC 105797
GAAAAGTAGGTGCCGCCCCGCACAGGGGCAACGCCTGCGGCCCGCCGCGAATACAAGTTAAGGCCAACGCCGAAAAAACCTTCACCAAGATCGACGTCAGTAAGCGTCATCCATAACCTTTTGCGCCTCCCCGAGCAGCGTCCGCTTAAACGCCTCGACAGCAGCAGAGAGATGCTTACTCTCCCGATGCACGATATAAAGATACCGAACGATAGGAAACCGCTCGACATCGAGCACCTTCAACCGCAGCGTCTCGAGCTCAGGCAAGACCGTCTGCAACGGCACAACTGCCAACCCCATCCCCACGTGCACGCAGCACTTGACGGCCTCGTTGCTACTCACCTCGAGCCCCGGCCGAAATCTCACGCGATGCTCAGCAAAAAAGCGCTCCATAGCGCGCCTCGTCCCTGACCCCGGCTCGCGCACCACAAAAACCTCATCTTCAAGCGCCGCAAGCGGAATATCGCGCTGCCGCGCCAGCGGATGATCAGGCGGCGAAATCGCCACCAGCGGATTCTTCATGAACGGCTGCGCCACCAGCCCCAGCCCTTCAGGCGGCTGCCCCATGATCGCCAGATCGGCCTCGTTGCCGGCCAGCGCGCCCAGCACGCTCTCGCGGTTGCCGAACTTCAGGCGCACGCGCACACCAGGAAACGCCTTCGTATACCGCGAAATGCAAGCAAGCGAGAGATGACCGGCGGTGCCCGTCACCGCGGAAACCCGAATCTTGCCCTGCGTGGTGTCGCGCAACTGGTCGAGCGACTCCTCGAGTACCGTCAGTTGCTCCTGGATCGAGCGCGTATGGCCATAGACCTCCCGCCCCGCCTCGGTCAGAAAGATGCGCCGGCCAATCTGCTCGAACACCTTCATGCCAATCGCTTCTTCAAGATGCTTGAGTTGCGCGGACACCCCCGGCTGCGTCAGATGCAGCTCTTCCGCCGCGCGCGAAAAACTCAGGTGGCGCGCCGCCGCCTCGAAGACCCGCAATTGCCGCAATGTCAGGTTAAGCATCCGCTTCCTCTTCTAGTCGCCAACCTCCCAGGTTCATTCGTCCGCCCCCGAAAAAGGCGTCCGTCCCATGTCGTCACTCTACCAGCGCAGGCCAGTGCGGCAATGCCCACGACGAGGTATTCCCGCACGCCGAAGCCCCGCCGGCATGGGCTTCCAGGCCGGGTTATGGGTTGGATAAGAAACCGGAATGAGTGTTTTTGGCGTCGCCCCACTACCATCGTTCTCAAGCTTCCGACACTGACCATCGACACAAAGGCGACCCTCATGTTCAGCTTCCAGCAGACCATCGCAGCAACCGATCCGGAATTGCGTCAGGCCATCGTCGCGGAATCCACGCGGCAGCAGGATCACATCGAGCTGATTGCATCGGAGAACTATACGTCACCGGCCGTGATGGAAGCGCAAGGCTCGCTGCTCACCAACAAGTACGCAGAAGGCTATCCGGGCAAGCGCTACTACGGCGGCTGCGAACACGTGGACGTGGCCGAGCAGCTCGCCATCGACCGCGCGAAACAACTCTTCGGCGCCGAATATGCGAATGTGCAGCCGCATTCGGGCTCGCAGGCCAACCAGGCCGTCTATCTCTCCGTGCTCAAGCCCGGCGACACGATCCTCGGCATGTCGCTCGCGCACGGCGGCCACCTGACCCACGGCGCTTCGGTGAACGTGAGCGGCAAGCTCTTCAATGCCGTGACTTACGGCCTGCATCCGGAAACCGAGGTGATCGACTACGACGAAGTCGAGCGCCTCGCGCACGAGCACAAGCCGCGCATGATCGTCGCCGGCGCCTCGGCCTATTCGCTCGTGATCGACTGGCAGCGTTTTCGTAAGATCGCGGACAGCGTGGGCGCGTGGCTCTTCGTCGATATGGCGCACTACGCGGGCCTCATTGCTGCGGGTCTTTACCCGAGCCCCGTCGGTATCGCCGACTTCGTCACCTCGACCACGCACAAGACGCTGCGCGGCCCGCGCGGCGGCCTGATCCTCTCGAGCGCCGAGCACGAGAAGGCGCTCAACTCCACGATCTTTCCCGGCATCCAGGGCGGCCCGCTCATGCACGTGATCGCCGCCAAGGCGGTGGCGTTTCGCGAGGCGATGAGCGCTGAGTTCAAGCACTATCAGCGCCAGGTAATGATCAACGCGCGCGCCATGGCCGAGTCGCTCCAGGCGCGCGGGCTGCGCATCGTTTCGGGGCGCACCGAGTCGCATCTCTTTCTCGTCGATCTGCGCGCGAAGAACATCACCGGCAAGGACGCCGAGGCCGCGCTCGGCAAGGCGGGCATCACCGTCAACAAGAATGCCATTCCGAACGACCCGCAAAAGCCCTTCGTCACGAGCGGCATCCGCGTGGGCTCGCCCGCGATGACCACGCGCGGCTTCGGCGAGACCGAAGCACGCCATCTCGCGAATCTGATCGCCGACGTGCTCGAAGCCCCCGCGAACGATCTCGTGATCCGCCGCGTGGCCGATGCCGTGCACGCCCTCACGACGCGCTTCCCGGTCTACGGCGACGCGCCCGACGAACGGTCGCGCGCCACGGCCCACCTGCCCGCAGTCTGATCCACCCGCCCGAGCGGCCAATGCATCCCGCCCCTATCCCATCACTCAGGAGTGCAGACATGTCGAATATCACTGGAACGCGTATCCCGGGTCGCAACATTCTCGCCGTGCCCGGCCCCACCAACATTCCCGACGCCGTGCTGCGCGCAATGGTCGTCTCGATGGAGGACCACCGCTCGACGCGCTTTCCCGAGCTGGCGAACGGCGTGCTGAGCGACCTCAAGCGCCTGTACAAGACCACGAGCGGTCAGCCGTTCATCTTTCCGTCTTCGGGCACGGGCGCCTGGGAAGCCGCGCTGACCAACACGCTCTCGCCCGGCGACCGCGTGCTCGTGGCGCGCTTCGGGCAGTTCAGCCATCTGTGGGCCGACATGGCGCAGCGGCTCGGCTTCGAAGTCGAGATCGT
This sequence comes from Paraburkholderia oxyphila NBRC 105797, assembly GCF_000685075.1. Lineage (GTDB taxonomy): Bacteria > Pseudomonadota > Gammaproteobacteria > Burkholderiales > Burkholderiaceae > Paraburkholderia > Paraburkholderia oxyphila. The sequence continues at coordinate 2,978 of NZ_BAYD01000186.1, forward strand.
CGAGGTGGATTGGGGCGAAGGCGTGCCTGTCGAGCGTATCGAGGAAGTGCTCAAGGCCGACAAGAAGCATCAGATCAAGGGCATTCTCGCCTGCCACAACGAGACCGCAACCGGCGTGACGAGCGACATCGGCGCGCTGCGCCACGCGATGGACAACGCGCATCACCCGGCGCTGCTGTTCGTCGACGGCGTGAGCTCGATTGGCTGCATCGACTTCCGCATGGACGACTGGCGCGTCGACCTGGCCGTGACCGGCTCGCAGAAGGGTCTCATGCTGCCCGCGGGCCTCGGCATCCTGTGCGTGAGTCCCAAGGCCCTCAAGGCGATGGAGCACGCGCAGTCCAAGCGCTGCTACTTCGATCTCGCCGACATGATCAAGGCCAACGCGACCGGCTACTTCCCGTACACGCCCGCCCTCTCCCTGCTCTATGGCCTGCGTGCGGCGCTCGACCTGATCTTCCAGGAAGGGCTCGAGAATGTGTTCGCGCGCCATCATTACCTCGCGCAGGGCGTGCGCGCGGCCGTGACCGAAGGCTGGGGGCTCGAGTTGTGCGCCAAGGCGCCGAAGTGGCATTCGGATACGGTCAGCGCCATTGTCGTGCCGCAGGGCTTCAACGCGGCCAATGTGATCGACGTGGCCTTCCGGCGCTACAACCTCGCGCTCGGCGCGGGTCTCTCGAAGGTCGCGGGCAAGGTGTTCCGCATCGGCCACCTCGGCGACCTCAACGAGCTGATGCTCACGAGCGCCATTGCCGGCGCGGAAATGGCGATGCTCGACGTGGGCATCGACGTGCGTCCCGGCAGCGGCACCGGCGCGGCCACGCAGTACTGGCGCACTCATGATCCACGCAAGGCCCGCACGGAAGACGCACAACACGCGCAACCCGTCGAGCCCCTGCGCCGAGTGGCCGCCGCCTGAGCCACGATCTTTCAGGGCCCTCAACGCTTCAAGCTAAAGGCAGGATACCGAAATCATGCGTCATGAAATCGTCTTTCTCGACCGCTCCACGTTGAAGGCCGATGTGCGGCGTCCCGCCTTCGAGCATTGCTGGGCGGAGTACGACGTGAGCGCGCCGCACGAGGTGGCCCAGCGTCTCGAAGGGGCCACCATCGCCATCACCAACAAGGTGCCGCTGCGTGCCGAGACGCTGGCGAAGCTGCCGCGTCTCGCACTGATCGCGGTGGCCGCCACGGGCTACGACGTGATCGACACGGCGTACTGCCGCGCACACGGTATCGCGGTGGCCAACATCCGGAACTACGCGACGCACACGGTTCCGGAACATACCTTCGCGTTGATCCTCGCGCTGCGCCGCAATCTGCTCGCGTACCGCGAGGACGTGCGGCGCGGCCGCTGGCAGGCGTCGAACCAGTTCTGCTTCTTCGACCACCCGATTCGCGACCTGCACGGCGCGACGCTCGGCATCGTCGGCGACGGCTCGCTCGGCCGGGGCACCGCGGCCATCGCGCGCGGCTTCGGCATGCGCGTGGTGTTCGCCGAGCATGCGTCGACCAGGGACAAGCCGCGCGACGTCGCCTTCATGCCGCTCGAGCAGCTGCTGCGCGAGTCGGACATCGTCTCGCTGCACACGCCGCTGCGGCCCGAAACGCGCAACCTGATCGCGCTCGAGCAATTGCGCACGATGAAGCGCAGCGCGCTGCTCATCAACACGGCGCGCGGCGGGCTCGTCTGCGAGCAATCGCTCGCGACAGCCCTGCGCGAAGGGCTGATCGCGGGCGCGGGCTTCGACGTCCTGACGAGCGAGCCGCCCAAAGCAGGCAATCCCCTCCTCGAACTCGATCTGCCGAATTTCATCCTCACGCCGCACGTGGCGTGGGCGTCGGACGGCGCGATGCAGTTTCTCGCCGACCAGTTGATCGACAACCTGGAAGCCTACGTGAGCGGCGAACCGCAGCACCTGGTCGCCTGAGCACCGGGCGGCGCACTCTTTCTCATACCGCTTTTCTCATTCGCACGGAACACCATCATGGACATCCACGAATACCAGGCGAAGGAACTGCTGTCCGGCTTCGGCGTGCCGATCCAGCGCGGGCTGGTCGCCTATACGCCGGACCAGGCCGTCTATTGCGCCACCGAGCTCGGCGGCTGGCACTGGGCCGTCAAGGCGCAGATCCACTCGGGCGCGCGCGGCAAGGCCGGCGGCATCAAGCTCTGCGAGACCTATCACGACGTGCACGCCGCGGCGGCGTCGCTGTTCGGCAAGCGCCTCGCCACCACGCAGACCGGGCCCGAAGGCAAGGTCGTCGAGCGCGTCTATATCGAAGTGGCCGAGAAGTTCGAGCGCGAGATCTATCTGGGCATCGTGCTCGACCGCAAGACCGAGCGCGTGCGCGTGATTGTCTCCGCACAAGGCGGCATGGAGATCGAAGAAGTCGCGCACACCCATCCCGAGGCCATCCTGCAGACGATCGTCGAGCCGGCCGTGGGCCTGCAGCCGTTCCAGGCGCGCGAACTCGCTTTCGGCCTCGGCCTGAACATCAAGCAGGTGAGCCGCGCCGTGGCCGCCATCATGGGCGCCTACCGCGCCTTCCGCGACCTCGACGCGACGATGGTGGAGATCAACCCGCTCGTCGTGACCGCCGACGACCGCGTGATCGCGCTCGACGCCAAGGTCACCTTCGACGACAACGGCCTGTTCCGGCACTCGCACGTCTCCGAGATGCGCGACGCCTCGCAGGAAGACCCGCGCGAGTCGGAGGCGGCACAGTTCGGCCTGAACTACGTCGGCCTCGACGGCGACATCGGCTGCATCATCAACGGCGCCGGCCTCGCGATGGCCACCATGGACACCATCAAGTACGCCGGCGGCGAGCCCGCGAACTTCCTCGACGTGGGCGGCGGCGCCTCGCCCGAGCGCGTGGCCGCGGCCTTCCGGCTCGTGCTCTCCGACACCAATGTCTCGGCGATTCTCGTGAACATCTTCGCGGGCATCAACCGCTGCGACTGGGTGGCCGAGGGCGTCGTGCAGGCCGCGAAGAACCTGCGCGTGCCGCTCGTCGTGCGGCTCGCGGGCACGCATGTCGAAGAGGGGCGCCGCATCATTCGCGAGAGCGGGCTGCCGATCATCGCGGCCGACACGCTGCTCGAAGCGGCCCAGAAGGCCGTGGAAGCGTCCAAGGCGCACCGCGCCAGCAAGAGCAAATAGGAGCGTACCCATGAGCATCTTGATCGACGAAAACACCCGCGTGATCGTGCAGGGCTTCACCGGCGACAAGGCGAGCTTCCACGCGAAGGAAATGATCGCGTACGGCACCAATGTGGTGGGCGGCGTCACGCCCGGCAAGGGCGGCCAGCGCCACCTCGACCGCCCCGTGTTCAACACCGTGAAGGAAGCCGTGCAGGCGACCGGCGCCACGGCGAGCCTCGTGTTCGTGCCGCCGCCCTTCTGCGGTGACTCCATCATGGAAGCCGCCGATGCGGGCCTGCAGCTCGTGTGCTCGATCACCGACGGCATTCCGGCCCAGGACATGATGCGCGTGAAGCGCTATCTGCTTCGGTATCCGAAAGAAACCCGCACGATGCTGGTCGGGCCGAACTGCGCCGGCATCATCAGCGCGGGCAGGGCCATGCTCGGCATCATGCCGGGGCACATCTACCGGCGCGGCTCGGTCGGCATCGTCTCGCGCTCCGGCACGCTCGGCTACGAGGCGGCCGCGCAGCTCAACACGCTGGGTCTCGGCGTGACGACGAGCGTGGGCATCGGCGGCGACCCGATCAACGGCAGCTCGTTCCTCGACCATCTGCGGCTCTTCGAGAACGACCCCGAGACCGAGGTCGTGATCATGATCGGCGAGATCGGCGGCCCACAGGAAGCCGAGGCGGCGCGCTGGGTGCAGGAGAACATGACCAAGCCCGTGGTGGGCTACGTCGCCGGCCTCACGGCCCCGAAGGGCCGCCGCATGGGCCACGCGGGCGCGATCATCTCGGCCGCGGGCGACAGCGCCGCCGAGAAGGCGGAAATCATGCGCGCCCACGGTCTTTTCGTTGCACCCAGCGCCTCCGAGCTGGGCTCCACCGTCGCTGCGGCGTTGACGCAAAATGATGCCCGCCGCGTCGCTTGAGGCCATGGAGGCCGCCGGGGCCGAGGCTCGCACCGTGACGTCGCTCGGCGTGGAGGCGCCGCGCCGTCAACGGGCTGCACCACCGTCCTCGCCCCCTGCTCCGCCCGCGCTGCTCGACCGTCTCGCCACGGCCTCGTCGGCGTTGCCCACGCTCGATGCCGAGGCTTACGAACCGTGCGTGGTCGACCTGCTGTTCGGCTTGCTGTGCGACGTCGCGCGGCGCCGCCAGCCGCAGGTCGAACTGGCGCTGCGCGGCGAGCCGCTGCCCCCCGACGTGCCGCGCGCGGTATGGCGGCGCAGCCTGCAAGCCCAGGGCATCTGGTTCCAGCTGCTGAGCGTGGCCGAGCAGAGCACCGCGATGCGCCGCCGCCGCGAGATCGAGATCGAGAGCGGCTATGCGCGGCTCACGGCTTCGTTCTCGCGCGTGGTGGCCGACGCGGCTGCGGCCGGCGTGCCCGCCGACGAAGTGCGCGCCGTGCTCCAGCATCTGAAGATCCGCCCCGTCATCACGGCGCACCCGACCGAGGCCAAGCGCGTCACCGTGCTCGAAATCCACCGGCGCATCTATCGCAAACTGATGGATCTGGAGTCGCCGCGCTGGACGCCGCGCGAGCGGCGCAAGCTCGTCGGGCAGCTTGGCAACGAGATCGAGCTGCTGTGGATGAGCGGCGAGCTGCGCCGCGAGAAGCCCACCGTTGCGCAGGAGGTGGCCTGGGGGCTGCACTTCTTCGGTGAGACGCTGTTCGAGGCCGTGCCGCTCTTGTTCGAGCGGCTCGAGGACGCGCTGCACCAGTTCTACCCCGGTGAGCACTTCGAGATGCCGCGCTTCTTCCAGTTCGGCTCGTGGATCGGCGGCGACCGCGACGGCAATCCGTTCGTCAACAACGACGTCACGCGCGCGACGCTCTACGACAACCGGCTCGCGTGCCTCAAGCGCTACCGGCAGCAGCTGCTCGATCTCGCGCAGACGCTCAGCATTACCGCCGAGGCGCTGCCCGTGCCCGAGGCGTTCGGTGCGGAACTCGCGCGCGTGCTGGAACAAAGCGGCGACGGCGCGGCCATCGCCACGCGCAATCCGGGCGAGGTGTTCCGCCAGTACTTGACCTGCATGCTGCGCAAGCTCGACGCAACGCTCGCCGACGCGCAGCGGCGCGGCGCAGGGGCGACCGTTCCCGGCGGCTACGCGAGCGCCGACGAACTGGCCGCCGAGCTGCGCGCGATGGAGCTGGCCCTGCTCGCGACTGGCAGCGACACGCTGGCCGCCTCGTACGTGCGGCCGCTGCGCCATGAAGTCGAGACGTTCCGCTTCAGCACGGTGCAGCTCGATTTGCGCGAGAACTCCACGGTCATCAACAAGACCCTGCTCGCGCTCTGGCGCGCGCGCGCAAAGCCCGGCGCAGAGCCACCCGATTTGAACTCCGAGGCATGGAAAGCGTGGCTCATCTCCGAGCTCGCGCGTCCGCTCGGCCCGGGCGAAGCGGGAGCAGCGCTGCCCGAGTCCCTCGCGGACGTCGAAGCCGAAACGGTCCAGATCTTCCGCATGGTCCGCGCGATGCGCGAACAGGTGGACCGCAATGCCTTCGGCGCGTTCATCCTGAGCATGACGCACCACGCGACCGACGTGCTCGGCGTCTATCTGCTCGCCAAGCAAGCGGGGCTTTTCAGCGACGCCGCCGGAGTGGAAAGCTGCACGCTGCCGGTCGTGCCGCTGCTCGAAACCATCGACGACCTGCGCCGCGCCCCCGAGATCCTGCGCGAGCTGCTGGCCGTACCGATGGTCAAGCGCAGCATACGCGCGCAAGGCGGCGTGCTGGAGGTCATGATCGGCTACTCCGATTCGAACAAGGACGGCGGGTTCTTCGCGAGCAACTGGGAGCTGTCGAAGGCGCAGACGAAGATCGCGCGGGTCGGACGCGAACTGGGCATCACGATTTCGTTCTTCCATGGGCGCGGCGGCTCGGTGAGCCGCGGCGGCGTGCCGGCGGGCCGCGCGATCGCCGCGCTGCCGGCGGGCTCGGTCAACGGGCGCTTTCGGGTGACCGAGCAAGGCGAAGTCGTCTCGTACAAGTACGCGAACCGCGGCACCGCGCAGTATCACGTCGAGCTGCTCGCGTCGAGCGTGCTGGAGCATACGTTCAAGTCCGAGCGCGAAGACGAGCTGCAGCCGCGCGGCGAGTTCGACGACGCGATGGAAGCGCTCGCGGGCGCCTCGCGCGCGGCCTATGTAAAGCTCGTCGACCAGCCCGAGCTGATCGCGTACTTCCAGGCGGCCAGCCCGCTCGAAGAGCTCTCGATGCTGAACATGGGCTCGCGCCCTGCCCGGCGCTTTGGTGCACGCAGCCTCGAAGACCTGCGCGCGATTCCGTGGGTGTTCGCATGGTCGCAGAACCGCCACGCGCTCACGGGCTGGTATGGCGTGGGCAGCGCGATCTCGTCCTTTCTCGCGGTGCGCCAGGAACGCGGGCTCGATCTGCTGCGCAGGATGTTCAATGAATCGCGCCTGTTCCGGCTGATCGTGGACGAGGTGGAGAAGACGCTGGCCCAGGTCGATCTCGAGATTGCGCGTGATTACGCGAGCCTTGTGCCTGACGCGCGGTTGCGCGAGACGATCTTCACGCAAATCGAGGCCGAGTACCGCCTCACCACGGAGATGGTGCTGAAAGTGAGCGGCGGCGGCGCGGTTGCGGAGCGTTTCCCGCAGTTCTGCGAGCGGCTTGCGCGGCGGCTGCCGGCCATCAATCTCGTGAGCCGGCAGCAGATCGAGTTGCTGCGCCTTTACCGCGCAGCAAGCGCCGATCAGGAGCGGCGCAGCTATCTGGTGCCGCTCTTACTGTCCATCAATTGCATCGCATCGGGATTCGGCGCGACGGGCTAGGCCGTGTGCCTGCCTGCTGTTGGTCGCGCCCCAACCATCGAGGAGATTATTCATGAGCTTTACTGCAATCGAACCGGCCACGCCACGGCTGCACCGCTCGGAGCTCGCCGTGCCGGGCTCCAATCCCGCCATGTTTGAAAAGGCCGCGCGCTCTGCCGCCGACATCGTCTTTCTCGACTGCGAAGACGCGGTCGCGCCCGACGACAAGGAGCAGGCGCGCAAGAACATCATCGAAGGCCTGAACGACATCGATTGGGGTACGAAGACGGTGATGGTGCGTATCAACGGACTGGATACGCACTATATGTATCGCGACGTCGTGGACATTGTGGAGGCTTGCCCGCGCCTCGACATGGTGCTGATTCCCAAGGTTGGCGTGGCGGCGGATGTCTATGCGATCGACATGCTCGTCACGCAGATCGAAACGGCGAAAAAGCGCACGCGGCGCATTGGTTTCGAAGTCCTGATCGAAACGGCGCTTGGCATGGCGAACGTGGAGGCGATCGCGCAGTCGAGCCGGCGGCTCGAAGCGATGTCGTTCGGCGTGGCCGACTATGCGGCTTCGACGCGTGCGCGCACGACCGTGATTGGCGGTGTGAATCGCGATTATGGCGTACTCAGCGACAAGGACGCCAATGGTGAGCGTGAGTACTTCTGGGGCGACCAGTGGCACGCCGCGCAGACGCGCATGATGGTGGCCTGCCGGGCGTATGGATTGCGGCCTGTGGATGGGCCGTTTGGTGACTTCAGTGATCCGGATGGGTATGATGCGGCTGCCAGGCGTGCCGCGGTGCTTGGTTATGATGGGAAGTGGGCGATTCATCCTTCGCAGATTGAGTTGGCGAATCGCGTGTTCACGCCCAGTGATGCTGAAGTGTCGCGTGCGCAGCGTATTATGGATGCGATGGCTCAGGCCGCCAGAGACGGCAAGGGCGCCGTGTCGCTGGATGGGCGTCTGATCGACGCGGCTAGTATTCGGATGGCCGAGGCGCTGATTTCTACCGCGCGGGCTATTGCTGAGGGGAAGCGCTGAGCGCTTGTGGTTATGGTGTTGCGCTGCCGCGCTGGTGGCCTTAACTTGTTTTCGCGG
>NZ_BAYD01000185.1 GCF_000685075.1 Paraburkholderia oxyphila NBRC 105797
AAGTTAAGGCCAACGCCTTTAGCCTAAAGCACTCAGAACGAGTGATGAATCCCCGTAAGCACGATAGCCTGATTGCGTCCGCTGGACACGCCCGCCGTGAAAAAGGCCGCCTGCGCACTCGAATTCGCGTGCTCATAAAGCGCATTCACATAAACCTGCGTACGCTTCGAAAGCGAATACACGTCGCCGATCATCACCTGGCTCCAGCGCCGGCCCTCGAGCGTCGAGGTTGCCGCACCGCCCACCACGCTGTTGAACGCCGTGACCTGGTAGTTCGCGCCGGCATCGTAGCTCTGGAACGTATCGGACTGGCCGCCGGACTCCAGCTTCGTGCGCGTATACAGCCCGTGCAAAAGCACCTTGCCAAACGAATACGACGCGCCAATACCCATGTTCTCCACTTTGTCGGCCAGATAGGTAGCCGCAGGCTGGTCCTGGAACGTCGTGATACCCGTAGTCGCGATCGACACCGTCCGGTCATGCTCGTTCGACCACGTGGCGCCAGCCTTGAATGGACCATTCCCATAACTGAGCGAAAAGCTCATCGTGCGGCCATCCGAAAAGTTCGTGGTATTGCCAAAACCGAACATCGCGCCCGCCGTGAAGCCATACCACGTGGGCGAGCGGTACTTCACCGAGTTGTTGTAGGGCACGACGCCGGTGTCCGCGAGTTCGTCGATATTGCCCGGATGGAAGGCATACCAGCTACCCGCGAGATACGCCGTGCTGAACGGGTCGAGCACGTCGAACGAAAACGGCGTCTGATGGCCGAGCGTGAGCGTGCCGAACTGGTCCGAGGCGAGACCCACGAACGCCTGACGGTTAAAAAGCGTATTGGCCACCGCCATCGCGCCCGTGTTGGTGTAGAAACCGTTTTCGAGCGTGAAGATCGCCTTGAGGCCGCCACCCAGATCTTCCTGGCCGCGCAGGCCCCAGCGGTCGGGCTGCGTATTGCCCTGCTCCTCCATCCACTTCGAATGGCCACCCACGTTGCTGATGTAGGCCACGCCCGCATCCAGACTGCCATATAGCGTGACGCTGCTCTGCGCCCATGCAGACGAGACGGCGCAGATTCCCGTCAACCCCGCGGCAATGAAGTGTTTCAACTTTGGACTCCTGATCGTATGACGAAATGCCGGCGTGATCGTCCGGCAGACCCAATCCCTCGGCGTTGCGCGGCGCGCTTCTAGCGGCGGCTCGCGTTCTTTGTTTGTTGTTCCATATATGGTATGACGTGCTGCGTATGGAACGTTTTGGGAAGTATAGTGACTCTAGCGCGACGCCAAAATACTTTTTTTGGACGGTAGTTCCCCCAGGTGCGCACACGCGGCGGTTGGCTCGATACGCGCGTAAGTGCCTGCACCGTAAGCGTTTTGGCAACTTTGGCGGTACGTCCGGTGGCGTTGTTCATGTCCCTTTCAAAGATGCGCTCGGTGTTTTCCCCAGGGGCAGCGGATTTCTATTTTCTCCCCGCCAGAACGTTTCTATAATGACCATACATAAACTAATGTTCCTTATATGGAACACGGTTGATCGGGAAAGGTGAGAAATGGCTGAAGAATGGCGCTGCGCCGGGCATGCCGGCGATCTGTCCGAAGACGCACCGCTCGAGTTCAAGCTCGACGGCACGGAAATCGGTATCTACAAGGTAGGCGACGAGCTCTACGCACTCGAAAACGTCTGCCCTCATGCATACGCGTTGCTGACGCAAGGCTTCGTCGATGGCGACACCGTCGAATGCCCGCTGCACGAAGCCGTATTTCATATCCCAACCGGGAAGTGTCTCAAGGAGCCTGGCGGCCGCGATCTGAAGACGTACGCGGTGCGACTCGCTGGTGAAGAAATCCAGATCAAGGTGGAATGACATGCGTGAAGTCCCCGTGAATTTCAATCCGTTGCTCAAGCCCTGGCTCGCGCCGCAACCGAACAACGTGGCCGGCAAGGGCGTGATCGAGCAGCCGGGCCAGACCGAAAACCTGGTCTGGCAAACGCGCAAGGCCGAGCCCACGCAATACGAGAACGATTTCGGCGACGCGCTCGAACAGGTGTTCGAAGCCGGCGCCACCGAGCTCGATGAAGTGGTGGCGGGCCTGAACCGCATCGGCTTTCGCACGCCAGAAGGCACGGCCTGGAGCGCCGAGCGCCTCACCGCCGAATTCCGTCTGCTCGCCGAATGAGCCCGCGTCCGGAAACACGGAACCACGGCAAACACTGAACACGGAGACCCCACATGACGTCCCCCACGCCCGAAGCCACCAGCAGCGCCGACCCGATTCGCGCCTACCTCGACCGCGGCATCAAGAACTACTGGTATCCCGTTGCGCCGAGCTGGCAAGTCGGCAACGCGCCCATCGGCATCACGCGCCTTGGCGAGCAGATCGTGCTGTGGCGCGATCAGGACGGCCAGGTCCACGCGCTCGAAGACCGCTGCCCGCACCGCGGCGCGCGTCTGTCGCTCGGCTGGAATCTCGGCAACCGCGTGGCGTGCTGGTATCACGGCATCGAAGTCGACGGCAGCGGCACCGTGCAGAACGTGCCGGCCGTTTCGGCCTGCCCGCTCGAAGGCACGAAGTGCGTGAAGTCGTATCCGGCGCAAGAGCATGCCGGTGCGGTCTTCCTCTGGTTCGGCGACGAAGCGCACAAGGAACCCGCGCCGCTGCAATTGCCCGAGGAGCTCGTGGGCGACGAATATGCGAGCTTCCTGTGCATGTCCAACTGGAAGTGCAATTACCAGTACGCCATCGACAACGTGATGGACCCGATGCACGGCGCCTACCTGCACGCGACCTCGCACTCGATGGCCGAAGGCGACAAGCAGGCCGACATGCGCGTGCGCAAGACCGAGAGCGGCCTGATGTTCGAGAAGGTCGGCCAACGCGACGTGAACTTCGACTGGGTCGAGCTGGGCGAAACCGGCTGCCTCTGGATGCGCCTCGCGATTCCGTACAAGAAGAAGTTCGGCCCGGGCGGCAACTTCGGCATCATCGGCTTCGCGGTGCCCGTTGACGAAGACAACTGCCAGGTCTACTTCTGGCGCACCCGCAAGGTGCAGGGCTGGCAGCGCGACGCGTGGCGCTTCATGTACCGCAACCGCCTCGAAGGCCTGCATTGGGACGTGCTCGAGCAAGACCGCTACGTGCTCGAAAGCATGGCGCCGAATGCACGCGATCACGAGTTCCTCTATCAGCACGACGTGGGTATGACGCGCGTGCGCCGCATGCTGCGCCAGCGTGCTCAACAGCACTTCGCCGAGCTCGACGCGCTGCGCGCCCAGCAGGGCGAGGCCGCGCAAGCCGCAGGGCACAGCCATGCATGACGCCCAGCTTGCGGCGCAGGCAACGCTTGCCGGCCGCCGCGTGATCGTCACGGGCGGCGCACGTGGACTGGGCGCGGCGTTCGTGAGCGCACTGGCCACGGCCGGCGCACGCGTCACCTTCGGCGACGTGCTGCACGAAGCGGGCGAGGCGCTCGCGAAGTCGCTCGCGGCCCAGGGTCACGACGTGGCGTTCGCGCCGCTCGACCTCGCGCAGCCCGAGAGCATTGCGGCATTCGTCGATGGCGCCGCGCAACGCATGGGCGGCGTGGATGCGCTCATCAACAACGCGGCCATCACGAACTCGGGCGGCAAGCTCGCGCAAGAGATCAGCGTGGCCACGTGGGACGCCGTGATGGACGTGAACGTGCGCGGCACCTGGCTCATGTGCGCGGCGGCGCAGCGCTGGCTGCGCGAGTCGGGCCGTGGCGCCATCGTCAACATCGCTTCGGATACCGCACTATGGGGCGCGCCCCGGCTGCTCGCCTACGTGGCCAGCAAGGGCGCCGTGATTGCGATGACGCATTCGCTCGCGCGCGAGTTCGGCGCGGACGGTATCACCGTCAACGCCATCGCGCCGGGCCTCACGGAAGTGGAAGCCACGGCCTACGTGCCGGCGGAACGCCACGCGTATTACCTCGAAGGGCGCGCCTTGCAGCGTGCCCAGGTGCCCGAGGATGTCTCGGGCCCGGTGTTGTTCCTCTTGTCCGACGCGGCGCGCTTCGTGACCGGACAACTGCTGCCGGTGAACGGCGGCTTCGTGATGAATTGATTTCGTGGAATTGAACATGAGTTCTCAGGAACCCAAGGAGAAAACGATGGCCGATGCCGATATCGAGTGCAAGTCGTGGGACCGTCCCGCCGACGCGAGCTTTGACGACTGGATGAACAGCCGCGTGGCGCGCTATGAAACGCGCCGCTACGACTGGGACGCGCTGAAGTTCCAGGCCGACTATGACCCGAAATACCGCCGCGCGCAGATGCGCTACGTGGGCACGGGCGGCACCGGCGTTGCGAAGGACACGAACACCGTGCCCGCGGGCGGCTTCACGTTCTCGACCATGGTGATCCCGGCCGGCAACATTGGCCCGAGCCACATTCATATGGACGTCGAGGAAATCTTCTTCGTGCTGCGCGGCAAGATGAAGGTGATCTGCGAGAAGGACGGCGAGACGTGGGAGGCCGTGCTCGGCGAACGCGACCTGATCTCGGTGCCGCCGGGCGTGTACCGCACGGAAATCAACATCGGCGAGGAAGACGCGCTGATGTGCGTGATGCTCGGCTCGCCCAAGCCAGTCACGCCGACTTATCCGCCGGATTCGCCGCTCGCGAAGATCAAGCGCGAAGCGAAGTAAAGCGACGCAATCAAGCCAACCACTCACGATTCCGCAACGGACCACCCAGTCATGAACGAAGCGATCGACACCGCCGTCTCATCAGCCGCCGCGCTCGAAACGCGTCTTGCGCGCTTTGCGCTGCGCGAGGCCCGGGCCGGCGAGGCGTGCGTGAGCTATCGCGAGGCAGCCGGCGAGAGCGGTAAAGAGGCACTGCCGCTCATGCTGCTGCATGGCATTGGCTCCGGCGCGGCTTCATGGGTGCAGCAGTTCGAAGCGCTGGGCGAAGGGTTGGTCAATACGCGCCGCGTGCTCGCGTGGGACGCGCCGGGATACGGCGCTTCCACGCCGGTCGCGAGCGCGTCGCCCGTTGCCGCCGACTATGCGCGCGTGCTGGCCGACTGGCTTGACGCGCTCGGTATCGAGCGCTGCGTGCTGGTGGGCCACTCGCTTGGTGCGATCATCGCGGGTGCATTCGCTGCAGCCCATCCGGTGCGCGTGAGCGGCTTGCTGCTGATTTCGCCCGCCGGAGGCTATGGCGCCGCCGATGCCGCCGTTCGCGAAGAAAAGCGCAATGCGCGCCTCGCGATGCTGGCCGAACTCGGCCCGCAGGGCCTGGCGGAAAAGCGCAGCGCGAACATGCTCTCGCCGTACGCGGACGCCGGCTCGCGCGCCTGGGTGCGCTGGAACATGTCGCGTGTCGTGCCGCACGGCTATGCCCAGGCCACGCATCTGCTCGCGAACGCCGACCTCGCTGCCGACCTCGCACGCTGCGTGGGCAAGGTGCCGATGGCCGTCGCGGTGGGCGCCGAAGACACGATCACGACGCCTGCGGCATGCGAGCGGCTTGCGCATATCGCACAGGCGCCGCTTCAGACCGTGCCGCGCGCGGGTCACGCAGGCTACATCGAACAGCCCGATGCATACAACGCGCTGATCGATGCTTTCTGTGCTGCATATTAAGTACTACGGAGCTTAGAGAATGACACCCGACGTCGCCAGCGCGTCCCCCGACGCCGACGCAGACCGCAACGACACGAGCTACCGCGTGCCGGGTCTGGAACGGGGCCTGCGCATTCTGACCGAATTCTCGCCGCGCGAGCCGGTGCTCGATGCGCCCGAATTGTCGCGGCGCCTTGGCATTCCGCGCACCACGGTGTTTCGTCTGCTGCAGACGCTCGAATCGCTCGGCTTTCTCGAGCGCGCCGACCGGGACCGCAACTATCGCCTGGGCGTGGCCGTGCTGCGCCTTGGCTTCGAATATCTGAGCTCGCTCGAGCTGACCGATCTCGGCCTGCCGCTGATCGAGGCGCTGCGCGACGCAACCGGCCTGACCACACACATCGTGATTCGTGACGGACGCGACATCGTGTTCGTCGCCAAGGCGCAGAGCCACGCGCCCATTTTCAGCTCGGTGAAGGTGAACGTCGGCACGCGCCTGCCCGCGCACGCCACGACGCACGGCCAGGTGCTGATGGGCGATTTCACGCTCGACGAATTGCGCGCGCTCTATCCGGAGCCGCGGCTCGAACGCTATACGCCCTCCACACCGGAAACGGTCGAGGCGCTTTACGAGCGCATTCGGGAGGACGCGGAGCGCGGCTACGCCGTGAGCGAATCGTCGTTCGAGCGCGGCATTTCGGTGGTCTCGGCGCCGGTGCGCAACGACACGGGCCGCATCGCCGCCGTGGTGACGACGACCATTCCGCGCCCCGGCATCGACGCGCAGCTACTCGACAGCGGCCTGATCGACAAGGTGCGCCATGCCGCCGACGAACTCTCGAAGCGTCTGAATTATCGGCCGCAACTCAGGCCGCAAACGGCTGCCCACGCAGCCGGCAGGAAATCGCCTTACATGAAGGCATTGGGGATCAAATGATTGAACTCGACTTGAGCGGCCAGGTTGCGGTGGTGACGGGCGGATCGTCCGGCATCGGCCTCGCCAGCGCCGACCTCTTTTTGCGCGCGGGCGCCTCGGTCGCGATCTGCGGCCGCGACGGCGACCGCCTCGCACGTGCGGAGCGCGAATTGCGCGAGCGCCATCCGCAGGCGCAGTTGCTTGCCGTGCGCTGCGACGTGCTCGACGCCGACGACGTGGCCGCCTTTGCGACCGCTGTCGAGCAGCGCTTCGGCCGCGCCGACATGCTCGTGAACAACGCGGGCCAGGGCCGCGTCTCGACCTTCGCCGATACCACCGACGAAGCCTGGCGCGAGGAACTGGACCTCAAGTATTTCAGCATCATCCGCCCGACACGCGCGTTCCTGCCGATGCTGCGCAACGCGGCAAAGCGGGGCAACGGCACGGGCAATGCCGCGATCGTCTGCGTGAACTCGCTGCTCGCGCTGCAGCCCGAGCCGCACATGGTGGCGACCTCGTCGGCGCGTGCGGGCGTGCTCAGCCTCATCAAGTCGCTCGCGGTGGAACTCGCGCCCGAGCACATTCGTGTGAACTCGATCCTGATCGGCATCGTGGAGTCGGGCCAATGGCGCCGCCGCTACGAGAACGACAGCGAGGCGCAAGCCGCCGGCCAGAGCTGGCAAGACTGGACGCGCGAGCTCGCACGCAAGAAGCACATTCCGCTCGGCCGCTTCGGCCGTCCCGAAGAAGCCGCACAGGCGCTGTTTTATCTGGCCACGTCCCTGTCGTCCTATACGACGGGCAGTCATATCGATGTATCTGGAGGCGTTGCACGTCATGTCTAATCAAACCACCGTCGGCGAACTGATCGCCGCCTTCCTCGAACAATGCGGAGTCCAAACCGCTTTCGGCGTGATCTCGATTCATAACATGCCGATCCTCGACGCCATCGGCTGTCGCGGCAAGATCCGCTATGTCGGTGCGCGCGGCGAAGCGGGCGCGGTCAACATGGCGGACGGGCTCGCGCGCGTCTCGGGCGGTCTCGGCGTGGCGTTCACGAGCACGGGCACGGCGGCGGGCAACGCAGCGGGCGCGATGGTCGAGGCCCTCACGGCTGGCACGGCGCTGCTGCACATCACCGGCCAGATCGAAACCGAATACCTGGATCAGGACCTCGCCTATATTCACGAGGCGCCCGATCAGCTCTCGATGCTCCAGTCGATCTCGAAGGCCGCGTTCCGCGTGCGCTCGGTCGAGACGGCGCTGCCGACGATCCGCGAAGCGGTGCGCGTGGCGCAAACCGCGCCGAGCGGCCCGGTGAGCGTGGAGATTCCCATCGACATTCAGGCCGCGCTGACCGACTGGCCCGCCGACCTGAGTGCGCCGCATCTGACGACCCTCACGCACGACGAAGCGCGCGTGGAGCAGCTCGCAAACGAACTCGCGAAGGCGAAGCGTCCGCTGCTGTGGCTCGGCGGTGGCACGCGCCATGCGCGCGCGGCTGTTGAGCGTCTCGTCGCGCTCGGCTTTGGCGTGGTGACGAGCGTGCAGGGCCGCGGCGTGCTGCCCGAAGATCATCCGGCCACGCTGGGCGCGTTCAACGTGAGCCCCTCGGTCGAGCGCTTCTACAAGACCTGCGACGCGATGCTCGTGGTCGGCTCGCGCCTGCGCGGCAATGAAACGCTCAAGTACAAGCTGGGTCTGCCGCAGCCGCTCTATCGCGTCGATGCCGACGCGCTCGCCGACAACCGCGGCTATCGCAACGCGCTGTTCGTGCACGGCGACGCCGCGCGTGTGCTCGATGCACTCGCCACGCGCCTCGAAAACCGCATCAAGGTCGATCCGCAATTCGCCGCCGATCTGGCTGAAGCGCGCGAGATCGCCGTGTCGGAAACGGCCAAGGGTCTCGGGCCGTATCGCCGCCTCGTGGAGTCGCTCCAACATGCCGTGGGCCGCGACTACAACTGGGTGCGCGACGTCACGATCTCGAACAGCACGTGGGGCAATCGCCTGCTGAAGATCTTCTCGCCGCGCGCGGGCGTGCATGCGCTCGGTGGCGGCATCGGCCAGGGCATGCAGATGGCGATTGGCGCCGCGCTCGCGAACGCCGCGGCGAAGACCGTGTGCCTCGTGGGCGACGGTGGCCTGATGGTCAACGTGGGCGAGCTCGCGACGGCCGTGCAGGAGAAGGCCAACGTCATGATCGTGCTGATGAACGACCAGTGCTACGGCGTGATCCGCAACATTCAGGACGCGCAGTACGGTGGCCGCCGCATGTTCGTGGATCTGCATCAGCCGGAGTTCTCGCAGTTCTGCGCGAGCCTCGGCCTCAAGCACTACCGCCTCTCGTCGCTCGACGACGCGGACGCCGTGATCCGCGAAGGCATCGCGTTCGACGGCCCGGTGCTGCTCGAAGTGGACATGAAGTCTGTGGGCAGCTTCGAGACCGCGTTCGCGGGCCCGCCGGTGCGCAAAGAGGAACCCCAACATGCATAACAGCCAGGCGAACGCCATGCCCCACGCACCTATCGACATCGCGATGATCGGCTTCGGCGCGATCGGTCAGACCGTGTATCGCGCGGTCGCGGCGGACCCGCTCGTGCACGTCTCGCACGTGATCGTGCCCGAGCAGCACGCTGCCGCCGTGCGCGCGCAGGTGGACGGCGCGGTGGAGGTGGTCTCGTCGGTGCACGCGCTAACGACCCGGCCGCAGTTCGCGCTCGAATGCGCGGGCCACGCGGCGCTCATCGATCACGTCGTGCCGCTGCTGCAAAGCGGCACCGATTGCGCGGTGGCCTCGATCGGCGCGCTCTCCGACGTCGATCTGCTCGAGCGTCTCTCGCTCGCCGCCGACGCAGGCGACGCCACGGTCACGCTGCTCTCCGGCGCGATTGGCGGGATCGACGCGCTTTCGGCAGCGAAGCTCGGCGGCCTCGACGAAGTGCTGTACACGGGCCGCAAGCCGCCGCTCGGCTGGCTCGAAACGCCGGCGGAAAAGGTCTGCGATCTGCGCACGCTCACGAAGGAGCAGGTGATCTTCGAGGGCAGCGCGCGCGAAGCGGCGCGGCTCTTTCCGAAGAACGCGAACGTGGCGGCCACCATCGCGCTGGCGGGCCTCGGCCTCGACCAGACGAAGGTGCGCCTGATTGCCGATCCGGCCGTCGAGCGCAACGTGCACCGCATCGTGGCGCGCGGCGCGTTCGGCGAGATGTCGCTGGAGATGTGCGGCAAGCCGCTGCCCGACAACCCGAAGACCTCGGCGCTCACCGCGTACAGCGCGATTCGCGCGCTGCGTAACCGGGCCGCGCGCTGCGTAATCTGACGAAGCGATTTTGAAGCGATCACCGGCGGTGTGCGTGCCTATACACCGCATCGCCGGCACTGAAACAAAGAGACCTCTGAAATGACTCCATTCGATACCAGCCTCGTTCCGAACGGCGATATTCTGATCGGCGGGGAATGGCGCCAGGGACGCGCCGCGCCCTTCGCGAGCATCTATCCCGCCGACCAGTCGGTGAACATGGAGGTCTCGACGGCAAGCGCCGAAGACGCCAGCGAGGCGGTCGAGAAAGCGCACGCCGCGTGGAAGCACGGTGAGTGGGCCGGCATGAAGCCGCATCTGCGCGCGCTCGTGCTCTACCGCATTGCCGACCTCATCATGCAGCGCCACGAAGCGCTCGCCCAGCTGCAGCGCCGCGACAACGGCAAGCCCATCGGCGAGACGCGCGTGCTGGTGGCGAGCGCCGCCAACACGTTCCGCTACTTCGCGGCCTGCCTCGAAACGCTCGACGACGAACTCACGCCCTCGCGCGGCGACTACATGACGATGAGCGTGCACGAGCCGATTGGCGTGATCGCAGCCATCACGCCGTGGAATTCGCCGATTGCCTCGGACGCGCAGAAGCTCGCACCCGCGCTCGCGGGCGGCAATGCGGTTGTGCTCAAGCCCGCCGAAGTCACGCCGCTCGTCTCGCTCGCGCTCGCGCGCATCTGCGAGGAAGCGGGCGTGCCCAAGGGCATCCTGAGCGTGCTGCCGGGCAAGGGCTCGGTGATTGGCGACGTGCTGGTGCGCCATCCGCTCGTGAAGAAGGTTTCGTTCACGGGCGGCACCGAAGTGGGCCGCGGCATTGCCCGCATCGCGGCGGAGAAGCTCATGCCCGTGTCGCTCGAACTGGGCGGCAAGTCGCCGACCATCGTGTTCGAGGACGCGGATCTCGATCACGCCGTGAACGGCGTGCTGTACGGCATCTTCAGCTCGTCGGGCGAGGCCTGCATCGCCGGGTCGCGGTTGTTCGTGCAGCGCTCGATTTACGACGCGTTCATGAAGCGGCTCGTGGAAGGCGCGCGCAAGCTGCGCGTGGGCGACCCGTCGCGGCCCGATACGCAGATGGGGCCGCTCATCACCGCGAAGCATCGCGAGTCGGTGGAGCGCTACGTGGCGATTGGTCTGGAAGAGGGCGGGCGCCTGCTGTGCGGCGGCGAGCGTCCCGTGGGCGACGATCGCGAAAACGGCTTCTTCTATCAGCCGACCATACTGGAAGGACTCCAGAACAGTGCGCGCATCTGCCAGGAAGAGATCTTCGGGCCGGTGCTGGTGGCGATGCCCTTCGACGACGAAGCCGCATTGATCGAAGAAGCC
>NZ_BAYD01000184.1 GCF_000685075.1 Paraburkholderia oxyphila NBRC 105797
TTAAGGCCAACGTGTCCAACGCGCCGATTTAATTAGTTGCGGCAACAACCAAAATCAAGCGCCTCGAGCGCCAAAATTCAAATCTCCACGATACCCGGAATCGCGACATTCGGATTGACATCGGCGCCATAGTCGACGCCTTCGACCCCGAACCCGAAAAGACGCAGAAACTCCGCCTTATACCCCGCAAAATCCGTAGTGGCATAAAGATTCTCTTCAGTGACCTGATCCCAGGCCACCTTCACACGCGCCTGAATCTCAGGCGCAAGCTCCTTATAGTCGGCGCGCAGACGCCCTTCCTCATCGAGCACCGGCGCCGCGCCGTAAAGCGAATCACGATAGAGCCCATAAACCTGCTCGATGCAGCCCTCATGCGTACCGTTTTCCTTCATCGCCTTGAAAAGCAGCGCAAGATACAGCGGCATGATAGGAATAGCCGAACTCGCCTGCGTGACCACGGCCTTGAGCACCGCGACACGCGCATCGCCACCACGCTCCGCGAGCTTCGCGCGAATACCCAACACCTTCTGATCGAGATCCTTCTTGGCCGCGCCAATGGAGCCGTTCCAGTAGATATCGTGCGTGATCTCCGCGCCAAGATAAGTGAACGCCGTCGTCTTCGCGCCATCGGCCAGCACGCCCGCCTCTTGCAGAGCATCAATCCACATCTGCCAGTCTTCACCGCCCATCACGGCCACCGTGCCGTCAATCTCGCTCTGCGTCGCCGCTTCGAGCACCGTTTCCTTGATGGTTTCCTTGTCGGTGTCGATGCCGCGCATGCGCAGCGTCTTGCCCACGGGCTTGAGCGTCGACGTGTGCACCTCGCCCGTCACCGGATGCGTGCGGCGCGGCGCGGCAAGGCTATAGACCACGAGGTCGACCTGGCCCAGATCGCGCTTGATGGTGTCGATCGTCTCGCGCTTCACGGCGTCAGAGAACGCGTCGCCATTGATGGTCTTCGCGTAGAGCCCCTTTTGCGCAGCGAACTTCTCGAACGCGGCAGTGTTGTACCAGCCCGCGGTGGCGGGGCGGGTGTCGGTGCCGGCGCGCTCGAAAGCAACGCCCAGCGTGGCCGCGCCCGAGCCGAACGCCGCCGAAATGCGCGCGGCAAGGCCGTAGCCCGTGGACGCGCCCAGCACCAGCACGCGCTTCGGGCCATTGGCAATCGCGCCTTGCGCGTTGACGTATTCGATTTGCTGCGCGACGTTGGCTTCACATCCCACGGGATGGGCCGTCACGCAAATGAAGCCGCGGACGCGCGGTTCGATAATCATCAGACTTCTCCGTATTTCGCAGATGCATGCAGGAACGGGCGGCATTTTAGCGCGAGCCAATAATCCAGGCCATGCCGCCCGGTTTTGCCCGGTCGGCTCAAGGGTCGTATGCCTGCTTGCACTACGGGTACGGAGCGTCACGAATAGGCGATCCACGCGGCGCGCGGTCGCTTGTTTTGCGAGCGTCATTGCGCGGCGGCCAGTCCATGCGTGGTCTCGCCGAGGCAGCCAAGACCGGCCAGCGTCGCCTCGAGGGCCGTATCGAGCGGCGTATGCGGCTCGCGGCCGAGCGTCGCCACGAGTCTCGCGTTGTCGAGCTGGAGCGCGTCGCGCCACAGATAGCGCATCTCCAGCATCTCGCGCGGCGTCGTGGCGAACGGCGCCAACGCGTAGATTAGCGGCCACGGGAAGGGCAAGCGCCGCGCGTGCAGCCCATGGCGCCGCGCCACGCGGCAGATGGCGACGGCCATTTGCGTGCCGTCGGCGTCCCAATGGCCAGTCATATGAAAGCGCGCGAAGGGCGCAAGCGTGGCGCGCATCTCGATCAGCTCGTGTATCGCGCGGGCGACGTCGGGCACATAGGCCCACGTGTGGCCCACCCCGCGCTGGCCTGGTTCGCGTACCGTGTGCACGGGCTGTCCGGCCTTCACGAGACCCTGAGCAAGCCAGCTATTGCCCACGCGCGGGCCGAAGAAGTCGCCGGCGCGCACGATGATCGAGCGCACCCCACGGGCCGAGGCGGTTTCCAGACGCTGCTCCAGCGCCACGCGGATCGCGCCCTTGCGCGTGCGCGGCCGCTGCGGCGCATCCTCGCCGACGAGCGGCAGCGTCTCCGGACCGAAGTTGTAGACGGTGCCCGGCAGCACCACGGTAGCGCCCACGGCCTGAGCCGCGGCGACCGTGTTGTCGATCATCGGCAGCACGAGATCGGCCCAGCGCCGGTAGCCCGGCGGGTTGACCGCGTGCACGATCACGTCGCAGCCCTCGGCGGCGCGCAGCACGGCCTCGCGGTCCATGGCGTCGCCCTGCAGCCGTTCGATGGCGCGCTCGGCGCTCGCGGTGGTCGTCGCGTCTGTTGCCGCCGCCGCGCCGGCACCGCGCTGCAGCGCGCGAATGCGCCAGCCAGCGCCTGTCAACTGCCGCGCGACCTCGCCGCCGATGCCACCGCCCACGCCCAGCACGAGCGCCGTGCGGCCCGTTTCGAGAGTTCTCGTCGCCATGTCCGTTCTCCGCTTCAGAGGTGTCGATGGCGTCATTCTGCGCGTCTCGCAGATCATAAAAAATTGGCGAAAAGCGCGTACCGGCTATACATTTATGTATGGCGTTGAATCTGAACCAGGATCATGAGCGAAACCGAACCGAACTGGGAGTGGTACCGGAGTTTTCTGCAAGTGCTGGAAACGGGTTCGCTATCGGCGGCCGGGCGCGCGCTGGGCCTCACGCAGCCCACCGTCGGCCGCCACATCGAAAGTCTCGAAGCGGCGCTGGGACTCAAGCTGTTTACGCGCTCGTTCGACGGGTTTTCGCCCACCGACGCGGCCAATGAGCTGAGGCCCTATGCCGTCGGTCTTGCTGCGACAACGGCCGCTTTGCGCCGGGTGGCGAGCGGTCACGGATCCGGGGTCCGCGGCACGGTGCGGGTGACGGCGAGCGAGGTGATCGGCGTCGAGGTTCTGCCGCCGATACTGGCCGCGCTGCGCAACGAACAGCCGGAGCTGAGCATTGAACTTGTTCTGTCGAACAAGGTGGAGGATCTTCTGCTTCGTGAGGCGGACATTGCGGTACGCATGTTCCGGCCCGTCCAGGAGGCACTGGTTGCGCAGCGCGTCGGCGCGATCGAAGTCGGCCTGCATGCCCACGAACGGTATCTGGCGCAACACGGTGTGCCGAAGTCGATGAGCGAGTTGTCTCGCCACACGATCATTGGCTTTGATAAGGAGACCGCATTTATTCGTTCGGTCCAGGGGAAAATCAAAGATTTTTCGCGGAGCCGCTTCGCATTTCGAGCCGACAGCGACCTGGCTCAATTGGGCGCGATTCGCGCTGGATTCGGTGTCGGTGCGTGCCAGGCGCCGCTGGCGGCAAAAGATCCGAGGCTGGTCCGGATTCTCGCGAGTGAGTTTTCGTTCACGATGGACACCTGGGTCGCCATGCACGAGGATTTGCGCGGGAGCGCTCGCTGCGCCGTGACGTTTGCGGCGCTGGCTTCAGGACTCAAAGCTTATATCGGTGGTGGCGTCAGTCAGGAAACCGAAAGTTAGCGGCTCGCAAGCATTGAAGCTGAGCCAGTCAGCCCAACGGATAGGTCTGGCTCAGCGTGACAATCAAAAGCAATAGCAATACGAGCGGATACTGCATCTTCATCCATTCTCTCGAGCGGGAGAATGAAACCAGTACGCCCAAAATAACCACAAGCAGAATTGAAGCGCCGACGAATCGCGTCGCTGCAAAGAGGAGCGCAAGCGACCCGATCAACTCGATGATCGCAATGGCGACCCTGAACCCGTTCGGGTAGCCCCATTTTGCAAACTCGGCGCGGATGAATGAAGGTCCGGCCAGATTCACGATTCCCGCGGAAAAGAAAGCACAGACGATAATCAGATTGACGTATTTCATGTTTCAAGACGAGCGCGTGCCGGCATTGGGCGCCGGATACGAGCGATAGAGGAAGCCGGCGAGCACATTGCACAAAAAGCTCGCCGGCGTAATGGCAGTCCACAGGCTATCAGGCGGACCGGTGCTTACGATTGCCAGTATTGCTTCAGACCGAACACCATATTGCTGAACGGGATGCCCAGGCCTTCATACACGGCTTGGGCCTCGGGCGCCGCATTATCGGCAAGCAGTTCGACGGCAACGGTCGAATAGCCCACCGGGATCACGCCCGCCTGCACCATACGGGCGACGCCAAGGTCCACCTGAGTTTGCGAGAACCCTCCCGAGGCATCGATGACCGCGTACGACGTATAGCCGTCCCGTCGTGCAGCGATGGCGGGAAAAGCCAGGCAGACGTCAGTTGAGATGCCGGTCACGATGAGGTGTTTTCGGCCCGTCGCCTGAATGGCCTCGACGACCCGTGGGTCGTCCCAGGCATTGACGGTCGTTCGTTCGATGACTTTGTGCGTTGGCAGCACAGCAGCCAGTTCAGGGATCATGGGCCCCCACATGCCTTCCGTGGTGGTGGTCACCACGACAGGAATACCGAGCGCGAGCGCCGCCTTCGTGAGGCCAGTCACGTTGTGCTTCAGTTCAAGCGTGGCGATGTCTCGCACCCCGGTGTAGAGGCCTTCTTGATGGTCTACATGAAACAAAACTGCGTTGTGCCTGGTGAGCCTTTCCTCGGAGGAGAGCGGTCTGGTCATTTCACACTCCGTCAGTTGTCGGGAAATCTATTCTGACACTGCGGCTTGGACCCGACGGTGTTTTTGTCGTCTGGCGCGCTGGATTCAGACTCCCGCCTCATGGACAAACGATGCGGACACATCCGTCCATGACGACCACGTTTAGCCTTTGGAAAAGGCCTGCTTCAGATCGAAGACGAGACCCGCGAACGGGATTCCCAGTGCGGCGTAGACGGCTTGTGCTTCGGGCGCCGCATTGTCGGCAAGCATCTCGACGGCGACATTCGAATAGCCGACCGGTATCACGCCCGCTTGCTGCATGCGCAGCACGCCCATATCGACTTGCGTCTGGCTGAAGCCGCCGGATGCGTCGATGACCGCGTAACTCGCATAACCGTCGGCGACTGCCGAGATCGCCGGAAACGCGAGACAGACGTCCGTGGAGATGCCGGTGATGATGAGCTTCTTGCGGCCGGTCGCTTTGATCGCTTCGACCACACGGCGGTCGTCCCAGGCGTTCACGGTGGTCCGTTCAATATGCCGGACGCCGGGCAGCGCCGCGGCCAGCTCGGGGATCAGCGGCCCCCACATCTTTTCCGTCGTGGTGGTGACGATCACCGGCACTTTCAGCGCAAGGGCCGCCTTCGTGAGCCCGACGACATTGTGCTTGAGCTGCAGCGTTTCGATGTCGCGCACGCCGGTGTAGAGGCCCACCTGATGATCGACGAGCAGCAGGACTGCGTTATCGCGGGTCAGGCGTTCGAGGACGTGAGAAGAGGTCGAGTTCATGATCTTGTTTCCGCTGGAAGGTTGGGTTGCGGCTGCGGCTTGCGTTGCGCCGAAGAGGCTCGTGCCCGCGGCGAGCACGGTGGCTGCGACTGCGGAGTTCGACTGATTCAGGAATTGGCGTCGGTCCATGATGGGCTCCGTGCCCGTCCACGCGGTCGGTCGATCAACGTCTCGGGCTTGAATGGACTATAGCCATGGGACAAACCCCGAACAATCCAGGGAAAATGGACTTATCATCCCATTCATGAGACTTTCTGCCGAAAAAGGGGAGATGATGCTCGATCTGAACGATGTCTACTACTTCGTGCAAGTAGTCGAACACAAAGGCATCACCGCGGCGGCCCATGCGCTCGATGTGCCCAAGTCGAGTTTGAGCCGTCGCATCCTCGCACTCGAGGCCACACTCGATGCGAGGCTGATCCAGCGGACTTCGCGGCGCTTCGTCGTGACGGACGTCGGCGAGGCGTTTTACAAGCACGCGGTCGCCATGCTGGTGGAGGCCGAAGCCGCCGAGAGCGTCGTGCGTCAACGCACGGCGGAACCGAGCGGAACCATACGCATGACGTGCTCGGTCGCGTTCGCACAATTGGCGCTGGCGGAGTTGATCCCGAAGTTCATGGCGGAGTATCCGCGTGTGCGTATCGTTCAGCACGCGACCAACCGGCACGTCGACCCGCTTCAGGAGGGCTTCGACTTGTGTCTTCGCGCGCATTCCACGCCGCTGCCCGATTCCACGCTGGTCCAGCGCTATCTGGCGACGACGCCCTGGCACCTCTTTGCCGGACCGGCGTATTTGAAGCGCAAAGGCGTGCCCAGGTCGCCCGCCGACCTTGCGGAACACGACGGCGTCGCGCTCGGCGGCGGCCACGACACGCACGCATGGCGACTGCTCGAATCGCCGGATGCCGAGCGGGCCGAAGTGATTCCGTTCGAGCCGAAGCTGCTGAGCGACGACATGGCCACGCTGAAAGTCGCGGCGTGCCAGAGCGTCGGCATTGTGGCGTTGCCGGGGTACGTGGGGCAGTCCGAGGTGAAGACGGGGCAGCTCGTGCGTGTGCTGCCTCGATGGACAGCGGGTGTGGCGACAATCAGCCTGCTCATGCCCTCGAGGAGGGGCCTGCTTCCCTCCGTGCGGGCGTTCGTCGACTTTCTGGTGGAGCGCGTTCCCATTGCTGTGCAGTGCTGAGGAAGACGCGCTGGCAGGCGGGTTCAGATCATGCCTGAGCCTTCAATACGCGAGACGTTTCCATTGCGGATCGAGTCTGGATGAAAGCCCCGCTTTGCGAACGATCTCGGGAGCGAGGCGCTCCACACTGTCCAGAATGCCGCGACTATCGGTGCAACGCGTGAACTCCCCTTCGCGCCAGGCGATCTCGCCATTGACCATGACGTACTTCGCATCGGTGCCTTTGCCGGCGCCGATAAACGCGGAAAGAGGACGCTGCAAGGAGCCGACGTGCGGTTTGCGCATATCGAAGACGGCGATGTCGGCGAGCTTGCCCGCCTCGAGCGATCCCAGTTGATCGGCCACGCCCAGCACTTGCGCACCGTTGATCGTGGCCATTTCCAGGCTGCGCTCGAAAGACATCCGGGTTGGATCCAGATGACGCTGGTGCTGGAAGAGCACACAGGCCTTCACCTGCTCGAGCATGTCGTTCGTATAGTCGACCATGGCGCCGTCGGTTCCGAGGGCGGTCGGCACGCCCGCGCGCAGCGCGTTCGCGGCCGGGGCGATACCGCCGCCGCGAATCGCTTCACTGGTCGGCGTATAGACCAGCCCGGCGCCGACATGGGCCATCTGTTCGAGATCGAGCTCCGTGCAATGGATGCCGTGGATCAGCATCCATTGTTGATCGAGCACGCCGAGCTGCATCAGGTAGCGCACGTCGGTCCGGCCGGTTTCGCGCAGGTGCTTGAGAAAGCCCTGTTCCGTCGAGAACGTGCCTGCCGCGATGTGGCTGCTGATCTTCACGCCAAGCTTGCGTGCCAGCTCCGTGCCACGCACGATCAGCTCTTCTGTGCTCATGCCGGACGACGTCCAATGGGCATTCGCCTCGATAACGAGGCCCATGCGCACCAGACCGTCGTGCTTGCCATCCCAGTAGCGGATTTCCTCCTCGGCGGCTGCAAGCGACTCGTCCAGCGAAAGCGGGTGCTCGACGAAGCGGTCGTTTCTGCAGCGCAGCTCCTTGCCGAAGAACTGGCGGATGCCGATTTCGGCCTGGGGCTCGACGATGGCCCGCACCGTATTCGAGTCCGTTACGGTGACCGAATGATTGAACGAGGTCGTCGTGCCGGTGGCCAGCATTTCCAGTCCGCATTGATAGCTTCCCAGCCGCATCGCTTCGTCAGAAAGATTGGCGACGATCGGAAAGACAATGTCGGTAATCCAGTCTTCCAGCAGCAAGCCGTCGGCGATGCCTTTGAACATCG
Source organism: Paraburkholderia oxyphila NBRC 105797 (assembly GCF_000685075.1). Classification (GTDB taxonomy): domain Bacteria; phylum Pseudomonadota; class Gammaproteobacteria; order Burkholderiales; family Burkholderiaceae; genus Paraburkholderia; species Paraburkholderia oxyphila. Next base: position 7,838 of record NZ_BAYD01000184.1, read on the forward strand.
AATACCACGTATGCTGATGAAGATTGATGAGCCCGGGAATCACGAGGCAACCGCTTGCGTCGATGATCTCGTCGAATCCTTCGGTCGGGGTGTCTTCATGGGCATAGACCCCCGAGATATGCTTGCCCGTAACGGCCACCGCGCCGCGCTCGAAAATCTCGCGCTGCCGATTGACCGTTACCACGTAACCGTTCTTGATAAGAACTTTCTTCATTGTCTCTCTTCCATCGTCACTTGATCGTCTGGGGGCGCCACCGCGCGAGCGGAGCCACGCGTGGCAGCGCCCCCTGGTTGTTGCCACTGTCGATGCCGTTGTTCATGGCATCGACAGGTCAGTCCTTGGGCGGCCAGGTCGGTACGGGCTCCTTACCGGACGGGAAGCGGACATTCTTCGAGCGCACGAATTCCTTCAGGGTCTCCGTCGCATTCTCGCGGCCGAAGCCGCTGCCTTTCACACCGCCGAAAGGCGAACCAAGGAACGCGCGCCGCATATAGTTGTTCACGAAGATCATGCCTGCATCGAGCTTCGGCGCCAGCTTCCATGCCCGGTTCTCATCGGTCGTGCAGATCGCGGCGGTGAGACCGTAAGCGGTGCCATTCGCGATCTCGACGGCTTCCTCTTCGGTCTTGAAGCGCATCAGACAGGCTACCGGGCCGAAAATCTCCTCCTGTGCGACCGTCATGGTCGGCGTCACGTCGGCGAGAACCGTTGGGGGCACCCAGTAGCCGTCCTTGTATTGCTCGTCGTCCGGCAGCTTGCCTTGCGTGACCAGTCTTGCGCCTTCGCGAAGCGCGATATCGATGTATCCCATCACGCGATCGCGTTGCCTGGCGTCGACCATCGGCCCGATGTCGGTTTTGGCGTCGAGACCATTGCCGACCACGAGCTTTTCGGTTGCCCGCGCGAACTTCTCTTCAAACTCGGCGTAGCGCGATTCGTGCACGAGAATACGGGCGGTGGAGGTGCACGCCTCGCCCTGGTTGTAGAACATCCCTTCGATGGCGACGTTGAGCGCAACGTCCATGTCGGCGTCTTCGAGGACGATCAGCGCGTTCTTGCCGCCAAGCTCCATCGTTGCGTAAGTGATGTTTTCCGCCGCACTCTGCAACACGCGGCGGCCCGTGGCCGTTGCACCGGTGAAGCTGATGCGCTCGACCTTCGGGTGCGAAGCGAGTGCCGGACCGGCGTGGATACCGGGAACGACGTTCAGCACACCCGGGGGCAGCACCTGGTTGGCCAGTTCGACCAGACGCAGCACCGTAAGCGGCGCTTGCTCGCCGGGTTTGACGACCACCGTGTTGCCTGCCGCAAGGGCGGGCGCGGACTTCTTGGCAAAGTGGATGGGCGGCCAGTTGAACGGCAGAATCGCCGCTACGACGCCGTACGGCTCGAACAGGACACGCGCTTCAATCGGACCTTGATCGAGGATTTCGCCGTGAAGCGTATCTGCGAGACCCGCGAAATAGTCGAAACAGGCGTGGCAGTAAGAGACATCGAAGCGCAGAGCATCGCGCTTGGGCTTGCCGACTTCGCGGGCCTCGAGTTCCGCGAGCTCGTCTGCGTGCTCGCGAATCTTGGCGGCAACCTGGCGCAGCAGCTGCGCGCGTTCGCGCGGCGAGCGGTTCTTCCAGTCCGACTCGTAAGCATGCCGGGAATTGCGCACGACGCGGTCGACGAGATGTTCGTCCGCGGAGACGACGTTGGCAAGCGGCTTGCCGGTCGCCGCTTCTTCAACCGTGAAGACGGGCTGGTTTGCGTCGACTTCCACGGCCTTGCCATCGACGATGGCGCTCCAGTACGGACGGCTCAGGGTGGATCTATCGATAGATGCCAGGGCCATATCAAACAACTCCTTTAGATTCGAATGCATAAAAATGCGTCGTTCCTGGTGAGCGCCGGGTTGGCGTTTCCTTTGACGCAACGGTTTTGAGGTGCACGGCAAGCCGTTGTCGTGATCTGGCGCGGCCCGGTTCCGGGCCGGCTTTGTCACAGGCGCTCTACGCAGTGAGGGCGCGCACGTCAGGACGGATTCGATCGCTAAGCGCGGATCATTGACCCGTTGGAAGCCACTATATTGCAATCGATTGCAATATTCAAGTCCTTTGAATCGAAGGGTTTTGGGTTTGGGCTGAGACGCCGGGTTGGTCGTCAAGAAATGCGCTGATTGACGGTGAATCCGTGCAAAATAGGGATTTCACGATATTTTTTGGACTCCAGTGCGCGTCCGTGGCTGCTCAGGAAAATGATCAGATGATTGATTTGATTGCGCGAATTCCTGCAATCGATTGTGCAAAATTTGTAGCGACTTATTTATAATGTGCCTTGGCCGTGGCACGAGAAACCCGCTCGGAGGGGGGCGTGCGATCCAGCAGTAGCCGGCCACGGAGAGGTCGTGATTGCTCGGGACCTTCTATGGGTAAAGCAGGGGAGGTAGATCTGTCGTGAAAGCAAACACGTCTCAAGCAGGCAATAACCGGCGCACCGTGACGATGAAGCAGGTCGCGGAACGGGCTGGGGTGCACGTTTCGACGGTCTCGCGCGCACTGAACCCGGAGACGCGCTCGATGGTGGTGCCCGAGTCGGTGGCCCGTGTCATGAAAGCGGCTGAAGCACTGGGTTACCGACTCGACCCGGTCGCGGCCAGTCTTCGAACCGGCCGCTCGAAGCTGGTCGGCATCCTGGTTCCGGATATCGCTACCAATGTTTTCACGCCGATTCTGACCGGCGCGACGGAGCGTCTTTCCGAGCACGGCTACTCTGTGATCGTTGCCTATGTGGGCGGCGACAGCAACAAGCAGCTCGATCTGGCTCAGGGGTTGATCGCCCGGCGCGTGGACGGACTCATTGTCGCGACGGCAAGCCGCGACGATCCGCTGGTGACCTTCTGCATCGAGCGGGGCGTCCCGAGCGTGCTGGTCAATCGTGCCGAGAAGGAAACGCGGCTGTCCGGCGTGGTGTCGGACGATTTGTTAGGCGCGCAACTCGCTGTGGATCATCTGGTTGAACTGGGTCACAGCCGGATCGCTCATCTGGGCGGACCGCGCGAACATTCGACGGGTTATTTGCGCCATCGCGGGTTTATCCATGCGCTTGCTGCCAATGGCCTCGATGCGGCTTCGGCTCCCACCGAGTTCGCGGAGACTTATACGCGTGAACAAGGCGCAGCGGCGGCGCGGCGGCTGTTGAGCGCGCATCCGGGGATTACCGCGATTGTGGCCGCGAATGATTTGCTGGCACTTGGTGCGTACGATGTCATTCGCGAAGCGGGGTTGAATTGTCCGCGAGATATATCGATTGTGGGGCATAACGATATGCCGCTTGTTGATATGGTTGAGCCGCCGCTGACGACTATTCGTATTAGTCACAAGGAGATGGGGCGGCAGGCTGCTGATCTGCTTGAGCAGGCTATTGAAACGCTCGATCGGCCGGCGCGGAATGTGGTTTTGCCGCCGAAGCTTATTGTGCGGGGGTCTACGGGGGCGCCGCGTAAGGGGGCTGGCAGGAAGTCTGCGAAGGCTGGTGGGGCGAATAGGTCCGCTTCTGTTTCTAATGAAGTTTGATGGGGGGCGCGATGAATTCGCGCTTTGGCCTTAACTTGTTTTCGCGG
>NZ_BAYD01000183.1 GCF_000685075.1 Paraburkholderia oxyphila NBRC 105797
TTAAGGCCAACGCACAAAAAACCCCCACCAAAACCGAGCCATAAAATGTTCAAAACACACACGAATATCACGCATGGCACATGCCAGACAGGCTGCAACCAAGGCTGCGCACCGCCGGCCCCCCCGCCTAGTGCAGGTAATAATCAACCTGATGACGCGCCTCCCGCATACCAGTAAGCGCCTCACGAACCCTCAGGTGCTCCGGATGATCCGCATAAGCCTCGAGTGCCGCACGCGACTCGAAATCCGTAACCAGCACCACATCGCAGGCGTAATCGACTGCGCTAACATCGATCCCCACTTCAAGCGCCACCATACCGGGAATCACCCCCCGAAGACTTTCGAACTCCTTCTTGACGTACGAAGCCGTTTCACGGCGCTCCTCTGCGGTTCGACCCGCGACACGCCACATCACGATGTGCCTGATCATGCTCATGCCCTTGTAAATAGACTCAAAACGACCGCATAGCCGGAAGACTTCTCCTCCGCCAGCGACTCCTCCACACTATATTTTCCGCCCGTACAATTTAAAACCACGATATGCCCTTCTCGTGAGAAGAGAAATAGCCCCGCAGAAGAACTGTCCTCCGCATGGTGGAAGAATCACCCCAAGCTCATCCTCTTGGCACCTGGCATCTCCAACCATCATTTTTCCACCTACCGGAAAATTGTTTTCGCGCTCACGCATATTTTTCCTTCACGAACGCCGCTAGAGTGCGGGCATGACCGCTCAACGATGAAGCCGGCAAAGAGATACGTGGAGGCAGCAATGCGCAATATCAGCGAAGACACCATTACCCAAGCCGCCCTTGCAGCCATGAGCGGCTGCAAGAATCCCAGACTACGCACCGTCATGACCAGTCTCGTGCAGCATCTGCACTCCTTTGCACGCGACATCGAACTGACCGAGGACGAGTGGCGCTATGCCATCCAGTTCCTGACCGACGTCGGTCATATCACCGACGACAAACGTCAGGAGTTCATACTGCTTTCGGATACGCTCGGCCTCTCGATGCTGACCACGACGCAGAACAACCGTAAGCCGCCGGAATGCACGGAGGCCACGGTGCTGGGACCGTTCTTCGTGGAAGGCGCGCCCGAGTACCAGAATGGCGAGGACGTATCCAATGGCGCGGCCGGTCTGCCGTGCTTCGTCTCAGGCAACGTTCGCGGCCTCGACGGCGAGCCCGTGTCGGGCGCGGCGCTCGAGATCTGGCAATCGGACGAAGACGGCTACTACGACGTCCAATACGCGGATCCACAGCAGGAGGAGATCGAATTTCGGGCGCGCGCCCGTCTGCGCACGCTGGCCGACGGCCGCTTCCACTTTCGCTCGATCCTCCCGGAGGCATATCCGATCCCGCACGACGGCCCGGTGGGAAAGATGCTCGAAGCGCTCGGACGACACCCGTGGCGTCCCGCACATCTGCACTTCTGGATCAACGCGGCCGGCTATGAGCCCCTGATCACCCATGTCTTCCGCAACGGGGACCAGTACCTCGATTCGGACGCCGTCTTTGGCGTGCGCTCCACCCTGGTGGCGGACTGGGTCGAACACGCCCCGGGCGTGGCGCCCGATGGTACGCACATGGACACGCCGTATTACACGCTCGACTATGAATTTGTCCTCAACCCGGTCGCGCAGACGGCGTGACGCCGGCAACTTTCCCGATCAACCGAACTTCGAGTTCCATCGTGCCCACATCTGACTTCGTTTATAACGGCCGCGCGACGCGGGTCGTGTTCGGCAGCGGATCACGCGCTCATCTCGAACGCGAACTGCTGGCGCTGGGCGCGCAGCGTGCATTGGTCCTGTGCAGCCCTGAGCAGCATGCACTCGGGGCATCGGTGGCCGAACAACTGGCTAGCCGATCAGCGGGTCTGTTCGATCGCGCCGCCATGCATGTGCCGGTCGAGCTCGCACTCGAGGCGCGGGTGACAGCTAGCTCGCTGGGCGCCGATTGCATCGTCGCCGTGGGCGGCGGATCGACGATCGGACTCGCCAAGGCCATCGCGCTCGAATCGAGCCTGCCCATTCTCGCGATGCCCACCACTTACGCCGGAAGCGAAATGACGCCCATCTACGGGCTCACCGAGGCCGGCCAGAAGCGCACCGGAACCGACATTCGTGTCCTGCCGAAGACGGTCATCTACGATCCGGACCTCACGCTGACGCTGCCCGTAGCCCTGTCGGTCACGAGCGGCATCAACGCCATCGCGCACGCGGCAGAGGGACTATATGCGCGCGACGCCAATCCGCTGACGAGCCTGATGGCCGAGGAAGGCATCGCGGCGCTCGCGCGCAGCTTGCCCAAGATCGTCGCGAAGCCCGACGATCCGGCCGCGCGCGCCGACGCCTTCTACGGCTCCTGGCTGTGCGGCGCCGTGCTCGGCAGCGTCGGCATGGCCTTGCATCACAAGCTATGTCATACGCTGGGCGGCAGTTTCGATCTGCCGCACGCGCCAACGCACACGATCGTGCTGCCACATGCGCTAGCGTACAACGCCGAGGCTGCACCGGAAGCGATGAAGCGCATCGCGAAGGCCGTTGGGCATGAAAACGCGGCGCAAGGCCTGTACGAACTCGCACGCGCAAACGGCGCACCCACTGCGCTGAAGGACATCGGCATGCGTGAGGACCAGCTGGACCGCGCCACCGACCTCGCGTGCAGCAATGCTTACTGGAATCCGCGGCCGCTGGAACGTGACGCAATTCGCGCATTGCTGCAGCGCGCATTCGAAGGAGCCGCGCCGAAGCCGTAATGCTGCGAGTCCCCCGCGTTTATCGGAGACGTTGCAATGAAGTTGCTGCACATCAATTCCAGTATTCTCGGAACCCATTCGGTTAGCCGCTTGCTCTCCTCAAAAATCGTCGAACAGGAAAGGAGACTGCACCCCGCTCTCGACGTGGTGTACCGCGACCTTGCATGCGATTGCGCGTTGCACTTTTCGGCCGCGCACATGGCCGCGCGCGCCGGTGAAACGCTCGAAGGCGCCGAACTCTGCAGCGATCTCGAACTAAGCGAGGATTATCTGGATGAACTGTTCGAGGCCGATATCATCGTCATCGGCGCGCCGATGTACAACTTGACGGTTCCATCGCAGTTGAAGGCATGGATTGACCGCATTGTCATAGCGGGCGAAACCTTCACCTATGACGAAACCGGTGAGGTCCGGACACTGCTCCCATCCGGCAAAAAAGTCATCATTGCTTCGACTCGCGGCAACGTCTACCTGGCCGACACCTCGACGGCGGCGCTCGAGCACCACGAGAGCTTTCTGAGAGGCGTATTTTCGTTCCTCGGGTTACGCGACGTGACGGTGGTCCGCGCTGAGGGCCTTGCGCTCGGCGCCCGCACCCGCAACGCCGCGATCTGCCACGCACAGGTCGAAATAGCCGCCCTCCGGCCTTGACGGTTTCGGCCGAATTCCATCTCCCGGAGCGATGGATCCCATCGAAAAAACCAGGCTATTCAGATGGTCATTCGAGGCCTATCGTGCAGCTAAACGGCAAACATATCGTCTGCCACTTCGGAGAGAAATTCCATGAAACTGCTGCACGTAGATTCGAGCATCCTCGGCCCCGGCTCCGTTAGCCGCGATTTGTCGGCGGATGTTGTTGCGACCTTCAAGGGCCGCCAACCCGACCTCACGGTCACGCGTCTGGACCTGGCCGCCACGCCCATCGGCCATCTCACGGCTGCACACCTCGCGGCCGCACAAGGCGCGCCCGTCGACGATGCATTGAAGGCCGACGTCGCCATCGGGCTGGCCGCGCTCGAAGCATTCCTGGCCGCCGACATCGTGGTCATCGGCGCGCCGATGTACAACCTTGGCATCCCCTCGCAGCTGAAGGCCTGGATCGACCGTATTTCCGTCGCCGGGAAGACGTTCCGCTACACCGAGCAGGGCCCCGTCGGCCTGTGCGGCGGCAAGAAGCTGGTCATCGCCTCGTCGCGCGGTGGCGTGTACAGCGGCGGTGCGCCCGCCGCTGCATTCGATCATCAGGAAACCTATCTGAAGGCGGCCTTCGGCTTCCTGGGTATCACCGACATCACCTTCATCCGCGCCGAAGGTGTCGCGATGGGTGAGGAAGCACGTAATGGCGCCATCGCAACGGCGAAGCAAGAGACCGCTGCGCTCGCCGCGTAAGCTAAAATTTGAATAGCAACCCTGCGCGCGCAAGAAACTGATTCGGCGTCGATGACGGCGCCACCTCGTTGATTTGCGCGACCGCCGGCGCTCCGTACGAATCGATGCCCGACGCGTGCTGGTAGACGCCGATCACATACAGCGTCGTCCGCTTCGAAAGATAGTACTGCGCGCCCAGGTTGACCTGCTGATACTTCGCGCGCGGCGCATCGGTATACGTGTAGCCAAGCCCCACATTGAACGCCGGCGTGAACTGGTACTGGCCGTTCGCCTCGTAGTTGTTGAAGACCGCCTGGCCGAGATACGGCGTATTCAGCGTCTGGGCGACGTCCTCGAAGCGCGTGTTCGTGTACACGAAGCGCAGCGTCGCGTTGCCGATTGCGTAGGTCGCGCCCGCCCCCCAGATCTGCAACGTGCTCGCGGACTGATAGCCGCCCCAGATGGGCGTCGGCAGCGCGGTGGCAAACGGTGCGCTCGGCGAAGGGCTCGAGGTCGCGCCGAGCAGCCCGACACCGGGGTCGTTGATCTTTTCGTAGGCCGCGGCGAAGGTCACGCCGCCAAGCACGTAACGCCCGCCGACACTGATCACGCGGTTCGCCGCGAAATCACCCGGCACGCCGCCGAAGCCGTACAGCACCGCCATCGAAAAGCCGTGGAAATCGGGCGTCTTGTATTTGATGGCGTTGTTGATCCGGTAGGTATCGTTGAGGTTGTCGACGTCCGCCGCGTGCGCGCCGAGATAGCCGGCGAAGTTGTCGCCCGCTTCTAGCAGCCCCAAATACTCGCCGCTCAGCTCGTCGTATTGACGCCCGAGCGTGAGCGCGCCGAAACTGCCGCTCAAGCCCACCAGTGCCTGGCGCCCGAACAACAGCCCGCCCTGTCCCAGGCGGCCGGTATTCGAATCGTAGCCGTTCTCCAGCGTGAAGAACGCGTTCGTGCCGCCGCCCAGATCCTCGGTGCCCTTGAAGCCCAGACGGTTGCCGAACAATGTGCCCGACACCATCTGAACGGCCTTGCCGCCACCCTCGTTGCTCACGTAGTTCACGCCGTCGTCGATCGTGCCGTACAGCGTGACCGAACTCTGTGCATGCGCACTCATGGAAAAGGCTGTCATCAGGCCGGATACGACCGCAACTCTGAGTTTCATCACGTCTCCAAATTTGAGATTGTTTTCGTCGCGCCGTGTCGCCGCGTGACTTTCTAGCTTCGTCAACAAAATCTCACTCCGGGTTATTAATTAGATTTCCTGATTAAATGGGAAACATCCATAACCCGTCGCGCCCTGCCTCCAGCTCGTGGCTCGGTCCCTTCCGCTCCAATCAGGCGTTCGCGAGGCCCGTGAGCGCCTGCACCAATGCAACCCGTGTTTGCGCCCAGACCGCCCCCTTCCATTCGTCGTGGTCGCAATAGAACGCGTCGCGAATCTGGCGAAGGATGGCGTGCCGCTGCGCGGCCGGCGCATCCGGATGGCGAAGCAGCCAGTGCCTCGCGCGCAGGCGGTAGATCATTTCGTCGAAGGGCAAGGTTCCGAATTCGAGCGCGATCAGGCCGAGTGCCGTGTCCGGGCACTCGTCATAAGCAATCGAGGCGACCGGTCCCGATACGACCGGCGATTCCGATTCGTCATCGAACGGCGCGAACACGTCTGCGCCCCACCACGAGCGGGCGCGCGCGAGGTCGGCGCTTACGTTGCGGCCCGCGTAAATCTTCTCGCCGTGGCCGCGCGGACCGAGGCCCGTGTGCGCGTCGATCCATGCGACCTGTTTCATGCGGGCCGCGTGCGCGCGCAGGATCGTGCGCATCGTGCGGTTGTTCCAGGTGGGCGCGCGGCCGCCGTAGAACATGCCGCCCGGCATCGCGTACTGCCCGCCGCTCAGCGCGCGGTGATACGCAGGCATGCCATGGCGCGCGATATACCCGCCGAGCGCCCGCTCGTGCTCCTGTGAAGGCGGCCACGCGTCGGGCAGCACGAGCGGATCGATCTCCGCATACGCGTCGTTCGCGGGCAGCGGCGCGTCGAAGTCGATATGGTTGCGGTTCAAATCGACGTTGTCCTGGTTCGTGCGCTGCAGATGCGAGAACCCGTACGGATTGACGGCGTGGATCAGCAGCAGCGCAATGCCGGACTTGTCGAGCCGCGCGATCAGGTCGTCGTCGTGCAGCGTCGCCACCTGGCAGCCGGAGCCGCAAAAGCCTTCCGGCCCGTGCGTGCCCGAGCTCAGGATCAGCATGCGGTCGGCGTCAGCGGCGCCGAGCGATGCAGTGTCGATCGACAATCTCTCGCCCAACGCACCGGTGTAGTGCGGCAGCACGAACGATTGAGTCGTGGCGCGGCGGCAGGCGGCGGCATCGAGAAACTGCTGGCGCGCCTCGACGTAGCTGCCGGAAAAGTGGGGGATAACGGAAGTGCGATTCATGGCGTGGCTCAGATCTTCGAACAGGAGGGAATGCTGGATTCGGCGGCTGAATCCATGTTTTCGCCGGTGCGGTCCTTCAGGTACGGCAGCCCGAGCAGCGACACCAGCGCGGTCACGATCAGATACCAGGCGGGTGCGAGCTTGTCGCCGCTCGCCTTCACGAGCCAGGTGCTGATGAACGGCGCGAAGCCGCCGAACACCGCCACGCCGACGCTATAAACGAGCGACATGCCGGTTGCGCGCACGTCTTCGGGAAACATCTCGGGCAAGATCGTGATGCTCGGCACGGCCTGAATCGCGAGAATCAAGGTCAGCACACCGACGATCGTGAACAGCACCGCCGGCGTGGGCGACGCCTTCAGCCAGGCGAATGCCGGGTAGATGAACAGTACGAGCGCCACACGGCCGAACAGAATGAGCGGCTTGCGTCCGATGCGGTCGGAGCAGCGGCCGACCCACGGCGCGATGACGAGCGTCAGTGCGCCGGTCAACGCGGCGGCGGACAGCGCAAACGCCGGACGCATCCCGAACTCGCGGATCGCGTAGGTCGGCATATAGAAACTGACCACGTACGAAGCGCCGGTGCCGCCCATCGTGATCACGATGGCGACGATGGCCGCACTGCCGTGTTGCTTGCACACCGTCGCGAGCCGCCCCTCGCGTGGCGCGCGCATGCTCGAACGCGCTGGGGCTTCGCCGATGTGCGGGTCTTCCAGCTGTTGGCGGATGTACGCGCCCACCGGCGCGATCAGCGTGCCGAGCGCGAACGGGATGCGCCATCCCCAGCGTTCGAGCGCTGCGGGGGTCAACGCGAACGACAGAAGCGCGACGACCAGCGCTGCCGCCAGCACGCCGAGCCCCTGGCTCGCGAACTGCCAGCTCGCCATATAGCCGCGCGTTTGCGGCTTGGCCTGCTCGACGAGCAGCGTGGTCGATGCACCGAACTCGCCGCCTGCGGAGAACCCCTGGATCGCGCGTGCGACCACGATCAGGATCGGCGCGGCCACGCCGATCTCGGCATAGGTCGGCATCGCCGCAATCAATGCGCAGCCGAGCGCCATCAGGAAGATCGTCAGCACCATGGCCGGCTTGCGTCCCGCGCGATCGGCATAGGCCCCGATCACGACGCCGCCGAGCGGCCGCATCACAAACCCGACTCCGAACGTGCCCACCGCCAGCAGGATCTGGCCGTAGGCGTCGAAAGTCGGGAAAAACAGCTTGCCGACGATGAAGGCGAGAAACCCGTAGACCGTGAAGTCGAAATACTCGAGCGCATTGCCGATCGTGGTCGCGGCAATCGTCCGACCAATGTGGGCTTCGCGCGGGCGCTGGGGTTGCATGATGGGGGCGTCTCCTTCGATCGTGCTCATGGGTTCAGGCATCGTGAGCGCAGTCTAGGTACGCGGGTGTTAACTGAAAAGACAAAAATCTTTTATGCTTGTTTCCATCTGGTTTACACCCATGCACACATGAGGCGCCATGAAACCCAACCAGTTGCACGCATTCGTGGCTGTCGCCACCGAGATGAGCATCCGCGGCGCCGCGCGCACGCTGGGCGTGACCGCGCCCGCCGTCACGAAGATCATCCGGGAGCTCGAGCGCGAGATCGGCGCGCCGCTCGTCGAGCGCAGCGTGAAGGGGATCGTGTTGACCGAGTACGGCGCCGCGCTGCTGCCGCGCGCGCGCCTCCTGCTCGACGACATGCGCCGCGCGCACGACGAGATTGCGCAACTGCGCGACGGCAGCGCCGGCCGTATTCGCATTGCGGTCAGCACCTCGTTCGCGCAGACCGTCTTCGTGCCCGCCTACAAGCGCTTGCGCGCACAGCGCCCTGGTGTGGCCGTGCACGTGAGCGAGTCCGGGCTGCCGGGGATGCTCGCGCGGCTGCACGAAGCGCAGGTCGATTTCGCGATCACGCACATCGACCCGCAGGCGCTCGGCGAGGACTTCGTCTGCGTGCCGCTGGCGCCGGTGCAGCTCGTGCTGGGCGTGCGCAACCGGCATCCGTTGCGCAACCGCCGCAAGATTCGCGACTTCCTCGACGCGGAATGGGCGCTGCCTGGCGACGACGGCCCGACTTCGTCGACGCTGCGCCTGTTTGCATCGCTCGGGCTACCGGTGCCCACACGCGTGATTCACGGCGATTCGATCACCGCGGCGCTCGCGCTCGTCGCGCAAATGGACGTGGTGGGCTTTTTCGTCGAGCCGCTCGCCGACGACATATTCAAGCGCGCAGGCATTCGCCGGCTCGAACTCGACGACGCGCTGCCGGTCATGCAGATTTGCGTGATCCAGCGCCGCGGCAGTCAGCTCACACCCGCCGCGCTCCAGTTCATCGAGTGCGTGAAGGAAGCGCTGGGGACAAGCAGCTAGATATCGGGCACGGACCTGCCGCTGGCTCAAAGCACACCGCGCCGATGTGCGCTCCCTCACGAAGCATGATGCAAATGCATCATTGCCCGCGATGCCTGAACTCCGCACTATCTCTAGAACGGGATCCACAACACGGCAAACCACGCGATTCGATCCTTGTTGTACGACGAACACGAGACAAGCGGCAGGCATAACAACGTCACACCATCGCGCTGAACGATGTCCGGCCTCGTACCCGCAAAGCCGCCGCGTACGACGCCTTTCGTCTTATCTGGAGATGCACATGAAGATGCCGACTGCCCTCCTTGTCGCCTTCGTTCTCTCTTCGACAGCGTCAGCCGAGGACAACCCCGCACAGCCCGCAGCCGCGATGACTGCACAAACCGAAGCGACCGCGGCGACGACCGCCGCGCCCGCCCCAGCACCCCAGGCTGCGGGCGCCAACAAAATCTGCCGCATGACGCACGGCTGGACCTGCCATCTGCACGACCAAAGCCTCGAGCCGGGTGCGAACTGCCTGTGCGGCGATCACCACGGCGTGGTCGACGTCCAGTAACGCGACCTTCGAACGGCCACACGGCCACACCGCCACCTGCAAAGCCCGCCTGTCCCAAGGCGGGCAACCCTCGCACATCGAGCCCAGCGATCATGAACGCTCCCCTGTCCACGCTATTCCTGCACGGCGGCCCGGGACTCTCGTCGATCGCCGAACGCGATCTCTATGGGCACACGCTGCCGGTTCACTGGTGGGACCAGCCGCGCTCGGTCGTGCTGTTTGCGCGGCCGTTTGGTGCGCTCGTTGAAGCAGCGGAAGACGAGATCCGCATGCTCGCCGATACGTCTGGCGGCCCGATCGATCTGCTCGCGCATTCGTTCGGCGCGCATCTCGCGCTGCGGCTCATCGCGCGCGTGCCCGCCCATGTCGGCAAGCTGCGGCTGCTTGCGCCCATCTACGACATCGGCGATGCCTTCGTGCGGCTCGCGACGCGGCTGTTGACGCTCTCGCCGGCCTCCGAGCCGCTGCTGGCCGCGCTCGCGGAATTCAAGGCGACCAGCGACTACGCGCGCTTCGCGCGGCTCGCGGTTCAGGTCACAAGCTTTGCAAACCTCTTCGAGCTTTACTGGGGCGCGGGGACGAACACGCGCCGGCGCTGGTATCTGGACCTGCTCGCGCGCCAGAACCTGGTGGACCCCAGCGCGTTCGAGGTCATCGTGCGCGACTTCTGGGCCGACCCGCTGCCACCTCTCGAGCCGGTGGCGAGCGTGCAGAAGGTGCAGCTCGTTTTCGGCCGAGAGGATCCGCTCATCGATCTGGACGCGGAGCGCCGCACGTGGATGCAGCTCTTTCCGCACGCGCAATACGTCGAGCTCGACACGGGCCACTTCGTGCACCTGGAAGCACCGGCTTCGCGCTGGTGGAAATCGATCTAATGACCGGCACGCCTGAGCTGCTGCACGAGTTCGGCATTCGAATGCACACCGGCACGCTCGTGTATTGCCTGCAGATGATTGCGAACCGTGGCGGGCGCGATGGCCAGCGAACGCGCGATCTCCTTGTGCGTGAGGCCCGTGGTAACGAGCTTCGCGACTTCGAGTTCGCGCGGTGAAAGCGCATCCACCGGCACGCGCGCACGTGCGCGAACGAACACTGCGTCGCGCACCACTTCGGTGAAGAACAGCGCGGCTCGCCCGTGAAAGCTCGACTGGCCACTGGTGGCCGCGAGCCGCGTGAGAATCGCCGGTAATGCACGATGCGCGAGGGACGGCCATTCCTCGCGCAGCAGATCGCGAAAGTCAGGCTCGACGAACAGAAAATCGCCACCCGCATCGCAAATCGCCATGGACCACGCCGCATCGCCGCGATGCGGCCTGATACGTTCCATCTGGAGCACGAGGCTCGTTTGCAAGGCCTCCATCAGATGCGGAAACACGAGTTCGAGGGTTCTGCGCTGCGACTCGTCGAACGGTTTGTCATCGTATGCGCCGTACAGCGAGATGGCCTGGCGCAGACCGTCCTCGCCGGATTTGCAGCCGATGATCAGGCCGTGCATATGGCGGTAGCGGTGCACATACTTCAACAGGCCCGGACTGCGCTCGTGCGCATAGACCACGGAGAGGGGAAGGTTGGCCACGGTGCCGAGATGTTCGAGGCACCACGCGGCGGCACAATCGTGTTCGCGAACGGCTTCGTAGTCCTTGAGGGACTCGGGCGAGTCGTTGTAGAGATAGGGCTCGTGATAGGCCGCGCCGCGCGCGTCGTGACGCGCTGTGCCCCAGCGTGCCGCGTCGAATGGCACGAGCGCTTTGAGCAGCTTGAGCGCATGTTCCTGAAAGGCATCGAAAGGCACTTCGCGTGCCGCGCCATGCAACGAAAGAAGAAAGCCACTGAGTTCGTTCATGGCTGCCTCCGCTTTCTGATCTTGCTTATTGCCCCCGGCTGAAAACGGAAGACATCAGAATCAAATTTTTTTGCTTTTTATTTTGATAGCACAGAATTCGTGGGTATCCAAGGGCGTTGGTGTTTGTCTGGATCTCGTTGAGGGGCAAGAGGTGCGAGAGGTGCGCGTGGCTCGCGCGGGAATTCCAGCGATGTCGCTGTCTGCAGACTTTTTAATTTGGCTATTTAGAATGTGTTTGATTAAAAGATTTTGATGGTGTGTTGGCAGACTGGTTGTGTGTGTGCCGGGGCTCCTGGCCCGTTGGCCTTAACTTGTTTTCGCGG
>NZ_BAYD01000182.1 GCF_000685075.1 Paraburkholderia oxyphila NBRC 105797
TGCCGTCAAAACGCTTCTCAGGCCTACTTCCAGCACGTGGGTCCTGTTGCCTGCGAGCTTGGCACGCTGCACGCACTGCACGCGGCGGCGTTACAACTGCTTGCTGAGAGCCGGTTCGTCACCGCTCCTGCGCTGACACAGAACCGTAAGGGACATGGCAAGCGCAGCATGATTGAAGCGTGGGGCGAGGCGTCGGTGTTCGCCAAAGTGGATGGAATCCCGGTCGATTTCTTTGCCGAGACACTGGCCGGACCGCTGATCATCCAGATCGCCATCAAGTCGTTGTACAACGCAACGACCCGATCGACTGTCCGTGCCCTTGGCTACGCTGCGCTTGAAATCTCGATCCCGAAACCGGGCGAAGTTCTGGGCATTGGTGATCTCCGGGAAGTCGTGCTGCATGGGCTAACGAACAAGATTTGGCTGTGGCACCCGGCGATCGGCAATCGGGAATGTCATGTGCCGCCGCAGCGGCAGCCGGCCGAAGTGGCGCTGCTCTTCGGCGAGGTCGAAAGGCCTGCGGCGAAGCTGTCGGTGCCTGTCGCCGTCACGCCATGGATGCAAGCCGGCGGGCTCGCGGCCGATGCAGCTTATCGGCAACTGCCTGTCGCGGAGAAGCTCCGCGCCCTCGAGCGACAGCTTGGCGAGCCATGCGCGCGCTGGCCGGATGCCGTCGACGTTGACGTGACCGGAAAGGGCTCGTTTTGTGTCGATCCCCGAATCTGGCAGGCAGACATCTTTGGCAAGTTCGTGCGTCCCGCCGCAGAAGGCGCAAGCACCAGAGACTTCACGATGCTGACGGTGCTTGACTGGCTTTACATGCGCTACAGAATCGTTCCGGCGTTCGAGGATGCGGAAAAGGTCGCGGTCCAACAGTATTTCCGGGCGCTCACCGCGCAGGGCTATCTGACGGAACTGCCCGACCAGCAATTCCACGTGCTGCCAGAGCCGCGTTCCGACGAGCGCTCGCCGTTGCGGTGGAATCCAGATGCGAGGTTGAGTGTCAGCGGCCTGCGCGTCTGCTCCCAGCGTGTGCGGCTGGAGATTCCAGCCAACCAGGTCCAACGGCTCCTCGAATATTTTGAGGATGGCCATCCTGCAGTATCGGTAGCGACCTTCGTGCAGGACCTGATGCGCCGGCTTCATGCCCCCGAGCGCACCATTGTGGCGCTACTGCGCGAGGCCGATCTGGTCGTCGGATAAGCGGCTACTGGTCGACAGTTTGAAGCGACGCGCGAGCGTGTGGCTGTGGTTGCAAAGAGAAACGACGCCGCGAGACCTCTAGCGTCACCGGACAGCAAAAGACAGGCGGGGAAAGCGTTGGAGATGACCGACCGCGTTGGCCGGAAAAGGGCGACTGTGCAAGGCGTGGTGGCTGGCGCAATGTTCGTTGGCCCTCTCCTACCCGTTCAGCAGTCAGCCAATCAAGTCAATTGCGGGCGATTTGAAGCCCACTTCGACGCCAAACAGCCCTGAAGATTTTATATGGACTCCTGCATAAAATGCGATCATCTTAATTATGTAAAATTAACGCGCCTCTCAGGAAAGCCGGCACTCCTGGTCGCGCCGCTTACTTACGTCGGCCGTAGGCACAGGCACTATGAGTGGCCGGCTCTGAACAAGAACGAGGCCGCTGAACAGCAATACGACGACGCGCGATTGTCTGAGAATTGCCGCACCGGGTCCAACGACCGCGTGTGACGAGCGCAACATGCGAAAATTTCATGCAGTCAGACATAGTTCTAATCGTTCGACCGGTACAACCGTCACCCGAACCGAACGTGGTGAACCAACCCTTCCTATTGGCGCGGACTTTTCTCAGGATTGGTGCGCAAGCGGGTAACGATGATCCTCCCTGGCCTCATAACCTGCACTTCGGGACAGGCACGGACTCTTCGGTCCACACATAAAAGGATCCTTTGGATTCTAGTGCACACATGTGAGGGCTTCTGACGTCAATACAGTCTGGATTACTAACTGAAACGAGGAGCGTTGCGATTTCATGCGGAGTTAGCATTGGCTTTTTCTCGGTGAGACCTGCGAGGCGCAATTGAACCCATCTTATGACGCTGGGTGACTCGCGACAACGGCAGCATCGTGAAGTCCTTCAGCATTGATGGATCGAGGCCGTCTATATGCGGCGTCATTCAAATAACCAGGAAGTGGACGTCCACAGAGGCTCGCCAGCGGACATGGTTTTGGTCCAGGTCATCTGGCTCGCGTCTCGCGCTTCGTCTCCTTCATTTTCGACAGTCCACCGAATTTGGAAAGGCGGCAACACCGACGTTTGCTTCAGTTTGAACCGCAGATGAATCCCCTTCGGCAGCATGCTTGCTCCGCTACTATACGTACCGTATGGCGTGCCATCTTTCCGTTTGGCCAAAGCGCATTCAACTAGATCCCAACGCACACTAGTGCTATGGGTTGTCGCCACGTTTGGATAGCCGCGTAGCGCCTTCACGACATCCGCCGCGCGGTTGCCCTCGACTGCGATCGACATTAGCGCGCGAATGCGGCGCTTCTCCGCCTAAGGCTTCAGCCGCACCGTATAGCCTACGATCACGCCGTTTTCCTCGAGCCGAGCAATCCGATTCTGGACAGTCGCCCGCGCCACTCGCAACTGTTTGCGCCAGTGTGACGACTGGAGTTCGGGCGTTGTCGCGCAGCAGCGCTATGAGCTGTCGGTCGGCGTCGTCGAGGTTGATCATGTGGATGTTCCTGGCTGAGACTCGGAGCCGCGAATATGCCGTGGAGCACGGGCTTTCGCCATGCCACGTGAGCAAAATGCATACTCCCCGTCGCAATCTGCCAGGATTATCGGTGATTTCTTCACATTTGCCACGCCTACGCCGGCGTGGCGCGCCGGGCACTGAGGCCGGCCAATCTTGATTGCATCGCCCAATTGCCTGGCTCAGCCGCCATGAACGAGCGGGGACTGAGCACCCCGGGGACAAGACGGACGTCAGAGCGCGGCGCGCGGATTCCACCCGAGCCAACGTGATAAGCCTTTGCCCATTATCCAAGCCAGATCTTCGGCACTGAGCCAGGACATTTGCTCTGCAAACATGGTAACGCAGTCGCGGTAGCTCACTCTTTTCAGGCACGAAAACTCGCTGCCCCAGAACGTGCGCTGAGGACCAAACGCGTCTATCACCTGCCGAAGATATCCGAACAAGTTGCGGTATGGATAGGGCTGAGTGGAGAAGTTCGGCATCCAGCTCGCCTTGACGGCGATATTTGGCTGCTTGGCCAGTTCCAGCACCTTATCTAGATTGGCGAATGCCTCGTCGTCCTTCTTGTCAATCGGCAGGCAAAGATGATCAAGTGCGAGCCGCAGGCCAGGATGTCGCTGCGCAATGCGGTCAACATGATCAAGGTCTTCGGTGTTGAGATACAGGTAGATCGGCACCGCTCCTTCCTCGGCCTCCCTCCAAACCCAATCCATATGCCCTTCTATCAACCAAGGGCGAACTGACGGCGCGTGGAACGAGCAGCGCAAGCCCAGCATTCCCGGCTCTTCGCGCCAGCGCTTAACGCGCCCCCTCAACGCCAGGTTCTCCGGGTTGAGGCGACCCATTACGGCAAATCGGTCGGGATGTACCTGAGCGGCAGCCAGCGCCAGGTCATTGCGATCCCCCTCCCAGAATGGTGGCACTATCACCACAGAATCGACGCCCGCTTGATCCATCTCGCCAAGGAGTTCGTCCTTGCCCAGTGGAGTTTCGCGCCCCGGCGGCCCGCGATCAGGCCACGGGCGCTGCACCGTATTTTCGCCCCAGATATGGACCTGAGAATCGATGATCAACATCTTTTCTCCCCCTTCGCGTGCGTTCATCGCTTAACCCGCTGAAACACGGCCTCGTCAATTTCAATGCCGAGACCTGGTCCATCGGGGATTTGGATTGCACCGTCTTTCACGCCAAGTGGTTTCTTCAATACCTCGTCTGTCATGCGCAGGTGATATGAAACCTCAGCCGGGGGGACAATGTTGCGGTACGCAGCTGCAAGATGGAGAGCTGCGGCTGCACCTATGGACGAGTCCCCCTGACTGCCGATAAGACACGGAATGCCCGCCTGCTCGCACAGGTTAATAATCTTGCGCGACTTGTAGAAGCCCGTGCGCGCCACCTTGACCGACACGATCCCGACGGTTTCCGCCGCCAGCTCACGGCAGACATCTTCGGGAGTGAAGCAGCTTTCGTCCCCCAGAACTGGGACGGGCAATGATTTTGCAACCTGCTTTCTTTGCGCTTGGTGCGAAACCTTGCACGGCTCCTCGACCCACGCCAGACCAAGCGGCGCCAGTCTTTGGACAGTCTCGACGACTTCTCCAAGCGTATATCCCTGGTTGCCGTCGATATAGAGAGTGGCCTTGTCTCCGACGGAGTTTCGAATGGCGGAGAAGTTTTCGAAATCCGCTTCCGGGTCGATTCCCGATTTTATTTTGAAAGCGTTTATTCCGTGCTCTGCTTGCATGCGAGCACACTCATCGGCCATCGCAGACGCATCCTTCACGGCGACCATCCAAGAAACTTGGACAGGCTTTTCGCTGTATCCACCAAGTAATCGCCAGAGCGGCATACCCAGTTTCTTTCCGATGAGATCATGAAGCGCTATGTCTATCGCAGCCTTGGCGGTGTTGTTCGCCGGCATGATATCCATCGCAGCATGAATCGCTTCCATCTCAAAGACGTCCATTCCAATTAACATCGGCGAAAGGAAATCTTGAATTGCCGCTACGATCGACTGGTGCGTTTCCCCGTAAATCTGCTGCCTCACGGGTGCCTCCGCGATGCCGACCATCCCTTCTGTCGTGATTACCCTCACTAAGACCATGTCGTTATACACAACGTGGCCGCTGTTCTGCGGCGGCGAGAAAGGCCGTTTACTTTCAATGACATAGCGACGCGCTTGTAAACTATCGGCGTTTCGCGTTTACTCTCCGCTTTTGAGCGGACGCCTTGGTCACCGAATCGACGCCCTGGACGCAAATGGAATTCGAGCAACTGGACCTTGGCGACGCGCGCCTGAACAAGCGAGCGAGGCTTTTGATGGAAAGGATGGCGGCCGACCCGACGGCCAGCGTGCCGCAGGCATGCCAAGGTTGGGGCGAAACGATAGCGGCATATCGCTTCTTCGATAACGAGAAGGTCCAATGGCATGCGATTCTGGAGCCGCACTGGCAGCAGACGCAAAAGCGAATGCAGGCGCATCAGGTCGTGCTCTGTCTTCAAGACACCACTGAGCTTGATTTCAACGGTCAGGATGCGCTCGGCTTGGGGCCGCTGACGTATGAGGCGCAGCGCGGGATGTTTGTTCACCCGACCTATGCGGTAACGCCGCAGCGCGAACCGTTGGGCATCCTGGATGCCTGGATGTGGGCCCGCGAGAAGAAGGACGACTCGGGCCAGCGTGGCGGTCCGAAGGAAAGTTTGCGTTGGATCGAAGGCTACGAGCGCATCGCCGAGATGGCGCCGGATATGCCATCGACCCGTCTGGTGTATGTGGCCGACCGCGAAGCGGATCTGATGGCGCTGATGGAACGCGCCGATGAGCTGGGCAACCCGGCCGACTGGCTGGTACGTGCCTCGCACAACCGCAGCTTGCCCGAGGGCGACAAACTGTGGGAGCGCGCGACGTGCGGCGAAGCGGTGGGCGAAATCGCCTTCCCGATGGCCGCGCGCCAGGGTGTGAAAGCCCGAACGGTTCACCAGCGCCTGTGGCTGCAGCGCGTGCAGTTGCCCGCAAGCGAGGGGAAAAGCATCGCTGCAACGTGCCTGGTCGCGCGCGAGTTTGACGCGCCTGCCGGCGTCAAACCGATCGAATGGCGCTTGCTGACCAACCGCGTAGCGAGCACGCTGGATGAAGCGACCGAATTGATCGAGTGGTATCGGGCCAGATGGGAAATCGAGATCCTGTTCGACGGCCTTCCATAATGCACTCCTTCGTATGTCATTGAATATCAAGGCCCAACTGGCCCGCGACGTGCGTTGACGGGCCTTGCTCGGTCCGGACGGCGAGAAATTCATCGAGATCGGCTTGGTGAATGGTCCACGGCGCATTGCGACAGACTTGCTTGGCCGACAGCTCCTTCTGGTGAATTAGCCGCAGCACGGTGGTGTGTGTGACGTTGAGCGCGGTCGCCGCTTCGTCAACGGTCAACTCGCCGCGCTCTTGGCGCTCGCCCTCTCGGTAGGCGGCAATACTATGACCCTTGCGGATCGAACACACTCGCGCAGCTGTCCATGTTTGCCCATGCGCCGTACGGTGTCCAAGTCGATTGATGGTCGCTGCAATACGTTCATCGGGCTGCATGCGGGCCAGCGAGGTGATCAACTCGATCGTCTCTGCGCTCGTGACGTAACGATGCGCACCGATAGGCGTCTTCTTCAGACTCAGCTCCGTGTGATCGCCGCCTTGCCAATGCACAATGAAGCGCACCGAGTCGCCATCATAGGTCACGACGATCTCTTTGATCACGGTTCGCACGATACGCTTCCTGACATCGGGCGTCGTGTCGGGGTGCTCCCACAGGCGTGGTATATCCTCGGCCAACGCCATGAGGGCTTGCCTGGTCTCATCGCTGAGTGCATCGGGGCGCTGTCGCATCAACTCGGCGACCTCTTCCTCCAGCCGCGATTGTGCGGCCAATGCATCGTTCCAACGCTTCTCCAACGACCCGGCAACAAGACGGTTGGCGGGGTCCACGGCATCGTATTGGCGTTGTGCACGGTTGACTTCGTAGCGAGCACGCTGCAGCGCCAGGCGCTTCTGGGCGAGCCGCTCGTCGTCGACGCTTTGCAACTGCTCGATGGCCTGCACCGCCGCCTGCAGTCCCAGCGGTTGCAGGCAGCGCAGCACTTGCTCAGCCACCAGTTGATCCGCGCCGAGGCCGCCGAACATGACACAGCAGGCGTGATCACGGCTGAGGATATGTGTGGTGCATTGATAGCGGATGCTGGTCGGGCCGGGATAGTTCACGCTAAGCTTGGCCCCACAATGCCCACAGCGCAGTAGTCCTGATAATAACGCGCTGCCGCTCCTGATTGAGCCGCGCACCGCACTGCCATGTCCGTTTGTGTTGTGGGCCATCAACTCCCGGTTGGCGCAGTACACGTCCCAGTCGATGTAGCCCTCGTGATGATCGCGAATCAGCACCGCCCAATCCTCGGGCCTGTGTTGGTGGGTACGCACGGCACGTTTGCGCCCATCCTCAATGCGCACGCTGGTCTTGCTGCGACCATGTGTATAGGCACCCGCGTAGATCGGATTGTGCAGCAGGCTCAGCACGCTGTGGTAGCGCGGGGCCTTCCACTCGTGGCGCTCTGCGCTGCCGGCGCTCGTCACAGCCGGCATCTCGATATCTTGCTCGCCCAGCCAGAAATACACGCGTCTGGCGCTGCCGAGTTCGGCGAATTTGCGAAACACCAGGTCGATGGCCGCGCGAACGCGCTCGTCGGGATCCTTCTCGAGGCGATCGTCGACGGTGCGTACGTAGCCGATGGGCACATGCATGTAAAGCTCTCCGCGTTTAGCCTTCTGCTTCATCGCTTCGTGCGCTCGCTGCCGGAAGCTGGCCAGTTCCATCTCGCTGATCGTGCCTTTCATGCCGAGCAGCAGCCGGTCATTCATCTGCACGGGATCATAGACGCCTTCTGCATCGATGAGCAACGCCCCCACAACGCTGCAGAACTCCAGCAGCGTGTGCCAGTCTCGCCCGTTGCGTGCCAGGCGCGACGCTTCGATGCTTAGAACCGCGCCGACCTCGCCATCGCAAAGCAAGCCCAGCAACCGTTCGAAGCCCGGGCGCAGCGTGCCTGAACCGGAGCGGCCGAGATCGTCGTCGATGACCTCCACGCGCTCCCACCCCAATTGCCGGGCGCGCTCAACCAGCGCATATTGCCGGCGTTGGCTCTCGAGGTTGTTCTGCACCTGGTCCTGCGTCGATTGGCGGACGTATACACAGGCTAGCCGCGACAGATGTTCAGCGGTGATCTTGTTCATCGTCTTCCCCCTGGTTGATCGCCAAGGCAATGGCCCGCATCCACTGCACCATCTGCTGCTGCAGCTGGAGCTGAACGTCCTGCGGTAGTGTCGGCAAGGGGACTGCGCTGGCGTCTTCGAACAGCGCTATCTGTACCATCGGGCGGGGCGGCATCGAGTTCTCCTATTGGGCTTGCGCTATCCCGTAAGGATAAGAACGTCGATACACAACGGCGAAGCTCCAGTAGCGCTGCAATGGACAAGCGCGATTGCTCGACGACTCGCACATTGGCGGCCGCAAGCTCGGTCATCCACGCGGGGACGGACACCGTCGTGCCATTAGAGCGCCGGATGACGTAGCAGGGCTCATCGTTGACGTAATGCAGCCGCACCACCGCGAGACGCTCACCCACAAGGGGGTGAAAGCTGTAGCGCACTACGATGTCATGCGAGAGATGTTGATGGGCAGAATGACGTACCCTTGTTCAACGTTCTGAAGAACGGCTGTCAGGTCGAAGAGTTGCAGTTGGGCTCGATTGAACGACTCGAGCGCGCATTGGCGCTGTTTCTTGTGGTGGCTTGGCGCGTGACACACCTGATGCGGCTGGGTCGAACCTGTCCTGATTTGGACGCGCGTCTGTTCTTCGATCCCGATGAAATCCGGGCTGCGTACTTGCTCACGAAAACACCTCGATCTGCGCAACCCACGCTCAACGAGATATTGCGCTTGGTCGCACACCTCGGTGGTTTCCTCGCTCGCAAGAGCGACGGCGAACCCGGCGCCGAGACGATTTGGAAGGGACTCACGAAAGTTCATATCGCCGCGGAAACCATGCGCCTATTGCGCGAAGACGGTGACGCCGACACTTCTGTATAACGACATGCTTCAAACCCCAGCTTATGAAGGTCAAGCTCATCCACAAAGACATCCACTACGCGCACGGGATTCGTGTCCGTCACGTAGTCATCAAGCGCTTCTGGGAGGAGAAAGCTTTGCGTACGATTGTCGCCTTGAACGA
The DNA here is from genome assembly GCF_000685075.1 of Paraburkholderia oxyphila NBRC 105797. Lineage (GTDB taxonomy): Bacteria > Pseudomonadota > Gammaproteobacteria > Burkholderiales > Burkholderiaceae > Paraburkholderia > Paraburkholderia oxyphila. Next base: position 9,003 of record NZ_BAYD01000182.1, read on the forward strand.
ACCGTTTCATCTTGCTCATCCTCCCGATATCGGATGAGTAATTTTAGCATTACTAAATTGCGTTTTGACACAGTCTGGGCCGCTCGCAGTCTCACGCAAGCGGCATACGCAACCCAGTCACCTGAAGAGATTTGCGCGGCTCGACGCGTTCGGTAGCCCAGCTCGGCTACCGACTTACGACGGCAGATCCGCCAGCCGCCCGAACCACAGACCTTCAGGCACGTTCCGCTCGAGGAATATGTTGCTGGCGAAGTCCGGGTTGCGCTCAGGAAAGTCTTCGCGGTAGTGACCGCCGCGACTCTCACGCCTGGCAAGCGATGCCGAAGCCATCAATTCGCCGACCTGGATCAAGTTCGCCAATTCGATGCCCCGCATGAGCTCAGCCGGCGTGCCGATCACCGTGTCCTGAAACAACTGGTCTCGCGTCTCCCTGCAGACCCGCCTGAAAGTCTGAAGCCCGGCTTCCTCGCGCACGATCAGCAAATACCGGTTTGCACACTGCTGAATCCGTGCTTTCAGTTCGTCCAGCGTGTGCCTGCCCTTTCGGCGGAATTGCGTGGCGACCGTGCGGTTGTCGTGCAAGGCCCCGGTAGTCGCGCGGTGCGTCATCTTTTTCGCGCGTTCAGCCGCGGCGAGGCCCGCCCGGCGTAGAAAAAAATAAGTTTGTCACCTCTTGCGGAATAAATTCGTCAACCCAACGCTAGTCAATCTGGTCGATACCAGGAATCTCACACAATCAATGGATTGAGACGAGCGAATTAAAGTTGACACCTCTTGTCCACACGCGAAGTGTCAATCCGATTGAAAAACGACTGGAGCCACCGATCGACTGCTGACGTTTCGCCGTCTAACCCCAGCATCGCTCAAAATAACGACGGGTGAATGCCTTGCGATGCTCCGGTATCATCGGCCGTGCACAATTCGGCAACCAGTAAGGTCGGGTGTAGGGCATCAGACAATTTCCACACCGGTATGGTGAGCTTCCCCCGAAATTTCGCCTTCCAGCAGGTCGTGTGTAAACTCGACCCGAAGGAAGGAAAGAATCGATGTTCAAAATACCAAAGCAGGCATACACCGCTGAGTTCAGGACGCTCGCGGTACAGCGAGTGAAGGACGGGCAAAGCGCGCGGGACGTCGCTCGTGAACTGGGAATTTCACACCAGTCGCTGCGCAACTGGGTCAAGGCCGATGAGGCAGGCACGCTCAATGGCGCGGGGACAAAGGTTGTCACGCCGGAGCAGATGGAGCTCTCGCGCCTGCGGGCCGAGAACAAACGTCTGCAGATGGAACTTGAAATCGCAAAAAAAGCGGCGGCGTTCTTCGCGAAGGACCTCCTGTGAAGTACGCCTGGATTGATTCGCATCGCCGGCACTATCCGCTGTCGGCGCTGTGTGGGGTCCTGTCGGTCAGTCTGAATGGCTATCGGGCGTGGAAGCGCGGCGGTACGCCTGAGCGCAAGCGCCTCACTGATGCCCAACTGCTCGCCTTGATTCGGGCTGTCCACGCCGAGGTCAAGGGCGCTTATGGGTCGCCACGGATGACCGAGGAGATTCGCGCTCGCGGCTTTCCTGCCAGCAAAGAGCGGGTTGAGCGGCTCATGCGCGACCATGGCATCCGCGCCCGTCACAAGCGCCGTTACCGCGTTACGACGGACTCGAAACACAAGCTGCCGGTCGCGGAGAATCTGCTGGCGCGCAACTTCACGCCGACGGCGCCGAATCAGGTCTTTACGTCGGACATCACGTACATCTGGACCGATGAGGGCTGGCTGTATCTTGCAATCGTGCTGGACCTGTTCAACCGGGAGATCGTCGGCTGGTCGATCAAGCCGCGCATGACGGCTGACATCGTGACCGACGCGCTGACGATGGCATGGTTCAGACGCCGGCCCGAGCCCGGCGCGTTGCATCACTCGGACAGGGGTAGCCAATATGCCAGCGACGACTTCCAGCGCAAGCTGGTGCAATACGGCATGCGCTGCTCGATGAGCCGTAAAGGAAATTGTTGGGACAATGCCCCGACGGAGAGCTTCTTCAACAGTCTGAAGAACGAACGCGTGCATGCTACGCGGTACCGTACCCATCAGGAAGCGATGGCGGACCTGTTCGAGTACATCGAAGTGTTTTATAACCGCAGTCGTCGTCATTCGTCGCTCGGCTTCGTATCACCGGTTCAGTTCCTGCAAAACTGGATGAAAGCTCAGCAGACCAAGGATGCGGCTGCATAGCCAGAGGCCTCTGGAAGGCGAAAAACCGAGGGAACCTCATGGCGCCTCCAGGAGCTGCACGTTCACCCGATAGGGAGCCTCACAGCCACACCGCTGACACACCGCTTCGAGCGGGCAGCGATGTGCTGGACACCGATCCACTCCTTCGAACTGGTGTACGACAGTGTGATACCCCCGCGACAGGCAGCGTCGACAGTAGCGAAATACACCTTTACAACTTCGCAGTTCCCTTTGCCTGATCAGCGAAGCACGAAGCGTTTTTAATGGCAAGCCGAGTGTGAGCCGGAGGCGATCAACATCGATGACGTCCTGACAAGGCGCAATCCCTTCGTAGGGGTCAACGTCCGGCCCCACGAGCCTCGCATAGACAGCGTCAAGCAGCACGGCCGGTCGTGATAATTGTCGCCGCCCAGACGACAAAGTGGCCAGTGCAGGCAAGTGCATCGTTGCGTAGGGTTCAATGGCGGCAGCCGGCACTGGCCTGCCGATGAAGTATCCTTGCGCGGAAT
>NZ_BAYD01000181.1 GCF_000685075.1 Paraburkholderia oxyphila NBRC 105797
CGCTCTTAACGCCAACGCTTGGGCCGTCTTGCGCCGCATCGTGAGTGCCTTCAGTTGATCGCGTTCCGATCCGCTGAGCACGAGTTCCCTCTTGGGGCGTCCGCTCATCATCGCCTCCTCGCATGAGGTGACACGCTGGACACAACTATAGGATGCTATCAATATTATTCAATGAATTTCTAACTCGGGACACTAGTAAGATACCCTATACATCCCTTTGTTTTTTATACATTAGTATAGGTTTCACCCCCCACACCGGCGAAAGCGCGAATTGCAGGCCGCCGTTGAGCACGACCACGCCGAACGAAGTCGCCGCGGCCATGTGCAGTTGCTTCACCGCGTATAGCGGCATATAGAGCTGGAGGATATACACGCCTACCGTCGATTGCGCGACGATACCCACTGCGAGCAGCAAATCGAGCCAGCGGCGGCCGGCCGGTTCGCTCGTCCCGGCGACCGGCCGCTGCGCGGCCATCGCCTCGCGGTTCGCGAGAAACTCTGGCGTTTCGTCGAGATGCGAGCGAATGTAATAGCCAACCGGCCCAAGCACGAGTCCGAAGAAAAACGGCACGCGCCAGCCCCACGAGGCGAGTTCCGCCGGCGGCAGCCAGAGCGCAAGCAGCGAGCCGAAAGCCGCCGCGAGAATCGCCGCGGCGCCCTGGCTGGCGAATTGCCAGCTAGCGTAATAGCCGCGCCTCGTGCTGCTGTGCTCGACCATGAACGCCGTCGCGCTGCCGAATTCGCCACCCACCGCAAAGCCCTGCACGAGACGCGCGAGCAGGACGAGCAACGGCGCCGCAAGACCGATCGTGGCATACGGCGGCATCACGGCCATCGCGAGCGTGCCCGCCATCATGAGCGCGATGGCGAGCGTCAGTGCGGCCTTGCGCCCTTTCCTGTCGCCATACACGCCTAGCACGATGGCGCCGAGCGGGCGCATCAGAAACGAGATGCCGAACGTGCCGATCGCGAGCAGGGTCGAAAGCCACTCGTCGTGCACGGGAAAGAACTGCTTCGCGATCACGGGCGCGAAATAGCCATAGACGAGAAAATCGAACCATTCGAGCGCATTGCCGATGGACGAGGAGAACACGATTCGACGCACCATCGCGCGCGTGAGCGGCAGCTTCGCGTCCCCAGCCTCCTCCACCTCCACGACATCCGCTACGGACTGCGAACCGCTTCTCATGCCTCGTCTCCCTGCCCTATTGTTTTGCTCTACTCAGCGATTCGACTGGATCGGCCGCTGGCGTTCCAGCACAGGCCGGCCGCGCTGCGCACGCAGCCGGCCCGGCGCACCCTGTGCTCAGAACCCTGCCGCGAGACCGTCGCGCCGCGTATCGCTTGCCGCCACGTAGCCGCGCTCGGGATCGTTGCGATCGAGCTTCCAGATGAACTGGCCGGAGCCGAAGTCCATGTACGGATCGTCGAAGCCCTTGATCTCGTGGCCCCGCGCCTCCAGGGCCTGCGCGACCTGCGGATCGAACGTCGATTCGATATCGACCGTGAAATCGCGGTTCACCTTCCAGCGCGGCGCGTCGCACGCCGCCTGCGGCTGCTGGCCGTAGTCGAGCATGCGCACGACCGTCTGCAGATGGCCTTGCGGCTGCATGTCGCCGCCCATCACGCCGAAGCTCATGACCGCCTCTTCGCGTCCGTCCACCTGCTGCGTGAGGAAGGCGGGAATGATCGTGTGGAACGGACGCTTGCCGCCTGCGACGACATTGGGCGAGGCCGGGTCCATCGAGAACCCGCAGCCGCGATTCTGCAGCGCAATCCCCAGCCCCGGCACCACCACGCCCGAGCCGAAGCCCATGTAGTTCGACTGAATGAAGCTGACCATCATGCCGCGTTCGTCGGCGGCGGACAGATAGATCGTGCCACCCGACCTCGGCATGCCGAAGTCGAAATGCGTGGCGCGCTTCGGGTCGATGAGTTTCGCGCGCGACTTGAGATACGCGTCGTCGAGCATCTGTTCGGGCGTCACTTCCATCGAGCCCGGATCGGACACATAGCGATAGACATCGGCGAAGGCGAGCTTCATCGCCTCGATCTGCAGATGCTGCGATTCGATGCCATCGCGCGGCAACGAAGCGACGTCGAATTGCTCGAGTATGCCCAATGCGATGAGCGCGGCAATGCCCTGCCCGTTGGGCGGAATCTCGTGCACCCGATAGCCGCGGTACGCCTTCGAAATCGGCTCGACCCATTGCGCGCGATAGTTGCGCAAGTCGTCGAGCGTCAGCGCCGCGCCGCCTTCGCGCGCGAACGCAGCGATGCGCTCGGCGATTTCACCTTCGTAGTAGGCACGCGGACCAAGCTCGGCGAGCCGCCGCAGCGTGGCCGCGTGGCCCGGCAGGCACACGCGCTCGCTCACTTCGGGCGCCCGGCCGCGCGGCATGAACGTGTCTGCAAAGCCGGGCTGGTCGCGCAACTCGGGAATGGCGGCCTGCCATTTGCGCGCGACGATCGAAGCAAGGGCGTAGCCGCGCTCGGCAATTTCGATCGCGGGCGCCATCAGATCCGCGAACGGCAGCGAGCCGAACTTCGCGTGCAGCGCTTCCCAGCCGGCAATCACGCCGGGCACCGTGACGGTATCCCAGCCGCGTTTCGGCTGCTTCGCGAGGCCGTTTTCCTCGCCGTATTTGCGCCGGAAGTAATCGGGGTTCCAGGCGTCGGGCGCCGTGCCCGAGGCATTGAGGCCGTGCAGCTGCGTGCCGTCCCAGACGAGCGCGAACGCGTCGCCGCCTAGCCCGCATGACACGGGCTCGACCACGGTGATGGCCGCCGCCGCCGCGATCGCGGCGTCCACAGCATTGCCGCCCTTCCAGAGCATGCGCAGGCCCGCCTGCGCCGCGAGCGGATGCGAGGTCGAAACGATGTTGCGGGCGAACACCGGCAGGCGCGGCGTCGAATAAGGGTTCTGCCAGTCGAAGCGTGTCATGGCGATGTCGGTTGGAATGGTGGAAATGGTCGGAATAACGCAGCCCATGCGGGCCGCGCGGCAAGCCACGCGCCCGCGCAAAACGGGTACACCAGTCAATACGACGATTATCTTGAAGGCTCAAGCGAAAAAATATTAATATTTTGTTTTCGATACTTAAATTTTTCTTCCATGCTTTCCCTGCGCATGCTGCGTACCTTGCAAGCCGTGGCTCGTAGCGGCTCGTTCTCCCTCGCGGCGGAAAAGACCGCGCTCACGCAGGCCGCCGTGAGCCTGCAGATGCGCGGGCTCGAGGAGGCACTGGGCCGGCAGATCTTCGACCGCCGCGCGCGCCAGGTGGCGCTGACGCGCGAGGGCCGGGACCTCTGCGCGAAGGTCGAGCGCATTCTCGAGCTGATCGACGAGCTGCCGGCCCGCGCCGAGGATACGATCCGCGGTTCGGTCATCGTTGGCGCCGTGGTCTCCGTGATCGGCGCGCTCTCGCTCGCTGTGGCGCACCTGAAGACCGGGCATCCCGAGCTCGAAGTGCGGCTCACCTCCGCGCGCTCCGCGGAGCTCGCACACATGGTCGAAGCAGGCGAAGTCGATCTCGCCGTGGTAGTCGGCAATGCGGACGGCACCCTGCACGAGTCGCTCGCGTGGACGCCGCTCTATGAAGAGCCGCTCATGCTGGTGGCAAGCCGCGCCACGGCAGGCGGCGACGCGCGCCGCATCTTGCGCGAACGCGGCTTCCTGCGCTTCGACCGCCGCGTGCCGACGGGCGTGGTGATCGACGAAGCGTTGCGCACGCTCGGCATCAAGCCGCAGGAATATCTGGAGCTGAACTCCATCGAAACGATCGTCTCGCTTGTGCGCAACGACGTGGGAGTGAGCGTGCTGCCGGTCCTCCACAACGGCAACTGGCACGACGATGCAAACCTGCGGCTGATTCCCCTTTGCAATCCACCGTTCATGCGCACGGTGGGCATGATTCATCGCAAGTCGAACAAGCGGACGTTGCTGTTCACTACGCTCGCGGAAATGCTGCGTTGACTTTATCATTAGCGATCCGAATTGATTTGCAACGGATGAAAGCTGATAGGCACCCTGAAAGAGCACCGACATCGTGCATAGGCACTCATGGAACGGTTTCCGACAATCGCTTAAGCTAGCGCCATCCTCCGCCCACACGCTCCATGCAAAGTTCGCCTCGCTCCCGGATGACGAAGCCTGGCCACGGACCCGTCAGCTGGGCGCTGGTCCTGCTGTGCGCCATGGCGCTCGCGGCATGCCAGCTCCCGCCGCCCCGCGAGCGCACGCATTCGGTCGCCCTCACCGCCATGCAGGCGCGCGGCACCGCGCTGGGCGTGGCCATCGAAGGCGCGCTGGCGACGCATCCGGACCTGACCGGCATCGATCCGCTCACGAATCCGCTCGAAGCTTTCGCCTCACGCGTGGATCTCGTGCGCACCGCACAGCGCACGCTCGACGTGCAGTACTACATCTGGCGCAACGACCTCACTGGCACGCTCCTGCTCGAAGAACTGCGCGAAGCCGCTGACCGCGGCGTGCGCGTGCGCCTCCTGCTCGACGACAACGGCGTTCCCCATTCGCTCGACGGCACGCTCGCGGCGCTCGATGCCCATCCGAACATCGAGGTGCGGCTGTTCAATCCGTTCGCTGTGCGCAAGCCGAAGTTCATCGGCTACCTCACGGACTTCTCGCGCCTGAACCGGCGCATGCACAACAAATCGCTGACCGCCGACGGCATCGCCACGATTCTCGGCGGGCGCAATATCGGCGACGAATACTTCGGCGCCACCGATGGCGTCCTCTTCGCCGATCTGGACGTGCTCGCGATCGGCCCGGCGGCCACGGATGTCGCGCAAGACTTCGACCGCTACTGGGCGAGCGCGCCGGCATGGCCCGCGCATGAGATCCTGCCTGCGCCGCCGCCCGGGGGGCTCGACGCGCTCGACCGCGCGGCGCACGCGGTTCAGGACAATCCCGCTGCCGCGGCCTATAGCGCAACGCTTAACGAGAAGACCGATGTGAACCGGCTGCTGGACGGCACGCTGCCGCTCGAATGGGCCCGTACGCGGCTCGTGAGCGACGACCCCACGAAAGCGCAAGGCAAAGCCGCGCCGGAGTCGCTCGTGCTCAGCCAGTTGCGCGACATCCTCGGCGAGCCCGAGCGCGAGCTCGACCTCGTCTCGCCTTACTTCGTTCCCGGCGAGGTGGGCACGCAGTACTTCACACGGCTCGCGTCGCGCGGCGTGATCGTGCGCGTGCTCACGAATTCGCTCGAAGCCACCGACGTGCTGCCCGTGCACGCCGGCTACGCGCGCCGACGCAAGCCGCTCCTGAAAAGCGGCGTCGAGCTCTTCGAATTGCGCAGGGCCGCTGGCGCGACCGCGGGCAAGGAACAGGCGCCGGGCATGTTCGGCAGTTCGGGCTCGAGCCTGCACGCGAAGACCTTCGCGGTGGACGCGCAGCGCGTCTTCGTCGGCTCGCTCAACTTCGACCCGCGTTCCGCCAACCTGAATACCGAACTCGGCCTCGTGATCGAAAGCCCGGTGCTCGCGAGCCGCATCGAATCGGCGTTCTGGACCCAGGTGCCTCAACTCGCCTATCAGGTGAAGCTCGCCCCCGACGGCTCGCTCTACTGGATCCGCCAATCCGGCAATAACGTCATCCGCTACGACACGGAACCGAACTCGCGCTGGAGCACGCGCCTCGCGGTCTGGTTCTTCTCCATCCTCCCCATCGAGTGGCTGCTGTAAGCGCCACTGCGCATTTTTTTCCGAAACGAAACTCGCGCCCCCAGCGCGCTGCGCCCGGGTAATTCCCGATTCCCTCAAAGTTGTCTATACAAGAATATCGGACAATCTCATCGTCCGCACCTGCGGGCGCCCTGTCTGCTTATCGAAATCGGAGCCGCCCGTGGCCATTCCCGAATCCGTCGTCAAGCTCGAGCCCGAAGGCCGCAAATTGCTCGAAACGCGTTCCATCGACTACATCCCCGACGCCGAACGCCACGGCAGCCTGTTCAGCCAGTTCACGCTGTGGCTTTCGGCCGATCTGCAGGTCACCGCGATCATCACCGGGGCGCTGGCCGTCGTGCTCGGCGGCGACGTGTTCTGGTCGCTCATTGCGCTGTTGATTGGACAACTCGTGGGCGGCACGGTCATGGCCTTGCACGGCGCGCAGGGGCCGCAACTCGGGCTGCCCCAGATGATTTCCAGCCGCGTGCAGTTCGGCGTTTATGGCGCGGCCATTCCCATCGTGCTCGTCTGCATCATGTATGTGGGCTTTTCGGCGAGCGGCACCGTGCTCGCGGGCCAGGCGACCGCCCGGTTGCTGAACGTTTCCGATACGACCGGGATTTGCCTGTTCGCGGCGCTGATCGTCGTGCTGACGATCCTCGGCTACCGCTCGATTCACTTCGTGGGCCGCATTGCGAGCGTGATTGGCGTGCTCGCGTTCGTCTACATGTTCGGGCAGCTCTTTGCGCATCACGACGTTGGCGCCCTGCTCGCCAACCGCCACTTCTCGATGGCGAGCTTCCTGCTTTCCATGTCGCTTTCCGCCTCGTGGCAAATCGCGTTTGGCCCTTACGTCGCCGACTATTCGCGCTACCTGCCGCGCTCGACTTCGCCTGCGAAGACGTTTTTGGCCGTCGGCCTCGGCTCCGTGATCGGCGCACAGGCCGCGATGGTGTTCGGCGTATTCGCCGCGGCGCTCGCCGGGCACGCGTTCGCGCATCACGAAGTGGCCTATATCGTCGGCCTCGGCGCGAGCGGCGCGGTCGCGGCCATGCTGTATTTCAGCATTGCGTTCGGCAAGCTCACCGTCACCACGCTCAACGCCTATGGCAGCTTCATGTCGATGGCGACGGTCGTCAGCGCGTTTCGCGCGCGGCGCGCGATCTCCACGCGCCACCGCCTCGTCTATATCGTCGGCATGGTGGGGCTTTCGACGCTGGTCGCGCTTGCCGGGCGCCATTCGTTCCTCAAGGAATTCACGGCGTTCATCCTGTTCCTGCTGGCATTCTTCACGCCGTGGAGCGCCATCAATCTCGTCGATTACTACTGCTTCACGCAATCGCGCTACGACGTGCCCGCGCTCTCCGACCCCAACGGGCGCTATGGCCGCTGGAACGTGAAGGCCATCGCCATCTACGTGCTGGGCGTGATCGTGCAGTTGCCATTCATGTCCACGAGCTTCTATACGGGTCCGTTCGTGGACGCGCTGGGCGGCACCGATATCTCGTGGATACTCGGGCTCGTCGTGCCGGGCGTGGTCTACTACGTCACCCTGCGCAGCGCTCCGCAGGCCATTCCCGATCGCCTGATTCTGCCGGTCGAGCAAGAGTGATGCGCCGCCGGCGCAGTGCGCGATCGGCGCACTGCGCACCATCTCTTTGAATGCCTTGAAATGAAAAATGGCTCTGGATGAACAATCCAGAGCCATTTTTATTGCGCGCAACGCGCGCAATCTCGTGGACTTCGCGTCTTCAGGCCGCGACGGCGTTCAGCGCCTTCACGGCATCGAGCGCGCCGCCCACCATCTCGCTCAGCGTCGGCTCGACCTTCTCCGCGAGCGCGGGCGCGTAATCGAACGGAGCGTGCTCGTTCATATAGGTGGACTGGCACATTTCGAGCTGAATGGCGTGCACGCCATCGACCGGCGCGCCGAAATGGCGCGTGATATAGCCGCCCTTGAAGCGCCCGTTCGCCACCCATGTATATGCACTGCCCGCAGCCGCCTGCTCGACGCGCGCCTGCACCGACGCGTGCGCGGTGCGGCCTTCCTGCGTGCCGATATTCAGGTCCGGCAGCTTGTCTTCGAACAGACGCGGCAACACGCTCGCGATCGAATGCGCTTCCCAGAGCAGCACGTTCGCGTGCTGGCTGCGCAGGCGCTGCAGTTCGGCACGCAGCGTGTCGTGATACGGCTGCCAGTAAGCGGCCACGCGGCGCTGACGCTCGGCGGCGTCGGGCGCGCAGCCCTCACGGTAGAGCGGCTCGCCACGAAACGTTTCGGTCGGGCACAGCGACGTGGTCGTCTGGCCCGGATAGAGACTTTCGTCGTTCGGCGGACGGTTCAGGTCGATCACGTAGCGCGACACGCGCGCGCCCAGAATCGTCGCGCCCAGCGCCTTCGCGAAAGCGTAGAGGCGGTCGAGATGCCAGTCGGTATCGGCGAGGCTCAGGGCGACATCCGTATATTGCCCGCGCAGCGCCTCGGGAATGGACGTGCCCAGATGCGGAATCGAAATGAGCAGGGGCGCGTCGCCCCGCTCGAGTGTGTAGAGATCGGTCATGAGTCGGTCCATTCAATAGATTACGGCGCACATTGTCGTGCTCGCGGCGCTTACGCGTCGGCCAGCAGGCGTGCGAGCGTCTTGCGATAGTCCGCGTAGAGGCGTTCCTCCGCACGATGGCGCCGGCCTTCGACCACTTTCTCGCCGCCAGTGTAGACGTCGAGCACGGGCGTTTCGCCGTGTTCGCAGAACACCACCGAAGAGAGCCACGTTTGCGGCGTCTTTTCCGCGAGATCGGGATGTTGCGGATCGAGCACGATCCAGTCGGCACGCGCGCCCACTTCGAGCGCGCCCACCGCGCGGCCAGCCGCGCGTGCGCCGCCCGCGAGCGCGGCGGTATAGAGCCGGTCCGCCACGTTTGCCGACTGCGGCGCGGCCAGCACGTTGCGCTCGCGCCTCACGAGACGCTGGCCGTATTCGAGCAGGCGCAATTCCGAGCGCCAGTCCACGCCGATATGGCTGTCCGAGCCCACACCGAACACGCCCTGCGCCTCGAGGTAATCGTGCGCCGGGAAAATGCCGTCACCGAGATTCGCTTCCGTGGTGAGGCACAGCCCCGCCACCGCGCCGCTCTTCGCGAGCGCCTGGGTCTCCTGCGCGTCGACGTGCGTCGCATGCACGAGACACCAGCGCGCGTTCACGTCGAAACGGTCGAGCAGCCATTGCACGGGACGAGCCCCCTCGGTCTCGACACAGGCATCGACCTCGGCGGTCTGCTCGGCGATATGGATATGCACCGGCGCACCGGGCAACAACGCATCGAGCCCTTCGAGCAGCGTGCGCAACGATGCCTGCGAGACCGCGCGCAGCGAATGCGGCGCCACGCCGTAGCGCAATGCGCCGTGCTCGGGCCGCTCGCCGCGCACCGTCTCGATGATCGAGAGCAGTTGCTCAGGCGTGTTGATGAAACGGCGCTGGTCGTCGCGCGGCGGGCGCGAGCCGAAACCGCTGTATTGATAAAGCACCGGCAGCATCGTCATGCCGACGCCGGTCTCGCTCGCGGCGTCCACCACGCGCTGCGCAAGCTCGGCCGGATTGGCATAGCGTTGGCCGTCGTGCGCGTGATGCACGTAGTGGAATTCGCAGACCGACGTATAGCCGGCCTTGAGCATCTCCACGTAGAGCCAGCGCGCGATGGCGCCGAGGTCGTCCGGCGTGATGCGCGCGGCGAAGCGATACATCAGATCGCGCCAGCTCCAGAAGCTGTCGGTGGGGTTAGCGCGGTATTCGGTCAGGCCGGCCATCGCGCGCTGGAACGCGTGCGAATGAAGATTAGGCATGCCTGGCATGACCGGGCCTGCCGCCTGCGCAACCCCTGCGGGCGCGGCGGGAAGATCGGCCTGGACGCGTTGCAGGGTGCCCGTAGCGTCCCATTCGAGCAGCACGTTGCGGCGCCACCCTTGCGGCAGCCAGGCGTGCGCCGCGAACAGCGCGCGAGAGTTGGAATTCATGTTCGATGCCTGATTCATGCGTTCAAATCGTGTTCAAACGACGCTCGAAGACGGTCTTGCCGCCGCGCACGACGCGCGCGCAAAGCGGCCGGCCGATCCAGTAAGCGAGCTCCGCGAGCGACTGCACGTCCCACACCGCGAAGTCCGCCGGGCGTCCTTCGGCGAGCGTGCCGTGGCGCTCGGCATCGCCGAGCGCACGCGCCGCGTGTTGCGTCACGCCTTGCAGCACTTCGGGCACGGTCATGCGGAACAGCGTGGTCGCCATGTTCATCATGAGCAGCAGCGAAGTCGTCGGAGACGTGCCGGGATTGCTGTCCGTCGAAATCGCGATCGGCACTTCGTAGCGGCGCAGCAATTCGAGCGGCGGCAACTGCGTCTCGCGAATGAAATAGTAGGCTCCGGGCAACAGCACCGCGACGCTGCCCGCGGCTTTCATCGCCGCCACGCCCGCCTCGTCGAGAAACTCCAGATGGTCCGACGACAAGGCGCCATAGCGCGCGGCCAGTGCCGCGCCGCCGCTGTTCGACAATTGCTCGGCGTGCATCTTGACCGGCAGATTGCGGCGCGCGGCCGCTTCGAACACGCGCTCGCTCTGCGCGATCGAAAAGCCGATGCGTTCGCAGAAGACGTCCACGGCATCGACGAGGCCTTCGTCAGCCAGGGCGGGCAGCATGCGCTCGCACACTTCGTCGATATAGTCGTCGGCGCGGCCCGCGAATTCGGGCGGCAACGCATGCGCGCCGAGGAAGGTCGTGCGCACCGTGACCGGATAGCGCTCGCCGAGCTGGCGCGCGACGCGCAGCATCTTGCGCTCGGCGGCGAGTTCGAGGCCGTAGCCCGACTTGATCTCGACGGCGGTGACGCCTTCGGCGAGCAGCGGCTCGAGGCGCGCGGCCGATTGTGCGTAGAGTTCGGCTTCGCTCGCGGCACGCGTCGCGCGCACCGTCGAAACGATGCCGCCGCCGTTGCGCGCGATTTCTTCGTAGCTCACGCCCGCGAGGCGCTGCGCGAACTCGTCGGCGCGCTGGCCGCCGTACACGAGGTGCGTGTGGCAATCCACGAGACCCGGGGTCACCCACGCGCCCCCGAGGTCTTCACGCGGCCACTGCGCGAATTGCGCCGGCAAGGCCGACGCCGCGCCAAGCCACGCGATCTTGCCGTTCTCGACGGCGATTGCGGCGTCTTCGATGGTGTCGCGCGGGTCGCCCTGCGCGCACAGTTTCAGGTGATGCCAGACAGTCTGGTTCATGGAGATTGCGCGGGGCTGCAAAGCGCCGCGTCGCTATCAATCAGGTTCTCAATCCGCGTGCGCGTTCACGATGTCCAGCGCGATGGCGAGCAGCGCGCCCTCGCCTTGCGTCTCGATTCGAACGGCGCGTCCCGAATCCGCTGCAGCGGTGGTGTCGACGCGCAGCGTATCACCGGCGGCGAGCCGCGTGGGCTCGCCGCCATTCACGCATACGTTCACTGCACCCTGCGCGCAATAGAGCAGCACCGTGTCGGCTTCGATGCGGCGCGCCACATTATCACGCCACACCTCGAACGACGCGCGCGCCGCGTCGCGTCGCACCATCAGGTTGAAGTCGCGCGTGGGGCCGTCGACGAGGCGCGCGTCGATCGGCGCTTCGCCATCGAAGCGCGCGACATCGAGCGCGCGCGTGAGCGTATGCGTGCGCACGAGCGCCCCGCCGGAGGGCGCGCCGCCAGAGGGCGCACCGCCATCGGCCGCCATCTCGTCGAGCACCATGCCGGCGCCTTCGAGCAGCACCAGCGTGCGCGCCACGCCCTCGAAGCGCGAAAACGGACCCGCTTGCGCGACGTCCGCTACGCTCACGCGCCACGCGAACGCGTCCAGCGCCGCGCCGGGTGCCGAATTGGGCACCGCTTTGGGCACATAGGCGACCGCGATCTCCCGCGTGACGCCGCCGCCGTTCTTCCACGGCGACGCCACGAGATCGGCGCCGCGCAGCAGCGTGAGCTGCGCGGTACCCGTTTCGTGGGCCTGACTCATCGGCCCAGCATCGGCAGCTTGAGCCCAGCTTCGCGCGCCGTCTGCTGCGCGAGCTCGTAGCCGG
>NZ_BAYD01000180.1 GCF_000685075.1 Paraburkholderia oxyphila NBRC 105797
GGCGCCGCCACCCATACTGCCCATCCCGCTCCATACGGTGCCCTCATGCGCGCCGCCAAAGCCGCCACGACCACCGCCGTGGAAGGTGCCGCGCACGCCCGTCATCCGCATGCCGGGGCCGCCCGCGTGAACGTGATCCATGTGATGAAAGTGATGGAAACGGTCGACGAACACGACCGACGCGCCCACGAAGAACGGCGGCCAGACGCCATACCAGGGCGCGCCGTAGTAGTCGATGGGGCCCTGCCACGCCGGATAGACCAGCGTGCCATCATCGCCCTGCACGATCTGCCAGCTGCCGTCGGGCTGGAGACACGCGAGGCCGCTGATCTGCTGCGGCGTGCCGTCGATATCCGCGGTGCCGATGACCGTGCGGCAGACCGGGCCGTCGGCTACCGGCTGGGACGCCACCGGCGTCGAGCAGCCTGCCAGCACGCCGCACAGCAGGCCTGTGAAGGAAAGTTTGCGCATGATGCCGCCTCTCGCGATGGACCGACTCTGCGGCACGCGATGCGCGCCGGCGCCGTGTAGACCCCATCGATACGCCTTGCACGAGGCGTGCGCCGAAGCGTGGAGATGACGCCCGCGCGCACGTGTCATCTGCAAAACGAGGCGTGCGGCATGGCTATTCCTGATGCGGCGCCCGAGCGTTCCGGGCCCCGTTTACTGCTGGTTACCCCGGATCGGCCTCACCGCACGGTTTTGCTCGCTTACGGCCTCGATGTCGGCATCGGACAGTCGTATCGCCGCCCGATTACGCCGCGCATCATGGCTTCAGATGAAACGGATCAACGCCGCTACGCTTCTGTGACCACGCCGCTTTCACCGATGCGTCGGGCGGGCTCACCATCACGATGCTCGCCGTTCCATTCGGACGCCGGTTCACCGTGGCGCTGGCCCCGCCATCGTCATAGCTTGCGATCAGGCCGAGGCCGATCTGCACCAGCGGCGAACTCACGCCCGTGTTGCCGATGCGCGCGCCGATGTCATACCCCGCCTTCACATCATCGAGGCTGGGCGCTGTGCTGCCAGTCTGAGCCAGCGCCTGGTTCAGCGGGATCACCCATTGGCGGTCACCGGTCGTGTCGTAGAACACACGCTTCGGTTCCTGGCCGCCAGGCAGCGCCGCAACGGCGGCTGCCCATCCGGCCTTCAGAGCCTCGGCCTGCTGCGCGGTCTTTAGTAAGCGTCCGTGATCGTCGGTGAGCTTGACGTCGACCGGGCGGTGCAGGTAGCCGAACAGCGGAGCCTTGTCGAACTGCCTGAGCTGCCAGGTCGTCCAGCGCACCGGGATATAAGGCGTTGGCGTGAACAGGCCGGGACCCTGGTTGTCGAGGGTCTTCCAGAGTTCGGGAAGGCGGGCCTGCCACCAGTCGGCACGTGGAACGACAGCGTTGAAAAAACCGCCGTTTGCATGATCGGTTTCATCCTGAAAGACGGTCGACTCGCGCCAGTAGAAATTCCACAGCTTGATGATGTCGTATTCGGTGTTCGTCTTGTTGACCTCGGCCGTCTGATCGACCGCAAACGGCCGGATCAATCTGTCGACGCGGTCCGAGCGGGTCACGAGCAACACCCCGACGCTGTCGAGGATGGCGGGGATGATGTGCCCGCCTACCGGCGCTTTGCGGCTGCCTGGAGGGCCTAGCAGTTCACGTGTCAAGGAACCATCCGTGCTGAACACCAATGCAGCGGGCACATCTGGATGCGCGTCGAAGAGCTCGAACAGCTTGCCGATCATGGCTGCGCCATCGTCGGTGTTCGCATCCTCCTGCCATAGACACAGCATCACGCCCAAACCTGCGCTCTGCCGTCCGTCTGCGATATCAGTGGCCGCGCGATCTTTGTTCGCCATGTCCTTCGGTGGTCCCCAGACGATCACCGGCACCGGCCATCGATCAATCGAATGGCCAGCTCCGAACAGAAAACCCGTTGCGGCCGTAATCGTCATGTCAGTCGTTCGGTCCGTATCGTTGTCGGGATAGTCTTCCGGGTTGCTGGAGAGAATCGTCGCGTGGTTATCTGCCTTGGTCTCGATCCGCTTCCAGATTTCCTGGTTGGTAAAACCGCCGCTGACGATCCCCACGCCCCGCACCTCCAGCACGAAGTCCGCCCCGGTTCGGCCCAGCATCGCGGGCGAGCCATTGAAACCCGATGCCGCGGCCATCGGCGCTTTCTGCTGCACCGCTGTGGACGGACTGGAACCGCCCGAGGCGGCCGCCGCCCGATGCAGCCACGCAAAACTCACCCCATAGACCACCGCGGCAAGCGCCAGCACCACCAGTACACCATTCCGAATACTGCTCGCCATACCCGGCATCTCCTGTCCTGTATCCCGCCAGTAACTGTAGTGGCCCGCCATCACGTAGACGGTCCAGATGATCGACAGCACAACGAACCCCGTCGCGTAAGGCCAGATGCGCAGCTTCATCACAAGCCACCCCATCTGCCCCAATTGCGGGACACCTGATCCTCGTAAAAGCGCTGCTCGCGGGCCGCCTGCTCCAAGAGGGCCCGCTCATGCGCCGCCTGCGCCTTCGGCGTCAGCTCGCTCGTCACCAAAGGCGGTTGAACATCCGAGATCTGCCCGTCAGGAAACTCACCGTGTTGGTAGTACTTCGCGCAGTATTCGATCAAGGAAAGCGTTTCCGGCGGCAGGCGCCCATAATTGGCGTTGCGCCTGATTTTTCTTACAGCATCCCGGGTCAGCTTCCAGTCCGCGATCAATACCAGTAACTCCCGCCAATCCGGATCGTCCAGCGTGACGGCCTGCCCGATCGCCACGTCCATCGCCGTCACCCAGCGGTGATTCTCGGCGCTATGCAGCACTCCCGAATGATAGTTGTTAGCCTCGTAGGCGGCCGGATCACGAGCCATCCGCTCGCGCGCCTCGTTCGGCGTTTCCTCGCGCTCGATCGCAGAGCCGGCCACTCTCCAGTTCTGCGACTGGTCGCCGGGCACCTGGTTCGCGTTGAACGCCGCCTTGCGCTGCGCGAGATCCCCCCACCGGATTGGCGGAATGCGAGTCCGTCACCCAGTTCAGCTTCGCGTACTGGTTGCCGAGAATCACGTCCTTCGTTACGTCGTCGGGGACCATCTGGCCAGCCACGTCGACATGCCCTGGCTTGGGGCCGCCGCGGACGATCTCCCCGCCGTACAACTGGGGCTCGCATGGCGGCTTCAGTTCCTCCGCGTTGATGAACCGGATGTCGTTGCGCGTGAAGTTCGCCTGCAACGCGGCATTCGTGCCCATGGCCATCGCCGTCCCAAGGACGGATGTAGCGGCGTCGGGCCCAGGACTCAGACGTTCGAGCGCATCGCGCACAGGCACACGTGCAGGCTCCAGACCGACCAGCACCTTCGTGAATTTTCCGTCGCCGTTGCGGTCGCGCTCCATGCGCGTCCACATCCGCTGGTAGAAGCGTTTCGGCGCCAGGGCCGTCATGGCCTCCATCGTCTTTTTTTTGGACTGCGACGCAAGTGCGGCGCCATCGGCCGGCACCTCGTCGGGCACCCCGAAGGTCCCGATCCCGTGCACGCTCTTCAGGCCGACCACCGTGTCCTCCGGGCAGAAGTACAGATACACCTTGCCGCGGTTGTCGCGCTCGTCAAACGTGACCCAGTTCTTGCCGCTGGCATCCAGCCGCTTGCCCTGAGTCGGTGTCCATCCCGCGCCTGCCCGGCCACCGTGCTTCTCCTGTCCGATCAGCAGGTCGGCGAGCTTCGGAATGCTGTACGGCTCCCGGGTGACTTCGTTGACAATGTCGATCAGCGTCTTGAGCTTGGCGTGCCCGGTCTGGTTACAGTCATCGGTCTGGTAGAGGCTGTAGGGTGTATCGACCATGATGATGCAGTCGGCGCAGCGCTGCTTCTTCTGTTTCAGGATCGCCTGCGCCAGCAGGGTCAGGATCGTGCCCTGACTGTGCCCCATGACCGTGATCGTTTCGTGCTTCGGAGCGAGGCCGTGCTCATCAGCCCGTGCCTTCGGCTCGATGGATCGGATCGTGCTGATCAGGTTGGCCAGGCGTGTCGCCGCCAGGACGAAGTACCGGCGGTCGGGGGCGTCGGCCGCATACATGGAGTTGCCGCCCAGCGCGTGCTGGGTTACGCGCCGTGCTTTCCAGTCCGCCTTGAAACCGGGGCCGTACATGTCCGGAATATTGTTCGTCGCGTTGGCGAAGAAGCCACCGCCCTTCGCAAAATGCCGGTCAAGACGGTTGCCGTGGATGTCCTGATACTGTCCGCGCGTCATCAGGTTGCCATCGGCATCCGCGGTGCGGCTGATCACATCGCCGGGTTTGTTCACGCGGGCAATCTCATCGCTGCTGGCGCGGTAGCCCCAGTAGAACGGGATAAAGCCGCTGTGGGTCGCACCTTGAACTTCAGCGCGCTGGTATAGATACAGGTCGGGATCATCCAGAACAACTCCATCCATCGCAGTCATCTGCGATTTAGGCTTACGCGCTAGTGCTTGATATCTCGCTCCGTAAGTGCCCGGCTTCAAATCATTGCGCGACAGGCGTTCATTCAACCCCTTGCACAGGCCATCCTCCACAAAGGAGTACACCGCACCCGGGTCGTTGACGCCGTGAATGAAGATCACCACGCCCGGCAGATCGCGAGGCACCGCCACCGGCCGGTCGCCTGCACGATTGGAGTACGTGACGGCGGCCGCCTGATTCACCACGTGATAGTCTTTGCTGGAATTCGTCATGGTGATTTTGTCCGCCTAGAGCATGGGCTTGAGGATGTCGATCTTCAGAATCCGCATCGCATCGTCCTTAACCATATTGGTCAACCCATTCGCATCGGTTTTCCCCTCGATCACGCTCCCGTCGTCGAGCGTGATCCGATACGCTTGATGGGCAGCCGCAGCCGGTTGCCCATCTTCACCAAGGTAGTGCAGCCGGAAGCGCTGATCGGTCGCGGCGTTGTTGAAGGCCGATTTCGGTGCGCCCTGCGTGGATGGTCCACCCCATTTGTGCGAGG
>NZ_BAYD01000179.1 GCF_000685075.1 Paraburkholderia oxyphila NBRC 105797
TTTAAGGCCAAAGCAACACAGAGCCACCGGCCTTAAAACACCTCAAAACAACCGCTTAAATAACGCGGTTCTTCAGCCAGGGCTGACGCGCAAGCCGCTCAGCTTCAAACTGCCGAATCTTGTCGGCATGCCGCAGCGTAAGCCCAATATCATCAAACCCATTCAACAGGCAATAGCGCCGGAACGCAGCCACTTCAAACGGATATTCCTTGGCGCCGTCCACGGTCCGCACGACCTGCTTATCCAGATCGACGGTGAGCTGAAAGCCGTTAAAAGCATTCGTTTCGTTGAACAGATGATCGACATCCGCCTCGGAAAGCACGATCGGCAGCAGCCCGTTCTTGAAGCAGTTGTTATAAAAAATATCAGCAAAGCTAGGCGCAATGATCGCCCGAAACCCATACTGATCGAGCGCCCAAGGCGCGTGCTCCCGCGAGCTACCGCATCCAAAGTTCTTGCGCGTCAACAGAATCGACGCCCCCTGATATCGCGGCTGGTTCAGCACAAAATCCGGATTGAGCGGACGCTTCGAGTTATCCTGCCCCGGCTCGCCGTGATCGAGATAACGCCACTCGTCGAATGCATTCGGCCCAAAGCCCGTGCGCTTGATCGACTTGAGAAACTGCTTCGGGATGATCGCGTCGGTATCCACATTCTCGCGATCGAGCGGCGCCACGAGGCCGGTATGTACGATGAATTTTTCCATGATCGGTGATCCAGTCCTCAGCCCAGCTTGCGAATGTCGACGAAGTGCCCTTCGATTGCCGCGGCGGCAGCCATGGCCGGGCTCACGAGGTGCGTGCGTCCGCCCGCGCCCTGGCGGCCTTCGAAGTTGCGGTTCGAGGTGGACGCGCAGCGCTCGCCCGGCTCCAGCCGGTCCGCATTCATCGCGAGGCACATCGAGCAGCCCGGCTCGCGCCATTCGAAGCCCGCTTCGGTGAACACCTTGTCGAGCCCTTCGCGCTCGGCCTGCGCCTTCACGAGACCCGAGCCCGGCACGACCATCGCGAGACGAATGTTCGACGCGACGCGGCGGCCGAGCTTCTTCACGACGTAAGCAGCAGAGCGCAGGTCTTCGATGCGCGCGTTCGTGCACGAGCCAATGAAGATCTTGTCCGGCTTGATCGATTCGATCGGCGTGTTCGGCTCGAGCGCCATGTACTGCAGCGCGCGTTCCATCGCGTCGCGCTTGACCGGGTCCTTTTCGCGCTCGGGATCGGGCACGCGGCCATCGATCGACGTGACCATTTCCGGCGACGTACCCCACGTGACCTGCGGCACGATGTCGGCGGCGGTCAGCTCGACCACGCGGTCGAAGTGCGCGCCGTCGTCGGTGCGGAAGCCCTTCCAGTATTCGACAGCCTGATCCCACTCCACGCCCTGCGGCGAGAACGGGCGGCCCTTGAGGTATTCGATCGTGGTGTCGTCCACGGCCACCATGCCCGCGCGCGCGCCAGCTTCGATCGCCATGTTGCACACGGTCATGCGGCCTTCCATCGTCAGGCCGCGGATCATCGAGCCGCCGAACTCCATGGCGTAGCCCGTGCCGCCCGCCGTGCCGATCTTGCCGATGATCGCGAGCACGATGTCCTTCGCGGTGCAGCCGCGCGGCAACTGGCCCTCGACCTTCACGAGCATGTTCTTGCTCTTCTTCTGCAAGAGCGTTTGCGTGGCCAGCACGTGCTCGACTTCCGAGGTGCCAATGCCGTGCGCGAGCGCGCCGAACGCGCCGTGCGTGGAGGTGTGCGAGTCGCCGCACACGATCGTCATGCCCGGCAGCGTGGCGCCCTGCTCCGGCCCGATGATGTGGACGATGCCCTGGCGCAGGTCGGTCATCTTGAACTGCGTGATGCCATAGGCGTCGCAGTTCGCATCGAGCGTGTCCACCTGGAGCTTCGAGACCGGGTCCGCGATGCCGTGGCTGCGGTCGGTGGTGGGCACGTTATGGTCGGAAACGGCCAGGTTCGCGCTGAGGCGCCACACCGGGCGCTCGTGCAGCTTCAGGCCTTCGAATGCCTGCGGACTGGTGACTTCGTGCAGCAGATGACGGTCGATGTAGAGGAGCGTCGTGCCGTCGTCTTCCGTGTGGACCACATGGGAGTCCCACAACTTGTCGTAGAGCGTCTTTGCCATGATATGCGGGGATTGAATGACTTCGTGTGACTGCGGGGGCGTTGCGTTGTGAATCGATTATGCCACGCGAAATGCGCCGCCCGCACCGCTTCTCGCGAAAAAAAGCGATAAAAAACAGGGAGTTGGGTGGTAGTGGCGATACCTGTATCGATGTTACCCGGCGAGCGGCGCGAGCGCTTTTGGCCCGCTGCGCGCCGCCCGCGCGCAGGGAAACCCTTGTTTTTCCGGCTATTTTTCCGGCCGGTCACGCGAATCATTGCAGCGCGCGCTTCATACGCCTCATTCCCCGCTCATTTTCCGTCGCTAAGCTGACGTTTGGGCCCCGGCCCAATCGTCAGCCATCGCGCGAATCCCGCGCGTGGCCGAATTTCCACCCAGATGCAACGCCACGACAAGGACTCACCCCATGCTCCCGCCGCTTTTCACCGCCAGCTTCCTCGGACAGCCTGTCTGGCTCTGGGCCGCCTTCCTCGCGGTGGTGATCGTGCTGCTGGCGCTCGATCTCGGCGTGCTGCATCGCGACGACCGCGAAATCGGCATCCGTGAAAGCCTGTGGCTCTCGCTCGGCTACATCGCGATCGGCGTGCTGTTCGGCGGCTTCATCTGGTGGCAGCTCGGCGCACAGCCCGCCACCGAGTACCTCACCGGCTATCTGATCGAAAAGTCGCTCTCGCTCGACAACGTGTTCGTGATCGCGTCGATCTTCGCTGCGCTCGCGGTGCCGCGCGTGTATCAGCATCGCGTGCTGTTCTGGGGCATCGTCGGCGTGCTGGTGCTGCGCGCGGTCATGGTGGGCCTCGGCGCGGCGCTCGTCGCGCAGTTCGAGTGGATGCTGTTCGTGTTCGGTCTCTTTCTCGCGGTGACCGGCCTGAAAATGCTGCTCGGCACGAAAGAAGGAACGAACGAAAACGCCAGCGAAAAAGCAGGCGTGGAAAACAGCAAGACGCTGCGCCTGATCCGCCGTGTGCTGCCCGTCACGCCGCGGCTCGAAGGCGGCGCGTTCATCGTGCGGCGCGCGCACCCGGAAACGGGCAAGCTCAAGCGCTTCGCCACGCCGCTGCTGGTCGCGCTGCTGATGGTCGAATTCGCCGATCTGATCTTCGCCGTCGACTCGATCCCGGCGATCTTCTCGATCACCACCGATCCGTTCATCGTCTACACGAGCAACATCTTCGCCGTGCTCGGCCTGCGCGCGCTGTTCTTCGCGCTCGCGGCCATGGCGCACCGCTTCCACTATCTCAAGCATGCGCTCGCGCTCGTGCTGGTGTTCATCGGCGCGAAGATCTTTCTGGTGGGCATCATCGGCAAGATTCCGCCGCTGCTGAGCCTCGGCGTGACGGCGGCGCTGCTCGCGGGCGGCGTGCTGGTGTCGCTCTTCAAGACGCGTGCGCCCGAGCGCAAGGGCGGCAGCCTGGAGACGCCGTAACACGTGTGGGGACGGACCCGCGCCGTCCTCATTCTTCGCTCATTTTTCTCTGCGAGGATGAATTCCATCGCAGCCGCACCGGCCCGCAAGAGCAAGCCTGGTGCGGGCTTCGACGATCCAACTTCAACGGAGCGCATCATGAAATGCCCGAACTGCCCTGACACCACGCTCGCGATCTCGGAGCGTCAAGGCGTCGAACTCGACTACTGCCCGCAATGCCGCGGCGTCTGGCTCGACCGCGGCGAACTCGACAGGCTGATCGAACGCGCGGTGGCCGCCAGTTCCGCCGAAGCACGCCGCTTCGACGACGGCTACGGTGGGCAGCACGGTGGGCATCGCGCCGCGCGCCACGACGATCACGGCGCACGGCGCAGCCACGAGCGCAACGGCGACGGACGCCGCCACAAGTCCTGGCTGCGCGACCTGCTCGACTAGGCGAGCGCTTGCGCCGCGCACGATCCCTGCAACGATCTCTCGACCACACTCGACCATGCGAACCTACACCAGCAATAGCCCGCAGGCCGCGGGCCGAATCGTCGCCATCGCCCTGCTCGCCGACGGCCATCTGTGCACCCGCGAACTCGCCGCCGTGCATCGCGCGCGCATGGCGGACCGGCTCGGCCTCGCGCCCGGGGAATTCGGCACGATCCTGCAAGACCTTTGCGAAGACTTGCTCACGAACGCGCATCTGAACTGGAGCGACGCCTGCAAGCTCGACTCCAACGTCATGCAGCAGGTCATGTGCGAGCTCGAAGATCCGGCGCTGCGCGCCGAGGTGCTCAGCCTGTGCCTCGTGGCGGTCCACGCGGACCGTCATCTAACGGATAGCGAGGCCGAGCTGGTCAACGCGCTCGCGAACGCATGGCGCGCGCATCCGTGGCAACGCTTGCTGGCCTCATGAGCGCCCAATAGCGACACACAAGCACCGCAGTCATAGACCTCTGTTTTGGCGTGCGCGCTGGCGCTTCCCTCCGCTACGCGCGCCGCGCGGCGAGCTTCGCGCTCGCCGCGTTTTTTCATTTATGGCTTTCGCGCGTTGCGGTTCGCGTGCCGCCATTCAAACGCACACCGCCCAGCCGAGACCCCGGACGTTGCGAATGACCGCGTTGCCAAACTTGCGCCGCACGCTGTAGATCACCGCGTCCACGGCGTTGCTCTCCACCTCCTCGCCCCAGCCATAGAGCCGCTCTTCGAGTTGCTGGCGCGAGAGGATCGCGCCGGGCCGCTCCAGCAGCGCGAGCATGAGTGCGTACTCGCGCGCCGAGAGATCGTCGGACTCGCCGTCGAAGCTCAAACGCCGCGTGTTCATATCGAGCGTCACGCGCGCGCTGCCCATCGTCGACGAGGCGAAGCCCGACTTGCGCCGCACCACCGCGCGAATGCGCGCAAGCAGCTCCTTGCTCTCGAACGGCTTGACGAGGTAGTCGTCGGCGCCGAGATCGAGGCCCTCGACGCGCGTATCCACGTCGTCCTGCGCGGTGATGATGATGACGGGCGTGGCGTCGCTGGCCTCGCGCAGGCCGCGCAGCACGTCGAGGCCACTCATGTCGCCGAGGCCCAGGTCGAGCAGGATCGTCGTATACGAGCCGTCGCGGACGGCCGCGCGGCCGTGCTCGCCCGTGCGCACCCAGTCGACACTATAGGAGGCATCCTTCAGCGCGCGCAGCAGCGCGGGCCCGATCAGCAGATCGTCTTCGATCAGCAGAATCCGCATCGCTCAGTTTTCCTCAATATCTTCTTGCGCTTTTCAGTGCGTATCGTTTAAGGCAAGCGGCAGCTCGATGCGCGCGACGATGCCCGTATGGCCATCGGCACGATTTTCGAGCGTCACGCGGCCGCGATAGCTTTGTGCCAGCGCCTGCGCAATCGCCAGTCCAAGGCCGCTGCCTTCGGCGTCGTTGCCGCCCGCGCGAAAGAAGCGGTCGAACACGCGCGGCAGGTCGTCTTCGGCGATGCCGGGGCCGTCGTCGGTCACTTCGATCGTCACCGTTTGCGCCTCGCAGCGCACCGTCACGTCGACGCGCCCGCCCGCACGCCCATAGCGAACCGCGTTGTCGACGAGATTGCGCACCAGCACGCGCATGTCGGCCTCGGTCGCGCGCACGCTGGCGTCGTCCAGACGCTCGACGCCCAGATCCACGCCGCGCGCATCGGCGAGCGGCAGCAGGTCGGCGAGCACCTCGGTCACGAGCTGCGGCAAGGCGACGTCGGCGCGCGCGCGCTGCCCGCCGCCGATTTCCGCGCGCGCGAGGCCGAGCAATTGCGACACGAGCGAGCCCGTGCGCGCCACGCCGCGCCGCAGCTCGTCGAAGCGTTCGTGGTACTGATCGGGCGGCGCGTCGCGCAGATTGTCGATCTGCAACTGCATGGCCGAAATGGGCGAACGCAGCTCGTGCGCGGCGTCGGCGATGAACTTGCGCTCGGCGTTCACGAGCACTGAAAGGCGCTCGATCATGCGGTTGATCGACTCGACGAAGGGCCGCAGCTCCACCGGCGCCTTCTGCGCGTCGAGCGGCTTGAGCTCGTGCAGATCGACTTTCGCCGCGCGCCGCCCGATGCGCTCCAGCGGCCGCAGCGACAGCCGTACCGTGACGGCGATCGTCAGCACGAGCAGCGGCAGCAACGCGAGCACCGGCAGCAGGCTCCAGAACGCCACGCGCAGCGCATTGCGGTTGCGCATGCTGCGCGACTCGGCCACCTGGATCTGCTCGTCGCCGGTGGCGAGCGCGAAGACGTCCCATGCTTCGCCGTCGTATTGCACGGTGGAGTAGCCCGCCTGCGCGCGCGGCAATGCGATGTCGGGGTCGCTGGTGCGGCCTGGCGCGGCGAGGTCGTGCGCGGACCAGATCTGCACGACGAGGTCGTCCGAAGGCAGGCGCACGCCGTTGGGCTCGCGGCTCGACCCGCCATGACGATGCGGCACGCCGGATTGCACGTGCGCGGCGGCGTCGCGCAGGCTCGAGCTGAATTCGCTCGCGAGACTGCGCACCACGAGAAAAGTGCCGAGCGAGCCGAGCAGACCGACGAGAATCGCCAGCGTGCCAATGGCGATGCTCAGGCGGCGGTGCAGGGAGTGCGCAGCGAAAAACATGGAGCGGCTCGGGAATTTGGGCGCGTTCCATCATAAAGGATTCGCTGTGATCCGCAGGCGGCGGGCCGCCGTTCGCGGACGGCGGCCGCGCGGCTGGGCGCGGCTGGGCGCGGCGCAGATCGGCGCCGCGGATCGCGCCAGGGGCGGCGCGATCTGCCCTTGGCGCCGCTGCGAACCGCGCTAGCGGCGGGCGCC
>NZ_BAYD01000178.1 GCF_000685075.1 Paraburkholderia oxyphila NBRC 105797
CCGCGAAAACAAGTTAAGGCCAACACGGCTCAGAGCCAGGAAAAACCTGAGGAATAACAATTCCAAACCACTCACTCAGAACTTCTGTTGCAATCCGACCATCACACCAAGCTGGTCCATGCCGGTCCCGACAGTACCACCGGCCGCGACTGCGTTTGCCGCCTGGGCGCTGTTGAACATGTAGCCGAGCGACGCATAGACCATGGTACGCTTCGAGAAGAGGTAATTCGCACGGCCGATCAGCAGCGTCGAGCTTGCGTCCTTCTTGCCCTCCGAGCCACGCTGGAGGTAGCGCACCCCCTGGGCGTCGAAGAACAACGCTGGCGTGGCGTAGTAGGTCGCCCCCGCAAACAGAATGTCCGTCTGCAAATGGGTCGCCACTGCGAGGTTGTTTCTGATCCACCCAAAGCCGATCTTTGTGGAGCCGAAGGTCACGTACCCGTCGACGACGTTGTGCGTATCGGTGTACGCGCTGTTGTCAAGCGGCGCGGTAGCGCCCGCCCCGCCGCGCAGCACGTCATAGGAAGCCGCCACGCCAAAGCTCGCGGAATCGTAGGCAAGCAGCGCGGTGTATTGGCGGCACGCCAGCATGTTGCCAGGCACTTGCCCTGGACAGTTGGTGGCGCCAGGACCGGCCGGGCCAGCCGCATCGCGGCCAAAGCTGTATGTCCCCCCTACCGTGAAACCTTGGAATTTGCCCATATAGCCAATCGCGTTGTCGCTTCTCGCGTTCGGCAGATACGAATCGAATACGCTCAACGAATGAATCGATGGACCGATCACGTCCGCGTTGATCAGCGCGTACATCGTCATGCCGAGCTGCCGCCCCAGCGTGATGGCGCCGTAGTCGCTGCTGACGCCCACGTTTGCCTGATCTCCAAAGAGACGGCCACCGTAATTCAGCGAGCCGTTGCCGGGCTGGAATCCGCTCTCCAGCACGAAGAACGTCTTGAAGCCTCCGCCGAGGTCCTCCGTGCCTCGCAATCCCCATCGGGAGGGCAATCTGCCGGTCAACGAGGCCATGCCGAGCATGCTCCCGCCATTTGCGGTCGCGTGGTTGTAATACGAAATACCGGTGTCGACGATCCCATAAAGCGAGACGCTACTTTGGCCGTACGCTAGCCCCGTCACAGCGGCCAGCAATGCGGCACTCCACTTCATCTTCATGACGATTTTGTCTCCAATATATGGCTCGATGCCTGGTTACAGGAATTGACGCGGCATTCCCGAACGCCGAACTGTTTATTTCGTATTCCTATCGATAATTGGCGTTCGATCTGAGAAATCAGGTATAGCAAGCGTTCAGACGCGGTCGACCTGGCTGGTTCTACCAGGCGAGACGATTGAACGTGGGAAAGTCAAGGATGATTGAGGCGCTATTTCAAGTACATCAATTCGTCGTCCGCGCCGTTGTAGCGCGCCCATGTGGGCAACCCTTCTCCGTTGGGATTTCCGGATTCGACGAAATTGAGAAAGTGGCCCTGAAATCGCGTTGACAGTGCGCCGCTCAGCTGAGCGTCGAGTTGAGCGAGCATCGGTGCATCAGCCCAATTTGCAAAATTACCAAACAGGAACGGCAATTCGAAGCAATGGCAGGCACCTATATTCTGCTGACGAGACTGAAAATCGAACCGATACGCAAATACATCGCTTCCTGCCTTTGCCATCCGCGAGGCGAACTGGCGCGTGGGTTCATTGATCAGCTTCTCCGAGCTAAGTTCGATCAGGGCAGCGTAAGGCTTGTGATCGAATCGTCCGGAGGCAACGCTTGCATATCGGCTTGGCCCCTCAACGCCCCATTCGAGCTCGAATTTCTCGAGCGCCTGTGCCTCGGTCGCTGCAAGAACGGGAGGGTGGCTTGCAAAGAAGCTGGCGGTCTCATCACGCGTCCAACCGATGAGAACCGGCTTGCGGCCAAAAGATGCCTGCGCCGCCGCGCCCGGATCGGCAGGCACGCGCTCGCTCGCGACAGGCATGAACACTATCGGTACCTCGGCAAATTGCGCCACGGTCCCGAGCATCCTGGCTTGCTCATGGAGTATGCGCTCGACCGGCAGCTTGGCCAGCTCGTCGCCCGACGAAAGGCCCGCGCTTTCGCATAAGCGAACGGCACCCGCGTGCGCTTTCTCCGGCGCCATCGGCTGAAGACCCGGATAGCTGAGCATGGCGATCGCCTTCACATGCTCATGCGTGGCCGGCATCGCTGCGAGAAGCTGCGCGTACCATGCGCCAGCCGATTGACCCGCCACGACGATGGAATTCGGGTCGCCGCCGAAACCGGCGATGTTGTCCCTGACCCACTGGAGCGCCCGCTCGAGATCCGAGACGCTGAGGTTGCCCGGTGAAACGCCCTCCATATAGAGGTTGCCGAGCACCCCTAGACGATAGTTCATCGTCACCACCACCGCGCGGCCGAAGCGCGCTAGGGCGTCGCCGGAGTAGCAAGGCAACGCGCCGCCGGTCATGAAGCCGCCGCCATGAATCCAGAATACGACCGGCAGGCTGCCATTCATTTCCGGCGTGAAGACGTTCAGCCGGAACGCGTCTTCCGATTGCGGCACGCCCTTGCAGACCGCTCCCATGACGAAGTCCAGCCGCCCCGGCAATTGAGGGAAGACGGGGCCCGGCCGGGTCGCGTCCCGCTGCCCGCTCCAGCGCGCCGGTTCGCCAGCGGGCTTGAATCGACCGCTATCCGATGCATAGGGAATGTCGAAGAACGTGTGCACGCCGTCGTTTGTCACGCCTTCGAGTGCACCCTGTTCGCATCGGGTCAGTATGGTGTTTTTCATCCAGCCTCCTTGGTTTCGTGCGGGGTGTCCGCTTTTTCCGTTGAAAACGGGTCCACCTCGGTCAAGCGTGCCAGGCACGCATTCGCCCCGCCTCGCAATCCGGATACACTAGCGTCCCGATGTTTTCGCCAGTAAAGGGCCGACTGCCGCCCCAGCGCCGCGCATGACCGTGCTTTCCCGTTGCCGTCCATTCCAGAATCGACATTCACGAGATTACGGATTGCCAGCAGAAAGAAAACGGAATTGTTCGCCGCCCCCCTATGACGAAAGTTCAACCGGCTCTGGATCATGAATTCACTACATCAACGCCTGAAGCTGCGTCACATTACGGTCGTAGTCGAGATCGACAGGCAAGGTAGCCTGCAGAAGGCGGCGGAGTCACTGAAGATCAGCCAGTCGGCCGTGTCGAAGGCGCTAGCCGAGATCGAGGGGATCGTCGGCGCGCAACTGTTTGAACGGCTGCCGAGCGGCATGCGTCCCACCGTCTATGGTGAAACCCTGGTGCGACATGGGCATCTGATCGCAAGCGACGTCCAGAGGGCGGAGGCCGAGCTCGAAGCGTTGCTCAGCGGCGACGTAGGCAACTTGTCGATCGGGATCTTTTCACCGCTCGCCTGGTGGCGGGCGCTGCCGGATTGCATTGGAGACTTTCGGGCCCGGTGGCCGCGCGTGCGGCTCGCGCTGCGCGAAGGGCCCATGGAGGACATGCTCGAGTGTCTCGACCAGGATCTCGTGGATGTCGCGATCGGACGAACGGCCAGCGGATTTGGCAGCGAACTCTACAAGCTCGACGTGCTGCAACAGGACGCGCCCGTTTTTCTTGCGCGGCAAGGGCATCCGCTGACCCTGGGGCCGAAGGCGCTGCAGGAACTTCTGGAATATCCGTGGGTGCTGCCCGCTCAACCGAATATTGTCAGGCAGCAACTCGAGTTCGCGGTTCGCGATATGGGACTGCGCTTCCCTTCCGATGTGTTGTCGTCGCAGGTTTCGCCTGTGATGCTACGCCTGGCGAGTCAGAGCGATAGCCTCGTGCTGTCGTCTCAATGCATTGCTGACGAACTATGCGCCCAGTACCACTTGCAGACCGTCCAGTGCGCATTGCCCTTGCACATCGGCCCCTTGGTCGCCATCACGCGCAGCGACAAGCCGCCTACGCGTGCAGCGGCTGCCTTCCTGCGGAACCTTGGCGCTTTTCTCGGCCATGGTGGAACTCAGAATTGAGTCGAATCGGCGATGAGCGCCGTCCTTCTGCGTGCTCGTGCGAGCCTCGATTCAAGAATTTCTTTGGAGAATTCCGCCGC
>NZ_BAYD01000177.1 GCF_000685075.1 Paraburkholderia oxyphila NBRC 105797
TTAAGGCCAACGCCAGACAGCCCGCACCAACAGCGTGCGCGCCCTACCTAATTCTTCGCCTTGGCGGCCTCCTCGATAAGCGCCGCGACGGCCGCCGGTTGCGACTCATAAACAGCATGGCTGGCAGCCGTCTCAGCCACAGTCGCTTCAGCACGCTTGGCCATGGCCCGCTGCGCATCCGGCGGAATCATCCGGTCATGCGTGGTAACCAGATACCAGCTCGGCTTCGACCGCCAGGCAGGCACGGTCACCTCGCCACCCAACGCCTCCACACCCCAGGGCACCTGGGCATTCGCAAGAAAAGCAGCCCGCTGAGGATTCACATCACCCGCAAACGCCTCAGCAAACTTGGCCTTGTCGAGCATGAGAAAGCCATTAACAGGCGGCAAGATAGGCGGAACCGGCGCACCAGCCGGCGGATTGGCAATGAGCTTCTGCACAGACTCGCCCTTGTCAGGCGCAAACGCCGCGATATAAACGAGCCGCGAGACTTTGGGATCGGTGCCGGCCTCGGTAATCACCACACCCCCATACGAATGCCCGACGAGCACCACCGGGCCGTCCTGCGCATCCACGACGGCTTTCGTCGCGGCTACATCGGCGGCAAGCGAGGTGGTCGGATTCTGCACGATGCTGACGTTGTACCCCTGGGCTTTCAGGAGGTTGTACACCGCCTCCCAGCCTCCACCGTCAACGAAGCCGCCATGGACCAGCACCACGTTCTTGATGGCCCCGGCGGCCGATGCGGTTGTCGGCTCGACCATTCCGAGAGCCAGCGTACTGAAGGCCAGTGCACTCATCAGAGTGCGCAGCGACGAAAAAGGATAGGCTCGCATTTGAAACCTCATTGGCAAGGTGTGATGGGTGTGCGCGTCCCTCGGGAAGGACTGCATACCAGCTGAACGGCACACTGCCAGTCTGGTCGCAAAGCGACTCGCCTCCATCACCCAGATTACCTACCTCCTTTGGGAGAGCAATCCTGGGTCTGGCCTTGCTTATGGGCTTGCTTTAACGCCCCGCCGCCCGCTTGAGCGTTTGCGAGGGCGTCTCGCCGAAGAGTTGCTTGTAGTCGTTGGAAAAGCGCCCGAGGTGCGAAAAGCCCCAGTTCATCGCAATGGAAGACACATTGCGCTCCGAGCAATCCGTGAGCATTTCGCGCCGCACCGCTTCGAGCCGGTGCCGCTTCAGATAGGCCATCGGTGCATGGCCAAAGTGCTCGCGAAAACCATCGAACAGCTTGTAGCGTGACACGCCCGCCGCGCGCTCGATGTCCTCGAGCGCAATGTTTTCGCGGGCGTTGTCATGGATGAACTGCTTCGCGCGCAGCAGATAGTGCGGGCACGCGGGACGCATCGCCTCGGCAAGCGCCTGCGAGTAGTTGTGCGGCTGGGAAAGCAGCAGGCCCTTGATGAGCGCCTGCTCGAGATCCCCCGCCATTTGCTGATGATTGAGCAACGGGCCGGCCGCGCCCATTTCGGCAAGCAGGAATTTGACCATGCGCCACCAGGCGGCCTGGTCGCCGTCCGCGGCATTCATTTGCGGCTCGAACGTCAACGCGGCGTCGAGCGGCTTTTGCAGCAGCCCCTCGAGCACCTGGCGCAGTGCGGGTCGCGGAATGGAAACGATGATCTTGCGGCAGTTGCCCGTGATCGCCAGATCCTGGGTCTCGTGCGGCGACAACACGAGGCCCCTGTCCTGATCCGAGAGCCACAGGCGCCCGCGCGCGGCGAGCTCCTGCTGCCCGCTGAGCGGCAGGCTCACGCTATAGCAGTTCAGTGGCGCGTCGTTGTGCACGGAGACGGTAACGTCGGTGCCGTACTCGACGTACCCCAACGTGCTCGCCATCGAGCGCATCACC
This sequence comes from Paraburkholderia oxyphila NBRC 105797, assembly GCF_000685075.1. Lineage (GTDB taxonomy): Bacteria > Pseudomonadota > Gammaproteobacteria > Burkholderiales > Burkholderiaceae > Paraburkholderia > Paraburkholderia oxyphila. The sequence continues at coordinate 1,859 of NZ_BAYD01000177.1, forward strand.
GTGCCCGAATGATGGAATTGCAGCGCCCCCGGGCTGCGTACCTGCAGCCCATGCGGTCCGCAAATCGACTCCATCCAGTCGCGCGCGCCTTCGAGGTCGTGACGCAGTGCGTCAATACCGCGAGTATCGTTGACGGCGGGGGTTGGCATGGCGTGGCATTGAGAGATTGACGAATACTCAATGGTAAACCACACCGTGCAGGGACAAAAGACCGAAACACCCCAAATTCCAGCTCAAGAAGCCGCGTGCGCCGTGTTGCTGTCCCCAAATTTCTCGTAGAAGAGCCGGTGGCCGTCCAGACGCTCGTTCGCGAGCCACGTCTTGATGGCCTCCACCATCGGAGGCGGTCCGCACACGTACATGTCGAACGGATCCGCTTCGAGCATCGCGCGGTCGAAATGCTCGGGGATGAGCCCCGTCTTGCCCTGCCACGCTTCAGACGGATTCATCACGACGATGTCGCTCGCGAAGTTGGCGATGCGCGCTTCGTAGGACTTCAAACGATCGAGCTCGCACAGATCGCGTGCGTTCGTCACGCCGTAGTAGAGATGCACCTTCTGGCCACAACCGCCCTTGTGCGCGAGGTCGTCGAGCATGCCGAGAAACGCGGACAGGCCCGTACCGCCCGCGACCATCACCAGCGGCCGTTCCACCTGGCGTAGATAGAACGTGCCGAGCGGCGCCTCGAACTCGATCGTCTGGCCCGGCTCGCAGCGCTCGCGCACATAGTTGCTCATTGCGCCGTCGGGCAGCAACCGGATCAGGAACTGCAGCTGATTGTTGTCGTCGGGCCGGTTGGCGAACGAATACGAACGCCACACGTCCGCGCCCGGCACTTTCAGGCGCGCGTATTGCCCGGGCAGGAAATCGAGCCGTCCCGGATGCGCGCTCGCGTCCAGATGCAGGATCGCCGTCGTTTCGGAGACCTGCGTCACCGCCGTGACTTTCCCCGAGAGCGCCGTCGTGCCGGCCGCGCTGCACAGGCTCGAATCGAAGTCGAAGTAAAACGACGCATCGGACTGCACGCGCGTCTGGCAAGACAGGATCTTGCGCGCGGCGAGATCGTCGGCGGAAAGCGTTTCCTCGTCGACATAGTCCTGCGTATAACTGCCCGATTCGCAGCGGCCCTGGCAGGTTCCGCACACGCCCTCGCGGCAATCGAGCGGGATGTTCACGCTATTGCGCAGCGCAGCGTCGAGTAACAGCTCACCCGCGCGGACATCGAAAAACACGGTCTTGCCATCGGCAAAACTGAACGCGACCTTGTGGCTCATGTCGTGGCACTCCCGCTTACAGATGGTAGAAATCGAGCACGGCGTTGATCTTGTCGTTCAGCAGCAGCACGTGCTTGCGCGCGATCTTCCAGCTGTCGCCTGCGGGACGCAGGCGATACGTGGCATGCCCGAAGAAGTGCTCGCCGATGCCCTGGCGCGCGTAGAACGTGGCCCAGTTGGCCTTCACTTCCAGCTCGCCGTTTTCGCGCTCGGCAATGCGCACGTTGGTGATCTGGTGCAGCGTGCGCGGCAGCGGCGTCGAAGCCGCCGACTTGCCCGTGCGCAGACGGAACACGCGGTCTTCGAGACCCGTGCGGTTCGCGTAGTAGATCAGCGACATGCCGCGTTTCGGGTCGGTCGTGTAGACGTGCTCGGAGTCCCACTGGGGCACGTGATATTCGCTGTTCTCGTCGAAGAGGTCGAGATACTCGTCCCAGCTCTGCGCGTCGCAAAGCTCGGCCTTGCGATAGAGAAACTGTTCGACTGACTGTTGCAGGTTGGCGGTCATGGCTCAAGCCTCCTTCTTGCCGTTCGATTGCTGCGCGAGACCGTTCATGAGGAAGGTCTGCCACGCACCGTGCTGGTTCACATACAGGCCCTCGTGGGTCAGCTCCGTGCCGCACAGCATGGGATCGATGCCGAGCAGGCGCGTATTGGCCGTCTCGCCCGCCACCCACTTGTGATGCCCGCGCGAGATGTCGCTCCAGCGCTCGAGGCGCGCCTGGAAGCCGCGCTGTTGCTCGCGGAATTCCACGAGATCGTCGGGCGTGCCCATGCCCGAGACGTTGAAGAAGTCCTCGAACTGCCGGATGCGGCTCTCGCGGTCCTGATCCGATTCGCCCTTCACGCCGATGCACTGGCTGATGACCTCGGTCTTGTTCCAGGCGACCGGACGCACGATGCGCAGCTGCGAGCTGATCTGGTCCATGAAAAAGAGGCTCGGATAGATGTTCAGGTTGCGCAGGCGATGCATCATCCACTCCGCCTTCTCCTGACCATGCGACTCGACGAGCCGCGGCATGACGCTGGCATAGCCGGGACGCACGCTGGGGTTCGGCATGTCGCTGAACAGCACGCTATGGCCGTTCTTGAACGCGAACCAGCCGTCGTCGGTCTCGGCGTCGCCGGCGCCAAGCTTGCTGTAATCGAGCGTGCCGCTTGCGGCGCCGCCGGCCTTCGCATTCGCTTCCTGGCGGCGCTGCACCGTGCTCACGTAGTTGTAGTGGACCGTGCTCACGTGATACCCGTCGAGGCCGTTCTCGTTCTGCAGCTTCCAGTTGCCTTCGTAGGTGTAGGCGGACTTGCCCGGCAGCACTTCCAGCTCGCCCGTGGGCGACTGCGCCACCATCATGTCGAAGAAGATGCGTGCATCTCCGAGGTAGTCCTCGAGCGTGTCGGTCCCCTCGACGTCGAGGCTGATGAACACGAAGCCCTTGTAGCTCGCGATGCGCGCTTTCTTCAGGCCGCGCGTGGACTTGTCGAAGTCTTCGCAGTACTCACCAGGTGCCTTGACCTTGACGAGGCGTCCATCGCTCTTGTAGCACCACGCGTGGAACGGGCACGTGAAGGTCGACTGATTGCCCTTGCTCATGCGTGTGAGCGTCGCGCCGCGATGCTGGCATGCGTTGATCATGGCGTTGAGCTGGCCGTTGCCGTCACGCGAGATGATCATTGGCTGACGCCCTGCACGCATCGTCATGAAGTCGTTCGGCTTGGGGATCTCGCTCTCGTGGCACGCGTAGATCCAGTTCTTCTCGAAGATGAACTCCATCTCGAGGTCGAAAAGCTCCGGCTCCGTGAACATCTCACGCGCAATGCGATAGACGCCCTCAGCCGGACGAAAGTCCAGACAACCGCCAATGAATTCTTGCCATTGCGGCGTGATTTTCTCGGTGCTCACGATGGGTTCTCCTCCTGCCATTGATGGGTCTTGCGACCCGGTCCTTGATGAGCTGGATTGAATACCCGATGCGGCCCCGGCGCTATCCGCCTGATCGGCGTTTGCTATCCGCTTTTTTCGCCAGCGTCCCATCCAGGCCCGGGCGACGCCGCGCCGCCGGTAGTCGGCGGGGGCGCGGCGCGGCCAAACCGAAAAAAACGGATAGTGAGCATCGACCAGGCGGATAGCGACCACGCGGACGCGGGTATTTAATGCCATCAACAACCCCATGAACGCCCACCGGTGCGACGAATAGAGAGGTCTGGCGCTTGCGCTGGCGTCCTTCCGCCCGGTTCCACGTACATCACTTAGCTGCCGCCATGACCCAAGCGACGATTGAACGTATCGAAACCCGCCTCGTCGATCTGCCGACGATTCGCCCTCACAAGCTCTCGGTCGCCACGATGCACGGGCAAACCCTGATGCTGGTGAAGATCTATTGCAGCGACGGCGTCGTCGGTTTCGGCGAAGGTACGACGATTGCCGGCATGGCCTATGGCCCGGAAAGCCCGGAGGCGATGAAGCTGGCCATCGACGCCTACTTCGCCCCCGCGATGCTCGGCCGGGACGCCACGCAGGTCCAGGCGCTGATGGCGCACGTGGGCAAGCTCGTGAAGGTCAATCACTTCGCCAAATGCGCGCTGGAAACCGCGCTGCTCGATGCCCACGGCAAGCGCCTTGGCGTGCCGCTCAGCGAGCTGCTGGGCGGCCGTCGACGCGAGCGCCTGCCGGTCGCCTGGACGCTGGCGTCTGGCGACACCGCAAAGGACATCGCCGAGGCCGAAACGATGCTCGAGGTGCGCCGGCACAAGATCTTCAAGCTGAAGATTGGCGCGAAGGAGCTCAAGACCGATATCCGGCACGTGGCCGAGATCAAAAAGGCAGTCGGCGACCGGGCCGCGGTGCGTGTCGACGTCAACATGGCCTGGAGCGAGACGCAGGCGGCCTGGGCGATTCCGGCACTGGCCGAGGCGGGCTGCGAGCTCGTCGAGCAGCCGGTCGCCTCCGCCGCCGCGCTCGCGCGCCTCATGCGCCGTTTCCCGGTGGCCCTGATGGCCGACGAAATCCTGCAGGGCCCCGAAAGCGCATTCGAGATCGCGAAGCACGCAGGCGCCGATGTGTTCGCCATCAAGATCGAACAAAGCGGCGGCCTGTTCGCCGCGCAGCGCGTGGCCGCGATTGCCGATGCGGCCGGCATCGAGCTCTACGGCGGCACGATGCTCGAGGGGGCGGTGAGCACGATTGCATCGGCGCATCTGTTCGCGAGCTTCGCCAACCTGCAATGGGGCACCGAGCTATTTGGCCCATTACTGATCACCGAAGAGATTCTGAGCACGCCATTGGATTACAGCGACTTCGAGCTCACGGTGCCGAACGGCCCAGGTCTCGGCATCGAGCTGGACGAAGCGAAAATCAGGCGATTCACCCGCGACGGCTTGATGAAAGTAACGAAGTAATCCGGACACCGAACAAGAGGACGTAGACCATGCTTTTCCAGGTACGAATGGATGTGAACCTCCCCGCCGACATGCCCGCCGATGTCGCCAATGAGATCAAGGCGCGTGAGAAGGCGTATTCGCAGGACCTGCAGCGCAGCGGCAAGTGGCGTCATATCTGGCGTGTGGTTGGCGAGTATGCGAACTACAGCATTTTCGATGTGGAGAGCAACGCGGAGCTGCACGACATTCTGACCGCCTTGCCGCTGTTCCCGTACATGAAGATTTCGGTAACACCGTTGTGCCGCCATCCGTCGTCCGTCCGTGACGGCGACGCGTGAAGCAAAAGATTGACGTTGTGTAGAGGGCAAGCCCGCCCGAAGACCGTTCCCCCCAAAGCCAAGTGGAGACAGTAATCATGAGCGTGAAGGTATTCGAAACGAAGGACGTGCAGGACCTGTTGACGGCCGCATCCAACCTCGGTGGCCAAACAGGCAATGCCCGTTTCCAGCAGATCACCCATCGCCTGCTGAGCGACCTGTTCAAGGCCATCGACGATCTCGACATCACGCCCGACGAAGTGTGGGCGGGCGTCAACTACCTGAACAAGCTGGGCCAGGACGGGGAAGCGGCACTGCTCGCCGCGGGCATCGGTCTCGAGAAGTACCTGGACGTTCGCATGGACGCCGCCGACAAGGCGGTCGGCCTCGAAGGCGGCACGCCGCGCACGATCGAGGGCCCGCTCTATGTGGCCGGCGCACCGGTGCGCGAAAGCATATCGCGGATCGACATCAATCCGGATGCCGATGCCGGCCCGCTGGTGATCCGCGGCACCGTCACCGATCTCGACGGCAAGCCGATCGCGGGCGCCCTCGTCGAATGCTGGCATGCCAATTCGAAGGGCTTTTATTCGCATTTCGACCCGACCGGCGCGCAAACCGAATTCAACCTGCGCGGCGCGGTCAAGAGCGGCGCCGACGGCAAGTACGAATTCCGCACGCTGATGCCGGTGGGCTACGGCTGCCCGCCGCAAGGCGCCACGCAGCAGTTGCTGGACGGGCTCGGCCGTCATGGCAACCGCCCTGCGCACGTGCACTTTTTCGTCAGCAGCGACGATCACCGCAAGCTGACCACGCAGTTCAACATTGAAGGCGATCCGCTGATCTGGGACGACTTTGCCTATGCCACGCGCGAGGAGCTGATTCCGCCGGTAGTGGAAAAGACGGGCGGCGCCGCGCTGGGCCTGAAGGCCGACACGTACAAGGACATCGAGTTCAACCTCACGCTGACGCCGCTGCTCCAGGGCAAGGACAACCAGATCGTCCACCGCCCCCGTGCTTCTGCCGCGGCATAAGTGCCCGATATGGCGGTGGCACTGCCGCCTGTCCGGAGTGCCCTGCTCGACACTTGAGAAAACCGCCGTTCGGAAGGACGGCGGTTGCGTATTTAGAACTGGGGTGGCGGCGTCACACGCCTGGCCACTTTGCTGGATCTTCGTGCCCCCGCCGGGTATTGCTTGGAGTGTGTTTGAGAATTGATTTGTCGTGGGTTGTGGGGGCATTGGCATTGGCATTGGCATTGGCATTGGCATTGGCCTTTCCTTGTCTT
>NZ_BAYD01000176.1 GCF_000685075.1 Paraburkholderia oxyphila NBRC 105797
GTGAACCGTAAGCCCTGCCCTTTGGGGCCGGGTTAAGGTACGCGCCCGCGCCGAGCCCGCAGCGATCTTTTTGAGATTCGTGCTGCAGACTGGCCGGAATTCGCGCGGCCTTAGATGCGACCGTGGAGAACGTGCTCAACCGCCAGTATGTCGACGGCCTCCTGTCGGAACAGATCCGAATCGGGCAAAATCATCTCGTCATGCTGGCGAGTTTGGAAAGGCCGCCCCATCTCTTCAAGGCTTGCGTGCCAACCCTCCGCGATGCCGTCATAGCCAAATGGAAGTAGGCCTGAGTTCAATCCTTCTTCCAGATAGTTTTTCACTGACTTGGGTGGCGGTGGAAGTTCAAGGGCGCGTCGAAGCTTGGTCCAGATTGGAGGATGTATGGCCGTCCAGTGATAGAAGAACTGGTACTGGGACAAGTGAGGTAGCTTCTTGATGAGGATGAACGACTTGATCCTGACATCCACCTCCGGACCGCCGGCGTTGGGAGATTCCCTCGCAAGGACGACTCGACAGTTGGGTAGGTCGAGCAACTCATTCGATTTCAACAGTGGATTGCAGCCGTCATGACGGCGCGCTTGCTCCAGTTGCTCCAGCTCCTCGAACCAAAACTCGTCAATTCCGTCCCACTCATCATTCCATTCGTGAGTCGTGGGGCTCAGGCGAGCGGTCTTTTCTACCGTCGCGTTGAAGGCATAGCGGCGCGCAAGCGCGCGAACCCCGTCGTTGGGTTCCAGAGCTTTTCGCCGCGATCGAAGCCAAGCCGCAGCGAAGTCACTACGTGACAATGTCGGCGACCTCCGCAGAAAAATGAACATCTTCAGCAATTTACACCCTCCGGTTGTTCGCGCCTGGTAGCCTCATGGCGGCGATGAGCCGCCTAGGTCGCGATGCGTTTGGATTTGATGCTTCCATCCACCACGAAGCATCCGGCTCTTGCCTAGTTGCAAAAGGTACCTCCGTTCACATCGATCACTGTTCCAGTTATCCCGCTCGCATCGGCGGAGACGAGAAATCTCACGGCATTAGCAATGTCTTCAGGAAGGCCGAGTCGTCGCACCGGGACTCTGGCAATATATTCGCGATCGATAGAGGGGTCGGCTTGACTCGAAAGCGGTGTAACTATCCGTCCGGGGGCAACGCAATTGACGGTAACCGCCGTGCCGGCTAGCTCCATTGCGAGGACTCGCGATAGCGTAATCAGTCCCGTCTTGCTCGCATTGTAGGGGCCCGCAATGATCGGCGAAGCATAGCGCGCACAAACCGACGCGATATTGACAATGCGCCCACACGATGCCTGCTTCAATGCGGGGAGCAACTCGCGGCATAGCAGGAATGCGCCGGTCAGATTTACACGCATTACCAACTCCCACTCCGCAAGAGGTGTGTCGACGAGCGGGAGCTTGAACCCATTATGCTTGGGAGAGATGCCGGCATTGTTCACAAGTACCTGCACGCCTCCGAAACGCTCACCGATCTCCTTCACCCCCTCCCGGATCGAGCCCTCGTCCCCAACATCCATGCGCATGCCATGCGCAACGATGCCTTCGCCCTTCAGTTGGTCTGCGCTCGCATACACATCATCCAAGAGGTCACACATCACGACCTGGTAACCATCTTGTCCCAGCTGACGCGCAATCTCAAGGCCGATGCCTCGCGCAGCGCCAGTCACCAATGCTGTACCGCTGGATAAATTGTTGGTCGTCATTCCACGTCCGCCTCAAAGCATGCTACGGCCGCCATTCACGTCGAGCGTCTTTCCCGTAATGAAGCTCGAAGTGCCTGACAGAAAAAAGGAAATCGCTGCAACCGCGTCCGTGTGGTCTGGCGTATGCGCAGTGCGCGTCACCCGGCTGGTCGATTCGTCAGGACTGAACGCGCAAGCAACGGTATTCACGGTGATGCCATCGGGGCCTAGTTCCAGCGCGAACGTACGTGCCAACCCGATTAATGTAGCGCTGGCTGACAGATAGGCACCGGCGTACTGCTCTGGCATGCCGCGTACCAATTCCGGGACCATAAAGATCATGCGTGGGTCTGTCGCCCCCTTTAGCAGCGGCACAGAGAACCTGGACACCAGGAATGCAACAGCGGAATTTCGCCGCAGTGTCTCCGACCACCCTGCAGATCCGGTGTGCTCGATTGCCGCTGGTTCGCCTACGAAGGAATTCGCGAGAACCACGGCATCGATTCGACCACAGGTGGCAAATAACGCCGTTACCGCCGCCTCCAAGTCTTCCGCGCAATCATCGAGTGTGATGCATTCAATGTTCGCATGGGCTGGGAGGGTTGCGTGCGGAGATACCACGGCCGTCACATTGTGCCCCCTACTACTTAGTTGACTTGCGTTTCTAATGCCAAATTCCTCGTTACCGGTCGCGAGCACGAGAATGTTTCTGGCAGGCTGTGGCTGCATCACGGAGTCTCCTGTTCCTCTGATCATTGTGCGGCAGGCATGTCAACATCCGCCCAAAGATTATTATACACGTAATCCACTTACGTTCAACATAATTTAAACGGGTCCACGATGTCTTTTCACCATTGGTCGTTTGGTGCAGCACACCGAGCGCGAGCAAGCCGGCGGTCGCCTCTTCGGCAAGCATTGCTTCGTTGTCTGTCGTCAGGAAGCGCAGCAGACCACGATGCTGATACGCCTAGCACAGCCCGTGTATCGTGCTGCGCGCGGTCATCGAGCACGCGCAACGGCACCGGCCTGAACCACTAGCCTTCCTGAGTGCGCAGCTTGCGTGAGTCGTGATGGGACTCGAGATGCCAGAGCGCGTTGACGTGCTCAACCTCGAAGCTGCGGACCTCGAGCTTCTCGAGGCAATCGCGGGCCTTGCGCCGGCACCGCCAAGCCTCTCGATATGGGTGTAGTTCCGATCTTGACAGGCGCCAAAGCATCGCCCACTATCGGAATTAAATTACTTATATCGTAAATTTCAAGCGGCTGCACCGACGTTCATGCTGGCTAGGCTGGACGAACTTATTCGGGTCCGTTGCGACCGATCCGGCAGTGCTTGAACGAGGCGCTTACTTGCCCGGATGTGTCTTTCTTGCCTATGTACGCGAGCGACGGCAGGGGCGGTCGCACGAGGTGAATGCAAACGCTCGCTGTTCGAACGGCACGAACGTATAAGCCTGCAAGAAGGTTACAGCTCCTGCACCTGATTCATGGGCCTTCAGAGTCAAATAGCTCCTAGCAATTCGACTAACAGCTCTTTCGAACGGGATGACACACCCGCCCTCGAAGGCCATTTCAAAAGTCCGCTAGGTCGCGGTCGCGGTCTATGGTTCTGAGGTGAATTTCGGCGACCTTTCAATAGAGGAAACAATGGAAGGAGATAAACAAGTGTGCTCCATCGCGGCGACCAAGCGTAGCTTGAATGTGGACGAGTTGATCGACAACAATCCGGTGGGGTTGTTTCGCTGGATCCTGTTCGTCCTAGGCTTCTTGGCTGTTTTGCTAGATGGCTATGACTCCGCGATCATGTCGTTCGTCGCACCCAAGCTCAGCCAGGAATGGGGCTTAGATGTACAAACGATGGGACTTATCTTGAGCGCAGGCTTTGTCGGGCAAGCGCTCGGTGCAATAGGCGGGGGAGCACTGGCAGACCGATTGGGCAGACGGCCAATGGTCCTCGCAACCGTATTTGGCTTCGGCATCATGACCTTGGCGACTGCGGTAGCGCCGCATGTCACACTAATAATCGCTGCCCGGATGATTGCGGGGGCTTTTCTCGGAGCAGCGATCGCCAATGTTGCAGCACTTGTTGCCGAGTATGCGCCACGCCGCATCAGGTCATTCATGACGACGTTAGTACTCGGCGGCATCGGTTTTGGAGCAACTACTGGCGGAATGCTATCAGCATGGTTGATACCCGCCTTTGGCTGGAAAAGTGTAATCGTGGTTGGCGGAATCTTACCAGTAGTTCTCGCTTTCATATCTCTCTTTGGGGTCCCAGAGTCGTTGAAGTTTATGTTGCTCCATAAGCGAGGAGACGCGTCCACCGTCGAATCGATCGCGCGGAAGATTGCCCACAATCTGCGTAGCGACGAAAACGGATTGGTGCTTATTTACAAGGCCTCCAAATCCGAACAGCCCCAAGTTTCGTCAATCAGATTGGTCACCGCCCCAGCTTATCGTTCAAGCACCATAGCGTTATGGGTTACTTATTTTTGCGTTCTGTTTCTCATATATATACTGGTAAGTTGGTTGCCGACCCTGATTATGAAACAAAGTGGTTACGACATGTCAAAGAGCGCCCTCGTTGCATCGATGTATCACCTGGGTGGCCCGATCGGCTCGATCTGCATTGGCTGGGCGATGGATCGATGGAACAAAAAGGGCGTCCTTATCACTGCCCTCGTAGTCGCGGCCATTACGCTCGTACTTATAGGGCAACTTGCCCAGCAATCCAGCGTATTATTAGGTGCATGCGCATTTTTGGTCGGATTTTGCATCATCGGAGAGTCGATCGGGTTGGTCGCTTTTTCGGCGTCGTTCTATCCTACGGCGGCTCGCGCGACTGGTACAGGCTGCATGATGATGGCGGGTCGGATCGGAGCCAGCCTCAGTGCATTGGCTGGCGCCGCCCTTGTACTGCTAGGCTGGCCGATGTCGCAGCTTTTCCTGGCGCTGATCGTCCCGGCTCTCATCGCAGCTGCATGTTTGTCTGTGGTGAGGCCCGTCAATTGGTCTGCACCAGAACTGATTCTCCGGCAGCAATAGCAGGCTGCTGAAGTAGCGGAGGGACAGGTCAGACGGGAGAGACAACTGAAGCGTTGATAGCAGGCCTTCACTCGTTCCCAAGGGCTCTGTCAGGTTGGTGCGCAGACAGCGGTTGACCTTACCCTGCCGAGCACACCATTCGTAAGTTAGTGGGCTCGCGGTGAATCGGGCGATGAAAAGCAAATCGCCGTACCATGGCCCCCGACTCCCGCCGCCATCATCAACTGCACGGTTTGCTGATTTTTCCGGTTCAACCTGAGTCTTCGCGATGTCGAGCAGTTGTTGCTCGAGCGTGGTGTCATCGTCACGTACAAAATGATCGTTGCTGGCACGAGCAATTTGATGCCACCTTGCCTGGTGCGCCAAAGCGGCGCGGCGCAAGCCGGGCTCATTCTGCATCTCGACGAGGTCTATGCGACATTGCGCGGCGAGCCGTAATGTTATGCCATACGGTGAACGAGCATGGCACCGAACTGGACGTGCTGGTATAAAATCGGCGCGACAAGGCCGCAACAAAGCGCTCCTTTCGCAAGCTGTTGCGATCAAATCCGGTGCCGCACAAGATCGCTTCCGACCAGGTGCGCAGTTAACCTGCAGCAAAGGCATACGTCCCGAAACTCGCGCAAGTAAAGCATGTGTTCGTCAAAGCGGCCGGGCGGGTAGGCAACCGCCCGGAGCACAATCACCAGTCGACGCGAAGGCGCGAGAGGCACATGACTGGCTTTCGCGACGCGCGTCGTACGCAGGCATTCCCCTCGTTCTTCGGCACAGTCCGACAGCATCTCGAGTTGCCCTGGCACCAGATGAATTCAGTACGCCATCTAGAAGTGGCTCGCCATACGACATGGCTGGGCTGCCTTCACCGTCTCCGATCAGACGGTAGATAAGAGCGGAGAGACTGTTCTGCTCTGCGCGCTGGATTTGCATGAGACGGCCTTATCGAGTTGACAGACATGTACATGACGCGACGCACGCTTCCTCGCCCGCTGAATTTCGGCCTCGTGCCGCGCTAACACTGCACTAACGGAATTTCGCGAGAACATCTCCGCGCCCCAGATCCGCCGTGTTCGATTGCCGCTGGTTCGCCTACGAAGGAATTCGCGAGAACCACAGCATCGATTTGACCACAGGCGGCGAATAGCGCCTTTACCGCCCTCTCCAAGCCCTCCGCGCAGTCATCGAGTGTGACGTATCCGATGTTCTCATCGTTTGGGGGAGGGTTGGCCGCGGAGACACCACGGCCGTCCGCGAGCACGAGAATGTTGCTGGCACGCTGCGACTGCATCGCGGAGTCTCCTGGTCCTCCGATAAGGCGCGACGGGCATGTTGACATCCATCGATAAAATTATTATAAAAGTAACTCAATTACAGACACCATAATTTTAACGGGTCCATGATGTCCTCCGTACAAATCGATCTTCTTGCCATTCCAGTACCCGCCGGCGTTGAGGGTGAGAGCCAGTCCGGCCTCCAGATGGCCAACCCTCGCATTTATGGCGCCCTGGCGCATCGTCCCGGCAATCGCGTTGCAGCGATCGTCATGCATCCAACCAGCAACTTTCTGGGTCACTACCTGCTTGAGCCATTAGCTACCGCTGGCGTAGATATCCTCGGTTTGAACTCTCGGTACGTCGCTAATGACAGCACGCTCATCATGGAGCGAGTGATCCAGGACGTCGGGGCCGGCGTAAAGGCGATGCGTGAACGCGGCTACGACAAGGTGTTCCTGATCGGCAATTCTGGCGGCGCAGGCCTGATGTCTTTTTATCAAGCGCAAGCTGAGAATCTGACGGTAAAGGCCACCCCCGCCGGAGATCCGGTTGCGCTGGACAAGGAACAGTTGCCGCCAGCCGATGGGATCGCCATTTGCGCTGGGCATCTCGGCCGGCCATTGTTACTCGCCGGCCTCATTGACCCTTCGGTGATCGATGAGAGAGATCCAGTCTCGGCTAATCCAGAATTGGACATTTACGGTGCCGGGACACAACGGCCGTTTGGCCAGGAATTCATGGAACGTTACCGTGAGGCCCAATGGAACCGGATGCAGCACATCACGAAGCGTGCGCGTGAACGCCTCGCCTATATCCGCCGAAATGGGATTGCCAACGATGAAGCCTTCATCGTCTATCGCACGTACGCAGATCCCCGTTATATAGACGTCACTCTTGATGCGAACGATCGCAAGCCGGGGGGCACGCATCGTGGAACTGATCCGCGAAAAGTGAACTATGGTCCAAACACGCTGGGACGGTTCTGCACCCTCACGTCGTGGCTAAGCCAGTGGTCGCCGGACAGCAATGCCCAAGGTCCATCTGATCTTGCTAGAACGACGGTACCCGTCTTGCAACTCGAATACACCGGAGACGATTCGGTCTTTCCATCTGCAGTCCACGCGTGGGCGAATGCCGCAGCAGGTCGGCTTACGTCACAACAGATCAAGGGTGCAAATCACTATCTCAAAGGGCAACCAGAGTTACTGAAGCAGGTGGTGCATGAACTCAGCACATGGATGCGTTAGCACCATCAATCCAACATGAGAAAGGAGACGTATTGTGCAGACAAATTTGATTCGCATGAGGCAGATCGCACCGCGACCTGACGAGACACTGCCGACGGTACGAAGACTTCACCACTATGCGTATCGCTGCCGCGATTCGGAAGAGACGGTGAGGTTCTATGAAGACATCCTCGGCCTCCCGCTCGCACGCGTCATAAGCCACGACCATGTTCCGAGTACAGGTGAGTATGCACCCTACTGCCATTTGTTCTTCGAACTGGCGGATGGGTCGTATATCGCCTACTTCGACGTCTTCGACGGCAAGGGCTACATGCTTGCAGAAAACACCCCTGACTGGATACACCATATCGCCTTAACGGTGACATCTGAAGCAGAACTCCTCGCCATGAAGGAACGCCTCCAGGCGCACGGCATAGATGTTATTGGGCCGGTTACCCATACCATCATGAGTTCCATCTACTTCGCCGACCCTAATGGCCATCGAATGGAGTTGGTTTGGGAGCACGATTGCATTGCCGTACTCGAAAACGACTATGCAATTGCACACAAAAAACTGAAGGACGTATTGCATAAATACGTACCAGAACGTCTGCAGTCAAACGCGTAAGCGAACCGAGACTCCCTAATCAAAGAGACAAATATGTCCAGCGAGCAAATGCGCGACCTCAACGAATACGACGTTCTCGTAGTAGGCGCAGGCCTGGCGGGTTATGCAGCAGCCATCTCCGCAAGTGAATGCGGCGCTTCCGTGCTGCTGCTCGAAAAGATGCACACTTATGGCGGCAGCACCGCCTGGAGTGGCGGCGCATTTTGCTTCGCAGATACTGAGGACCAAGCCGCGGCAGGAATTAAGGACTGCGATGCACTTTTGCGCATGGATTTGACGCGTGGCGGTGAAGAAAAGTCCAATCCAGAGTTGATTGATCTCTACTTGACACGACAGCGAGAGATCTACAGATGGCTCAAGGGGCTTGGGGTGACGTTCACACCACCCGTATTGAGTCCTGGCCAATCCGTTCCGAGAAGCCATGGCGCAAGTCCACGGGTATTGCTCGACCTGCTGCATGAGCACTTCCTTCGCCAGGCACACTGCCGGTACATTGCTGGTGCAGATGTACTTGGTGTGGAACGCGATGGTGAGGGTGTGGCTCGTATCCTGCGAGTATGCATCAGCGGCGAGACGAATACGTTGGCCGCACGCCGTGCTGTCGTCATCGCTACGGGTGGATTTTCGCGGAGCCAAGATCTCTTTAAACGTTACGCTCCATGGCTCGAAAATGCGAAGCGTATGGGAGGGGAGGGTGCTACAGGTGACGGATTGAAGATGGGGATAGCACTTGGTGGCGATATCACAGATTTCGACTATCTGGAAGGTAGTTTCGGCGCTATCCTGCCTAATTACCCAAGCCCCAAAGCGTGGTCGGAAAACGATACGACCCTGATGCATGCAGAATATTCCGGTGCTATCGTCCTCAACAAACTGGGCAGGCGTTTTGTGAACGAGTCCCAGTCTTACCGGAAGCTGGGTGCAATCTGCCTCAAGCAGCCCGGAGCCGTTGCCTTCCAGCTTTTCGACCAGTCTGTGATGGACACCTCGCGAAGCGAACCGGTAACGAGGAATTTTAAAGCGGCCTTTGATCGAAATCTGATTCACCGGGCAAATTCCATTCGAGAGGCAGCGCAAATCATGGGACTACCTGCTGATGTAGTGGAGGCGGAGGTCGCCGAATACAACCGTCACATCGAATATGGCGAGGAACCCGCTTTTGGACGCAATTCCTTGCTTAACGGTGAGGGCAAGCCCTTTCCCCTTGTCAATGCGCCGTTCTACATTTACGCCTGCACTACGGGTATAAGCTCCACTCTTGCGGGTCTCGTGGCCAACGGGCGTATGGCGTTACTGGACACCTATGGCGATGAAGTGCCAGGCGTCTTTTTGGCCGGAGAAGTGGTAGGCGGCTTCCATGGCCCGATATCGGTCAGTGGGACCGCACTCTCTAAAGCAGCCATCTTCGGTAAGACTGCCGGAGAGAATGCGGCACGGTTCAGCACTAGCGTGAATGCAGGTTTGTGAAAGGCGAAGTTCATAACGCCTGATCAGAAGGAGCTTTCGCATCGTCGCTCGGAAAGCAACCGCTTTGAAATGGAGTCGTGAATCGCTAAAAGCGCGGCGGTGGCGTTTCTCACGGGAGCTCTCATGTGAAGTTCGCCGGTATTGACACGGAGTGCCGACACTATCCGCAGTCGGTGCAACACGAGGTCCTTCGTATGCACTTCAACTGATATCACATTCTGATACTACAAAACATCGACATGAAAGAGGAGAAACATGGATAGGAAGCGTTTTGAAGGTAAGTCCATTGTCGTGACGGGCGCGGCAACTGGCATCGGGCGCGCAGCTGCTATCGCATTTGCGTCAGAAGGTGGACGAGTCGCCGTTGTCGACGTCAACGAGAATGAAGCGCAGCACACCGTTTCGTTGATCGAGAAAAATGGTGGTGAAGCGTTCTTTCTCCGTGTCGATGTCAGTAGCAACGCGGAAACAGAAGCTATGGTTGCGAAGACAGTTGAGCGTTACGGAAGACTGGATGTTGCGTTCAACAACGCTGCAATCAGTGGGCCACCTGAATTCACTCTTGTCGATACTGACGAGAAGGTTTGGGACAAAATTATCGACATCGATCTAAAGAGTGTATTCCTGTGCATGAAACACGAAATTCGCGCGATGTTGAATACCGGTGGCGGTGCCATCGTCAACACCGCATCGGTGGCCGGTTTGGTTGGCCTAAGGAATAGGCCCGCCTACGTGGCAGCCAAGCATGGCGTCGTAGGACTAACTCGTGCAGCGGCATTGGAATATGCTGCGAGTAGGGTGCGCATTAACGCGATCTGTCCGGGTGGCATTGATACGGCCATGATCGCAGATATTAAGCAAGTGCCCGGAATGTGGGAGGCAGCAGCGGCTAAGCACCCGATCGCCCGTTTTGGTAAGCCGGAGGAAATCGCGAGTGCCGCACTCTTTTTGGCTTCCGCGGAATCGGGATTTATGGTCGGCCATCCCATGACGGTGGATGGCGGAGTTACTGTTCAGTGATCACGTTGCACGGCTAACGGTGGTGATGCCATAAATTCGCCTTAAAGTAGAAAATCGCTTTATTGTTATGAAGCAACTTTTCATTTTTCACACGTTCCCTGTTGCAGTGTGCGAATTGCAGGTATCGCTTACTTTATATGATGCTCGCATCTGTGACGTCAAGCGTGGCCACTTCAATGGACTCGCAGACTTCGAATGAGCGTGGCCCAAAAGTATCGACCGCAACGCAGTCGAAGATCTTTTGTCGCTTACGTTCATCACTTGGAGACGGTTTCACAAAGATTCCTGAGATCGCTGAAAAGCGTTCCAGAAGGTCAAACAGTCAAAATATATAGCAATACTCATATATATAAATAATATGTTCACCAGCTTAGCGCGTGCGACTTGACGACAAAAAGGAGGCCTTTGCATGCTCTTCATTCCACCGAACCCCGCCGAACATGCCGCCATTGCAGCCTCGCTGCCAAAGGTCAAGCTGATGCTCGGTGAGCAGGCTCTCTCCCAAGGTAGCGGCGGAACTTTCACTCATGTGAATACCGCAACGGGGCAGTTCCAGATGGAAGTTCCTCTGGCCGGCGAACTGGAAGTTGATGCCGCAGTGAAGGCTGCGCGCGCCGCGCTCCCAGCGTGGCGCGACTTGAAACCTTTCCGCCGTCGCCAGATCCTCGATCGTTTCGCCGACCTGATCGAGCAAAACATGGATCGCTTCACGAAGATGGCCGTCGTCGAGAACGGCATACCGTTGAACACCATGGTGCATGGCATGGGACCCCGTATCGTCAGTTGGACCCGCTACTATGCTGGCTGGGCCGACAAGATCGAAGGACTCGTGACCGGCATGAATCCTGGCGATCACTTTGAATACACGGTGCCGGAACCCTATGGCGTAATTGCCCATATCATTACGTGGAATGCGCCGATGCTGTCGTTAGCGATGAAGATTCCACCATCGCTGGCGGCGGGCAACACTGTCGTCATCAAGCCGGCTGAATTCACGCCGTTCAGCTCCCAGTTATTCGTCGAACTGGCTCTAGACGCTGGTGTGCCGCCGGGCGTGATCAATGTACTGCCCGGTGGCGTGGCGGCGGGAGAAGCACTCGTACGTCACCGCGACGTGGACAGAATATCCTTTACGGGTGGACCGGTGGGCGCGCGCGCCATCATGCGCTCTGCTGCCGAAAGCCTTAAGCCGTGTGTTTTCGAACTGGGTGGCAAATCGGCCAACGTAGTATTCCCCGACGTCGATATTCCCTCTACCGCCGCCTACTGTGCTGGCTTTGGCCTTTCGAACAGCGGCCAAGGCTGTGCGCTGCCGACGCGCATCATGGTTCACGAATCAATCTACGAACCCTTCATCGAGGCCGTGCAGGCGGCTATGGAGCACCTGCCCTACGGCGATCCAGTGAACGAAAACGTGATCGTCGGCCCGATGGTCAATGCGCTCGCCTGCGATCGCGTGCGAGGCATGATCAACGAAGCACGCGAGCAGCAAGTCGGTCGCTTCCTTACCGGCGCCGACATTAGCGGTGACG
This sequence comes from Paraburkholderia oxyphila NBRC 105797, assembly GCF_000685075.1. Taxonomy (GTDB): domain Bacteria; phylum Pseudomonadota; class Gammaproteobacteria; order Burkholderiales; family Burkholderiaceae; genus Paraburkholderia; species Paraburkholderia oxyphila. The sequence goes on from NZ_BAYD01000176.1 coordinate 11,880, forward strand.
GCCAAGGCAACTTCGTCACCCCGACACTCATCACCGAAGCCGATCCATACTGCACCATCGCCCAGAAGGAAGTGTTCGGGCCGGTGCTGTGTGCGTTCAAGTTCCGCGACGAAGACGAGGCTGTGGCACTGGCCAACGCGACCGAATACGGCCTCGCAGCCTACGTGCAGACCAATGACCTCAATATCGCCCAGCGCATGGTGCGTCGACTGCACGCCGGTACCGTTTTCGTGAACCAGGCGACACCGGCTTTCCACGCGGCGTCGCCATTCGGTGGTGTGGGCATCTCTGGCTTTGGGCGCGAAGGCGGCAAGGCTGGCCTGGAGGAATTCATCCGGGTTAAGGGGGTAGGCATGAGTATCCGCGCCAGCTGAACGGCCTGTACCGACGCAATGGCAATTCGGAAGCAGCGCCATTTTCTCGTCGAAGACGCCTCCAGGACGGACCATGACACCGATCGATTTCAGATCGAAGAGATGAGCACAAACGCCGAATTCGATTTCATCATTGTCGGAGCGGGATCCGCCGGATGCGTGCTGGCGCGGCAGCTTTCGGAAGATCCGGACATCAAGGTCTTGCTGATCGAAAATGGCCCAGATGACCACAGCAACCGCTTCCTTGTCGATATGCCAAAAGGATTTGGCAAGCTGCTGACCGATGCCCGCTATGCGTACCACTTCGCCACCCAGTATCTTCGGGCAAAAGATGCCGGCCCGGAAATCTGGGCGCGGGGCAAGACCCTGGGGGGCTCCAGCGCGGTGAACGGTATGGTGTGGACCCGGGGCCAGCCTGAGGATTACAACCACCTCGCCGCCATGGGCAACTGTGGTTGGGGCTGGACAGACATGTTGCCCTACCTCAGGAAGCTGGAAAACCATGGGCTCGGTGAGAGCAAATGGCGTGGAGTGAATGGCCCGATCGCGGTCAA
>NZ_BAYD01000175.1 GCF_000685075.1 Paraburkholderia oxyphila NBRC 105797
CTCCGGGGCGTCTGCCATCACTTGCTACACGCCGGAGTGACTAAGGGCTCATCCATCCGGCGGCGCTGCGCGCGCCGTGGGGTATAACCAAAGCCAGTGGGATTCAAGTGTTTTCGTAGGACTCCAACGTATTCGATCGACGGCTTGCTCACACATTCGCCAACCAGCACGCCCGTGCATTCACCGATCAGCACTCCCGCGCATTTACCGGTCCGCACCTTCGCGCACTTACCGGGTGGCACCCCCAGCGTATTCGCCGGCCCGCCCGCCCGGTTTTCCTTGCAGACCTTTCCGCCCGCGCGTAGCGCGTGGCGGGAAGAATGAGCCCCTTGTCACTAACGTGGAGTGTGCGAGGAGACGGATGCCCCGGAGCCACTCCGGTTGACAGGGCAGTGGGGGACTGCGTCACACTGGCGGTGTGAGCCGCTTTCTTTTGCCTACTTTTCTTTGCGGCTGCAAAGAAAAGTAGGTGCCGCCCCGCACAGGGGCAACGCTTGCGGCCCGCCGCGAAAACAAGTAAACGCGATAGCCGGAAAGACCCACAACAAAAAAGCCCGAGCAAATGGGCAATCGCCCAACGGGCCCACGCTGCAAGGGCCATGATCAACTGGCCACCGATGCACCCTATTGACTTCACGATGTAATCGTCACTGTGATAGCGTGTCAGACGCACGCACGCACGCACGCACGCACGCACACGCACGCACGCACGCACGCACACGCGCGATCCGCCAGACAATCGCCCCAAGGGCCTCGCGCCGCCCAGGACGCCACTCATGCAAACCACCGAACTCACCAACTGGAACCAGTTCATGGAGCTGACCACCCAGCTCGACGGCTGGGCATTCCGCGGGCAGCAAAACGCCCAATGGCGGCTGGAGAGCTCGCTCTCGCGCTACATGCACGACTTCGTAGACGACCGCAACCAATGGCGCGCCCGCGAGGAGCGCGCAATCCGCGTGTTTCGCCGCAAGGCACACAACTTCCTCGCGCATCCCGCCATACTCGCCGACGATCTGCGCTGTCTCGCGCTCATGCAGCACCACGGCGCGCCCACCCGCCTGCTCGACTTCACGAAGAGCCCGTTCGTGGCGGCCTTCTTCGCGCTCGAACGCGCGACCGGCGACGCCGCCGTCTACGCGCTCAACACCCCCGCGCTCTGGAACAACCGCGCCCGCCCGAAAGCCGATCCGGTACTCACGCGCGACGTGATCGACCCGCGCGTGCCCGGTCACTTCGAACGCTATTTTTTCTGCAATACCAACGAAATTCTCTGGTCAGGCGAGCCCACCGAAATGGACGACCGGCTCGTGGCGCAGTCGGGCACCTTCGTCGTGCCCGGTGTGATCGACAAGCCGTTGCAGGCCATTCTCGACGGCTACGAAAGCAACGAGGAACTGCTGCATCAGATCGTGCTGCCCGCACGCATCCGCATGGACGCCATGAAGTGGCTCTACCGCATGAACATCACGAACGCCTCGCTGTTTCCGGGCCTGGACGGCCTCGCGCGCTCGATTGGCGTGGAGCTGGAGATCGTCTGGTCGGGGATGATGCAGGCGCAATAAGGGCGCCGTAGCGGCGGCGCCGTTTCTGCGAGCCGCGTGGCGTCAGATGGCATTCACGTCTTCGCCGCGCTGCACGGCGATGCGCCGCGCCGCGACGAAGCACGCAGCAAGCGTTCCGGGCGCGCCGATCAATTGCACGCCCGAAGGCAACTCGCCCGGCGCGTGGCAGGGCGCGCTCACGACAGGCAGTGCCGCGAACGAAATGGGCTGCGTGAGCCGGCCAAGCGCCTTTGCGGGTTCGAGCGCCGTGCCGTTCACGTCGATGGTGGCATCGGCGAAACGCGGGGGCGCACAAGGCGTGGCGGGTGCGATGAGCACGTCGTAGCGCGCGAAGAGGGCGCTCATGTACCCACACCATGTTGCTCGTTGCGCAAGCGCCTGTGCGTAGGCCGCTTCGCTCGTCGAAAGACCGGTGACGATGCGCGTGCGCAGGCGTTCGGAGACGTGCGAGGGATCGGCGTCCAGCAGCGCGCGATGCGCGCGTGCCAGTTCGTAGTTGGAGATCGTGAGCGCGGCGGCGCGTGAGTCTTCGAGCAAGGCTTCTTCGACGGGCTCCGCCGCTGTGTGCTCGAAGCACGCAGCAGCGCGCCGCACGGCACGACGCGCGTGCGCATCGGCGAACTGCTCGAAGCCTCCGGTGAGCACGGCCACGCGCAATGGTTGCTGGCTGGATATCGCGGCGCGCACGCGGGTGGCCTCTGCATGGCCCTGCGCGCCAAGCAGCGCTTCATAAAGCGCAACGAGATTGGCGAAGGTACGCGCGAACCCGCCCGCCACGTCGAGCGATGCGGCATAGGGCAGACATCCCTGCATCGCGAGCCGGCCGTTGTCTGGCTTCACGCCCCACACGCCGCATAGCGCAGCCGGCGCGCGGATCGATCCGTTGGTGTCGCTGCCGAGCGCGAGCGTCACGTAGCCGGCCGCGACGGCCGCCGCCGAGCCGCTCGACGAGCCGCCCGTCATGCGCGTGGGATCCGCGGGCAGGCGTACCGCGCCAAAGTGCGGATTCTCGCCGGTGGCACCGCACGCGAGTTCGTCCATGTGCGTGGCGCCGAGCGGCACCGCACCCGCCGCGCACAAGTGCGCGACTAGCGTGGCGTCCGTTTGCGCGGGCGGCAGCGCGAGCCGTGCGGGCGAGCCCGCCACGGTCGTGTAGCCGGCCACGTCGAAGTTGCTCTTCACCAGAAATGGCACGCCCGCGAGCGGCCCAGGATCGCGGCCCGCGCGCACGGTGGCGTCCACGCGGCGCGCGTCGTCCAGCGCGCGTGCTTCGAAGATCATCGAAACGGCATTGTGCCGTGCGTCGCGCACGGCGATATCGGCGAGCGCTGCGCGTACGAATGCTTCGGCGCTCGCGCGGCCCGCACGGACCTCGCGGGCCAGCGAGCGCGCATCGCGAGGCAGCGGCGCCGTGCTCATGCGCGTCCCATGTAGCGGCGCGGAATTGCGAGGATGAGCGCCGCCGCGCTGAAGAGCGCAAGTGCGAGCAGCGCGACGCCCATCTCGGTGCTGCCGGTGAGGCCCTTGAGGTAGCCCATGATCGACGGTCCCACGAAGCCCGCGACGGCCGCGCCGATGTTCACGAGGCCCGCGCCGCTAGCGGCCGCGTCGCCGGCGAGGATGCGTGAAGGCAAGCTCCAGAACATCGCGAGCGTGCTCATGATGCCGGCCACGCCCACGGTCAGGCAGGCAACGGCCAGCACCGGATGCGCGCGCATGCCCACGCTCGCGAGCAGCGCCACGCCGCCCACGATCACGGGCAGGGCGGTGTGCCAGCGGCGCTCGCCGGTGCGCACCGAATGCTGCGCGTTCGCGACCATCGCCACGGATGCCACGAGATAAGGCACCGCGCTGATCAGGCCGATCGCGAAGTTGCTGAGCGAGCCGAGCGCCTTGATCATGGTGGGCATCCAGAATATCAGCCCGTAGTTGCCCACGTTGTAGAGAAACGAGGTGAAAAAGAGCAGCCACAGTGTGGGCTCGCGCAGCGCCGCGCCCAGATGCGCGCGTTTGCCTTCGGCTTCCGTGGCCATTTCGGCGTGGACCATGCGCTTTTCGGCGTCGCTGAGCCAGTGGGCGTCGTCGATGCGCTCAGTGACCGTGGCGAGCAGGTAGAAGCCAAGCAGCACCGCAGGCAGGCCTTCGATCAGGAACATCCACTGCCAGCCGCGCAGGCCGAGTCCGCCGTGCGCGGCGTCCATGATCCAGCCCGAGAGCGGTCCGCCGATCACCACGCCCAGCGGCATCGCCAGAAACAGCAGCGCCATCACCTTCGAGAGCCGGCGCGACGGAAACCACACACTGAAGTAAGCGATCACGGCCGGGAAGAAACTCGCCTCGGTCACGCCCAGCAGGAAGCGCAGCGCGTAGAAGCTGGTCTGGTCGCGCGTGGCGAGCGTCGCGATGGAGACGAGGCCCCACGCGAGCATCGAGCCCGCGATGCACTTCTTCACGCCGATGCGCTTGACGAGCCAGCCCGCGGGGATCTGCAGCAGCAGGTAGCCGATGAAGAACAGTCCCGCGCCCACACCGTATGCCGCTTCGGATAACTGAAGATCGTTCACCATCTGCAGCTTCGCGAAACCCACGTTCACGCGGTCCAGGTAGCCGAAGAAGTAGCACACGAGGATCAGCGGAATGATGCGGCGCGTGAGCTTGCCATAGAGCGTGTCGATATCGGGCGCGTCGAGGCTCGCATACGATTGCGCGCCGGACTGCATGCCGGGCGTGCGAGCCGCCCCGTCGGTACTTGCCATGATCACTCCCTGCCAGGTTGCACGCGTCAGGCGTGCGCGGTTGCGTGTGGGGTTGGGTTCGACGATGTGTTCGATGATGCGTCCGGCGGCGTGGCGGGTGCACTTGCCGAAGCCGCGTCCGCTTGCTGGCGGCGCAGCGCGCGCCCGGGTCGATTGCCGGTTGGCTCCGCGTGCGAGAGCACGGCCTGGCCGTTGACGTAGACGTGCTCGATGCCCTCGGGGCGCAGCGTGGGCTGAGCGAAGGTCGCGCGGTCGATCACGCGCGCGGGATCGAACACCACGAGGTCGGCGTAGTGGCCCACTTTCAGGTGCCCGCGCGCCTCGATGCCGAACTGCTCGGCGGTGAGGCCGGTCATCTTGCGCACGGCCGCTTCGAGCGGAAACAGGCCGCGCGTGCGCGAGAATTCGCCCAGCACGCGCGGAAATGTGCCCCACAGGCGCGGATGCGGCCGCGTGTCGTTGGGCAGGCCGTCCGAGCCCACCATCGTCATCTCGTGCTGGAAGATGCGCTCGACGTCGCGCTCGTCCATCACGAAGTAGATGGCGCCCGCGGGGCGCAGCGCTTCGATGGCGGCTTCGATGGAGCCGCCGAAGCGCGGCAGCAGTTCGTGAAAGTCGCGCCCCGCGAGCTCGGGATGCGGCTTCGACCAGGCGAGCATCACGTGTGAAGACTGGCGGATGCGGTCCGCGCGCAGCATCGTCGAGGTGGCCGGATAGGGGTGGCAGTCGAGGCATAGCGGCTGCAGCGCGCGCTGGGCGTCGATGCGCGCGAGCGTTTGCACCGAGCGGCCATGATTTTCCTTGCCGGCGACCTTGTGGTGCGAGAGCACGACGCGCACGTCGAGCGCGCGGCCGATCGCGAAGGCCTCTTCGAGGGACGCCATGATCTCGGCGGTTTCGTCGCGCAGGTGCGTGGCGAATACGCCCCCCGTCTCGCGCAGCGGCGCGCAGACGTCGATCAGCTCTTGCTGCGTTGCAGCGGCGGCGGGCGGGTAGAAGGTGCCCGACGACACGCCGAAGGCGCCCGCGCTCATCGCCTCGCGCACGTCGGCGGACATGGCGGCGATCTCCTGGGCGTTGGCCTCGCGTTGCAGATCGCTCATGTGGCGCACGCGCAGCGTCGAATGGCCCACCAGCGCCACCGTATTCACGGCGGCGGGCGTGGCGTCGAGCGCGGCGAGATACTCGGCGAAGGAGGGAAAGCGGAATGCCTGCCACGCGCCGAGCAGATCGAGCGGCTGCGGGACTTCGCGTTCCGCGCGCAGCGGCGCGAGGCTGATGCCGCAGTTGCCGGCGACCACGGTGGTCACGCCCTGGCAGATCTTGGGCTCGACGCCGGGGTCGGTCAGGACGAAGGCGTCGTCGTGCGTATGGCTGTCGATGAAACCGGGGGCGACGATATGGCCCGCAACGTCAATCTCGTCCGTGGCCGTTGCGCCGCTCAAATCGCCGATGGCGGCGATGCGCTCGCCGCTCACGCCTACGTCGGCGCTGAAGCGGGGCGCGCCGGTGCCGTCGATGAGCTCGCCGCGGCGCAGAATGACGTCGAAATGCATGGAGGCTCCTTGCTATTGGCACTGTGCTTTACCGTATCGTCGGTGGCCAATTTGCGGGCGTCCAATGCGAGTCTGCTCGCGATTCATGCGCAAATGCTATCAAACGGTCCATCGTGCGCCGGGGGAGCGCCTGCAAACGCGAGCCGGCGGATTTCAGGCCGCTGCGTGAGGTTGCTGCGTGAGGCCACCGTGTCAGGCCACGGTGTCAGGCCACCGCGTCAGCCCGCTGCGGCCTTCACGAGCGCGCACAGGTCGGCTGCCATGCTCGACATGGACACGGTGCGATGGCGCACGATGCCCACCGTGCGGGCGATCGCGGGGCTCGCGAGCGGCACGGCGCGTACGGCGGGCGAGGCGAGGGCGCCCGTTTCGCCCACAGCGCTTTCGGGCAGGATCGCGCAGCCCACGCCAGCGGCGACCAGCGCGGCCACGCACGAGATGTGCTCGACTTCGTAGAACCAGCGCAGCCGTACGGACTCCTGGCTCATCAGCATTTCGAGCAGCAGGCGATTGCCGCTGTCGCGTCCGCCGATCACGAGCTTCGCGTGGCGCAGGTCGCCGAGCGTGAGCGATTCGGCCTGCGCGAGCGGGTCGTCGCGGTGCACGGCGAGCACGTAACGGTCCTCGAACAGCGGCTCGAACACGAGGTCTTCGTCGTCGCCGGGATGCAGGCTCACGCCGAATTCGGCGAGTCCCGCGCGCACTTGCGAGAGCACGAAGTCGTGATTGCCGTCGAGGATCTGCACGCCGATTTGCGGATACTTGCGCGCGTACTGGCGCAGCACGTCGGGCAGCAGGCGCGCCACCACGGTGGGGATGCTCGAGACGCGCACCTTGCCGTAGCGCTTTTCGGCGATCTCCTGGATGGAGGTGAGCATCATGCCGAGCTGCGCGATCTGCTCGCGCGCCATCGGCAGGAACTGGCGGCCCACGCCCGTGAGCGTGACGCTGCGCGTGGTGCGGTGAAAGAGCTCGACGCCCAGCGCCTGCTCGAGCTTCTGGATGCGGCGCGAGAGCCCCGGCTGCGTGAGGTGCAGCTTTTCGGCGGCGCGATGAAACGTGCCGAGCTCCGCCACGGCGACGAAGGCTTCGAGTTCCGAGTTTTCGACTTTCATGAGGCTTCGGGCCGCGGCAGGTTCAGGCCCGGCGCGAGACGTGTGGCTTTGAACTCCGTGATGGTGTAGGCGACGAGACCCTGTTCGGCAAACGGATCGGTCGCGAGCAGGGCGTCGAGCCGCGCGCGCTCCATGTTCGAAGCGAGGATCACGCCGCCGTCGCGCGGCACCTTCGGGCCCGCTGCCACGAAATTGCCGGCGGCGAACTGTGCATCGAGCCAGTCGCGATGGGCAGGAAGGGCGTCGTCGATGCGCTCGAGCGAGGCGATGTAGGTCAGCGAGACGATGTACATGGGGGCTCTATCCAGATGAAGTCCTGCCGGGCATTGTAGCGGCTGAGCGTTAGCGCTGGCGGCCGTTCGCGTATTCGTGCAGCGCCGCGTACTGGAGCAGCATGATGGTCTTGCCGTCCACAATTTCGCCGCGCTCGATTGCGGCCAATGCTTCGTGCAACGGCATTTCAATCACTTCGATATCCTCACCTTCGTCCTCGATGCCGCCGCCGTGGCCGGTGCGTCCGGCGTCGTCATACTCGCCCACGTAGAAGTAGAGCTTTTCCGTGACGGAGCCGGGACTCATATAGGCCTCGAATACCTTGCGCAGGTTGCGCACGCGAAAGCCAGTCTCTTCCTCGGCCTCGGCGCATATGCGTGCCTCGGGCGTGGCATCGTCGAGCAGACCAGCTGCCGCTTCGATCAGCATGCCGTCGTGGCCATTGATGAACACCGGCATGCGGAATTGCCGCGTGAGCACGACGTTGCCAGTCGCGGGGTTGTGCAGCAGGATCGTGGCGCCGTTGCCGCGGTCGTAGGCTTCGCGGCTCTGGCGCTGCCACGTGCCGTTACGGCGCAGGAAATCGAAGGTGATCTTCTTGAGCACGTACCAATTGTCCGAAAGCACGGCAGTTTCGACGATACGGACTCGGTCTTGGGTGGCGGTCACGGGCGGCTCCATGCGATGGTCGACATTCAATGCGGTCCATGGTAACGTGCAGACTCGTGCAGGTTCAAGAAAATTCGTGCAACCGATGCTGACAGATCAAAGAAAGAAGGCCATCCTCGAAGCGCTGGCGCGCGACGGCCAGGTGCTGGCGGGTGAACTGAGTGCGAGGTTTGGCGTATCGGAAGACACGGTGCGCAGGGATTTGCGCGAGCTGGCGGCTCAGGGGCGCGTGCAGCGCGTGCATGGTGGGGCCTTGCCCGCCTCGGCGGCGGTCGCGCCGCTTGCCGAGCGCGAGGACATGGACGTGGACGCCAAGCGCCGCGTCGCGCGCAAGGCGGCGAGCATGATCGAGCCCGGCCAGGTGGTGATCGTCGACGGCGGGACGACGTCCGCGCTGCTCGTGCAATGCCTCGCGCCCGATCTCGCGGCAACGGTGGTCACGCACAGCCCGAGCATTGCCGTCGCGCTGGCCGCGCATCCAGCGGTGGAAGTCCTGCTGATCGGCGGGAAGCTCTACAAGCACTCGGTGGTGAGCGTGGGTGCGGCCGCCGTGGAGGCCATCTCACACGTGCATGCCGACCTGTACTTCATGGGCGTGACCGGCGTGCACGCGAAGGCCGGGCTGAGCACCGGCGATTACGAGGAAGCGTACGTCAAGCGGGCGCTCGCGGCGCGTGCGGCGGAGACGGTCGTACTGGCCTGCGCCTCAAAGCTCAATGCGGCTTCGCAATACCGCATCGGCGATTTGGGTCTCGCGCAGACGCTCATCGTCGACGCGGCCGCGCCCGCCCGATTGATTCGCCCGATCGAGGAGGCTGGATTGGCGGTGGTGAAGGCATAGCGCTTACACATGCATTCAGCCGGCAGTTTCCTTTTGCGCGGCCTGCCCCAACGCCCATTGCGCCAACTCGCGCCGCGTCCTCACTCCGAGCTTCGCGAACGCGCGCTGCACGTACGATTTCGCGGTCGTTTGCAGCACACCCAGAATCGTCGCGATCTCCGGCACCGTGTGCCCTCTGATCAAATGCCTGCAGGTGTCGTATTCGCGCTTCGAAAGCCGGATGCCGTCGCTCGCGATGCGCGCGTCGAATAGCGCGAGCGGATCGGTATCGACCACGGCGTTGGTGGTCCGCTTGATCGCAGCCGTGGACGCGTGCAGCTCCAGCAGCGGAAAAAGCAGGTCGCCGAGGTGCCTCAGATAATTCAGGTCTGCGAGCGAAAACGGCGGGAGATGATCGCGCCGCACGAGCGCGAGCGAGCATTGCGTGCGCCGGTCGCTCTTCGTCAGCACGCACTCGTGCGCGACCTCACGGCTGTCGAAAATCCGCTCGCGAAACTCGCCGGCGGGCACCTGGCTCATGTCGCGCACCACGAGATGCGTCCCCACGGTGGTCCGGATGTCCGCGAATAGCGGGTCGAGGGCCTGAAACCGCTCGTAGTAGAGCGACATCACATCGTCGACGACGGACTGCGCTTCGTTCACGGCACCGCTGCCGAGCCACTCGCTGCGATAACCGAGCGGCGAGCGGCTGTCGAGGCGCGAACGCTCGACGTGCACATAGTCGAGCGGCACGAGATCGTTCAGAAACAGCGTGAGGCGGCGCACGAAGTGTGGCAGTCCGACGGCTTCGACGACCTCGCCCATCGACCTGATCGGCACATTGAGGTATCGGGCGCTTTGATTGAATGGGTCGACGTTCAGTTGCATGGTGTCACCCCCGGTCAGTCCTCTTGTCAGTCTTGCGCGGAACATTATCAGAAAGCCCGCGCCGCCAATATCCGTGAATTCGTCCAGTATCGCGGCCGCGCATCGGCTCCACGAGCCGCATCCGCCGGATTGGCGCGATGCGCAGCGGATCGCCCGTGCCGGCCCAGACGCGCGCGCCGCGCGGGAAATTGCGGGTTGCCCTCCTTCGAGTAGGGCATACCTGGGCGGAGCGAGCCGATACCTTTGTCGCCTGCCTTGGATCAAAGGCACGTTGAATTTCCACTTTGAATCCCGCCATGAATCTACAGAACGAACACAAGGAGACGCCGGCCGACGTCATTTTCACGAATGCGCGGGCCTATACCGTCGATCCGCATTGCCCCTGGGCGAGCGCGGTTGCGGTGCGCGAGGGCAGGATCGTCTTCGTCGGCGATACGCTTGGCGCGCAGCGCTTTGCCGGAGCGCATACGCGCACGATCGACGCCGGCGGCCGGCTGATGCTGCCGGGCTTCGTCGAATCGCACTGGCATTTCTCCACCACGGCATTCGCCGCGCAGGCGTTCATCAACTTCGAAGATCCGCAGCAGGTGCTGGACGCGCTGCGTGCCTATGTCGAAGCGCACCCGCACGAGAAAAGCATCATCGGCATGGGCTGGGTGCAGGCGGCCATGCCTGCCGAGCTGCTCAATCGCGAGACGCTCGACGCGATCTGCGCCGATCGTCCGGTCTGCCTGCTTTCGACCGACTTTCACACGATGTGGGTGAACTCGAAGGCGCTCGAGGTTGGCGGGATCGACGCGTCCACGCCGCCTGTCGAAGAGGGTGCGAGCTGGTTCGAAAAGGATCCGGTGTCGGGCGAGCCCACGGGCGTGATCGTCGACGGCGCCGCTTATTCGCTGCTCATGCGCCGCCTCTCCGCTGCCGGCTTTCTGCCGCCGTGGGGCGAGCTCTACTACGACTCGTTCGTGAAGTGGCAAAAGAAGCTGGTGGCGGCGGGCATCACGACCGTCTTCGATGCCGGCTTCATCGACCCGAGCGGCGATCAGACGTGGCTGTACGAGACCTTGATGCGCATGGAGCGCGACCGCGCGCTCAAGCTGCGCGTGGTGGGCAGCTATGCGGCCATCGAGGCAACGCGCGACCCGGTGGAAACGATCCTCGCGTATCGCGCGCGCTATCAGTCGCCGCTCGTGAAGGCGCGCACGCTCAAGCTGTTTCTCGACGGCACCGAGATGAACCATACGGCCTATCTGCTGGAGCCGTATGCGGACCGGCCGCATTATTGCGGCGAGCCGAACACGCCGATCGAGGACTTCAACCGCTTCGTGCTGGAGGCCGACCGCAACGGCGTCGACATCATGGTGCACTGCGTGGGCGACGCGGCCGTGCGCGGCGCGCTCGACGCGATCGAGCGCGCCAACACGCTCAATCCGCCGCGCGATCGCCGCCACGTGATCACGCATGCGTTCCTCACGCATCCGGCCGATATTCCGCGTTTCCGTCGCTTGGGCGTGCTCGCTAACACGCAGCTGCAATGGGGCGTGGTCGACACCTATACGAAGGCGATTCGCGAGTTCTACGGCGAGAAGCGCTGGAGCAGCATGTACAAGTTCCGCACCTTCATCGAGGAGGGCGTGACGGTGTCGATCGGCATGGATGGGCTGGCCTGCCAGTGCCGATGCCAGCACCACCCCGTCGAGCACATCGAGTCGGGCCACACGCGCCAGCTTGCCGGCGAGCCCGATGCGCCCGTGTTCCCCGACATCAACGAGCGCCTGAGTATCCCGCAGCTGATTGCCGCGTACACGATCCACGGTGCGTACCAGCTCGGCATGGAGCACGAGATTGGCTCGCTGACCGTGGGCAAGCGCGCGGACCTCATCGTGCTCGAGCGCGACCTGTTCGAGGTGGGCAAGTACGAGATCGGCAAGGTCGAGGTGGGCCTGACGATGATGAACGGCGAGGTCACGCACGCGCAGGGCGATTTCGCGCGGGAGGCGCTGCACGCGTGACGCGTTGCGCGTGATCCGGGCCGACCGGGTCAAGGCGAGGGTGCTTTCGAAGTAACGCGCGCGGCGCTGCGCCGTGCGCGTGTAGAGGAGACAGTTCGGGGCGCACAGCCCGGGTCGCGCGGCCCGGGCTCGAGACAGGATGGTGCAATGAATAAGGAAAACGGCACACGACGAGCGCAGCCTGCGTTCGTCGCGGCAATGGTGGCCCTCGGCGTGTTCTCGCCGACGGTGTTCATGGGGCTGCCCGCGGTGGTTGGACAGGTCGCACAGCATTGGGCGTTCGGCGAGGCGACGCTGGGCGTTGCGGTCTTTGCCGAAGTGTTCGGCATGTCGTGTGGTGCGTTGCTCGTGGCGTTCGTGCTGGCACGCCAGCCGGTTCGGCGCGTGCTTGTTGCCGCGGCGGTGCTGGCGGCAGCCGCGAATCTCGCGACGCTCGGCGTGCATGGATTTGTTGCGTTTGCGCTTTTGCGTTGCGTGGCGGGCGTGGGATCGGGGGCGCTCAATGGCATTGCGATGCGGTATCTCTCGTACACGAGCACGCCCGAGCGGCATCTCGGCATGCTGGTGATGGGGCAGGTGCTCTGGGGGATGGCGTTGCTTGCGTTCGTGATTCCGGCGCTGGGCGCCGCATGGGGCGCGGCTGGTGTCTTCACGTTCGTGGCGGTGCTGTCCGTGCCGTTCGCTTGCGTCGCAGGGTGGTTCGAGCGCGGCGAGACGCTGTCGACGCCGCAACAGGCAGCGGCAGGGCGCGTTGACAAGGGCGACGCGCTGCTCTCGCTCGTAGCGCTGTTTGCGTTGTATGGCGGCGTGGGCGTCGTGTGGACATTCCTGGAGAAAATTGGCGCCGATGCGGGATTGCGCGGCTCGTATATTTCCATCGTGCTGGCGGCCGCCAATCTCGTGAGTCTTGCTGCTTGCTGGTTTATGCCGAAGCTCGGTGTGGGGGGCGGCTTGCGGCGCTGGACGCTGATCAATCTCACGGGGTGTGTGGTTGCTGCGGCTTCGCTCGCGTTGCCGCCTTCGCCGCTGACGTTCGCGCTTGGCTCGGTCGTGTTCATCGTTTGCTGGACCGGTGGTGCGCTGCTGATCTTCGCGACGATCCCGCAGTATGATCTTGTGGGGCGTTTTGCTGCGCTTTCGCCGGGATTTCTTGCGCTTGGATTTGGGGTGGGGTCGATCGCCGGGGGCGAGTTGATGGAGGCGTCGGGTACGCGTGCCGCTCTGGAAGTTGCTATTGCGCTTTGCATGTTTGCGGTCGTGGTTTATGCGAGGTTGCGGCGTTTGGATGACGAGACTGCGCTCGTGGCTCACTGTGAGTGAAGTGGGGCGCGCCGCCCGCGGGTAGAGAATTGATTTGTTGTTGTTCTTCATGGCGTTGGCCTTAACTTGTATTCGCGG
>NZ_BAYD01000174.1 GCF_000685075.1 Paraburkholderia oxyphila NBRC 105797
ACCCAGCGTGGTCGCGCGGCGGATCTTCGCGACAATGTCTGGCGTGAGCTGGTCGGGCGTGATCGTGCCGGAGATGATCGGCTCGGCGCGAAAGCCTTCGTCGGTGATCTCGTTCACATAGGCGTTCGACGTCCAGAGCGACTGCACGCCGACACGGTCCACGTTCGGCAGATACGTGACCGCCTGGGTCACCCTGTACAGACGCGTGAGCCCTTCCTTCGTCCAGATCGAGCCCTTGCGCGCACGCACGACCACGGTGATGCGGTTCGCACCGAGCAGGTCGGAGCGGTACTTCTGGAAGGTCTGGATGTATTCATGGCCAATGGGCATCTGCTTCTCGAAGCCCGCATCCATGCGCAGCTGCACGGCGAAGAAGGCCATCACGGCGGTGAACAGGCCGATGCTTACGAGCACGGCCATCCGATGACCGAAGAACGCCCTTTCCAGCGTTTTTACCAGACGATTTAACACGGCATTTTTCCTTCAAGCGTTTCGGCCGTTTCGGCGACAAGCGGCATCGGACCACCCACCGGCGCTTTGGCCATCAGAAGTTCCGGGTAACGAACATCCCGACGAAGTTGCGGTCTGCGTACGGCTGGCCGACCGTGTTGTGCCCGCCCCAGAACAGCGTGTAGTTGATCCCCGCCTGCCAGACGGTCGGGTTCTGGTTGAACAGCACATAGAGGTTCAGCGACTTCGCGCCCTGCAGGTAGTTCGCGCTGAGGGTCGGCGTATAGCCGTAGAGTGCGTCTGCGAACGTCACGCCGGGTGTCACCTGCCAGCCGTGGATCAGCGTGCCGTCATAGGTCCAGTTGAAGTCGATCGTTGCGCCCACGGAACTGGACGTGCCTTGCGCCATGCCGATCGGGTAACCCAGGCCCGAGTTGTTGTTCAGCCACGGCAGATAGCCCGCCTGGGGCACCTGCGTGACCGTCTGGCCGTCGACCGTGCGCGTGATGCCGTGCGTGCTCAGGCCCGGGTAGTAGATCCAGGTGAGTTCCCAGGTCAGGGTGGCCTCATCCGCACCGAGCAGCTTGAGGAACGGATACTCGCTGCGCGTGAGCGCGAGCAGGCCGTTGAGGTCGTACTGGAACTTCTTCTCGTCGGCCCATTGCTGGCAGTTGACACCCTGCACGCCATTGGTGTTCAGGTCGAGCGGGCCGCCCGCGCCATAGCAGCTCGACAGCGCCACGGCGTCGTGCGGCCGGTACGAGAGCTCGGTGCCGATCGCCCAGTTGCCGATGCCAAAATTCGCGCTGGCGCCAAAAAGCTGCCGGTTCTGCAGATACGACCAGTCCAGCGTGCCGTTGGCCAGCGACGAGAGCACCGGCGACTTGTCGGTGTAGTTCTCGTAGTAGACCGCGAAATTCGCATCGAAGGAGCGCGGCGAATAGTTGAACTTCATGCCGAACTGCGGATGGTACTTCGAAGGCGCCTGCCAGTTCACAGGCAAGCCGATGTCGTTAAACGGCGGCCCGGCATACGCACCGTTGACGAGGCCGGTGTTGATGCCGTTGAGCACGTTCTGATTGCCGCTATTGGGCCCCGCGATCGTGCCTGCGCTGGGGCCAGCCACGTTGAGATTCGTGGTGCTCACCGTATACGGGTCCGTGCCTCGGCCCAGGCTGTTGGACACGGACCAGAACGAACCCACCGGTGGATAGCGATTGCCGTTCCACTGGAATTGATAGTAATCCTCAGTACTGAAGCCATGAGAAAGATCGGCGGCGAAGCTGATCATCGGCGCGGGCAGCAACGCCTGCTTCAGTTGCGAGCCGGGAATCAGCAGCTTCTGCACGTCGAGCGAGTTGGTGGCGTTGATGCCGCCCATCGCGAACATGCTCTCGCCCCAGTTGATCACCTGGTTGCCCAGACGCACGTGCGCGTTCTGCCCGTTGATCGTGAAGTCCTTCTCGCCCCACAGATCGAGCAGCTGCGCATCGTAGACGACCTGCGCGGCAGCGGTGCTGGAGAGCGGCGTGCGGTTCGTGTCGCCGGCGAGGAAGTCGTACATGCCCGTGCCGCGGATCATGAACTTGAGCCCCTCGCTGGGCATCTTCAGCAACAGCTCGCTGGTCGCGCTGATATAGGTGCTGAAGGGCTGGCCCTTGCGATAGTTCAGGTCGCCGTCGTCGCCCACGCCCCACTGGTTGACATTGGCCGCCGCGCCGCACCCGAAGGCGTTCGGATCGCCCGTGAGCGAGCAGCTCGGGTTTTGGGTGCGGATACCCGCACCCGCCGTGAGGTTGGTCACCCACGACCCCGTGAGATCGTTAAAGCCTGTCGTGAACTCGTAACCGTACGCACTCGTGGCCGCTGTTCCGAACATGGCGAGCGTTACAGCAACATCCCTTCCAATGAGCTTCGTTTTCATGCGTCTCCCCTGCCGTCGCCCTCGATGCCGACGCACACCCCCGGCGCGCGTCGGCCCCCTGTACCTGCGCCTGACCTCAGCGCTCGCTCACGGACCGCAGGGATTCGGCCGTGTAGAAGTCCGTCTTGAAGCGCGGGTCGTTGATTTGCTGGTACCAGTGGAGGTCCTTGCCCTGGCCGATCGAGGAGGCGTCGAACACATAGCGCCCGTTGCTCAGGTCATACTGCACGAACGGCTCGTTATCGCAGGCGCCGCCCAGCTCCCATACCGGAATCGGATAGCTCTCGCGCACCTTCCAGAGCTTGCCCTGCGCGTCATAGTCCTCGCCCACAAGCGCGAGCCAGCTGTCCTCGTCCAGATAGAAGATCTTCTTCGAAGCGACGTGACGCGCCGTAGGCTTGAGCGTTGCTTCGACCACCCAGACGCGGTGCACCTCGTAGCGGCGATGATCGGGCGAAATGCCGTTGAGCGTGGCGACGTCGTGCAACTTGTCCTTGAAGGTGTACATGCCGAAATCGTCATACGGAACGATCATTTCCTTCTTGCCTACGAGCTTCCAGTTGAACCGGTCGATGGAACCATTGAACATGTTGGATTCGTCGATCAGATACTGATTCTCGAAGCCGATCAGCGGTGCATCGTGCGTATAGGCCGGCATGCGTCTCACGCGGCGCTGCCCTGGAAAGTAGTAGTAGGTTTCCGAGTCCTTGTCGAAGTACTGGCGCTGCACGAAGGCCTGCCCGGCCAATGCTGCCGGCGAATCGACGGAAAAGTACGCAGCGAGGCTGAGTTGGTCGACATCTTGTGGCGTGCTCTTGCCATCCTTGCCCCCCGGGAAATAGAACACCTGAGGACCGACTGCATCGATCCAGTCGCTGCTGCCGGGGCGCGGGGAAATGGCCGTGACGACCGGCGACCACTCGACACCCTCGCCGCGGTATCGTGTTTCGTAGTTGATGATCGCTTCGGCGCCGTTCTTTGGCTGCGGAAACGCTACGCCCGGCAGCACCGCGGCCTGCACCGTCTCGCCATCCGAAGCGAGCTTCGCCGTCGTCAGATTTGCGCTCGAATTCTGCTCGGCGAAATCCGGCAACTGGCATTCGCGGTGGGACGGATAGACATCCATGCGATAGCCCTTCAGTTGCTTGACGAGCTGGATCTGCCCGGGCGACAGCTTGTCGGCGTATTTGTCGACGTTCGACGCATCGATCGTGTACAGCGGCTTCTCGCTCTTGTGCTTCCAGAAATCGCCGCGGACCTTGCCCCACTCCCAGCCTGCGGGCGTGGCTTGCCTGCCGGAAAACGCGGGCACGAGTCCGTCCTGGCTGGCTGCGCGCTCGGCACCTGACGGCGTGAGGTCGTCGGCAACGGCCGCTCCGGCCACCAGCAATAATGCAGCCGCGATGGCCGACACGGCTCCGATGGTGTGCTTTCTCATCATGACTCTCCTTCCAGTCTCACTCTCATTCGTGGTACGTATTATTAGATTCAAACCCGGCGCACTGGAGCCGAACACTCAGCCCTCGCCAGTTTTCATATCCGGGCCAATGCCGACCTGACCGGAGACCCAGATCGTGTCCCCCACCCGGGTCGTGGGCGAAAAACGGTAAGCGTCGTAGAACGCATGGAACGGCGGCGGGACGATCGATTGCCGCGCAGTGGACATTGTCATGATGGTGGTCCCTTTGGTCAGACAAGTTGACGGAAACACGGCGCGCGAAACGGATTCCCTTCTTTCAACGCGGCAAGTTCTTCATTCATGGCTGAACTCCTGGATCGTCAATCGGCGACCGGGTTGCAAACGCCCCCACGCCGCCTACGTAGAAAACTTTACCAAAGTTAGGTCATGATACAAAAATAGGAGAAAGAAAAAAGAGAGGGAATTCCCTGTGTGGGGGTCTGTGCCGCCATTCCGTTCCCCGGTCACAAACGCTTCCAGCGCCTTACTGGAAAACATTACCTAAATTAGGTCACAATGAAAAAGACGAAATCGAGGCCGCCTTTGCGGACACAAGGCAACCGGCATGCCGCCAAAGTCCTCTTGCTTTATTTTGTAAACATACCTATCTTATGTATCATGTCCTAGCAAAACGATCTGCAATCCCGGTTTGTGCGTGGAAGGGTGCAGTCGATAGCGTCAGCAACCCGCCGCCTTGGCATCGGAAGGCGTGGGAACGTGGCCTGGAGCGGCTTTTGTCGCGAAACCGGTGCTGCCCAGTTAGCGGCGGAAAAGACAGGAGACGGTGATGTCTGGCATTCTCAGCAATTGGATTTATATGGGCAGCAATGCATACGACGAGTACACGTTCGTGCCATGGCTGAACAAGAACGTCTACCGTCGTACCGTAGATTTTAGTCAGGTATGCATACTGTAGCGTTGGCGTGTTGTATTTCCAGTTTTTGACCGACGCGCAGGAACGTCCGTCCGCATTGGATCCGCCATTCTGCGAGACGATATAGGGGCGTCAGGCGGCAATCTCGAGGACGCGTTATATCGCTATAGCGGCGTGGCCAAGGGCTATGCACGACGCGTAGCCGATCGCTTGCGCATGATGAAAGCGGAATTCGGTGTGTAGTCGCGGTCTTGCTCAGGTTCGGCCGACCAGGAACCACGTTCGGAGCTCGCCCATGCCTTTCGTCACGATCGTGCCGCGCGCCTCGAACACGAAGGGCTCGCCCAGCCGCTCGCGCGTGGCCGCCGTCACCTGCACGCGCCCGGCCATGCCGTGCGATTCCATCCGGCTCGCGAGATTCACGGCCACGCCCCACAAGTCGTAGATGAACTTGCGCTTGCCGATCACACCGGCCACGACTTCGCCGCTGTTGATGCCAATCCGCAACTGCAGGTCGCAGTGCCGCAGCGCGTTGAAGCGGGCCATCGTATCGATCATGTCGAGCGCCATGTGCGCCGCGCGCGCCGCGTGGTCGTCCACGGGAATGGGCAAGCCGGCAGCCGCCATGTACGCGTCGCCGATGGTCTTGATCTTTTCGAGGCCGCGCGTGTCGGCGATGCTGTCGAAATCCGTGAAGATATCGCTGAGCATCTCGACGAGTTGCTCGGCACTCAGGCCAGCCGAAAAGCCGGTGAAGTTCACGATGTCCGCGAACAGAACCGACACCTCGGGGAAGCGGTCTGCAATCACCTGCGGAAAGCTGCTGTCGGCAACGTCATGAAGATGAGCTTTCAACCGCTCGGCAATCGGAAGGGGCAGCATATTGCGCAACAGCCGCTCCGATACTTTCTGCTCGGCGACCACCTTCGCATAGAGATCCTTGAGCTCGTCGCTCTGGCGGCGAATCAGCTCGCGGCTCGCCTCCACTTCCCGCACCTTTTGCTCGAGCGCCTTGCCGTACTCGCGCGACTCGCGGTGCAGCAAGCGGACCTCCAGCATGTTATGGACACGCATCAGCACTTCCGCCAGATCGAACGGCTTGCTGATGAAGTCCTTCGCGCCGGTTTGCAGCGCGCGCAACTTATGGGCCGGCTGTGCGGTGATCGCGATGACCGGAAGATAGTTGTCCACTTCGAGCGACTTGAGGCTCTCCATCACCTGAAAGCCGTCGAAGCCGGGCATCTGGAGATCGAGCAGGATCAGGTCGTAGCGGTGATGCCGATGAAGCTCGCTCACTGCGGACGCTTCCATCGTCGACGTGACGTGAACGTAGCCGGCGCGGCGCAGCATCTGCTCGAGCAGCAGCACATTCGCTTCCAGGTCGTCGACGACCAGAATTTTCGCGTTGAGGATCGCTAATGAATCGATCATGGCTCGATGCCCGATGACCTGAATCTAGCCCCGGCTTTCCACTGATGCGAAGGCTTCGGCGAGCGCATCCATGAACTGGTCGATCTTGATCGGCTTCGTCAAGTAGCGAAAGAATCCCGCTTTCAGTCCCTTCTCCACGTCGCGCGGCATCGCATTCGCGCTGAGCGCGAGAACCGGGATTTGCGCGGTCGCCGGATTCTTGCGCAAGATGCTCAGCGCTTCCACGCCGCTGATATCGGGCAGGTTGATGTCCATCACAATCACCTGCGGCAGCGCACTGGATGCGAGTTCGACACCGAGCTGTCCCGTCATGGCGCTGAGCATCTGGATGTCCGGGCGCCTCGCAATCAGTTGCTCGACCAGCTTCAGATTGGCCGGATTGTCCTCGATATAGAGCACGGCAGGCACGCGCGCCCCGCCAGCCGCCCCGCTCTCTGGCACTGTGCTCGCGGACACGGTGGGCGATGCGGCGGTCGTCGGCGCGATATCGGGAGCGCGCGCCGCATCGAGCTCGATCGAGAAGACACTTCCCGTTCCCGCGGTGCTTTCGACACCGATGGTGCCGCCCATCAGTTCCGTCAACCGCTTGGCCACCACGAGGCCAATGCCGGTGCCCTCTTCGGTGCCGGCGTCCTGTCCCAGGCGATTGAATGGCTGGAAGAGCTGGCCCAACTGATCCAGCGACAAACCCGGGCCCGTGTCGGCGACGCTGATGCGAACCCGGTCCGCTACGTGCGTCGCGTCGTATTCGACGGTGACCGTGCCCGACGGGCGGTTGTACTTGATCGCGTTGGAGAGCAGATTGATCAGGATCTGCTTGAAGCGAGTCCGGTCGGCGCGGACATGGCAGCGCGGCTCCACATGCGGAAAATTCACCACGATGCACCGTTGCCGCGCCTGCGGCTCGATCATGGATGCGCATTCGCGCAAGATGTCGCTCAACGAGACCGGCTCCGGAGAAATGGACACCTGACCGGATTCGATCCTGGCCAGATCGAGCACTTCGTTGATCAATGCCAGCAGGTGCCAGCCCGCACGCAGAATCTGGTCGATGCTCGCCTGTTGCGAAGGCGTCGGGGGCGGCGACTCGGAGGCCATGAGCTGGGCGAAGCCCAGAATCGCATTGAGCGGGCTGCGCAACTCGTGGCTCATGCTGGACAGGAAGTCGGATTTCGCGCGGTTGGCGCGGTCTGCGGCGGCCAGCGCCTGCTTCTGGTCATCGATATCGGTGACCGTGCCAACCCATTTGACGACACGGCCCTCGGCATCTCTCACCGGCGACGTCCGGTCGACATGCCAGCGATACGTGCCGGCGGACTGGCTTTTTAAGCGCACCTCCATCTCGTATTCGGCGCCGCTCGCGAGAGCGGACTTCCAGTTCGCGAGCGCAGCTTGCACATCATCGGGGTGGATCACCGATGTCCAGTTCCAACCCTGAATTTGCGCGAAATCGAGCCCGGTATAGGTTTCGAGCCGTCGGCTGACGAAGTCCACTGAGCCATCCGGATCGGCAGTCCATACGATATGAGGTAGCGCGTCGGCGAGCGACCGGAAGCGTCGTTCGGTGTCGGAAACCCCGGTTTCGGGACATGGACGATTCGTCGATATTGGTAGCTTTTGCATGATCCAACCCCAAAGCGCACGCCGACATGTCGGCGACGCAGCATGGCCACATCGCGGTCTTCATGTTCCCGCTGATGCAGCGAAGCGTCAATGAGGAGAGGATTGGCTTGACAGACTGGGTGGCTTCGTCCCGCCGTATCAATTTCGCAACGAATAACTGACGCGCCGGCGCTTCCAGCTACTCAGTAATCCGAACCGCTGGCATGCCCATACATGATCACCGTGATGAAGCGGATCGGCAGCTTGATCAGGCGCTCCGGTCCATGCGGCACCGATCCGCGAAACGTGAACGCGTCGCCGGGCTGGAGCAGGTAGCTGCGATTGCCGTGCCGGTACTCCATCTTGCCCTGCAGCATGTAGATGAATTCCGTGCCCGGATGCTCGAAGGTCGGGAAGATCTCGGACTCGTCGTCCATTGTGATGAGGAACGGCTCGAACAGCTTGGCCGGTCCCTGGTCGTAGGCGAGCAGATGATAGGTGTGGCCCTTGGTCGTGCCGCGCCGCACCACCTCCATGCCCTTGCCTGCCTTGACATGCTGCGCGGTGCCTTCCTGGCCTTCGAAATTGCGGAACAGCGTGGACATCGAGATGCCGAGCGCGCGTGCGATGCTCACCATCGATTCGAGGCTGGTCGACACCTGGCCGTTCTCGATCTTCGACACCATGCTGCGCGAGAGCCCGCTCTGCTCCGCGAGCTCGGCGATCGTGAGCCCCTGATTCGTGCGGTTCTCGCGCACGACTTTGCCGATGAAATGCTCGATCGACATCGAAGAATCGGAAGCCTCCGCTGCGGCCGGCAGTGCTTCTTCTTCGTCCCGCTCAACCCGCTTCGTCATCTGCCTGTTCCTTTTGATCCAACGTGCCTGGCGTGCCTGGCGTGCGGCCCTTGCCCGTGGCTTCACCCGCCGCGAGCGCGGTGTCGATCATGTCGAGGGCGCTCGGGAATTCGCTCTGCGCGAGCGACCAGCCCACTTGCGCCGTGACACGGAATTCATGCCCCTCGACGCGCAGCGGACGGCCCATCATCGCCCGCAAGCTTTCCGCGAGGATCTCGGCGGCGGCTGTGCAGTTCTCCGGCACCAGCGCAGCCACTCGCCCCGCGTGCTCGCACCAGTCGAGCGCCGCCGTCGAGAAGTCGGTGAGCATGATCGCAAAATCCTGCTTGTCGAGCAATGTTGCGCCATTCAGGTCGCTTTCGATCGCCTGCAAGCGCCGGCCCAGTTGCACCAGCACGCGGTCCGCATACTCCGGGCCGAATCGTTCGGTCACCTCGTCGAAGTCGATCACGCGCACCGCGAACACCGCGCACGGCTGGGCGTTGCGGCGCGCGAACGCCAGGGCAAAGCTCAGCCGGTCCATGAACATGGCGGAATTGGCGAGGCCCGTCGAGCGTTCGAACACGAACCTGCGCCGCGCGCTTTCCTCGGCGAGCTGGCGCCGCGTCACTTCGATGATGAAGCCTTCGAGACCGAGCAGCTCATTGCGTGCGGAGAAGATGCCGCGCCCCTGGTCCCACACCCATTTGGTCTGGCCCGAGCGGTCGATGATGCGGTACGTCAGCTCGTAGGGCTCGCCCACCGCCACGCGCGCCTGAATTTCATTCCAGACCAGCTCGCGATCCTCGGGATGAATGAGCGAAACGAACTTCGTCACCGATTCGTCAAGCAGTTCGCTCGCTTCATAGCCGGTCAACTCGAAGCAGCCCTCGCTCACGAACTCCATCGACCAGAGGCGGTTGTTCTGTCCGCGATAGATCATCGCGCGCACGTTCGAGAGCAGCATGCGCAGGCTGCGGCGGCTCGCGCGCAGCGCCTCTTCGTTGCGCCGGCTGTTCGACACGTCCAGCGCGAGGCCGACCGCGCCGACCAGGTGGCCTTCCTGGTCCGCCACGGCATGGCAGCGCAATTCGACATGGAACATGGTTTCGTCGGCGCGAATCATGCGCACGACCGTGATCAACTCGCTGATGTGGCCGTCGAGCAGCGTCGTGAGCCGCGCGGTCAGCGTCGGGCGGTCTTCGGGATGCACGAAGCCGGCGAGCGGCGGAAAATCGCCGCCGCCGCCGACGATACGCAGCATGCTGCGCCATGCGGGATTCACGAAGATCAGGTTCTGCTCGCGGTCGATGCGAAAGAGCGCTTGCGGCAGTTGCGCGACCACGTCCTGGCAGTGCTGCTGGATCTGCGCTTCGCTGCGCTGCGCCTCGGCGCTCGCGTAAGGCGCGGGAAACTGCAGCAGCGTCAGCCGCGAGCCCCGGCCGCGCAGCACGGTGACGGGATGGCGCCTGAACGTGCCATCGCCGTAGGCGAGGCGCAACGAGCCGGAGGTGCGCTCGTCCTCGCCGCCGGCTTGCGCAAGCAGCTTCGTCAGCTCCAGCAGCGACTGCGGATGCACCAGATTGCCGAACGGCATGCCGACGATCTCATCGACATGGTGTTCCCAGCGCGCATGTTTGAGGAATGCGCCGTTGACGAACACCAGCGCGTCGTTGTCGAGCAGCACCGCGGGCGTGGAGAGATTTTCCGCGAAGGCGGTGAGCTCGGGCGCCGCGGAGCTGCGCATGCCGCGCCGCACCGCCCGCTTCGCGCCGAACGTGAAGGCGAGTCCGAGCAGCCCGCTCGCCAGCGCGAGCGCGAAGGCAATGGCGATATAGAGCAGCACGTCGACGCCCTGGCCGGGACCGAGCTTCGGCAGCACCAGCCCCACGACAAGCACCAGCAGCGTGGTGGAAAACAGATACACTGTCATCATGCATTGCCCTCGCGAATCCGCAATCCGGGCGCAGCAGTCACGTGCAGTAACGTTGCGGTGAGCGCCCATCGAGTACCTTCTTCGCTACTTGTCTCCAGATGAATGCCGCCGACCGCGCCTGGTTGCGCCGTTACCCGCTCTATGCGAAAACCTGCATCGTCCTCGCGTGCCTCGTCGCGCTCATCGCGCTGCTGTTCGTCTGCACACGCGTGCAGCTGGACAACAAGGCCCTCTACGAGCAGGCTGCCGTCACGCTCGGCGATGCCGCCAGGCTGCACCGCATCGCCACGAGCATCTCGGCGGCCGCGCCCGATGCCGCCGCCAGACTGAACGCCCAGGCCACCGAGCTCATCCACAACGATACTTTGTTGGCGCACTGGCGGCAACGTGATGCGCCCACGCCGCTCATCGCCGCCCAACTGCAGACGCTCGACAGCGCGCGCGCGGCACCGGAGATGCTCGATGCGCTGCGTGTCGAGATCGACCGTCAGGGCGACGCGCTCGAAGCCGTCATCACGCTGCTCGAGGCCTGCACGGCCGCGCTGTTGTTCGCGGGCATCTTCGCGCTCGCATGGGGCGCGCGGCGCGCGCTCGTATTGCGCCCGGCGCTGCCCTTGCACATGCTCGGCCAGGTCGGTCTCGAGGTGCCCGCGGGGCGCGACGAGATCGACCGCCTGATCAAGGTGCTCAACGGCCTCGTGGCGCGGCTGCGCAGCGAGCAGGACGAATCGGCCCGGCTCAAGCGTATCGTCGAAGACCATATTGCGTTCGCTGACCAGTCGCTCGACCTGCTGCATTATATCTGCGCCCAGCTCGCCGAAGACGCGCCCACAGGCGGCACGCTCGAAGCGCTGCTGCAACGGCTGGTCGGCATCCTGCGCGTGCAGCGCATCGCGCTCGTGCTTTCCGAGCCTTCGGCTCAGCTGCTCGGCGTCGACGCGATCGTGGCGCCTGCCGACCTCGCGCCGCACGTCGTGCGCGAGCGCGTCGTGAACGAGCTGATGTCGCTCTCCGGCGTGCGCTCGCTGCCGCACAGCGAGTCGGATGAGCTCCTGACAATCATCGCGGCACCCGTGCGCGTGCCTTCCGGCGCGTATGGCGTGCTGATCGGCGAAGGCGACGCCGACACGCGCTGCGAGCAGCGCCATCTGCATCTGCTGGAGACGATCGCGAGCGTGCTGGCTCAAGCCATCTCCAACCTGAGCCGCGACGTGCGCGACCGGCGCATGACACTGCTGGAGGAGCGCAACGCGATCGCGCGTGAACTCCACGATTCGCTTGCGCAATCGCTCTCGTACATGAAAATCCAGCTCGCGCGGCTGCAGGCCGTGCTGCCCGAAGAGCTCTCGCAGAGCGATGCCGGCCAGATTGCGCGGGCGATCCGCGAAGGGATCGACAGCGCCTACCGCCAGCTGCGCGAGTTGCTGACCACCTTCCGTACGTCGGTGCACGCGCGCGGACTCGCGGCGACGCTCGAGGAAGTCGCCGAGGAGCTCTCCTCGCGCAGCGAGGTTCAGATCTCGGTCGACAACCGCATACGCCGCGTGCGCCTCACGGTCAACGAAGAGCTGCATATCGGGCAGATCGTGCGCGAAGCGCTCACCAACGTCGTGCGCCACGCGCGCGCGTCGAGCGCGCTCGTGACGCTCTCGTCCAACGAGCGCGAGGTGACGGTCACGATCGAGGACGATGGCCGCGGCATCGCCACGGAATCGGGTGGCGAGCATCATTACGGGCTCTCGATCATGCGCGAGCGCTCGCGCAGCCTTGGCGGGCGGCTCGAGATCCGCGCGAACGAACCGGGCTCGCGCATCGTGGTGACCTTCGTGCCGGCCTCCTTTGCCCAGCAAACGCGCATTGGAACGGGCAGCGCCCCGCGCTAGCGCGCTTATACTGCGCGCGGCCTCGAAGCTGCCGAACGGGGATGCGCGCGAGGCCGCCGCTCAGGCGCCCGAGGCGAGGCGTCGCCCGACGTGCTCGCGGTGCCATACGACCGCCTCGAGCCGCGAATGCAGATCGAGCTTGTGCAGCAGATGCTTGACGTGCACCTTGACCGTGCCGACGCTGATGTCCAGCTTGCGCGCGATCGCCTTGTTGCAGAGCCCTTCGACGAGGTAGTCGAGCACTTCCTGCTCGCGTGCCGAGAGCAGCGTCTCGCTTGCGCAGAAGGACTGGCTGCCCGAGAGCGCCTGAACCAGATTGCCGGTCGCGGCCTCGCTGAGCACGGCTGTGCCTTTCAGCACCTTTTGCAGATTCGCGCAGAGCTCCTCGGGCTCCATGTCCTTGAGCAGATAGCCGTGCGCGCCGGCCCGCAGCGCAGCCACGATATCCCGTTCGCTGTCGGAGACGGTCAGCATGACGAGGCGTGCCTTGACGCCACGCTCACGCAGTAAGGCGATGGTTTCCACGCCGCTCATCTCTGGCATGTTCAGGTCGATCAGCATGACGTCGGGGTCGAGTTTGAGGGCCATCTCCATGCCCTCCTGGCCCGAGCTCGCTTCGCCGACTACCCTGAAAGCCGGGTTCATCTGGATGAGCTGCGCCACGCCGCGGCGGAATAGTGCGTGGTCGTCTACGAGAAGAACGGTGGTGAGAGATTGCATGCCAATTTCTCCTGCTTGATGGCGCAAGCGCCGGACGCCATTAAGTATGGCGAGTTCGCGCTGTGCGGCAATCTACAAGAGGAGATTGCACTTTGGGGGTAGCTGGGGAAATCGCCGGGCGATTTAATTGTTTTTTTGTGGTTTTCTTTGGC
>NZ_BAYD01000173.1 GCF_000685075.1 Paraburkholderia oxyphila NBRC 105797
CAAGTTAAGGCCAACTTCAAAAAAACCACAAATACAGGCATTGCCAACAATATGGAAAATAAAAGAATCCACGCGACAAGCATAATAATGACTTAAACAGGTTAGCTAACCTGAAACGAGCCACCCCTACGATCACCCTTGCATCGAAATTACCCACCACCTAAAGTAAATAGGTTCGCTCTAGCAACCGCCCCATCCCATGGATAACGACTTCATGGTACGCACCATGTCCGCCAACGAGATACCCATATCAATCGACTGGGCATCTACAGAAGGCTGGAACCCCGGCCACCACGACTCGCACTGCTTCAGGGAAGCAGACCCAGACGGCTTCTTCATCGGCCTCTGCCGCAGCGAACCCATCGCCTGCCTCGCCGCCGTCGCCTACAACGAACACTTTGGCTTCATCGGCCTGTACATCGTAAAACCCGAATTTCGCGGCCACGGCTTCGGCATGCGAATCTGGCAGCATGGCATGCATTACCTGGGAAACCGCAACATCGGCCTCGACGGCGTCCTCGCCCAGCAACCGAACTACAGGAAGTCCGGATTCCAGCTCGCATACCGCAACATCCGCTACCAGGGCCAAGTGAATGGCATCGGCTGCGCACATGTGACGGCAGCATCCAACGTGCCGCTCGATCAATTGCTTGCCTACGATCGCCAATGTTTTCCCGCAGCGCGCGAACGTTTCATCTCCGCCTGGATATCGCAACCCGATTCAGTTGCGCTCGCAACAATAGACGCGGGCCGTATCGCCGGATACGGCGTCATACGCCGCTGCAAAACGGGCTGCAAGATCGGCCCGCTCTTCGCCGATGACGCAGACGTCGCCACGGGCCTGCTGCGCGCGCTGGCGGCGCGCATGCCCGGCGAGCTCATCGTGCTCGACGTGCCGGAAACGAATCCTGCGGCCGTCGCGCTGGCAGAACGCCACGGCATGACAAGCGTCTTCGAAACCGCACGCATGTACACGAAAGACGCACCCGCGATAGCGATCGATCGCGTATTTGGGGTGACGTCGTTCGAGCTGGGGTGAAAAGGAGCGCACGGGTCTGAACGTGACCACTCAGCTTCCAAAAACTTCTAAAGCTCAAGTCGCCCGACATATCCCGTGAGCTCGAGGTAACCGCGCCCTACCGGCTTCACAGCGGGGTGTGTACCGCTCGTGCTCGCCGCACCCGCCTGAAACGCCGTCACCGCCCCCTCCCAATACACCGCGCCGGTGCTCGCGCGGCCATCGAATTCCTGATCGTCCATGAGCGGCACGAGCGTCAGGTGCAGGTCCTGCGCATCGACGCGCATCGCCACCGGATAAACCGCGCCGGTATGCGGCGAGCGCCACCGGCGCAGCGGCGTGAAGCTCACGCTATCGGGCGAGAGCGCATGCGTGCTGCCATCGCCAGCGCGCAGCGTGCCGCCCGCCCAGAACTTGCGCCCCGCCTTGTCGCGGATCTGAAAGGCCATCAGCGCGCCGCCGTCCTCGAGATCGATGCCGATCCAGTCCCAGCCCACCGCAACGTCCGCGAGCGGCGACGACGACCATTCATGATCGAGCCACGCCTGACCGCGCACGTGTTCACCCTTGCCGCCCGATTGACCACCGCGCCTGAGCAGGCCGTCGACTGCCAGCCCCGGCTCGCTGTAGTAGTAGCTCGCCTCGCTCGCAAGCGGACCTTTGCGGCTATAGCCGCCCGCGCCGTTGACGAGCATCGGCTGCGTCGGCCGCAAGGTGAAGGCGAACGCAAAGCCGGGCGTGGCGACGTTCAGGCGGTAGCGGCCGTCCGCGGCACGCTCGAGCGACCAGTCGTCGATGTGGACTGCCGTGTCCGTCTCGCTCGCTTCGGCCAGGCCAAAACCGCGGCGCGCGGCGCGCTGGCCGTGCTGCAGGCTGCCCGCTTGCGGATCGCTCAGCGCCACGTTGGCGAACAGCAATTGATTCGGCGCGAAGCGGCTCGGGTTCGCGTCGTCGAGGGCGAGGCGCGAGCGGAAAAACGTTGCCTCGAAGCCCAACGATGGCTCCGCAGCGGCGCCCGCTGCCGCGCTGGCATCCGCTTGCAGCCAGCCGGTCACGTACCACCATTCGTTGCGATAGCTCGAATGCGCGCCATAGTCGCGCGGGAACGCAAGCGGCTGTCCGCTCGCCACCGTTGGATAATCCGGCAGGCGCGCCCACGCAGCGCGTTGCGTCAGCGCGGCAAGCGGCCATAACAGGAAACTGCGCAGCAACGTTCGCCGTCTCATGGCGTCACCAGTCGTCGCGCACGGCGCGCACCGCATCGACCGACATGGCCGCGCGCGAGCTCAAGAGCGCCGTGAGCGCGGCGGCCATCACGACCGCCGACGCCAGCGCCGCCAGCAATCCCCACGGCATGTGCACGCTCATCGTCCAATGAAACGACTGCGGATTGACGACATGCACGAGCACCATCGCGAGACTCAAGCCCAGCGTCAGGCCGGCCAGTACGCCGAGCAGCGCCACGAGCGCGCCTTCCATCGCCAGCATGAGCGCAATCTGGCGGCGCATCACGCCGATGTGCCGCAGCATGCCGAACTCGCGCGTGCGGGCAAGCGCCTGCGAGCCGAAGCTCGCGCCAACGCCGAACAGTCCGATGATCACCGCCACCGCTTCCAGCAGATACGTCACGGCGAAGCTGCGGTCGAAGATCCGCAGGCTCGCGGCGCGGATCTCGCCAGGCTGCGCGAATTCGAGTCGCTGCCCGCCGGGCACGCTCACGCGCAAGCGCGCAATCGCTTGCGCCGGCGCCACGCCCGGGGCGAGCCATAAGGCGGCATCGGTCACGCGCGTGTCGCCCGTGAGGCGGCGATAGTCGCTCGTACCGATCACGATGGCGCCGAACTGGCGTGCATAGTCGCGCCAGATGCCGGCCACCGTGAACGGCAGGCGCTGGCCCGCCAGCGGCAGCGTGATGCGCTGGCCCGGGTGCATCCCATACAGATCGGCGGCCGCCTCGCTGATCCACACCGGCGGCGGGTCGCCGGCTTGCGGCACGAGCGGCGCCGTCGTCAGCGGCAGGCGCGCGCCGGGATCGCGTGCATCAATGGGCCGCGCGAGCAGGCTCACGGGCGGCAGGCGCGCGTCGAGCGAGATTTGCGTCGCGCGCAGAAACTCGGCGCGCGCCACGCCAGGTGTGGCCGCGATGGCCGCCTGGTCGCCCGGCGTCAGGAACGCGCTGTCGCCGCCGGGCGCGGCGCGCAGGTAGAGCGGCGCGGGCAGCAGCAGTTGCAGCCAGTCGTCGACGGCGACGCGAAAGCTCGACACCATGATCGCCATCGCCGTCATCAGGCTGAAGCTCGTGACGATGCCCGCCAGGCCGATCGTCGCGCGGCCGGGGGCATTGGCGAGCTGCGCGAGCACGAGATGCGGCAAGGCATGGCGCGAGCGCGGCAGCGCGGCGAACACGGCGCGCGCGATGGCCGGCATCGCGAGCACGCCGCCCAGCAGCAACAGCGCGATCGCGAGGTAGCCGAACACCGGCAAGCCGGCCACGGGCGGCAAGAGCGCCGTTGCGAGCCCGGCGCCAATCGCGAGCAGCGCCGCGGTGACGGTCCGCCTCGTGGAGAGCCGTGCGGCTGGCGCCTCCTCGTCGCCCGCCTTCAGCGCCCGCGCGGGTCGCGCCCGCGCCGCTTCGAGCGCGGGTGCGAGGCTGCCGAGCACCGACGCGGCCACCCCCAGCGCAAAAAAGCTCGCCGCGGGCAGCGCGTCGAAATGCACGCGCGGCTGCACCCCTTCGAAATAGCCGCCGCCGAGATCGCCGCCCGCGTAGCGGAGCACGGCGGCCGCGAGCGCGAAGCCGATGGCGAGACCCACGGCGGCGCCGAGCACGCCGAGGATGGCGCCCTCCGAAACGACGAGCCACAGCACGCCACGCTGCGTCACGCCGATCGCCCTCAGCAGCGCGAACTGCGCGCGGCGCCGCAGCACGGCGAGCGCCTGCATCGTGAAGACGAGGAACGCTCCCGTGAACAACGCGACGAGCGCGAGCACGTTGAGATTCGCACGATACGCACGCGAGAGCATCGACGTGCGGTGCGCGTTGTCGCCCGGCGTGACGGCGGCGACGCCCGGGGGCAAGCGCGGCGCGAGCGACTGCGCGAACACGTCGGCATCGACGCCCGGCTTGAGCTTGATGTCGATGCGCTGCAGCGTGCCGAGCCGCTGCAAGCGCCACTGCGCGGCGCCGATGTCCATCACGCCGACGCGCACCGCATCGCCCGAAGCCGGCAACACACCCGCGACGCGCAGCACGACCGGAGCGAGCCCGACCTGCACCGTCAGCGAATCGCCGGGCTGGAGCGCGAGCCAGCTCAGCGCGGCGGGCGAGAGAAATACCGTGTCGGGGTCGAGCAGCGCGAGGGGGCCGCCGCTTGTGTCATGCGTGCCATGCGTGGCGTTCGTGCCATTCGTGCCCTTCGTCTGCTCCACACGTCCAACGAGATTGGGCGTGACAAACCCGGCGCGAAACACATCGACTCCAAGCAGCTTCAACGACGCATCGCGCCCCGCGATACGCGCGTCGACCTCGACCACCGGGCTCGCCGCCGCGACCTCGGGCAAGCGGGCAATGCGCGGGTAGAGCGCTTCATCGAAGCCCGCGCGCGGGCCGCGCAGCTCGAGATCGGCGTTGCCCATCAGCGAATTGACGATGGCCGACAGTTCGGTGAGCGCCGCGCGGTTGATCAACTGCACGGCATAGCCCATCGCGACGCCCGCGGCGATCGCGAGAATGCCGATCAAGGTGCGCAGCGGATGCCCGCGCATTTCGCCGCCGATGAGCGCCGCGCCAACGCCGCCAGCGGGCATCCGATTGCCCGCGCGACGCGAGGCGCGTGATGCAACCGAGTCGAGCCATGGACGCATGGCGTCGAGCCAACGCATCGCCTACGCGCCGCCTGTGCCCGGCGCGTGCGGCTCGAGCCCGTCGGGCGTGAGCCGCAGCACGCGGTCGGCGCCCGCCGCCACGGCCGCCGAGTGCGTCGCGAGCAGGACGCCCGCGCCGTTCTTTTGCGCCAGCTCGCGCAGCAGCGCGAGCACGCGCATCGCCGTGTCGTGATCGAGATTGCCGGTGGGCTCGTCGGCCAGCACGAGACGCGGCTGATGCACGAGCGCGCGCGCGATCGCCACGCGCTGCAGTTCGCCGCCCGACAATTCGCGCGGCAGCGCATGCTCGCGCCCGCCGAGCCCCACCGCCAGCAGCGCGAACGACACGCGCACCGTCACGTCTTTCGCGCGCATGCCGTTCAGGAGCAGCGGCAGCGCGATGTTCTGCGCGGCCGAGAGGTTCGGCAGCACATGGAACGCCTGGAACACGAAGCCCATTTTCTGGCGGCGCTGCAGCGTGGCCGCGTCGTCGTCGAGCGTGGCGAGGTCGTGTCCGTCGAAGACGATCTGTCCCGCATCCGGCCGGTCGAGGCCGGCCGCGAGATTGAGCAGCGTCGATTTGCCGACGCCCGATTCGCCCATGATCGCGACGCACTCCCCCGCCCGCAGTTCGAGATTCACGCCGCGCAGCACGTTGCGCGACGTGGTGCCGTCATAGTGCTTCGATACGTTGGCGAGCGTCAGCATCATCGGTCGTCTATTCCTCCATCGCCGCTCTCATTCGCCCTGCTGGGCCGCGCCGGACCGGTAGCGCAGCAGGTGATCGGTACCCGATTCCGAGAGCCAGAGCTCGTCCGGCCGGCCCATCATCTGGCGCACGTTCGCATGCGGGCGCGGCAGCGCGAAGACATCGAAGTGCCCGCTGCCCGGATCGAAGCGCACGAGCGCGTTCGCGCTCCATTCGCTGAGCCAGACGATGTCGTGGCTGTCGACGAAGATCGCGTACGCGTGCGGGTCCTTGCCCGGCAGACGCCATTCGCGCCATTGCTGCGTCGCCGGATCGAATACGCCCACCTTGCCGGCGTTCCATTCGCTGACCCACACGCGCCCCTTCGAATCGGCCCACGCGCGGCGCGCGCCCTGATCGGGCGTCGGCGGCTCGATCACTTGCACCGTGCCGCTCGCGGGATCGATGCGGCCGAGATAGCTGCCCGCGAGCGACGCGAAATACAGGCTGCCGTCAGGCGTCACGCAGATACCATAGGGACCGCGGCCGCGCGGCGCATCGAAGACGCGCAGGGTGCCGTGCTGCGGATCGAGTTCGCCATAGATGCCGTTTTGCCCCGTAAACCACAGGTGCCCTTGCTTGTCGAACACGGCCGTGTTCAGGTTGGCGTCGGGCCGGTTCTGCGGCAGCGCAAAACGCGTGACGGCCAGCGTCTTCGCATCGACGCGCACGATCGCGTTCAGCCCGCCGTCGGTGACCCATGCCGCGCGATCCGGGCCGACGATCACGCCATGCGGCGCCGATCCGCTGCCAAGCGGCACCTGCACGATCTTGCCGGTTTGCGGGTCCAGTCTGCCGAGCTCGCCTTGCGCCTGCGCCGTGTACCAGACCGTGCCGTCGGGCGACGGCGCGACGTCATGCGGTGCGCTGCCTCGCGGCACCGCGAAGCTGTCGAAAGGCGCCGGCTGCTGCGCGTGCGCGATCCCGCCAGCGAGCGCGGCGCAGACGAGCGCCGCGCTGAGCCATGTTGTCTTCATCGCATTGTTCCGACAAACGCGGCACTACTCGGCGGCGGTGCCCATGCCGCGCTGCGGCGAAGTCATGGTCGAGCCGGGGCGGCGCAGCATCTTGTCGACCTCGCCCACGTGCAGCTCCTCGACCTGGATCATCTGGCGCGCGAACTCTTCGAGCGCGACCGCGCGGCCTTCCACGAGCGAGAGCAGCTCGCGGTAATGACCGAGCGCGATCTGCTCGGCCTCGAGCGATTCGCGCAGGATGGAGCCGATATCGAATGTATGGGAATCGAGCAGCGGCCCGATGGCGAGCGACGGATACGCGCCGAGCGTCGTGATCCACTCACCGGCCTGCTGTGCATGCACGAGCGATTCGTCCGCCTGCTGCCGCAGCCATGAAACGATCGGAATGCGGGCAAATCCGAACACCAGGAACGAATAGTGCGTGTACCGCACCACGCCGGCCAGCTCGGATTCGAGGATCTTGTTCAGCACTGCGACGACCGGTTCCTTCTCGATCTCAGTCATGTTGCCTCCCGCCTCGGCAGCGTAAGAAAGTGAGCATGGGGGCGTTCATCACACCCCCGTCTCGCAGAAAACGTTTGCCAGCGCGCTGATGAATCCGATTGTTGCACTTATCGCGGTTTGCCGCTGTGCGTCGTGCGCTGTACGTTGTGGTTTGTCGCCCGCGCCGCTATTCGATATCGACAAGACGCGCCTCGAGCAGGCGCGCGAGCGCGAGACCGCCCTCGCGCATGATGGCATCGTGATTCCAGCGGAACGCCAGCCGCGCGAGCGGCGTGAGCGCGAGCGCATTCATCCAGGCACTGGCCGTCCTGACGTGCCAGTCATAGCGCACCACCGTGCGATTGCCGTCGGCTGCGAAGTGCCAGCGCCCCACGCCTTCCAGCGCGCCGCTGGCCTCCCCCTCCAGCGCAATGAGCGGCGCGACGCGCGTCACGCGCACGTCGATGATCACCCGATAGGGCAGCACCCCCTTCCACGTGTAGCGATGCACGGCGCCCAGGCCATCGGTCCCGCCCGCCTGCAGCTCGCGCACCGCTTCGACATTTTTCCACCAGCCCGGCCAATGAAGCGAATCGTGGATCGCGTCCCACACCGGCTGCACCGGCGCCTCGATGCACCACACGGTGGTCAAGCGGAATTCCGCCATCGCTCTGTTCTCCTTGTTTGCGATACGGCTACGCGTGCTCACAGGGCGGCGCCGTGTGTGCACGTGCACTCGCGCGAGCATTGCGTGGTGCGAAACAGTGCGCCAAAATCATCCCTCATCGACGGCCGGGTACGTGGGAATACGTTCGAGTATAGGAGGCGGCGATGCGCGATCTCGTTGCCGATGCGCAAGCACGCTTCGATGCGCTCGCAAACTATCAGGTCAGGCTGAAATCGACATCGGCGGGCGCGGAACCGGTCGAGGTGCACTATGCCTGGCGCAAGCCCGGCTTCGTGCGGATGGACTTCATCCGTCCCCATGCCGGCGCGACGCTCACCTACAGCCCGGCATCGGGAAAGGTCATGCTTTGGCCATTCGGCTTCGACACGTTTCCGAGGCTCGTGCTGAGCCCCGACAGCCGCATGATTCGCAGCCCGCAGGGGCATCGCGTCGACCAGTCCGATATTGGCGCGCTGCTCGTCAATGTCCGTGAGCTTCAACAGCATGGCGACACGCAAGTTGCCGGTACTGAGACAGTCGGCACGTGCCAGGCGTCGCATGTGATCGTGACGTGCGGGCCCGGACACGTCATGGCCCGCGTGTCCCGCTATGAGTTGTGGTTCGATACGAGCCATGGGCTGCCCGTCAAGGTCGTGAGCGAGGGCGCCTCGCGCGAACCGATAGAAACAGTGCTGCTGGAGGAACTGCACATCGACGTGCCGGCGTCGCAGCTCAGGCCGTTTGCTTAGGCTAACGAAGCAAGGCTCGCGTCGCTTCACAAGTGGCTCGGCGACGCCATCATGGGGCTTGCGGGTCTTCACGCCTTTGCGGCGCTTTTCCATCATGTCGTCCTCAAGGTCAACCCGGCTGTCCGTTGCAGGCTTCAAAAATGCAAGGCCACAGCGGCAATCTCCGCCGCCCTGGCCCGGCGTTTGCCGCCACGAGCTTTGCTGAGTTTCCCAGTAGAATGGCCCGATCAGATCCCGTCAAGGTGCACTGCATGCCGCAAAGGCAAAGCTATCCCAGCGCAAGCCCGGAGTCCCGGAGCAGGATCCTTCACGTTCCTTTCGATGTGCAAGCGGAACCCGTGCACCGGCAACTGCTGGCATGGCGCGAGCGCATCGGCAAGGTCATGGACGTGGTGCCGACGCGTGCGCAAATCGAGCGGCCTTTTCGCGGGCTCATCGACACATACTGGCTCGAAGAATTTCTCTTTGCGAATGCCTACACCGATGCGTTGACACTCGAACGCTCGATTGCCCGGATCTCGCAAGACAACGCGCGCTCCATCGCCTTTCATATCGTCATGGACGGCGACGCCGCGACGCTCGTTACGCGCCCGGGGAAGCGCCAGGACACACCGCTCGACGTCGGCGTGCTCGCGGTCGATTTCGATCAGCCTCTGCACGTGCTGCGGGGTGCGTGCCGGCACGTGTCGCTGTTTGTGCCGCGTACCGCATTGCAGGCGGTATTCCCTGACCCCAGCGCGCTGCACGGTCGCGTTCTGGACGCGAACGAGCCTGTCGCGCAGCTCATCAGGGAGCGCCTGAATGTGTTCGCCGCGCACGTCCCGCATATATCGCTGGAACGCGCCATTCTGCGCCTGCGTGAAATCGTTCAATTGATTGTCGACGCATTCGGTGCACAGGCCGGGGTACGCGGGAGCAAACCCGCCGTTGCCCGCGCAATCGCGTTCAACAGCGCACGCAGGTTCGTGCAGGCCAATCTGGCCGAGTCCGACCTGTCTCCGGAGAGCGTGGTCGAATCGCTCGGGCTTTCGCGGGCGACGATTTACCGGATGTTTCAGCATGAAGGCGGGCTCCACGCGTACATCCGTCACCTCCGGCTGCGAGCCGCGACGGACGATCTCGTGCGTTTCCCCGGCGCGCCCATTGCTGAGATCGCCTGGTCCGTCGGCTTCAACAGCGCGTCGGACTTTACGCGCGCATTTCGACGGGCTTATGGTTTCGCGCCGCAGGAGGTACGGACGTACAAGGACTGGTTTCCTGGCGAGTGGCTCGATGCGGACTTGCAAGGACTGGATCTGGAACAAGCGGCGTTGATGCGGGCGAGCTGGTCGGGCCGTCCGGAAGGCCACCGCGCCGCGTGACTGGGGACTCGGGACTCAGGCAAGGAACCGAACCCGTCGATCAGGGCATTCGGTCACGGATGGCGAGCAGGAGATCGAGGTGCCTTTCGACAAGCAGCGGAATGGCCGACTCCCCGCGGATCCATCGCCCGATGGTCCGGCGGTCGTAGCCCGAGTATTCGGCGAAAGTCACCTGGGTCCAGCCGAGGCGCGCCAATGCATAGGAAAGGTCGGCAGGCTTCATCGTGATATTGACAAAATGTCCCATGACTTCGGCGTTTGATGGGACATTTTGTCATATTCGGTCGCGATTGCAACCCCGGAATCGGCGAGTCATCAACAAAAAAGATCGAGCGCGTGGGCATGGGCGCAGGCACCAGGCGAGATTTCGCGACCCGAGGGTTACAGGAGATAATCACCGGACGCAATCGACTTGAGCAACGGAGACGGAATGAGCAAGCAAGGCTTCACCACGGATATCGTTCACGGCGACAGAATCACGGGCTCTGAGCACGGCGGCGTGCATCAGCCGATTCATACGTCCGTGCAATATGGTTTCGAGCGCGTCGAGGATCTGATCGGCGTGTTCCAGGGCACGAAGAAGGGCGGCTTCAATTACGCGCGGCAGGGCACCCCCACCACCGCCGCGCTCGAGCGCAAGATCACCCGCCTGGAAGAAGGCGCCGGCACGATCTGCTTCAGCACCGGCATGGCCGCGATCACGGCAACCTTCCTCACGCTGCTGCGCGCGGGCGATCATCTCGTGTCGAGCCGTTACGTGTTCGGCAACACCAACAGCCTGTTCGGCACGTTGCGCACGCTCGGCGTCGAAGTCACGACCGTCGATGCCTGCGACGTCGAGAACGTGAAGAACGCCATCCGCCCGAATACGCGCATGGTGTTCGTCGAAACCATCGCGAATCCGGGCACGCAGATTCCCGACCTGCAGGGCATCGGCGACGTGTGTCGCGAGCGCGGCATCGCGTACGTCGTCGACAACACGATCACCTCGCCCGCCCTGTTCAAGCCGAAGGCGGTTGGCGCGAGCCTCGTCATCAACTCGTTGACGAAGACCATCGCGGGCCATGGCGCCGCGCTTGGCGGAGCGGTGACCGACACGGGCCTGTTCGACTGGAGCGCGTATCCGAATATCGCCGACGACTACCGGCGTTCGGCGGCGAAGGAACAGGGGCTGTTGCAGATCCGCAAGAAAGGCCTGCGAGACATGGGCGCAGCATTGTCGTCCGAGCAGGCGCACACGATCGCGATGGGCGCGGAAACGCTCGCCTTGCGTGTGAAGCAGAGCAGCGACAACGCGCTCGCACTGGCGCAGTTTCTCGAAGGGCACGCAGCCATCGGCAAGGTGTTCTATCCGGGCCTGAAGAGCCATCCGCAATACGAGGTCGCGCAGGCGCTGTTCAAGGGCGCGTCATGGCTGCTGTCGTTCGAATTGCTCAACGCGGAGCGCATGATCGAAGTCGTCAATGCGCTCAAGCTGCCGATCAAGGCGACCGGTCTCGGCGACACGCGCACGCTCATCATTCCCGTCGCGCCAACGATCTTCTTCGAAGCCGGCGCGGAAACGCGCAAGGCGATGGGCATCTCCGACGGCATGCTGCGGCTGTCCGCGGGCATCGAGGATATCGACGACCTGATCGAGGACTTCTCGCAAGCGCTCAAGCTTGCGGCGTGACGCCGGGGCGTTGATCTTGTGAGCGGGGCCGGCGTGGCGTTGCAAGCCGGCTCCCAAGGTCGAACAGCGCCGGCATCATCCATCAAGACCCATTTGTTTCTCGAAGCTCCGGCCCCCATAAGCCAATAAGCGGAGGGAAATAACCGCCATGATCCCCCGGGCATGGGAAAAGCCACGCCCGATACCGTAGTATACGTGCGATCATATCGACCCAGCTCCCGATCCGCCAGTTGGCCGCATTCCGGCCCGGAGACCCGACGATGGACCTCGCACACCCCACCGCCCTGCCCGCCGACGCCGCGGACGCTTCTGCCACGCTGCGGCTCACGGGCGCCGTGCTGCGCCCTCTGACGCTCTCGCTCGACGCGCTGCGTGCGTATCCGGCCGTGACGAGCGCACCGTTCGATCTGCGCTGCTACACCACCCAGCGTTTCATTCGCACCATCGAGCCTTACCGCGGCGTGCTGCTCACGGAACTGCTCGGCGACGCGGGCCTGCGCTGCGAAGCGCACGGCGACTTCAAGCGCATGGTCTTCGTGGCGAGCGGCCACGATGGCTACGCCGTCCCCTTCACGTGGCACGAGCTGTTCAACACGCCGGTGGGCAAGCAGGTGATAGTCGCGTACGAATGCGGCGGCGCGCCCCTTACCGCGGAAGACGGCGCGCCGGTGCTGTTTTCGGGCTGCGACCTCGTGCCCGCGCCGCGCCACGTCAAGCGCCTCGCGCGCATCGACGTGCGGGTGCTCGCGCCATAAAGCGCACCCCGCGCAACGGTTGGCGTTTCCATACCCGCAACATAGCGCGTGCGTTCTATGTACGCGCGCCGAAGAAATGGCTTACTCCAGGCATCGCCCCATTGCGTGAATGACACGCCGCATGGGGTGCTTTACGACACCTGGAGACTCTCGCATGTCCAACGATGTTCGCTCACATCAGTACGTCCTGACCCTGTCCTGTCCGAGCGCCGCCGGACAGGTGGCCGCCGTCGCCAGTTTTCTGGACGGGCATCGTTGCTATATCGACGAGCTGACCGTCTTCGACGACGACATCAGCTCGCGCTTCTTCCTGCGCTGCGTCTTTCACGAAGTGGTTCCGGGATCCACCGGCGAGCTCGACCTCGCGAGCCTGCGCAAGCAATTCGAGCCCACGGCGCGCACGCATGAGATGACGTGGGCGATCCACGACCTGCAGGTGCGGCCCAAGGTGCTGATTCTGGTCTCGAAGCTCGAGCACTGCCTGGCCGACCTGCTGTTCCGCTGGCGCATGGGCGAGCTGCCGATGGACATTGCGGCCATCGCCTCGAACCACCCAGATTTCGAGCCGCTCGCCCGCCAGCACGGGCTGCCGTTCCGGCACTTGCCGGTCACGCCCGAGACGCGCCAGCAACAGGAAGCCGCGATTCTCGATCTGTTCGAGTCGAGCGGCTCCGAGCTGCTCGTGCTCGCGCGCTACATGCAGATTCTGTCCGACGAAACGAGCAAGCGCCTCGCCGGCCGCGCGATCAACATCCACCATTCGTTCCTGCCCGGCTTCAAGGGCGCGCGCCCCTATCATCAGGCGCACGTGCGCGGCGTGAAGCTGATTGGCGCGACGGCGCACTTCGTCACTGACGATCTCGATGAAGGCCCGATCATCGAGCAGGAAGTGCAGCGGGTGGATCACACCTGCGATCCGGAACGGCTGCTCGCCGTGGGCCGTGATGTGGAGTGCGTGACGCTCGGGCGGGCCGTGAAGGCGTTTTTGGAGCGGCGCGTTTTTATTAACGACGGGCGGACGGTCGTGCTTTGATTTCTGGTTTTTTTGGGGGCGTTGGCCTTAACTTGTTTTCGCGGCGGGCCGCAGGCGTTG
>NZ_BAYD01000172.1 GCF_000685075.1 Paraburkholderia oxyphila NBRC 105797
CCCTGGAACGTGCGTCTTGATGCGATACACGATAAGCGAAACGCGAATTGCGCTGCGCAATTCCAATGCCCAATATTGAATATCGGATTAATCGATGCTCGCATCGGCCCGATATCTAGTATCGGATCGACAGATGTTCACATTGGCCTGATCCACTCATAGAATTTACCTGTCCAATTGTCCCTTTTTGCGGTTCGCATGGGCCCGTTTCGGACCGACCCAGATGCATTCCACCCACCGCCACAGTCCGTTTCAATTCCTTTGAAGCCAACCTTTGCGGCTGCACGCGAGAGACCTAATCTACGAAAGACCGAGCGTTGCGGGGGCCGGCGCAAGACCACCGCACGGTTGTATCTGCGCGAAACGTTCACGTTACGGATGTTGACCAGCGAGGCGTCGG
Source organism: Paraburkholderia oxyphila NBRC 105797 (assembly GCF_000685075.1). Lineage (GTDB taxonomy): Bacteria > Pseudomonadota > Gammaproteobacteria > Burkholderiales > Burkholderiaceae > Paraburkholderia > Paraburkholderia oxyphila. The sequence continues at coordinate 401 of NZ_BAYD01000172.1, forward strand.
TGCCGGTCGCGCTTTCGGCCACTGCGCCGAAGGACGCGTGGAAGGCGGCAGGCTGACGCCACCCATTGCAGGACGAAACTCTCCACGGTTAGAGGTGACACGATCATGCCCACACTCTGCGATATCTGCCATGCCCGTCCCGCCGTTGCACGCGTTGTCGTGACGGAAGACGGCGAGCGCAAGTCGCTGTCGATTTGCGACTACCACTATCGTCAGCTGATGCGCCATCAAAGCATGCTCAATCCGTTCGATTCGCTGCTGGGCGGCGGTGGCGGTCTCTCGCACTTGCTGGGCGGGCTCGGCGACGAGGCGGGTCTGTCCGCGAGCGTGCCCCGCGAGTCGGTCGACGTGACCGACGCGTTCAGCGAGCAAACCATGGAGCTGCTCCAGCGCGCGGCGGAGAAGGCGCACGAACTGCACCGCACCGAACTCGATACCGAGCATGTGCTCTACGTGCTCGCGGACACGGACGTTTGCGCGACCCTGCTCAAGGAGCTCAAGCTCTCTCCGCAGGACATCAAGAGCTATATCGACGAGCATGCGAAGCACGGCACCGCGAGCGACGATGACGAAGAGGTGCAGATGACCGTCTCGCCGCGCCTGAAGAAAGCGTTCCAATACGCGTTCCAGGCCTCGCGCGAGCTCGGGCATTCCTATGTTGGTCCCGAACATCTGTTGATTGGTCTCGCCTCGGTGCCCGAGAGCCTCGCGGGCACCCTGCTCAAGAAGTATGGCGTGACGCCCGAGGCGTTGCGGCAGAAGGTGGTCAAGGTCGTTGGCAAGGGCGCCGAGGACGGCCGCGTCGAAACCTCGACCGGCACGCCGAACCTCGACAAGTTCGGCCGCGACCTCACGGCCATGGCGCGCCAGGGCAAGCTCGATCCCGTGCTGGGCCGCGCCCAGGAAATCGAAAGCACCATCGAGGTGCTCGCGCGCCGCAAGAAAAACAATCCGGTGCTGATTGGCGAGCCGGGTGTGGGCAAGACCGCCATCGTCGAAGGGCTCGCGCAGCGCATCGTGAACGGTGACGTGCCCGAGGTCCTGCGCGGCAAGCGGCTCGTCGAGGTCAACATCAACTCGATGGTCGCGGGCGCGAAGTATCGCGGCGAGTTCGAGGAGCGCGCGAAGCAGCTGATCGACGAGGTCACGGCCAAGCAGGACGAGCTGATCCTCTTCATCGACGAGCTGCATACGATCGTGGGCGCGGGGCAAGGCGGCGGCGAAGGCGGCCTCGATATCGCGAACGTGCTCAAGCCGGCGCTCGCGCGCGGCGAGCTGAGCCTGATTGGCGCGACCACGCTCAACGAATACCAGAAGTACATCGAAAAGGACGCGGCGCTCGAGCGGCGCTTCCAGCCCGTGCTCGTGCCCGAGCCGAGCGTGGAGCAGACGATCGTGATCCTGCGCGGCCTGCGCGACAAGCTCGAGGCGCACCACCAGGTCACCTTCTCCGACGATGCGTTCGTGGCCGCGGCCGAGCTTTCGGACCGCTACATCACCTCGCGCTTCCTGCCGGACAAGGCCATCGATCTGATCGATCAGGCGGCGGCGCGCGTGCGCATCGGCGCGACCTCGCGGCCAGCGGACATTCAGGAGCTCGAAGCGGAAGTCGCCCAGCTCAAGCGCGAGCAGGATTACGCGTCCTCGCGCAAGCGCTACGACGAAGCGAAGGCGTTCGAAGAGCGCATCAACGAAAAGCAGAAGCAGCTCGACGAGCAAATGGAAGCATGGCAGCGCAAGACCGGCACGGAAACGCTCGAAGTCACGGTGGCCTCGGTGGCCGAAGTGGTTTCGCGTCTCACGGGCATTCCGGTTGCCGAGCTTACGCAGGAAGAGCGCCAGAAGCTCCTCAAGATGGAAGACAAGCTGCGCGAGCGCGTGGTGGGCCAGGACGATGCCGTGGTCGCGGTCAGCGACGCCGTGCGCCTCTCGCGCGCGGGCCTCGGTCAGGAGCACCGGCCGATTGCCACGTTCCTGTTCCTCGGGCCCACGGGCGTGGGCAAGACCGAGCTTGCGAAAGCCCTTGCGGAAAGCGTGTTCGGCGACGAGCAGGCCATTATCCGCATCGACATGAGCGAGTACATGGAGCGCCATGCAGTCGCGCGCCTGATTGGTGCGCCGCCCGGATATGTCGGCTACGACGAAGGCGGCCAGCTCACCGAGCGCGTGCGCCGGCGTCCCTATAGCGTGATCCTGCTCGACGAGATCGAGAAGGCGCACCCGGACGTCTACAACGTGCTGCTGCAGGTCTTCGACGACGGCCGCCTCACCGACGGCAAGGGCCGCGTGGTGGATTTCAGCAACACGGTGATCATCGCCACGAGCAATCTGGGCGCGCCGATCATCATGGACAACCTCGAGCAGCCTGAAGCGGAGCGCAAGTCCGACAAGGCAATTCGCGACGAAATGATGAAGGTGCTCAAGGGCCACTTCCGCCCCGAGTTCCTCAATCGCATCGACGAAATCATCATCTTCAACGCGCTCTCGAAGGACAACATTCGTGCGGTCGTGCAGATCCAGCTCGACCGGGTGGTCCGCACGGCGGCGGCTCAGGACATCACGCTGAAGATCGGCGATTCCCTTGTCGATCACATGGTCGAGGTCGGCTACCAGCCCGAGTTCGGCGCGCGCGAACTGAAGCGCAAGATCCGCCAGGAAGTGGAAACGCGTCTCGCGAAGGAAATTCTCGGCGATGCGCTCAAGCCTGGCGACAGCGTGGAGATCGACTACGACAAGGAGAGCGGCGAGGTCAAGTTCAACAAGACAGCCTCCGCATCCGATTCGGATATCGAATCAAAAGCCCCAAAGTCCCCGAACGGCGAGGACGCCAAGAAGGACGCCGAAGACGCGGCGGCCGCGACGAGCACCGCAGCCGCAAAGGGGCGCAAGAAGCGCAGCACGCGCGAGTCCGGCGCGAGCGCCGAGTAATTCATTAGAGGCAGAGCGGCGCCCTGTTATTGGCGTACCTCGAAACATTACGGAGTTTCCTATGACCACGCAACGCGAAGTGCCAGGCGTCCACCCCTACGACGGCCCCGCCGGCGGCTGGGGAGCGCTTCGGGCGACCGCTCAAGCCATCCAGCAGCAGATGCAAAGCGTCGAGGCCCCGATTGTCCTGCTGCGCACGAACCAGCCCGACGGCTTCGATTGCCCCGGATGCGCATGGCCCGACAAGGAGCACCGCTCGACGTTCCAGTTCTGCGAGAACGGCGCCAAGGCCGTGACCTGGGAGGCCACGACCAAGCGCGTGCCGCCCGAGTTCTTCGCGGCCAATACGGTCACGTCGCTCCTGCAGAAGACCGACTATGAGCTCGAAGACATGGGCCGGCTCACGCATCCGCTCGTCTACGACCGGGCGACCGACACGTTCCGCGCCGTCGACTGGGAAGACGCATTTGCGCGTATCGGCGAGATTCTGCGCTCGCTCACGCCGGACCAGGTCGAGTTCTATACGTCCGGGCGCGCCTCGAATGAAGCCGCGTACCTGTATCAGCTGTTCGCCCGCGAATACGGCACCAACAATTTCCCCGATTGCTCGAACATGTGCCACGAGCCCACCAGCGTGGGCCTGCCGCAGTCGATCGGCATCGGCAAGGGCACGGTTTCGCTCGAAGACTTCGACTCGGCCGAGCTCATCATCTCGATCGGCCACAACCCGGGCACGAACCATCCGCGCATGATGGGGACGCTGCATGAAGCTTCGCGGCGCGGCGTGCCCATCATCGTCTTCAACCCGCTGCGCGAGCGCGCGCTCGAACGCTTCGCCGACCCGCAGAGCATGTTCGAGATGGCCACCTTCAGCTCGACCCGCATCGCCTCGACGTACTTCCAGGTCGACGCCGGCGGCGACGCGGCGGCGCTCAAGGGCATCATGAAGGCGCTGCTGCAGATGGAAGCCGAGCAAGGCAACGTGCTCGACAAGGATTTCATCGCCGCGCATACGGAAGGATTCGACGCCTTCGCCGCGGACCTCGAAGCCACCTCGTGGGACGACATCGAAAAGGCCAGTGGCCTCACGCGGCCGGACCTCGAGCATGTCGCGCTCGCCTACGCGAAGTCGAACGCGACGATCGTCACCTATGGCATGGGCATCACCCAGCACAACAAGGGCACGGCGAACGTGCGGCTGATCGCCGACCTGCTACTCATGCGCGGCAACTTCGGCAAGCCCGGCGCCGGCATTTGCCCGTTGCGCGGCCACTCCAACGTGCAGGGCAACCGCACGGTGGGCATCACCGAAAAGCCCTCGAAGGACTTTCTGAAGCTGATTGAAGATGCGTGCGGCTTCACCCCTCCGTCCGAACATGGGCACGACGCGGTCCAGGCCATGCAGGCGATGATCGACGGCAAGTCCAAGGCGCTGATCTGCCTCGGCGGCAACTTCGCAGTCGCGTTGCCCGATTCCGAGCAGTCCTTCCCTGCCATGGCCAAGCTCGATCTGGGCGTGCATATCGGCACCAAGCTCAATCGCACACACCTGCTGGTTTCGAAGGAGACCTATATTTTCCCCTGTCTCGGCCGCACGGAACTCGACATGCAAACCGGCGGCAGGCAGTCGATCACGGTGGAGGACTCGATGTCCATGGTCCACGCGTCGGCCGGCAAGCTTACGCCCGCCTCCGAGCACCTGCGCTCCGAGCCCGCGATCGTGGCCGGCATGGCGCGCGCCACGCTCACGAACACCAGGATGCCGTGGATGGAGTTGATTTCCGACTATGACAAGATCCGCGACCTGATCGAGCAGACCGTGCCCGGCTTCGAGGACTTCAACGCGCGCATTCGCGTGCCCGGCGGATTCCGCCTGCCGCTGCCGCCCACCGAGCGCCAATGGCACACGCCGTCGGGCAAGGCCATGTTCTCGGTCTACGGCGGCGTGAAGGAAGACGCAGACGTGTTCGGGGCCGAGAACGTGCTGCGGCTCATCACGATCCGCAGCCACGACCAGTACAACACCACGATCTATGCAATGGACGACCGTTATCGCGGCGTCTTCGGGCGACGCGACGTGCTCTTCATGAACGACGAGGACATGGCCGCGCTCGGCATCGAGCACGGCGACCTGGTCGATATCGAAACACTCACGCCCGGACGGTCGCTGCGTCTGCCGAACATCACGGCCATTCACTACAGCATCGCGAAGGGATCGGTGGCGGCGTACTACCCGGAAGCGAACGTGCTCGTGCCGCTCGATTTCATCGACAAGGAAAGCGGCACGCCCTCGTACAAGTCCGTGCCCGTGCGTGTCGTGCGCTCGGCCACCTGATCTTGTACTGCGCGTTCCCGGCCGTCCGGCCGGGCCATGCTTCACCTGGCCGGACATGCTCATCTGCACGCAAATGCAGTCGTTACCTGGAGCTTTGACCCATCATGCAAATCTTCGACGCATTTCATCTCGCCAGGCTGCAATTTGCGTTCACAGTCTCGTTTCATATCGTGTTTCCGGCGATCAGCATCGGCATGGCGAGCTTTCTGGCCGTGCTCGAATGGCGCCTGCTGCTGACCGGCGACGCGGCCTACAAGGACATGTACCGCTTCTGGTCCAGGATCTTCGCCGTGGGCTTCGGCATGGGCGTGGTCTCGGGCGTCGTGATGGCCTATGAGTTCGGCACGAACTGGAGCGGCTTTTCCACGGTTGCCGGCAATATCACCGGGCCCCTGCTGACCTATGAGGTGTTGACGGCCTTCTTCCTCGAAGCCGGCTTTCTCGGCGTCATGCTGTTCGGCTGGAACCGCGTGAGTCCCAAGGCGCACTTCTTCGCGACGCTGATGGTGGCGATCGGCACGCTGATCTCCACGTTCTGGATTCTCTCGTCCAACAGCTTCATGCAGACGCCCCAGGGCTATGCCATCGAGAACGGCCGCATCGTGCCGGTGGACTGGTTCAAGGTGATCTTCAACCCGTCGTTTCCGTTTCGGCTTGCGCACATGACGATTGCCGCATTTATCGTGGCGGCCTTCATCGTCGCCGCGTGCGGCGCCTGGCATCTGCTGCACGGGCGGCGCGACGTGCCGGTCAAGCGCAGCTTTTCGATGGCGCTCTGGATCCTGCTCGTGCTCGCGCCGGTGCAGATCGTGGTGGGCGATGCGCACGGCCTGAACACGCGTGAGTATCAGCCCGCCAAGATTGCGGCAATCGAAGGACTCTGGGAAACCGAGCATGGCGGCACCGCCTTGAATCTCGTCGGCCTGCCCGACATGAACGCGGAAGTCACGCGCTACGCGATCCAGATTCCGCATCTGGGCAGCCTGATTCTCACGCATAGCTGGGACGGCGAGATACGCGGCCTGAAGGAATTTCCGCCGCAGGACCGCCCGTATTCGCCCATCGTGTTCTGGACCTTCCGCATCATGGCCGGACTCGGCATGCTGATGTTGCTGGCCGCGCTGCTTGGACTGTTGCTGCGCATGCGCGGGCGCCTCTATGAAACGCGCTGGTACCAGTGGTTCATTTTCTGCATGGGTCCGTCCGGCATCCTCGCGCTGCTGGCCGGCTGGATCACGACCGAGGTGGGACGCCAGCCCTGGACCGTGTACGGCGTCATGCGCACCGCGGATTCGATGTCGCCAATTGGCGCGCAGCAGGCCGGCGTTTCGCTGCTGATCCTCGTGATCGTGTACTTCCTCGTGTTCGGCACGGGCGTGTACTACATGTTGAAGATGATGAGCAAAGGACCTGCGGAAGGCATCGAAAGCCGCGAATCGCTGAAGTATCCTGGATTGCATAACCGTGCGCTGGACGCCGTGGTAGGAGAGTGACGCCATGCAAATCGACCTTCCTGTTATCTGGGCCGCCATCATCGGACTCGGCGTCTTCATCTATGTGATGCTCGACGGCTTCGATCTCGGCATTGGCCTGCTGTTTCCGTTCTTCGAAGGCAAAGGCGAGCGCGAAGTGATGCTCAACACCGTCGCGCCGGTCTGGGACGGCAACGAGACCTTTCTCGTGCTGGGCGGCGCGGGACTCTATGGCGCGTTTCCGGTGGTCTATTCAACGCTGCTGCCGGCCAACTACATGCCGCTCATGCTCATGGTCGTGGGCCTGATCTTCCGCGGCGCCGCGTTCGAGCTGCGCGCGAAGGCCACCCGCACGCAGCACGCCTGGGACCTCGCGTTCATCGGCGGATCGGCGCTCGCGGCCATGTGCCAGGGCATCGTGCTGGGCTCGCTGCTGCAAGGCATCAAGATCGTCGACGACAAGTTCGCGGGCGACCCGTTCGACTGGTTCTCGCCATTCAGCGTGTTCTGCGGATTCGGTGTCCTGATCACCTATGCGGCGCTCGGCTGCGGCTGGCTCATTCTCAAGACCGACGGCGAATTGCAGCGCAAGATGCGCCAGTTGATGCGTCCGCTCACCGCCGTCCTGCTGGGCGCCATTGTGGTAGTGAGCCTGTGGACGGTGCTGGGCTTGCCGTCGGTCGAAGCCCGCTGGTTCGCGAGCGGCAATCTCGGCTGGTTCCTGCCCGTGCCCGTTCTCGTGCTCGTGTGCGTCGTGAGCATCTTCCGCTCGGTGCGGCTCCAGCACGAAGCCATGCCCTTCCTGCTGACGCTGGCGATCTGCTTTCTCGGCTACACCGGGCTCATCATCAGCATCTGGCCGTACATCATCCCGCCGTCGCTCACGATCTGGCAGGCCTCGTCGAGCCATTCGAGCCAGCTCTTCGCGCTCGTGGGCACGGTTATCGTGCTGCCGATCATTCTCGTCTACAACGCGATGCAGTACCGCGTGTTCCGCGGCAAGGTCCGGGAAGGAGACGCGGGCTACCACTGATACCGCGAGACCCGTGGCGCGCCGCAGGGCGCGCCATTCCCATCGCCTCTTCACTCCATCACGGGCACTGAATGAAGTGCCCGGGCGGCACTGCCGCCATTCGATACATGCAAAGAGCACATCATGATCGTGAGGCCAAGGGAGAACTGGTTCCGGCTGCTGTTCATATGGAACGGCTCGGTGCTGCAGTCGATCATCCCGCAACTGATCTTCATGGCGGTCGTGAGCAGCCTCGCCGTCTTTACGCACGGACGCGTATTTGGCGAGAAGATCCCGCTGAACACGGCCCCCTTCACGCTATTCGGCGTGGCGCTCGCGATCTTCCTCGCGTTTCGCAACAACGCCAGCTACGAGCGATTCAACGAGGCGCGCCATTTGTGGGGCGGCCTGCTGAACGCCGCGCGCGCTCTCACTTCGCAAATGCTCTGCTATACGCCGGAGCGCAGCGATACCTTGCGTATCGCGCAGCAACTGATTGGATTCGTCTACGCGCTCAAGCATGAACTGCGCGGCACCGACCCCACGGCGGACTTCGTGCGCCTGCTCGGAAGCAAGCAGGCGGAACGGATGCGCGACCAGGTCTACAAGCCCATTGCGATTCTCAACGAGATCCGCGGCGAGCTGGCCAGCCCGCAGCAGCGCTGCCATACGTCCGATACGAAGCTCTGGATGTTCGATGAGCAGATCAACGAACTGGGCAAGATCGTCGGCGGCTGCGAGCGCATTGCCTCCACGCCCATTCCGTTTGCCTACAACGTGCTGCTGCACCGTACCGTCTACGCCTATTGCGTGTTGCTGCCGTTCGGGCTCGTCGATTCCACGGAGTTCTTCACGCCCCTGCTGTGCGTGTTCATCTCCTATACGCTGATCGCCCTCGAAGCCATCGCCAGCGAAGTGGCCGACCCGTTCAGCACCGCGCCGAACGCACTGGCGCTCGACGCCATGTCGCGCAATATCGAACGCACCGTGCTCGAGCTGTGCGGGTGCCCGGTGCCCGAGCCGGTCAAGCCCATACGCCCGTATCAACTCACTTGAGCGTGCACGACACGACGCTTCCGGCACTCCCCCTCTGTATTTTTTGTGAATGGTTCACTCACTTTATTTTTTCCCACACGCATCGATTGCACGCCCCGATAGCCGGACCACGCCTTACGGATTGACGGGAAGCCTGGACAACACCGCGATTTCGGGAGCGCAACCGTGAATCTTCTGGAAGCGATGCGTATTTATGTCCGTGCCGTCGAACGAGGCAGCATCTCCAGCGCGGCGCGGGATTTGAATATCGGCCAACCGGCCGCGAGCGAGCGCATCGAGCGTCTGGAAACCTACCTCGGATGCCGCCTCCTGCTTCGCAATGCGCGTACGTTCAAGTGCACGCCCGAGGGCGAAATTTTCTACGAACGCAGCAAGAAGATTCTTGCGGCTGCCGAACAGGCCATTGCGGAAGTCTCGAGCGATGGCCACATACTCAAGGGCGCGATTCGCATTGGCGCGCCGCATTGCTTTGGCGAAGTGATCTTGCCGGAGGCGCTGGGGTTCGTGCGCGAAGCGTATCCGCAGCTGAACATCGACCTCGCGCTGAGCGACAAGATCGTCGATCTCGTGACCGAGGGCATCGACATTTCGTTTCGTCAGGGGCAAGTGGGCGAAGGCGCGTTCTTCGCGTTCCGGCTGGGCCAGGTGGAACGGGTGCTCGTGGCCTCGCCTGACTATCTCGCGCGGCACGAACCGATTGCCGATCCCGCGGATCTGATCAAGCATCCGTTCATCCGCCTCAAAGGCATGTTTGGCTCGGATCAGTTGCCGCTCGTGGATGCCTCGAGCACCCAGGAAAGCGTCGCCATTCGTAGCGCCATTACCACCAATCACTGGAAAGCCATGTACCGGATGATAGTCGAGGGCCTGGGGATTGGCGTGGTGGAGTCGTTCGCGTGCGCCGACGCGCTCGCCAGTGGACGACTGGTCGAACTGCTGACGCAGTACCGCGTGCCGGCGCAAGAGTTGCACGTGCTGACGCGCGCCCAGCGGCCCGTGCCCGCGCGCGTGCGAATGGTCGTCAACATCCTGAAGAAATGCGTGCCTGAGTTGCTGGGCACGCTGGGCCCCGAGGACTCCGCGCAAGGGGAGCCGCCCTCCTTCGAAGCGCGCGATATGCGGCGATCGTGAAGACTCGCCGCTGCGCTTACTGCGCTTGCGCGTGCGGCCGCGCAAGCGTCACTGCCCGGCGTTCTTGTCGTTCAACCACCGGGTGAGCAACTTCCCGGCTGCCTCGCGGCCACCGAGGCCGAACGCGAGCGCAACCGCCACGGCGATGGCGCCCAGCACCAGTCCGAAGGCCAGTTGCACGATTTCATTGGCAATGCCCATCGCACGCAGCCCCATGGCGAATACGAGGCCCAGAATGGCGAATTGGGCGATTCGCGCAAACAGCACGCTATGGTTGCTTTCGGCCTGTTGAATGACGCGCCGCGCGAGATCCGCGAGCCAATACCCGATCACGAGGATCACGGCGCCCACCAGCACGTGGCCGCCGAATTCGATGAACAGGGTGACCACGTCGCGCACCTGGGTGAAGCCGAGCCGGTTGGCCGCCTCCACCACGGCAAACAGCATCGCGAAGAACACGATGAGCCGCGCGGCGAGCGCTGAAGGCAGCAACATGCCGGTGAATACGCTGCCCACACCGAGGATGCCGGGCAAGCCGTCCGCGCCGGCCGACACCAGCAAGCTGCGGATGAGCGAGCCCACGAACCGGGCCACGTAGTAGGTAATGAGCAAGATGATGATGGCGGCGACGATATTGGGCACCGCATCGAGGAACTGGCCCAGCATGTCGGTCGCCGGCCGCGAGATCGCGTCGATGTGCAGCGCATCGAGCGCGGCAATCAAGGTGGGCACGAACACGAAGAGATAGACCAGTGTGCCGACGAGCTTCGAGAGCTTGACCGCGGTTGGGCTGCCGACCTCTTTCGGCAGGCGGTCCGCACCGGCCGCGGCGAGCAGATTGGTGACGATACCGCGCAGCACCCGCGCGACGATCCAGCCCACGAAACCGATCACAGCGGCCGCGAACAGGTTCGGCACGATCGCCAGCAGCTTGTCGATCATGGCCTGCACGGGCGCGAGCAGGCCCGAAAGCGCGAACGCGGACAAGATGGCCGGCAGGAACAGCAAGATGACCAGCCAGAACAGCAGATCGCTCAAATAGCTGCTCGCAGGCTTCATGCCCGCACTCGACGCGAGACAGTCGTCGAGCTTCATGCCCTTTAGCGCACGCGCCACGACGCTGCGCAGGACCAGCGCAATCAGCCATGCAATGAGCGTCAGCCCCGCACCCGCAATGAGGTTGGGCAGGTAGCCCACGATTTGACCGAGCAATTGCGAGAACGGGCTCGAGACGTCGGTCAGATCGAGCACATTGAATATGCCGACTGCCGTGACGAGCAGGATGAGCCAGAACAAGCCGCTCGCGATGAGCTGCTCGACGAACGCGCCCTGGCCGGCGTTTTCCGCGATCCGCTCGTCGACCTTCAAGGCGGAAAGGAGTCTGCGCACACCGGCGCGCGCGAGCGACGCCACGATCCAGCCGACGATCAGAATGCCGATGGCCGCCGCCACCCGCGGCAAGTATCCCCCAAGCGAAGTCTGCAGCGATGCAAGGAAATTGGATGAGTCCATTTTTTTCTCGACGGAGGTTAGGGTCGGGTCACCACACTTCGCGAAACTGCACTCAAAGCATCTGCAAATCTGCAATACAGGAATCTTGCGCTTTCGAAATCAGCCGATAAATCAGCCGATATTAGCTATTGGACGCCACGCCTTTCGCCCCACGGGGCCAGTGGGTAAGATGCCTGCCGGTACGTCGCGGCGGCGCTTGCTGCGCGGTTGCACCGCAAGCGTCCGGTTAGTTCGACGTCCACAAATGTAGGCCCTCGTTATCCCCAAAGTGCCCCTTTGGGGATTTTTTTCGGGCTTTCACATCGGTGTAACGGAGTTCAACGCCGAGGCCAGCACGACCCAGCCCGCGTTTGCCGACATGAGCTTTCTGGAAAGCGGCCGGTACACGCGGTCGCCGCGCCGGATGCTGGCGCCTGTCAACGCGCACACGCCGCCCTTTCTGGCGATGCACAGCCGCCAGGGCTGCTCGGAGTAACGCCCGCTGGTGGAATCGCTCCATGAGACCGACACCAGGTTATCGGAGCACGTTTCCACGACGGCCAGATGGGCGCGCAGGGCCGGCGTGGGCTGCACCGCATCCTGCTTCAGGCTCGTCGGGGTATGACTGGATTGACTGCACGAATCGTCGATTCGCTTGCCGCGCGAGGCTGATCCCCCACCTAGCAGGCTGAGCGTATGTTCCCACGCATCGACGGCACCGAGTTCTCGCATCTTCTGCCTCACCTTGGTTACGTTCGCGTGCACGCGTTCAAGGAATCGCGCGGCCTGTTCGATCCTTGCGATCCTTGATTCGTCTTCCAGAATGCCTTACGGAATGCTTAATCCTACGATTGACTCACGGGAGAACGAACCCCGTTTATCGCATGCTAGCACCTGAGATGCGGAAATGTTCGCCTTTGAGCCGATACTTTGAATCGGAAAAAATTGCATCACGGCGACGGGTTCGATTGACTAGTATTACCGTGAATGAGGTGAAGCTCACGGATGGGTCCATCATGGCAAACACGCTGATTGTCGCCGTCTTCAATACATTAGGTACTGCCGAGAAGGCATGTCAAGATTTCAAGGACTTTGCGGAGAAGGATCAGGGCTTCACGATCCATAGTGGTGCCGTTGTGGGCAAGGATGATTCAGGAGCGCTGACGATCCTCGATCGGCAAACGCGGTCATACTGGGGCACGGTGATTGGGGCGCTCTCGGGGAGCTTGATTGGCATGCTTGGTGGGCCGGTTGGATCTATTTTGGGCTTTACCGCGGGCGCGAGCGCGGGGCTCGCTGGGCATGCGCTGCATACGTTGCTCGATAGCGAGTTCGTTAAGGGCGTCTCGGCGAAGCTTACGCCGGGCACTGCGGCTGTCATTCTCGAGGCCGATGAGGCCTCGCCGTTTGCTGTTGACAATGTTGTCAATGGCTACGGGGGTAGCGTGCATAGGAAGGCGTTTCCCGAGTGAGGGGGCCACTTCCGGAGTGCCCACTGCGGGGCAAGCTGTGCGTCGCGAATCTTGACGGCTTTCGCCGTGTCTTCGTCGGGCACGCGGGAAAACGTCGTGATTTTTTGCTTTTTTTTGTGGTCGTTTGGGGCGTTGGCCTTAACTTGTTTTCGCGG
>NZ_BAYD01000171.1 GCF_000685075.1 Paraburkholderia oxyphila NBRC 105797
TCTAAGGTCAACGCGCGAACAACGGAGAGATATCGACATAGATATGGCATTCGTCGATCAACCCGTCCCGCAGCTTCCAGATCGTCACGGCCGGAATCGTCAGCGTCGATCCATCCTTGCGTGTGTAGGTCACGCGCAGTTGCGAAACCACGCCATCCTCGATCGCCCAGACGTTGAGGATGTGATGCTCGATGCCGCCGAGCAGATTCAGGAAGCTCTGCGAAGCCGCAGCCGCGTGGGCGCGGCCGACGACCGGCTCGCTATTCGCGTAGACGAAGGTGCAGTTCTCCGTCAAGCAGCGCGCGAATCCCTGTTCGTCCATCGAATCAATCGCTGCATAAACCTTTGAAACGAACTCGCGTGCTGCGGCAGGTGTTTGTGCAAACGTCATGGTGAAGCGTCTCCCTGGTGATGATCCGGTCCATCGCATCGGTACAACGCGCTTGACTTACATGATTTTATCGCCAATCATACGTCATCAATTCATGCTATATCGAATAAATATGGCATGGATGCCAGGAGATTCCCCGAGAGGTTCGCAAGGGGTAGATGCCCCTCCGTGATGTGCCTCTTCACCCATGGCAGGAGACGACCGATGCAAGATCACCCCGTTGCCGATGTCCAGGCATTCATCAATGCGCACCCGTTCGGACGGTTCCAGCAGCTGGTTTTCTTCATGTGCTTCGTGATCGTGCTGCTCGATGGCTTCGACACCGCGGCAATTGGCTATATCGCGCCGTCGCTGCTGACCGAATGGCATCTGGCCAAGCCCGCCCTCGCGCCGGTCCTGAGCGCCGCGCTGTTCGGCATTGCGTTTGGCGCGTTCCTGTTCGGCCCGTTGTCGGACCGCATCGGAAGGCGGCCCCTCGTGGTGGGCTCGGTCTTCGTCATCGGTGCGGCCTGTACGGTGTCGGCGTTCTCATCGGGCATCGGGCAACTGAGCTTGCTGCGCTTCGTCACGGGTGTGGGACTCGGCGCGGCCATGGCCAATGCGGTGACGATGATCGACGAGTTCTGCCCGACCTCGCGCCGGGCAACCGTCACCAGCCTGATGTGCTGTGGATTTCCGCTTGGCGCCGCGCTGGGCGGACTCATTGCGGCGTGGCTGATTCCGCACGCGGGCTGGCGCGCCGTCCTTCTGCTCGGCGGCGTGATGCCGGTCCTTCACGGTGCGTTGCTGTTTTTCAGGCTGCCGGAGTCGGTGCGCTTTCTCGTCAAGAAGGGCAGACCGGCTGAGCAAATTCGTGCGGTTCTGCTGCGCATTTCGCACGACGCAAGCAACGCGCGCGGTTTCGCGCTCGTCGAAGGCGCGCGGCAGACCGACCAGAGCGGGCTTGGCCTTGTCATGTCGCGCAGCTACCTCGTCGGCACGCTCATGCTGTGGCTCGCGGCGTTCATGGGCCTCGTGATCTGCTATGCGTCCATCAACTGGATGCCCGTGCTCCTCAAGGACGCGGGGCTCAGTGCGAGCCGGGCGGCGCTGATCTCCGCGCTGTTCCCGCTGGGCGGTATCGGCGCGGTGCTGTGCGGCGCGCTCATGGACCGGTTCAACGCGAATCTCGTCATCGCGTGCTGCTATGCGCTGGCCGCCATCAGCCTGTTTTTTATTGGGCAAACGGAGGGCAAAGTCGGGTTGCTCGTCCCCATCGTGCTGATATCCGGCGTGCTCGCGAATACCGCGCAATCGTCGATGAATGCGCTCGCCGCTACGTTCTACCCAACCGAGGGACGCGGCTCCGGCGTGGCATGGATGCTTGGCGTGGGCCGGTTTGGCGGCATCGCGGGTTCGTTTCTTGTCGCCGAGCTCGTACGCAGGCATTTCACGTTCGCCCAAATCTTCACCGTGATCGCGGTGGCGGGAGGACTGGCGTGCGTCGCGCTCTTGATCAAGCATGCGGCGCGGCCGCATGTCATTCATGAGATTTCAAGCGAGGTGACGTCGTTGAGTCATTGACGCAGCCATCACGCTGCTGGGCGGCGCCGATTCCGGCGCCGCCCAGGCTCGCTTCAACTGACTCCATCGATCAACGCACGTCTTCGCCGAGCCACTTCTTGCTGATCGAACCATACTCGCCGTCGCTTGCAATGTCGGCGAGCGCCGCGTTGATCGCTTCGAGCAGCTTCGGGCTACCCTTGCGCACCGCGATGCCGATCTTCTCGGGATACAGCAGCGGCCCGACGGGCTTCGCGTCGATCTGCTTCTCGCGGATCGTCAGAATGCCGGCGATCTTGTCGGTCACGAATCCGTCGATGCGTCCGTTCGCGAGATCGATCAGGATATCGGGCAGGCCCTTGTAGGTCTTGATCTGCACGCCGGGCCGGTTCTTGCGCAGCCACGCTTCATAGGTCTCGCCGAGCGTCACGCCAACGACCTTGCCGTTGAGCTGGTCGATGCCCTGCACCGTGCTGTTCTTGCGCACGAACAGTTGCGCGCCCGAACGGTAGTACGGCTGCGTGAAATCGACCGCCTTCAGGCGCTCATCGGTAATGGCCATGCTGCCGATGATCGCATCGTACTTGCCGGCCAGCAGACCGCCGATGATGCCGTCCCATGCCGTCAACACCGGTACCGGCTTCGCGCCCAGCTTCTTCGCGATCTCGCCGCCCATTTCGACATCGAAGCCCTGCAGCTTGCCGGATTCGTCGATGAAGCTGAACGGCGGGTACTTGCCCGTCAAGGCAAACGTGAGCGTGCCCGTCTGCTTGACCTTGTCGAGATCGTCGGCGTGGGCCGCGACGCTCGTTACGCCAACGATCGCCGCGCAAACGGCCATCGCGAATCGCTTGAAGAAAGTCATCTTTCGTCTCCGGTATAGATTGAATGAGTATTGAGTGAGTTGACGCCGGCAAAGAATCCGGCCGCACCGCCCGCTAGCGGCGCGCCACCTCGAAGAGCGCGGCGGCCCCCTGTCCGCCGCCGATGCACATCGTCACCACCACGTGCCGCACGCCGCGCCGTGCGCCTTCGAGCAGCGCATGGCCGACCATGCGCGTGCCGGTCATGCCGTACGGGTGACCGAGCGCGATGCTGCCGCCGTTGACGTTGACCGCCTCGCGATCGAGCCCGAGCGTGTCGATGCAATAGACCACCTGCGAGGCGAACGCCTCGTTGAGCTCCCAAAGGCCAATGTCGGCGATCGAGAGGCCCGTGCGCGCGAGCAGCTTGCGCACGGCCGGCACGGGGCCGACGCCCATCTCGTCGGGGCGGCACCCGGCCACCGTGCACGCGATCAGCCGCCCGAGCGGCGGCGCCGCCAGCGTATCGAGCATCGCGTCGGAGACCACCGCGCAGGCCGCCGAGCCGTCCGCGAGCGCGCAGGCGTTGCCCGCCGTCGCGGAGCCGCCTTCGCGCACCGGGCCCAGTTGCGCAAGCGCATCGATCGTCGTCGCGGGCCGGCCGCATTCGTCCGCCGCCACGCGCAGCGCGCGGGATACGCCAGTGCCGCTCGCCTTGTCATGCTCGATCTTGCGCACCTCCACGGCGACGATCTCGTCGTTCAGGAGCCCGGCCGCGGCCGCGCGCGCTGCCCGCTGCTGACTGAGCGCCGCATACGCGTCCTGTGCCTCGCGCGAGACGCCATAGCGCGAAGCCACCACGTCCGCGGTCTCGACCATCGGCATGTACGCATCGGCCTCGATCTCGAGCAGCCGCGCATCGTGTTGCCGATACCGGTTCATATGCGCGTTCTGCACGAGGCTGATCGACTCCACGCCGCCCGCGAGGATCGCGTCGGCCTCGCCGCCCGCCACGCGCGCCGAAGCAAGCACGATCGACATGAGGCCCGACGAGCATTGCCGGTCGACCGTCATGCCCGGCGTGGTGAGCGGCAGGGCCGCCGTCAACGCGGCGAGCCGGCCGATGTTGTAGTACTGCGTGCCCTCGGGCAACGCGCAGCCGAGGATCACGTCATCGATGCGCTCGGGATCGAGGCCGCTGCGCACCACCACGGCCTGCAGCGAAAAGGACGCGAGCGTGGGCGCCGTGGTGTCGTTGAACGCGCCCCGAAACGCCCGCCCGATCGGCGTGCGCGCATAGCCCGCGATCCACGCATTGCCTTGCCCTGCTGTCATGCTGCCCCCTCTTCCACGCTGAATTCCGCTTCCGTGATCTCGCGTATTTGCGCGACGCTGAGCGCGCCGAGCCGCTCGACGAGCCTGAGCCCGCCCTCGCCGCACGCGAACACCGCATGCTCGGTGATGATGGTCGCGACCCGCCCGCGTGCCGTCAGCGGCAGCGTGCAGCGCGTCACGATCTTGGGGCGGCCGTGCTTGTCGACGTGCGGCATCGTCACGATCACGCGGCGCGCCTTCTGCGCGAGCTCCGCGCCGCCGCCGATGCCCGCCACGAGACTGCCGGGCACGAGCCAGTTCGCGAGGTCGCCGTGCGCCGACACCTGCAGCGCGCCAAGGAACGTAATGTCGATCAGCCCGCGCCGGATCATGCCGAACGAGGTCGCGCTATCGACGATCGCGCCGCCCGGCATCACCGACACATAGCCGCCGCCCGCATCAATCAGCTGGCTGTCCAGATCCTGGGGCCGCGCCAGCGCCCCGGCACCGACAATGCCGTTTTCCGAATGCACCCACGCGGAAGCCGGGTCGTCGAGATAGGCCGGAATCAGCGTGGGCAAACCAATGCCGAGGTTGATGACCTGGCCACGCGCGACTTCGCGCGCGGCGCGCTGCGCGATCACGCGGCGCGGATCAACGCGCGGCGGGGAGGATGGGCTGGTACTCATCGGAGTCTCCATGGATCTCGATCAGGCCGTGCACGTGTACGCCCGACGTATGCACGCAGTCGGGCGCGAGCGCAGTTGCGCTCACCTTGCGCGTTTCCACGAGCACGCGCTCGGCCGCCATCGCCATCAGGGGCGAGAAGTTGCGCGCGGTGCCGCGATAGCTGAGGTTGCCGAACGCGTCGGCCTCGTCTGCGTAGAGCAGGGCAAAGTCCGCATGCAGCGCGGGCTCGAAAAAAAGCGTGCGTCCCGCGATGGACACCGGCTCGCGCGAGGCGCCCAGTTCCTCGGGCAGCTCGATGTCGCTCACGACGCCGGGCAAGCCGACGCCCGCGCAACGGATCCGCTCGGCAAAGAGGCCCTGCGAGAAGAACTCCACCTTCAGCGTGCCGGCCAGATGCGCGCGCCGCGCGGCGCCGCTCAGGCCGAGATGTGTCGTGAGCAGGCGGCTCACGACGCCCGCCTCGATCAGGCGCGAGACGCCGTAGCCGTCCTGATTCGCGTCGTTCTTGATGATCGTGAGATCGCGCTTGCCCTGGCGCTTCAACTCGGCGAGCAGCGTGAACGGCGTGCCGGGCGAGCCGAAGCCGCCCACCATGATCGACGCGCCATCGGGAATCGGCGCGATCGCCTCGGCCAGTTGCATCAGCTTGTTCATCGGCAATCCTCAACGTTCGAGCGCACGGAAGGTCGTGTCGAGGCGTTCGGCGATCTCGTCGCATTGCGCGCGCGTCGTGATGAGCGGCGGGGCGATGAGCGTATGGTCGCCGGTCTCGCCCATCAGCGACTTGCGCGGGTAGACGATCACGCCATGCTCGCGCGCCACGCGCGTGACGCGCTCGCCGAACTTCAGCTCAGGCGCAAACGGCGTCTTCGTCGTCCGGTCGGCCACGTATTCGATCGCCAGCAGAAAGCCGCGGCCGCGCACGTCGCCGATGCATTCGTGCCGCGCGGCCAGTTGCCTGAGCAGGCCCAACAGGTACTCGCCGTTCGCGGCCGCGTTCTCTACAAGCCGCTCGCGCTCGATCACGTCGATCACGGCCAGCGCCGTGGCGCTCGCGAGCGGATTGCCCGCATAGGTATAGCCATGCTGAAAGCCGCCCGAGGCGAGGATCGGATCGGTCAGCTCCGCGCGCGTCACGAGCGCGGACACGGGGTAGTAGCCCGCGCCCAGGCCCTTCGCGAGGCACAGCACGTCGGCCTCCACGTTCCAGTGCTGGAAGCCGAACCAGCGCCCCGTGCGGCCCACCCCCGTCATCACTTCGTCGAGGATCAGCAGCACGCCGTGCCGCGAGCAGATTTCGCGGATGCGCGCGAAGTACGCGTCGTGCGGGACTTCGGCCCCCGTGCTCGCGCCGCCGATCGGCTCGGCGATGAACGCCGCCACGTTCTGCGGACCGACTTCGCGAATCGCCGCATCGAGCTCATCGGCGCAGTCGAGCGCATGCTGCTCCGCGCTCTTGCCGTGCGGCACGCGATACTGCGTGGGCGACGAGATCTTCGGATAGAGCTGGAACATCGGCTGGAACGGCTGCGTGAGCGGCGTATAGCTCGTCATCGCGAGCGCGCCCATGGTCGAGCCGTGATACGAGGGCTTGCGCGCAATGAACACGCTGCGCTGCGGCTCGCCCTTGCAGACCCAGTACTGGCGCACGAGCTTGAGCGCCGATTCGACGGTCTCCGAGCCGCCGCTCGAAAAGAACACGCGGTCGTAGCGGCCACCCGCGAGTTCCACGAGCTTGCTGGCCAGCTCCAGTGCGGGCCGGTTCTCGAACTGCGTGCGATACGCAAACGCGACCTCGTCCAGTTGCGCCATCATCGCTTCGCGTATCGCCGGATGGCCATGCCCGAGCTGGGCGACGATCGCGCCCGAGCACGCGTCGATATAGCGCTTGCCGTCCGTATCCCACGCGTAGATGCCCTCTGCCCGCGCGACGGTCGGCAGTTGCACGGCGGACTGGTAGAAGAGATAGTCGTTCATTGACGTCCTTTCGGTAATGCCTGTTGCTGGTGAGCTGTAACTAGCGAATATCGGCGAGAAAAGTCTGCGTGCGCTCGTGCGACGGCTGATAGAAGATCTCCGCCGGACTCCCCTCCTCGATCACGCGGCCGTCCGCCATGAAGACGACGCGGTCCGCGACGCGCTCGGCGAAGCGCATCTCGTGCGTGACGACCATCATGGTCATGCCCGCCTTCGCGAGCCGCTCCATGACGGCGAGCACGCCCCCCACCATCTCCGGATCGAGCGCCGAAGTTGGCTCGTCGAACAACATCGCCTCGGGCTTGAGCGCGAGCGCGCGCGCAATCGCCACGCGCTGCTTCTGGCCGCCGGAGAGGTTGCCGGGGTAGACATCCTGCTTGTCGAGCACGCCCACCATGCCGAGCAGCTCACGCGCCTCGGCGCGTGCCTCGGCTGCGCTCCGGCCCAGCAGTTCGACCGGCGCGAGCGTGAGGTTCTCGAGCACCGTGAGGTGGGGAAACAGGTTGAAGTGCTGAAACACCATGCCCACCTTCATGCGCATCGCGTTCAGGTAGCGCTCCTGCGCACGGTGGCCGCGGCGCGCATCGTTGACGAGGCTGCCGAGCACCTGCACCTCGCCGCGCGTGGGCGTTTCGAGCTGGTTCACGCAGCGCAGCAAGGTACTCTTGCCCGAGCCGCTCGGGCCGATCAGCACGACCACCTCGCCCTTGTGCACGTCGAGCGAAATGCCCTTGAGCACCTCGAGCGACCCATAGGTCTTGTGAATGTCGCGCAAGGCGATCTGCGCTTGGGCGCGGCTCATGAGCGTCCTCCTTTCAGGATCAGGCGCTGCTCCATCTGGCGCAGCACGAGGCTCGTGACAGTCGTCAACACCGCGTAAATCATGGCGCAGGCAAAGTAGAGTTCGAATGGCTTGAAGGTCGCGCCCACCAGCTGCTGCGTGCGCATGAACAGCTCGGCGAGCGTGATGGTCGACACGAGCGAGGTGTCCTTGGTCAGGATGATCAGGTTGTTGCCGAGCGGCGGGACGATCAGCTTGAGCGCCTGCGGCAGCACCACGAGGCGCATCGTGCGCGCCGCGCCGAAGCCTAGCGAGCGCGACGCCTCGATCTGGCCGTGCGGAATCGCGAGGATGCCCGCGCGGATCGTCTCCGCGTTGTAGGCGCCCACGTTGAGCGCGAGGCCGATCACGCCCGAGGTGAACGGCGAGAGCTCGATGCCGAACTGCGGCAAGCCAAAGTAGATGATGAACAGCTGCACGAGCAGCGGCGTCGAGCGGATGAGCCAGATATACGCGCTCATCGCGTCGCGCATCACGCGGTGGCGCGAGAGCTTGCCGAGCGCCGCCGCCAGCCCGATGGCGAGACCGAACACCGTGGCCAGCAAGGTCAGCTCCACGGTGACGCCGGCCGCCTCGAAAAGCATGGGCAGGTATTTGAAAACGATATGAAAGTCGAACATTGAATGAACCGCCTGCGCGCTTCGCGTACCCCATGAAACGGCGCGGGCGGAGGCCTCCTTTTTTAGAATTGACCGATTTGATTCATAGGTCTGCTTCGGGCGCCAGACCTCGTATTGACGGGCATTGGCGCGCTGATGTCATGGCCAGAAGTCTCGCTTTGATTATTTTTTTGGTCAATATATGATCTTTTTTAATCACTTGAATCGCCGGAGAAAACATGCGAACCGACTTCAGCCTGCGCGACATCGAGATCTTTCACGCGATCGCGACCGCGGGATCGACACGCCAGGCGGCGGCGCAGCTCGGGCTCACGCAGTCGGCGGTCAGCCATGCGCTCGCGCGGCTGGAGGACAGCCTGCGCATCCGCTTGTTCGCGCGCGAGAACCAGCGCCTGCAGATCTCGGCCGCGGGGCGCTACATGCTCGACGAAGCCGTGCAGCTGCTCGACCGGCTCAATCGCATTGAAGAAGAGATTTCGCTGCTGCAGGACAATGGCGTTGCCTCGCTGCGGATGGGCGTCGCGCCGGGTCTTTGCCACCGGTTTGGTCCGCGGCTCGCGCAGCAGTACGCGCAGACGCACCCCGGCACCGGCGTGGCGCTCGACGTCGCCTCCAGTGGCCGGCTGATTTCGGACGTCGAGGGCGGCCGGCTCGATCTCGCGATCGTCTCGTATCAGGTCCACGAGCCGGGCCTCATTTTCGTGCCCGTCTTCAGCGCGAAGATGGTGGCGCTCTTGACCCGCAAGAATCGTCTCGCGGCCCGCAAAGTGCTCACGTACGACGACCTCGCGGACCAGCAGTACATCAAGCCGATCCAGTCCGACCATCTGATCTACGACGACTCTAGCGAGCGGCGGCGGCTCGGCTACGAGCTGCGGGTCAGCATGAGCTCGCTGGGCGAGGTGATCCGCTTGACTCACGGCGTGAGCCTGTTGAACGCGCTCACGGCCGCCGACCTGTGCTCGGCGCCGGACCTCGTGGCGCGGGCGTTCGATTCGAGCCAGTGGTTCAACTTCTATCTTGTCCACCAGCATCTGCTGAAAGACAATCGCGCGGTGGATGACGTGCTCGCGATTGCGAAGGCATGTGCGCGGGAAACGGCGGGCGCGACGACTTATCCGGAAGCGTTTGTGGTGGGGTGAACCCGGACCACGGCGCAGGCGCCAACCCTGCCGAAAGCCGATACGCCGCCTGGCCGTTATCGTGGAGCCTGCTTGCGTTCGCCGGCAAACTAATCTGCCATGCCGCCGCTTGAATGTCACGGCTTGCGGTGTACGATCACAGCATGAATGAACGGGAATAGAGGTAGCACCATGGACACGAGCGTACGGCACGCGACGGCCATCGCACTGCTCACGGTGGGCTGTGGATTTTCGGCCGCGTCTCACGCCTATAGTGCGGCAGAGGACGCCGAGGCACAGGACCAGGAAGTTCGAGCGGCCTACGACCGTGGCTATCAGGCCGCCAAGGAGGAGATGGCGCACACGGCGGCGGCGAGCGCCACGGTTGCCGCCAACGCGCCCGCGGGTGCGCCAGCCGCCGCAAAGAAGCAGGCTGCCGGCCCGGCCTCCGCCCAGCCCATCCTCGACATCAAGCATGTCTATAGCGATGCAGGCGATGTCCAGCAGGTCGTGACCTTGCCGATCACGGTCAAGCCGCTACCCGACGCTCAGGACGCAGCCGTCCCCGCCACTGCTGCCAACGCGCAGGCCTTGCCGCCCACGCAGGAGGAGGTTGCGCCGCAGGATTCGATGGCGAACGACGAAGCCGTCGACGACGCGCCGCCGCCCCGCGCCGCACAGGTGTATTCGACACAGGATCTGCAAGACGCCCAGCCACAGGACCCGTACGCGCCGCCGCCGGTGGCGTCGCGGCCGCCGCCCCAGCCGTATGGCTATGCCCAGCCGCCGGGGTACGCGCAACAACGGC
Source organism: Paraburkholderia oxyphila NBRC 105797 (assembly GCF_000685075.1). Lineage (GTDB taxonomy): Bacteria > Pseudomonadota > Gammaproteobacteria > Burkholderiales > Burkholderiaceae > Paraburkholderia > Paraburkholderia oxyphila. The sequence goes on from NZ_BAYD01000171.1 coordinate 10,108, forward strand.
CCGACTATGCGCAGCAGCCTGTGTATGCGCAACAACGGTCCGACTACGAGCAGCAGCCGGCGTATGCGCAACAGCGGTCCGACTACGCACAGCAGCCGGCGTATCCGCAACAACGGTCCGATTACGCGCAGCAGCCCGTGTATGCGCAACAACCGGTGTACGCTCCACCCCGGCCCGCCTACTATGCGCCACCCGCGCCATGGGACGCACGGTATCAGCCACAGCCGACAGCTCGCTGGGTGTACTGGTCGCCACAGTATGGCCGGTGGGTGTACTACTGAGCGTCTCGTGACGAAGGCGGCGCGGCCTTGGCCAGACGCCAGCGCGGTTGCGCCGGTACCACAGCACCGGCTCTGCTACCACCCGTACTTGAGCTCGACGCCGGCGTAATCGGCATTGTGCCCGCCCGCCTGGCGCAGCGAGTTCCCCACCTGGAAGTGCACGGCTTCGATCGAGCCGATCAGGTTCGCCGCAATCGTCCAGTCGGCGCGCAGCTGCACATACATGCCGGTCCACAAACTGCCCTTGCCCGCGGTGCCCGGCACGACCTGCATGCCTTGCTGATACACGGCGTCGCCGGTCGTCTCGCGCCACTGGAAGCCGAGCGAGCCGAGCAGCGCGAGATTGCTGGTCGGATTGAGCGTGATGGACGGCTTGATATGAATGAGGTTCGTATAGCCCGTATAGCCCGCGAGCGTGAAGTAGTAGCCGTTCGGAAACAGCGGATTGAAGGTCTCGACCCGGCCGTCATTCGGATGCGGGTCGCCCGAGGCCGCGTCGAGCTGCACGGCAACGCGCGGCGACCATGCCGTGTCGAGCTTGTAGCCGGCGATCGAGCCAAATGCCCACGCGCCTATCGTGCTGTTGCCGACAGTCCCCGTCTGCAGCATGCCTTCGAGGTCCCAATCGAAGCGCCCATGCGTGCCCGTGTAGCGCAGGTCCCAGACGTCGCGCCGCTCGGGGCCGTGCGCGTCGAGGTATTGCCCATTGCTGCGGTTGTAGCGCGACCAGTAGCCGGACAGGTCGCCGGGCCCCACCGACTGGCGCTCGAAGCGCACGCCGCTGAACGTGAAATCGCGGTTCGACACGTCGTCGAACACGGTCGCGTCGCGGTATTGCACGGGCTGGGTCGCGTAGGCGATAAAACGCCACTTGTGGTACTCGTAGTCGGCCCAGAGCGCATCGAAGGCCTGACGCACGTTCGGGCCGTCGCGCACGGAGACGAAACGCTGCAAGTCGAAGGCCATCTCCTGGCGGCCCACGCGGAACTTGAAGGTGCCGCCGCCGAGCGAGTTGGTGTAGGTGACGAATGCCTGCTCGATGTCGAGCGGGTTCTTGTCCACGGGCGTGACGGCGTTCTTGCCCCACGCGCGCGCATCCTCGAGCTGGAAGAAGAACTGCCAGTGCTCGGCGAGATGCGCATCGGCATGGACCTCGACGCGCTGGATCAGATACGTGTCCGACTGCGCGGAGCCGATGCCGAACAGCGCCGCGTTATTGGTCTCCATGCGCTCGCGCAGGTTCACGCCGAGCGACAGGTACGACAAGGGATCGCCGCCGAGCGGGATGTACTTGAGACTGTCGAGCGGCTTGCGCGGCACGCACGGATTCGCGAGCACCGACCAGTCTTCCTGCCAGCGGTTGAACATCACGGCAGGGCGCCTGGCATTGCAGGTGCTGGCCGCGGCGGTGGCGCTCGCGGGTGCTACTGTGGCGGCGGCTGAATTCGTGGCCGTGCTCGTGGCCGTGGCCCCATTCGCGGCATCCGCCACGACACTCGCTCCCGTTGTGCTTTGCGCAAGCGTATCCGCGCACGCCGCGTCGGCGGTCGTCCACATCAGTCCGGCGATGGCCGTGACGCGCGCCGCTTTTTCGAATCGTCCCCCGTGCATCGTCATCGACACCGTGTATTCCCTTGCAATGGCCGTTATCGGCTTGTGCTTGTCCGCGCGCGCCCTGCCCATGCGGCGGGCGCGGCGCGCGCGCGTGCGGCAATGGCCGGCATCGTCTTCATGAAGCGCTCGCGCGCCGTGGCGCGCAGGTCGAACAACGCGACGAAGCTCAGCGTATCGATGAAGCCGGCGATCGCGGCAAGGAGCGTGTCCTCCGGTTCATTTCGCTGCGATGGCGTGAATCTCGGCGATGTAGCCACCCGGGAACGCGACGATCGCGGCATCGCGCCCGTCCGACGTGAACGGCTGCACGAGCACCTTCACACCGGCGGCCTGCGCCTTCTGCAGCGTCGCGGCGAGATCGGGGACTTCGTAGCCCGTCACTTCGCGCCCGAACGGCCAGGGGAGATGGCCATCGGTCACGAGCACGGTCATCTTGCCGAAGCCCGATTCGATACGGACGCGGCGATAGGTGTCGCCCGGCCGGCCGATCTCGACGCCGGGCGCGTTGGCCACGTCGGACACCACCTTGCCGTGCGAGAACTTCACGAAGGCATGAACGAGCTTGTGCAGATTCTGCGGCGAGACGTAGACACGGTTCTCGGGAATGGTCTGCAGCGCGTCGTAGTGCGGCGCCTGGGTATGCCAGTAGAGCTGCATCTTGAGGCCGCCCGGCCACGAGATGATGGCGTCGCGGCCGATCGGATCGCGGAAGGTGTCGACGATCACATCGGCGCCCAGTGCGCGCGCCGACTTCACCGCCGCGTCCATGTCGGTCACGAGGTAGCCCGTGCGCTCCTCGCCGAAAGGATAGGGAATCGGCGTCTTGAAGCCGAACACGGAGATCGTGCCCGAGGGCGTGAACACGAGTTGCGACATGGTCTGGCTAGGCGTCGGCGTGACCTGGAAGACGCCCTCCTTCGACTTGCTGCCGCCGAACGTCGCGACGAAGCTATCGGTGAACTTGTCGAAGTCCTCCGGCGCGACATAGACGTGCGTCGTATCGTACTGCGCGCCAACGGCGACGTAAGGCGCCTCGACCGCCGGCACGGGCGGCTTCGCGAACGCCGCGGGCGCGGCGACGAGACCGCTCGCGATCATCACGGCGAGCAACGCAGAGCGAAAGGCTTTCATAGCGGGTTTCCCTTGTTGATTCAATTTCGTATTGTTCGATCGATCAGGCGCGGCTGTCGCCGGCCGCGCCGTTAGCATCGCCGAGCATGGTCGCGAGCACGAGTGCCGCGATCAAGCCCAGATGCTCGAAAAAGCTGTTCAGCGCCATGAAGCGGGCGGCGCCGGTTCGATTCCAGAAGTCATTGGCGACCAGCATCGCGACGACAGTGAGCACGCCGAGGCCGCCCGCGCCGATCCACGTGAAGCGGCGCAACACGACGCAGAGCGAACCGCCGATCTCGACCACGACCGCCAGCGCCGCCCAGAGCGCGGGCGGATGCAGGCCGAAACGCGCCTGCTCGGCGATCGCTTGATCGAAGTGCAGCGCCTTGTCGACGCCGCCGATCAGCCAGGCGGACACCAGCGCCAGGCGCACGAGCGGCGCGACCCATGGCTGCGCGAGGAGCGCGCGAACCCATGCCGGATCGCGCCGGCCGGTCAAAGCCG